>JACRHT010000012.1:613679-1227359 GCA_016217545.1 Opitutia bacterium | reverse complement strand
GGCTTCTGAGACCTGCGTGTCTACCAGTTCCACCACCTGAGCGGAGAGGAAGGGGCATGGATACGTCCCGCCCGAGTCGGCGCAAGGCTTTTGTTGGGCGCCCGCGTCAACGCAGCAGCGCCATCAGGCGAGCGCGCGAGGGGACGTCGAATTTGCGCAGGCACGACGAAACTTGGTTCTTGATCGTGCGCTCGGCGCGGCCGAGCACGCTGGCGATTTCCTTGTTGCTCAGGCCCAGTTGCACGAGGTGCAACACGCGTTTCTCCGCCGGGGTGAGCACGACGGTGGGGCAACTTTCGCCGAGCTGCGGCCAAAGTCGCAGCCCGGGCACCTCCGTGAGCGTGGAAGCGAAACGCGAGGCGGGAACGGTCGAAGACATACGCAAAATCCGGCGCTCAACGACCGACCGTGCGACGCCAGCGGCGGACTGCAAACGCCAGCGAGACCGCGAGCGGCAACCAGAGACTCGGTGCGCCGCCACCACCGCCGCCCGATGCGGCACTCCCGGAAGTGCCGCCCGACGACGTGCCGCTGGGGTTGCCACTGGACGCGCCGCCGGTGGTCGATCCGCCAGACGATTGGCCGAGCGTGAGCGCGAGGGTCGTGACGGTTCCGTCGGCGGCGACCGTGCGGACAGCGCCCGCGCCGGTGTCGCCGACGTAGAGCATTCCACTCGGGCTGATCGCGACGGCCAACGGGTGGTTGAACAACGCCGAGTTGTTCGCGGACTTCTTCGGATCGTCGTCTTCGTCGTCGCTTTCGCGCGAGATCGTCGAGAGACCGGCGATGGTCGTCACGACGCCGGCGGGCGTGATGCGACGGACGGAGGAGTTGCCGGTGTCCGCGACGTGGAGATTGCCGGCGGCGTCGATCGCGAGGCCCTGCGGTTGATTGAAGAGCGCGTCGGCACCGCGGCCATCGGCGGCGCCACTGACACCGGAGACGCCGGCGAGCGTGGTGACATTGCCCGCGGCGCTGATCTTGCGGATCGTGTTGTTGTTCGTGTCGGCCACGTAAACGTTGCCCGCCCCATCCACCGCAACGGCCGCCGGGTGGTTGAACTTTGCCGAGGCGGCGCTGCCGTTGGCGGAGCCAGCGGTGCCGGGCTGGCCCGCGTAGGTCGTGACGGCGCCGGCGGACGTGATCTTGCGGATCGTGTGGTTCGTGGCGTCGGCAACGTAGAGATTGCCCGAAGAATCGAGGGCGATGCCCGTCGGCGCGGAGAAGGTCGCCGCGGTGCCGTTGCCATTGGTGTTGCCGCGGAGAGCGGAGTTACCGGCAAAGGTCGTCACGGAACCGTCGGTCGCGATGCGGCGGATGACCGCGTTGGCCGTGTCGGCGACATAGAGGATGCCGTCGTTCGTGGCGACGAGGCCACCGGGTTGATTGAAAAGCGCGGCGGCACCGCTGCCGTTGGACGAGCCGGCGTTGCCCGTGGAACCAGCGACCAGGTAGACCGTGCCGTCCGCGGCGATGCGCCGAATGGTGTCGTTGGTCGAGTCGGTCGCGTAGAGCCGGCCTGCGCCGTCGAAGGCGAGCGCCGTGAGGTGCGGGAAGATGCTCGCGGTGGACGCGAACGCGAGCGTGGCGGAGTTCGACGTGGCCGTGCCGGCCGAGTTTGAGACGACGACGCTGTAGGCGCCGGCGTCATTGCTCGTCACGGCTGCGATGGTGTAGCTCGCGCTGGTGGCGCCCGCGATGGCGGCACCGTCTTTGCGCCATTGGTAACTCAACGGCGCCGTGCCGGTCGCAGCGACCGAGAATGTGGCGGATTGGCCCGTCGAAACGGTGACGCTCGCCGGCTGCGTGGTGATCGACGGAGCGGTGGCGGTGCTCGTGCTGTTGACGGTGAGCGTCGCGCCGTTCGAGGTCGCACTGCCGGCGGAGTTGCTCACGACGACGCTGTAGGTGCCGGCGTCGCCGTTCGCCGCCGCAGCGATCGTGAAGGTCGAAGACGTGGCGCCCGCGATCGTGGCGCCGTCTTTGCGCCACTCGTAGCTGAGCGGGGCCGTGCCGGAGGCGGCGACGATGAACGAGACGGACGCGCCGACGTTGACGGTTTGCGCGGCGGGCTGCGTCGTGATCGACGGCGCCGTGGCCGTGTTGGCGGTGTTGACCGTCAGCGTGGCGCTGTTCGAAGTCGCGGAGCCGGCGGAGTTCGTCGCGACGACGGTGTAGGCGCCGGCGTCGCTGGTGGCCGCCGAGGCGATCGTGAAACTCGCGGAGACGGCGCCGGCGATCGCAGCGCCGTCTTTGCGCCATTGGTAACTCAGCGGCGCCGTCCCGGACGCGGTGACGCTGAACGTGACCGACGCGCCGGTGTTCACGGTTTGCGAGGCGGGTTGTGTCGCGATCGTCGGAGCGACGGCGCTGGCGGTGACGGTGAGCGTCGCGCCGTTCGACGTGGCGTTGCCGACGGAGTTGGAAACGACGACGCTGTAGGTGCCCGCATCGCCGCTCGTGACGGATGCGATCGAGTAAGTGGACGAAGTCGCGCCGGGGAGGTTGGCGCCGTCCTTGCGCCACTGATAACTGAGTGGCGCCGTGCCGCTGGCCGTCACCGAGAACGACACGGAGCCGCCGGTCGTGGCACTCTGGTTCGAGGGTTGTGTGGTGATCGATGGCGCGCTGGCGGCAGCGTTCACGGTGAGCGTGGCACCGTTCGAGGTAACGCTGCCGGCGGAGTTGCTCACGACCACCGTGTAGGTGCCGGCGTCGGCGGTCGTCGTCGAGGCGATCGAGTAAGTCGCGGAGGCGGCGCCGGAGATTGCAGCACCGTCCTTTCTCCATTGGTAAGCGAGCGGATCGGTGCCTGATGCGGTGACGGCGAAATTCGCGCCTCCGCCTGCCGTCACGGTTTGGCTCGAGGGTTGAGTCGTGATCGACGGGGCGGTGACCACGACGCCGCCGGTGACATTGATCGTGTAGCTGTAGGAAACGCTCTTGCCGGTGGCGCTCACCTTTTCCCAGGCCTTGATCGACACGGCGTAGTTGCCGGCAGTCGTCGGGGTGCCCGAGATCGTGCCGTTGCTCGCGTTGAGGAGGAGATCCGCTCCGCTCGCCGTCGCGCCGGTCACACTCAGGCCCGGAGGCAGGTTCGAGATCGTGTAGGATTTCACGGTCGACGGCGCGCCGGTGACGGCGAACGCCGCTTGAAACGCCGCGCCGGTCGTCGCCGAAGCCGGGCTGGCCGGCGTGGCACTGAACGTCGTGGCGCCCGCCAGCGTGTCGACGGCGCCGACGGCGGTCGCGACGAGCGCGGTGGAGCGCAGCACCTGGCCGAGCGAGCCGCGAACCACGACGGACTCCGCGCAGAGCAGCAACCGCACGATCGGAGTGCGCTGGAGCAGCGCGATCAGCGCGAGCGCCGGAAGTTGAACGCGGCGAAATTTCCAAACCAGAGAAAGGACGAATGAAGACATGACAGGGCACGATCCCGCAGCGCGGGACCAGACAGGTTGACCGTTGAAGGGAAAAAGGCGGACGGCTCAGTTGCAGCCGCAGCCGCTGCCACCGACGCCGCGACCGCCGGAAGAGGCTTCGCGCGAGAAATAGATGTGCTCGGTCATCGCGTTCTGAAGCGGATCGCGATCGGGGCGCATCGTGTAATCGGCGAGTGTTGCGCGCTCCCAAGGTTGCACGCGAGCGGAGGAACAGCCGCTGCCGAGCAGCGCCGTGGCGAGCGCGGCGGCAGCGAGAGCCAGGCGGAGGAAGGGCGAGTTTTTCATGAAGCGGGGGATTCGGCGAGGGCCTGGTCGAGGGCGGCGCGGATGGATTTTTCGGTCTCTTCGCCGTGGTAACCGGTGAATATCGCGCGCACGCGACCGTCGCGGCCGACGACGACGGTGGTGGGCATCGCGGGCACCTTGACGGCGCCGGCGAGCTTGTGCGCAGCGTCGCGCACGGTGGCGAAGGGCGGCGCGTATTTCTTGAGGAACGCGGCGTAGTCCTTCGCCTTGTCGTCCTCGCTCACGCCGAGGATCGTGACGCCGCGCGGGCCGTAGTCGGCGTGCAGCTGGCCGAGCGCGGGGAACGACGCCTTGCACGGCGCGCACCACGAGGCCCAGAAATCCACGAGCACCACGCGGCCCTGCGTTTCGGGCAACGCACCCTCGAGTTGCGCGTCGGCGAGGCTCGGGAACACGGCGCCCCGCGCGAGTTCGGCCCGCGCGAACGAGAAAGCCGCAGCGAACAGCAGTCCGGCGGCGAAAAGAGCGAGGAGTTTACGTGACGACATAATTCCAGAAACCGCGCGTCTGGGCGCGGCCATTTTCGGTGACGAGCAGCCCCTCGGCGCCAGGGAAACGCTGGATGAACTCCAGCCCGAGCTGCGGGCCGAGCACGAAGGCCGTCGTCGACAACACGCCGGCGAGGAAGCAGTTTTCCGCGACGACAGTGACCTGTTGCAAACCGTGCGAGACCGGGTAGCCGTCGCGCGGATCGACGATGTGGCCGTAGCGACGGCCGGCGAAAGTGAACTGGCGGAGGTAGTCGCCCGACGAGGCGACGCCCTTGCTGCCGGAGACGGCAATGCTGCCGTTGTGCCGGCCGGGCACGGCGGGATTCTCGAGGCCGATGTGCCACGCGGGACGTCCCGGCGGCGCGCCGAGCGCGCGGATGTCGTGGCCAAAATCGATCAGCGCGTCGTTCACGCCGGCGCGTCGCGCGAGCTGGGCGACGGCATCGACGGCCCATTCCTTGCCCCACCCGCCGAAGTCGAGCGACATGCCCACCCGCAAGCGCACGCGGCCCGGCATGCGCTCCACGCGCGGCCAGCCAACCAGTTCGCGCACGGCGGCGACGCACGACGGCGTGGGCAACTGCGACGGCGGGCAGCGATAATCCCAGAGTTGCAGCAACGGACCGGCCGTCGCATCGAGAGTGCCGCCGGTGATTGCGTGCAACGACGCGCAGATGCCGAGCATCTCGTCCATCTCCTCGTCGATCGTCACCCAGGAGCCGGCCGCCGCGTTGATGCGCGAAACCAGGCTCGTGGGGCGAAAGCGCGAGTAGCGCGCCTCGAAGCGCTCGACCCACGCCCGCAAATCGTGCTCGAACTGCACCGCCGCACCGAGGTCTGGCGCGCCGTAACGCACCTCGCAATTCGTGCCGAGCGCGCGAAACACCATGCGACGCAACGGCGCCGCGCGATCCGCCGGTGTGGGCGGTGGCAGCGAGTCGGACGGACGAGTGGCGGCAGCGGGCACGGTGGGAGCGCGGGACGGACTACCAAGTGTAGCTGATGCCGGCGGTCACGATGTTGGCATCGGGATACGCGCTGGCCGACGTGATGCCGTCGCGGCCGGACATGTCGTAGCGGTCCACTGCGACGTCGAGGTGCACGTGCTCCGTGGGATTCCACACGAGTTTCAGGCCGTAGTTCACGCTGCGCAGTTTCGAGAGACGGTAATCCGCGGAGAAGAACGGGCCGGCGGGGTTCGGCAGGTCGCCCGGCACGATGTCGGTGCCGGTCAGCGTCACGTGATAGAAATCGGCCTGGCCTTGCTGGTAGAGGCGCACGCTGGGGATCAGCACGACGTGCGCACCGAGCTTCTGCAGCCAGGCCGCGGTGAGCGTGTGACTCGTGGTGCCGAAGGAGTCGTGATACAGGCGGTAGCTCGCGTCGATGGCGCCGTTGGCGGCCTCGACGGCGTGGTTCACGCTCGCGAAGACGATCCACTTGTTGCGGGTGTCGGGACGGTTCTCAGGGAACGTCAGGGGCAACACGAGGCCGGGCAGCAGTTCGGTGTTCTTCGTGATGATCTTGTAGGGATCGCTCTGGTAGCCGCTGATGTGGCCGAAGCTGAAGTTCAGCGAAACGGAGGTCTGCGGGTTGAGCAGCTGGTTGACGCCGATGACCGCGTCCCATGCACGCTTCTTCACGCGATCCGTCTGGTAGAAAACGCGCACGGTGTCGTCGGTCGCGCTGAAGCCGAGGAGCAGCGACGTGTTCTTGTCGTTGAAGTCGGTGAGCGTGTTCAGCGACGCTCCGTTCGAGACGTAGTCGCTCTCGCGCGAATTGGCGAAACCGACACCGACATTCACGCGGCCGAGTTGGTGCGAGTAATCGGCGGTCCAGGCCTTGCGTCGATCGTGCATTTGCGTGAGCGGCACATCGCCGCCGGGCGTGAGCGGCGCCTCGCCCGTGGGCGTCGCGCCGGCGATGGAGTCGATGACGCCGGTGAGCTTCAGCTTCGCGTCGGTGCTCAACGAATGCTCGATGAGGCCGTATTGCGCCTGCACGCCCACGCGGCCGGCGGACTCGCGATAGTCCTCGTATTTATAGGTGATGGTCGACTCCGCTCGCGCGGTGCGCGGCTGCAGGAGGAAGATCACGCCGGCCACGAGCAAGGCCGGAGCGAAAACGGGGCGTTGTGGGTGCGTCATGGGAAGCGGAGAGGAGGCGTTACCGCGGCGGCGTGCTTCGCTTTCGTGCGACTGCGGGACGAGCGCGATCGCGCTCTGGTTCGAACGAACCATGTCCGCGCGACGGCGGGGGGCGGGAAATGTGGAGAAGAAGATCATGCCGTTCGGCCCTGAGAGGGGGGAACGCATGCGGACTTAATTTCCGGCCATGGCGAGCCAACCAGATTAAGGTAACCTAGGGGATACAATTTCCCCGAAGGGTGTTCCCCGGGCCGCAATCGGGAGAGCGGCCCGCACCCGCTCAGTCGGCCGCGACCAAGCGCACCACGAACGCGGTCAACTCCGCGTCGGAGCGCAGCAGCTCAATGTCGCCGTGGTGCAAGCGCGCGAGTTCGCGCGCGAGATTCAGTCCGAGGCCGTAGCCCGGGATGTTTTCGCCCACGTTGCCGCGGCTGAAGCGGTCGAATATGCGCGCTTGGTCCGCGAGCGGGATCGGCTGGTGCGCGGTGTTGGCAATCGTGAGTTCGACCCACGCATCGCGCCGCGCCGCGCGCAGACTGATCTCGCCGCCGGGCCGGTTGTATTTCGCCGCGTTCTCGACGAGGTTCTCGATCGCGAGCGTCAGGTAGCGAGCGTCCCCGCGCACCGGCAGCCGCGCGGGCAAATCGACCTTCACCTGCAGCTCGAATGGATCGGGGCGCACGCTGCGGTCGTCGAGCACGCCGTCGACGAGACGCACGAGATCGACGACGCCGAGCTGCAACTCGAGCCGGCCGGCATCCATGCGCGACAGGAGCAGCAAGTCGTCGATCAGCGACGACAACCGCGCCGTCTGCTCGATGAGCGCGTGCACCTCGTGCGTCGCGCGCTTCGACAACCGCTCCTTCGCGCGCAGTTCCTCCAACCCTGAACGGAGCACGGCGACGGGCGTCTTCAACTGGTGCGAGGCGTCCGCGGAAAAACGCGCCGCACGGCGCAGCCCCTCGGTCGTGAGCGCCAGCGCCTGCTCCGCATGCCGGCGGCGCGCGCGGTTCTCCGCCGACACCTGCACCAGCTCCTCCATCGGTCGCGCGAAGCGCACGGCCATGAGGTGACTGATGCCCATGGCGAGCAGCAACACGACGCCGCCCGTGCCGAGCACCTGTCCGCGCAAACGCCGCCGTTGCGCCTGCAATTTCTCCAGCGAGTAGACACCCACTTCGTAAGCCAACGGGTAAGCCGAGCCGACGTTCAGGCACTGCATCAACAGCAGGCGAGGCGCGCCGTTGACCGTCACGGGCAGCGGACGCACGGGCACGGTTTGCCGGGCGAGGGTGGCGTTCACCGCATCGGCGATGCTTTGGCTCTCGCGCGGCGGCAAGCCGAGTTGAAACACGCGGCCCTGCGTCCACAGTCCGGTGAGCGTCTCGCCGTCCGACCCGCTCGGGACCACCACCTGCGTCGCCGGCTCGAATCCGAGCGCCAGCACTGCCACGACACTGCCGTCGCGCGCATCCATCACCGGCAACGCGATCACGTCGAAAACCGGCCCGTCGACGTCCGCGCGCTCGCGGAGCAGATAGCCGAGTTGCGGATCGACGCCGGAAAATCCGCGCAACGTCAGTTGCTCCTGCTCGCTCGGAGTCAACCGACCGACCGGCGCGCCCGCAGGAGGCTCGATCAGGCGCCCGCTCGGATCGAGAAAACGCACGAACTCGACGTGGAACTCCTTCTCCGCGCCAGCCGTCGCATGGGTGCCTTCCTCGCGCTCGATCACATCGCCAAGCACCTCGACGCCATGGGCGTAAAGCCGGCGCCGCAAGTCACGTTCCGACGAGGCGCGTAATCGCTCCACCAAGCCACGACACCGCTCGACGAGCGCCGCCCGCCGCGTCTCCTGCACGTCGCGCAAGGCGTCGAAACGATGCTGGAACTCCCGCATCACCCCCTGCTCCACCGCGTCCTCCATGCGCCGTTGCGCAAACCAAAGCACCACCACGGTCACGACCGACACGACGGCCATGAGCGTCAGTTGCAGGCGCCAACGAAGACGATTCGGCGTGTTCGCCGGGAACGGCGGCGCGGTGTTCTCCGGCCTCATCGGAAGTTGGACGCGCGCAAGGTGTAGCCCACCGAGCGCACGGTGTGGATGAGCGCCGGGCCGGTGCCATCGATTTTTTTGCGCAGGCGGCCGATGAAAATTTCCACCGTGCGCGTGTGGTAATCGTGTTCGCGATGCCAGACGCGCTCGCAGATCTCGCCGCGGGAAAAGACTCGCCCGGGCTCCTGCATGAGCACGAGCAACAGATCGAACTCGCGCGACGAAAGCTCGATCGGCACGCCGTTCCGCGTGACGGTGCGGCGGTGAGCGTCGACCCGCAGGTCCTCGACGGCCAGAAGATCCTCCGCGGTCGGCGCCGTGCCGCGGCGACCGAGCGCCTCGATGCGCGCCAGCAGTTCGTCCATCGCGAACGGTTTCGCCAGATAGTCGTCGGCGCCCGCGCGCAGGCCGGCCACGCGATGCTCCACCTCGCCGCGCGCGGTGAGCATTAGCACCCGCGCCACGCAACCTCTCTCGCGCGTCTGTGCCAGCACGCCGAAGCCGTCGAGTCCGGGAAGATTCAGATCGAGCACGATCAGGTCCGGGCGATCGGCGAGCGCGCGCCGCACGCCGGCGTTGCCGTCGTGTTCGGCCGCCGCCACGTGTCCGTGGCGCGTCAGCGCGCTGACGATGTGGCGCGCGAGTTGTTGCTCGTCTTCCAGCACGAGGATTCGCATCGCCGCATGACTGCCCCCAACGCGCCGCTCTTGGCAAGCGCGCAAACGGTGAGGCTCGCTGAAGTGCGGCGACCGCGGCTCACGCCGGCAGGGACAAGCCAGAGCGACTGAACTTGTTCAGCGCAGGTATTTGCGCTCGTGCTCGAGCAGGCGCTGCTTGCGCCACAGGCCGCCGGCGTAGTCGCAGAGCAAGCCATCGGCGTTGATCACGCGATGGCATGGAATGACGAGCGCCACGTTGTTCGAGCCGTTGGCGTGGCCGATGGCGCGCGCGGCTTTCGGCACGCCGACGCGCTGCGCCATCTCCACGTAGCTGCGCGTGCGCGGGTAGGCGCGGGCGGGCCGCAATAGCCCTTGAATTAGCAGCGCGCGGTGGAGGGCTCGATGCGGAGTGCTACGATATCCTTGCCGTGATGAGACCGTCCTTCGCTGGCTCAACCGCATGGCGCAGCTACACGTCCTACCCAACCGATGAGGCGGGGCAGTTTTCAGGCGTGGTGCTGCCGTTCGCGGGCGGCACGACTTTAGCAGGAGGCTATGCAGGCAATGCGACTCACTACCCGGACTTCTCGCCGCTGGAGTCGGCGCTGGTGTTTGGGCGCGTGAATTTCCCACTCGGTGTTACCGAACACGTGGAGCGTGCCGTGCGCGTAGAAGTGACGACGCTGGCGAGTCAGCGCAGCGCGCGCCCCGCCCGCTTTCGCCGGCGCAATGCGAGGAGCAACGTCGCGCTGAGCGGCAGCCAGAGGCTCGGTGCGCCGCCGCCGCCACCACCACCGCCGCCCATGGATGGATTCGGCGTAGGTGTAGGCGTGGGTGTCGGCGTGGGCGTGGGTGTGGGTGTCGGCGCCGGCGCCGGCGCGGCGGAGAGAGCGAGCGTGGTGACGACGCCGGCGGGCGTGATCTTGCGGATCGCCGCGTTGCCGGTGTCGGCGACGTAGAGATTGCCGGCCGCGTCGATCGCGAGCGCCTGCGGCTGGTTGAAGAGCGCATCGGCGCCGCTGCCGTCGGCGATGCCCGCGATACCGGCCACTCCGGCGAAGGTCGTCACCACGCCCGCGGCGGTGACCTTGCGGATCGTGGAGTTGCCCGTGTCGGCGACGAACAGATTGCCCGCGCCGTCGGCGACGAGCGCCATCGGGCGATTGAAGAGCGCGGCGATGCCGGTGCCGTTGTCGAAGCCGCTGACGCCGACGAGTCCGGCGAGCGTGCCGACCGTGCCGTCGGCGCCGATGCGGCGGATAGTGTTGTTCGTCGTGTCGGCAACGTAGACGACGCCGTTCGCATCGACGGCAATGCCGTTGGGCAGATTGAAGCGCGCGGCCGTCGCCGCCCCGTCGGTCGAACCTTGGGCGCCCGCGCTGCCGGCGACGGTCGTGACCGCACCCGCGGAGGTGACCTTGCGGATCGCGTGATTCATCGAGTCGGCGACGAACAGCGCGCCGCCACTGTCGCGCGCGAGTCCGACCGGCGCGGAGAACGTGGCCGTCGTGCCCATACCGTCCGCACCGCCGCGCGTGGCGCTGGAACCGGCGAGCGTCGTCACGGTGCCGGCCGCGTCAATCGCGCGGAGCGTGGCGTTGGCGGTGTCGGCGACGACGAGACTGCCATTGGCAAGAACGACCACGCCGTTGGGTTGATTGAAGCGCGCCGCGGCGCCCGCGCCATCCGTCGCGCCGGCGGCGCCGTTGGTGCCGGCGAGCAGGCTGACCTGGTTGGACGAGTTGATTTTCTGCACCGTGTCGGCGTTCGCGTCGGCCACGTAGAGATTGCCCGCGCCGTCGATGCCGATGCCGGTCGGAAACGGGAAGAAGACCGTCGCGACCGTGAGCGTGGCGCCGTTGCTGGTCGAGATGACGCCGTTGTTCGACACGACGAAGCGATACCGCGCGCCGTTCAGCGTCGAGCCGACGTTCGCGATCGCGAGGGTTGCGGTCGTGGCGCCGCTGTAGTTGCCGCCGTCGGTCAGGTCCGCCCACGTCGTGCCGCCATTGGTGGAAACCTGCCACTTCACGGTGCCTGTCACGCTGCCCGCGCTCAACGTCGTGCCGTGGCCGGTGGTGACCGTGACGTCGTTGAGGTGGCGCGACGCCGTCGTGCTGACCGTGAGCGTGGCCGAGCCGCTGATGACGGTGCCGAGCGAGTTCGTCGCCGTGGCCGAGTAGTGGCCGACATCGTTCAACGTGACGCTCGTGATCGTGAACGTCGCGTTCGTCGCGCCGGCGATATTGTTGCCGTCCTTGCGCCACTGGAACGTCGGTGCCGGACGGCCGGTGGCGGCGACGGTAAACGTCACTGCGCTGCCGAGCGCGGCGATCTGCCCGCTCGGGCTGGAAGTGATCTCGGGCGCGACGTCGGTCGTGGTAACGGTCAGCGTTGCGCTGTTACTCGTGGCGGAGCCGGCGGAGTTCGTCGCCACCACCGTGTAGCTGCCCGCGTCGCCCGCGGTCGCGCTTGCGATCGTGAACGTCGCGTTCGTCGCGCCAGCGATATTGTTGCCATCCTTGCGCCACTGGAACGTCGGCGCGGGGTTGCCGCTCGCGGCGGAGGTGAAGGTAACCGAACCGCCGACGGCTACCGACCGGTCTGTGGGTTGGGTGGTGATCGCGGGCGCGCTGGCGGCGACGGCCACGGTCAGTATGGCCGGATCGCTGGTGACGGAACCAGCGGAGTTCGTCACCACGACGGTGTAGCTGCCGGCATCGTTCGCCGTGACATTGTTGACGGCGAGATCCTGATTGGTCGCGCCCGCGATGTTGTTGCCGTCCTTCCTCCATTGATAGGTCGGAGCCGGGACACCGGTGGCGCGGACCGAGAGGATGATCGAACTGCCTGCCGGCATGTTCGGCTGGCCGGATGGTTGCGTGGTGATGCTCGGCGCGGTCGATGTGCTGCCGCCGGTCACGGTGACGGTGTAGTCGTAGGGAGGAGAGGAGATGCCGGCTTGGTTGGTGAATTCAAAGGCCGTGATCGTGACGTTGTAGATGCCGGCGGCCGTCGGAGTGCCCGACAAGTGCAGCGAGCTGGTGTTCACCGCTCCCGCACTCGTCAGTCCCGAGAAACTGAGGCCGGGAGGAAACTGGCCGGAGACGCTCCACGATTGTGGCGGGGTCTGCGTGCCATTGACCGTGTAGAAAACCGAAACAGTCGTGCCGGTCGTGACCGTGACGCCGCTGGCGGTGCCGCTCGACGGCACGAGCGGCGTGGCCCCGACGACGCTGTTGACCGCACCGAGCGCCGCGGTGACGGCGAGCGCGGATTTGAGGACCGTGCCGAGCGGCGCGGCCGCGACGATCTCGTCCGCGGCGGCGACGAGCGTGGCGACTGGCGTCCGCTGGAGCAGCAGCATCAGGAACGCACTCGGAAAATTGAGCCAGTGGATGCGGCGCAGGAGGAAGGCGGGGATTTTCATGCGAACGACGGTTGACGGTGAAAACGCGACGCGGCGCTTGGCCGAGCCGCAGACACCGTCGTCAAATCCAGCGCCCGGGAAAGCGGCTAGCCGTAACAGGCTTGTTACGGCGCAGTCGCGCGCTGCGACTCGATGGCGGTTCGCGCGGTGAGAGCCCGAGGTGGGACGCTACAGGTCGACTCAAAACCGCCGCATCGATTGCGCGGCGGGCGTCGGGGCGCTGCTGCCCATCCCTGGCGACCGTGTTCGAGATCGCGCTCGAGCTTCAGCTTCGTGTGCGGGGTGGAGCGGTAGCCGGCAGCCAGATCGAAGCACCACTGGTCGGAGCCCCAGGCCACCGAATGGCGTGTGACATCGTCCGGCACGTCGTCGAACGTCTGTCGGTTCCAGCGCACCGCGCCGAAGAGCTGGGGCGTGATCTTCTATCTTTTCGCGAGCAAGCCGACCGACGCCTCGGCATCGCCGACGCCGGGAGTCGCGAAGCGCGTCCGGTAAACCTCCACCCCCGAGCTGCGGGTGCCTCCGCGCGATGCTCGCGTCGAGCGCGAGCGTCGTCTGCCGGTGGTCGGCGAGCGCGTGATCGGCAGGCCGCGTGCGCGCGACGGAATTCCTACACCGCGCATCGAGGCAGCGGTAGAATTCCGCGCGAAACGCCAACGCGGGACTGCCGCGCTCGGCCGCGCCGGCCATGACGCCGGCTAGTTCGTCGTGCGCACTCGGGTAGAGCGGGAAATGCTTCTCCGCGGCGCGTGGCGGCCTGTCGATGACGCTTGCTGCGCCCCCGCGCGCCGGAAGCGCGGAGGCGCGTCAGTTGCAGCCGCAACCGCTGCCCTTTACGCCGCGTCCGCCCGTGGCGGCCTCGCGCGAGAAGTAGACGTGCTCGTTCATCGCCGTGGCGAGCGGATCGCGGTCGGAGCGCATCGTGTAGTGCGCGAGCGCCTCGCGCTCGTAGGGTTTCACGCGCGCCAACTCGGCGGACGAGCAACCGGAGACGGCGAGTGCCGCGGCGGCAAGGGGCAGCACGAGCGCGCCGCGGGGGAATCGTTTCGTTCTCATGGGAAAGTTCATTTTTCGGCCAGCGCGGCTTCGACCGCCCGCCGGAGTTCGTCGGTGGTATCGGCGCCGTGGAAGCCCGCGCCGACGAACCGCACGCGACCGTCGCGGCCGATCAGAAAGCAGGTCGGCATCGCCGGCACCTCGACGGCGGAAGCGAGTCGATGCCGGGCGTCTCGCACGGTGGCGAAGGGCGGTTGGAGACGCTTCAGGAACGCGTCGTAGGCCGCGCGCTGCCGGTCGACGCTCACGCCGACGATCACAAGTCCGCGCGTGGCGTAATCGGCGTGCAGACGCGCGTAGGCGGGGAAGGACGCGCGGCACGGCTCGCACCACGACGCCCAGAAGTCGACCAGCGTCACCTGTCCGGCCAACGGCGGGAGTTTTCCCTCGAGAGAAAGCTCGGGGTCGCTGAGCGCCGGAAACGCCGCTCCGACGGTGATGCGCGCTGGCAACGCGGAGAGTGCCGACAACGCCAACACGAACACGAGCGCGCGAACGGGAACGCGAAAACAATCACGAGGCGACATAGGCATGGAAACCGCGGGTGTGGTGGCGCGCCGTCTCGGTGACGAGCACGCCCTCGGCGCGAGGGCACCGCGCGATCAGCTCGAGGCCGCGCTCGGGCCCGAGCACGAAGGCGGCGGTCGAGAGCACGCCGGCCTGGAGGCAGGTGCCGGCAACGACGCTGACTTGGAGGCAACCGTTGGCGACCGGCCAGCCGGTGCGCGGATCGACGATGTGGCCGTAGCGCCGGCCGTTGAGATGGAAACAGCGCACGTAGTCGCCCGACGATGCGACGCCGCGTCCGTCGCGCACGGCGATGCTGCCCCAAGTCGCGCCGGGCCGCCGTGGATCCTCGAGGCCGAGGTGCCACGCGATGCGGCCGGGCGGCGTGCCGAGCGCACAGACGTCGCGTCCGAAATCCACCAGCGCCGCGCCGATGCCGTGCTGGCGCGCGAGATGCGCGACGATATCGACCGCGTATTCCTTGCCGAAGCCGCCGAAATCGAGCGCCATGCCGGGCTCAGGCAGATAGATTTTGCCCGGCGCGCGCTGCACCTTGTTCCAACCGACGAGCCGGAGCGCGGCCGCAATTTGCGTGTCGCTCGGGATCGTCGGGTGCTCGGCTTTCCAATTCCAAAGTCGCAGCAGCGGGAGCGACGTCGGATCGAGCACGCCGCCGGTGGTGGCGTGGAGCGCGTCGCCGAGCGCGAGCATCTGCTCCATGTCGGCGTCGATATCGACCCAGGCGCGGCCGGCCGCGGCGTTGATGCGGCTGACGAGACTCAGCGGACGGAAGCGCGAATACTTCGCCTCGAATGCGGTCACCCACCCGACCACCGCGCGCTCGAAGGCGGCCGCCTGCGCGGCGCCGGCGGGAGCGGCGTATTGCACCTCGCAGGTCGTGCCGAGCGCCGAGAATGCGAGCAAACGCAACGCGGCTCCGTCCGCAGCGGCGGCAGCGCGCGCGGTCGGCGGGATGGCGGTGGCGTTCATCGGGCGCAACGCAGGGCGACGGTTACCAGGAGAACTTGGCGCCGAGCGTCACGACGTTCGCGCGCGGATAAGCGCTGGCGGGCGTGACGCTGTCGCGTCCGCGCATGTCGTAGCGCGCGAACTCGGCGTCGAATTGCCAGCGGCTGGTCAGCGTCACGACGGCCTTGAGCGCGAGCGTCGTCGTGCGCAGGTCGGAGAGACGATAATCCGACGAATAGAACGGGCCGCCCGGCCGCGGCGCGCCGCTGGTGGGCGTGATGCTCGTGGCGTCGAGCCGGTAGAAATAAAAATCCGCCGCGGTCTGCGTGTAGAGGCGCACGTGCGGAATGAGCACGAGGTGCGCGCCGAGTTTTTGCAGCCACGAGAACTCGATCGTGTGGCTGTCGGTGCCGAACGTGTCGTGGTAGAAGCGATAGCCCGCCTCGATGGCGGCGTCGGCCGCCGGCAACGCCCGGTTGACCGAGGCGAGCGCGATCCACTTGGTGCGTTCGTCAGGACGGTTTTCACCGAACGTGAATGGCAAAAAAATGCCCGGGCCGACCTCGATCGACTTCTGGACGAGCTTGTATTGATCGGCCAGGTAGCCGCTCGCGCGACTGAACGAGAGGTTGAACGCGACCGAGGTATTCGCGTCGAGGAGCTGCGTCACGCCGGCGGCGAAATCCAGCGAGCGTTTGCGCGCCCACGGTGTCTGAAAGAAGACTTTCACGTCGTCACTCGTGCCGCCGAGCCCGAGGAGGAGCGTGGTGTTCTTCTCGTTGAAGTCGCCGCGCACGTTCAGCGACCAGCCCTGCGAGCGGTAGTCGCTCTCGCGGCTGTTGGCGTAGCTGCCGGCGAGGTTCCAGCGGGCTATCTGGCGCGAGAGATCGAGCGACCACTCGTGGCGTCTCTCGTTCATGTGCGTGAGCACGACCTGATCGCTGCCGGCGGGCGCAGGCTGGCCGTTCGGTGTGGCGCCGACGATAGCGTCGGTGACGCCCTGGACTTTAAGCCGTATGTCGCGCCCGAGATCCTGCTCAAGCAGCGCGCTCTGCGTTGTGACGGCCATGCGATCGTTCGCCTCGCTATAGTCCTCGTATTTGTAGGTGAGCGAGTTTTCGGCGCGGGCGCGCGGCGCGTAGAGGCCGAGCCACGACACGAAGGCCAGAGTCAGGCCGAGCGAGCGCGAGCGCGCGGAAGGGGCGCAAGAAGTTGTCATCACGGAGGGGTTTCCCACCGCGCGCAACCGGAGCGCGCGGCGGCATGCGCACTGTTGCGTAGATGTCCCGCACGAAAAGTAACGGACCGTAACAGGACTGTTACGCCCACCAGGCCCGGCGCGATTCAGCCGCCGTGCCTGCGCTCGTGCTCAAGCAGGCGCTGCTTGCGCCACAGACCGCCGGCGTAGCCGCAGAGCGAGCCATCGGCGTTGATCACGCGGTGGCATGGGATGACGAGCGCCATGTTGTTCGAGCCGTTGGCGCGGCCGATGGCGCGGGCGGCTTTCGGCACGCCCACGCGTTGCGCCATCTCCAGATAGCTGCGCGTGCGGCCGGGCGGAATGCGGCGGAGCTCGGCCCAGACTTTTTGCTGAAACTCCGAGCCAACCGGCGCAAGCGGCAGATCGAACGTCAGCGACTCGCCGGCGAAATACTGCGCGATCTGCGCGGCGGTGGCATCGAGCGTCGGATGGTCGCCGGGGACGATGACGCATTTCAACCGGCGGCGGAGGTGCTCGATCTCGCGCTCGAGGCCGCGGCGATCGACAAACTCGAGCAGGCGCAGGCCAGCGTCGTCCGCGAGCGCGACCATCGTGCCGAGCGGCGTCTCGATGCGACGGCCAAGCAGGCAGTGCTTCGTCGCAGCGTCGCGCGGTGGCTGACCGAAGAGCCGCGCGAAGGCGTCACGGAAGCCGCTGGTGGATTCGTAGCCCGTGGCGAGCTGCGCCTCGACGACGGGTTGACCGGATTTCAGGCCGTGCAGCGCGAGGCCCATGCGGCGGGCGCGCTGGTAGGCGTGGAAGGTCATGCCGTAGTAGGCCTTGAACTGCCGGCGTGCGGTTGAGGGTTCGATTTTGAGCGCGACGAGATCCTTGTCGGTCACGCGGCCGTCTTTCGCGGACTCGACGGCGCGGCGCAGGCGCTCGACGAGCGCGGGCACCGGGCGCGTGGCGTCCATGGGCTTGCAGAGGCGGCAGGGACGGTAGCCGCCGTGAAGCGCTTCGTTCACGGACGGAAAAAATTCGACGTTTTGCTCCTTGGGAAATTTTGCGCGGCACGTCGGGCGACAGAAAATGCCCGTGGTTTTCACGCCGGTGAAGAACACGCCCTCGTAGGCCGGGTCGCGCCGACGGACCGCGCGATACATGGTGCGGAAGTTCGGCAAGGCGTGCGTGGCGGAGTTGGTCGGCACGGGATGTTCGAGTTGGATCATGCTTTAAGCGTAGCGACCGCCCGCGCAAGTCCGCGGCCGAAATTCGGGCAAGGAAATCGTGGGGGCGGCGCTCGCCGTCGGCGCCACGGGCGTTGACCGCCGCTGCGCGCGGGAGTTGACTGTGGCCATGAGCCAACGCGTTTCCCGTCCCGCCTCGTGGCAGAAGGCGATTGCGAGTTTTCCCGCGGCGCTGCGCGCCGAACTCGATGCGCTGTGGGAGACGCGCGGCGTGGTCGCGCCGGCGCTGGTGGATCGCTTGTGCGCGAGCGTGGGCGGCGATCTGAGCGCGGCGATGATGCGGCTGCTCCCGCTGGCGCAACACTACGCGGTGGTGCCGGTCTCGCATTTCCGCGTCGGCGCGGTGGCGGCGGGTTTGCCGGCGGAGCGCGGGGCGAGTCCGACGTTGTATCTCGGCGCGAACTACGAATTCGAGGGAGTGGCACTGAGTTTCACGGTCCACGCCGAGCAGTGCGCGACGAACAACGCGTGGCTGCACGGTGAGCGCGGGCTGTCGCTGCTCGCGGTGACGGCGGCGCCGTGCGGCTACTGTCGCCAGTTTCTCAACGAACTCAGCACGGCGGTGAAGCTGGCGGTGTTGCTGCCGGCGGACACGCGGCGCGGTTTCGACGCCACACCGCTCGCGAAATTGCTGCCGCGCTCATTCGGCCCGACCGATCTCGGCATCAAGGGCGGCTTGATGGACCCGACGCTCTCGGCTCCGACGCTCGCGCTGGCGGGACGCGCAACGCGAGACGCGGTGGTGGCGTCGGCGCTGGACGCGGCGCGGCGCAGTTACGCGCCCTACCCGACCGATGCGGCGGGGCAATTCGCCGGCGTGGCGCTGCAGTTCGCGGACGGCACGGTTTTCACGGGACGTTACGCGGGCAACGCGGCCTACAATCCGAGTTTCTCACCGCTGGAATCCGCGCTGGCTTTCGCGCACGCGAATTCCCCGCTCGGCGCGGCGCGGCGCGTGAAGCGTTGCGTGCTCGTGGAGGTGCCGACGCTGGCGAGCCAGCGCAGCGCGACGGAGGCGGTGCTCGCGGTGGCGGCGCCGCGCGTGCGGCTCGAGTATTTCGCGGCGCGGGTGAAGTGAGCGCGGCGCGGGCGGAGAAAACTGGCGTAAACCCAATCGCGCCGGGCCCGGCGATCCCGCCCTGCCTTCAGAGGTAGTTGCGGATGTCGGGCAGCTCCTTGACGCGGCGGCCGCTGCGGTTGCGCTCGAAATACGGCTCGGGCTTCGGCGCGTCCTCGTCCACCTCGGCATCCTCCTCGTCATCGTCCGTTTCGATTTCGATGCCGGAGAGATCTTCGATTTCCTCGAAGTATTGCGCGACGCGTCGCGGCGTCGGGTCGAGCACGATGGCGGGATTGGGCAGGCCGCCCTTTTTCACCTGAATGAAGTGCGCCGGATAGAACAGATCTTCGTAGCGGCGGATGAACGCGCTCAGCCACTTGTTCGCGACGCCCTCGCGCTTGGTAAGGAAGACGACGTCGGAAAAAAAGATGCAGGCGTCGAACCAAGCGACGAGCGGCGGCTGCTTTTCCGCGAGCTGGCAATCGACGACGGTGAAAACGCGCGCGAGCTCCACGTGGTGGCGATCGAGCCAGGGCTTGAGCATCTCGAGTTGCGTGATCGGGTCGCCGCGCGACTCGGCGAAGAAGAACACGGCGCCGCGCTCCGGCAGGGTTTGATCGGGCAGCTCCTTGCCGTCCCACGACCAGCGGCGCACCTCGACGTTGGCGCGCGCCGCGAGCTTCGCGTCGGCAGGATCGGCGGTCTCGTTTTGCTCGAGCAGGACGAGCGCGGGTTCGTCGGGCGCGAGGCCGTTTTCGACGAGATCGAGAATGATGCTCCGGCGGCCCGAGCCGGGCGTGCCGAGGATGAAGTAGATGGCGGCGGAGGAACTCATCGCGGTCGGAACGAATGCGGGCGCACGGGCCCGACAAGTCAGAACTTGAAGGTCTGGTTTTGCGCCGCGTGCCGCATCCAGTGGTCGACGAGCACGAGCGCGGTCATGGCTTCGACGATGACGACGGCGCGCGGCACGACGCACGGGTCGTGGCGACCGCGGCCCTGCAGCTCGGTCGGAGCGCCATAGACGTCGACAGTCTGCTGCGATTGCATGATCGTCGCGGTGGGCTTGAAGGCGACGCGGAAGACGAGTTCTTCGCCGTTGCTGATGCCGCCCTGCACACCGCCGGACTTGTTGGTGGCGGTGCGGATTTTGCCGCGCTTGGCGACGAACGCGTCGTTGTGCTGCGAGCCTTTCAGGAGGGTGCCGGTGAAGCCGCTGCCGATCTCGAAGCCCTTCGTGGCGGGAAGCGAAAGCATCGCCTTGGCGAGATCGGCTTCGAGGCGATCGAAGACGGGTTCGCCGAGCCCGGCGGGCACGCCGCGCACGCGGCACTCGATGATGCCGCCGACAGAGTCACCCTCGGATCGCGCCTGCTTGATCGTCGCGATCATCTTCTCGGCCGTGGGACCGTGCGGGCAGCGGACGGCGTTGGCCTCAATCTCAGCGAGCGTCGGAAAATGGTCGAGCGACGGCGCAGCGATGTGGTGGATGTGCGTGACGTAGGCGCGAATCTCGACCTTGCCGGCGAGAGCGAGGATCTTGCGCGCCACGGCGCCGGCGGCGACGCGACCGATCGTCTCTCGCGCGGAAGAGCGGCCGCCGCCGCGATGGTCGCGGAGGCCGAACTTGGTTTGATAAGTGAAGTCGGCGTGCGAGGGACGGAATTTCGTCTTCATCTCGTCGTAGGCGGACGAGCGGGCGTCGGCGTTGCGGACGAGCATCGCGAGCGGCTGTCCGGTGGTGACGCCCTCGAACAGACCGGAGAGAAACTCGATTTTATCCTCTTCCTTGCGCGGCGTGGTGATGTCGCTCTGGCCCGGACGGCGGCGGTCGAGATCGGCTTGGACGTCGGCCTCGGTGAGCGGCAAGCGCGGCGGGCAGCCATCGATCACGACGCCGACCGACGGGCCGTGGCTTTCGCCCCAGGTCGAGATGGTGAAGAGTTTGCCGAACGAGTTGGGCACGCCCGAGAGGTTGGGCGAAGGCCGCTTGCAAGCAAGCCCCGGCTGGGCATCGTCCGCCGCATGAAATTCTTCGTGTTGAGCGGCAGCCATCGCGTGGAAGCACAGTCGTTGAAGGTCGCGAAATATGCCGCGGCCGTGCTGCCGCAGGAGGTCGCGGGCGCGGAGGTTTTTCTCTACAGCCTCAGCGGGAATCCACTGCCGCTGTGGGACGAGGCGACTGGCGGCGCGCCGGACGAGTTGTGGGATCCGATTTCGCGCGAGCTGAAGGCGGCGGACGCGCTCATCGTCGTGACTCCCGAGTGGAATGGCATGGCGACGCCCGGCGTGAAGAATTTTCTGATGAACTGCTCGGCCGATGAAATCGGTCATAAGCCCGGACTCATCGTGACGGTGTCGGCCGGGCGCGGCGGCAGTTATCCGGTGTCGGAGCTGCGGATGAGCGGCACGAAAAACAACCGGCTCACCTGGATCCCCGAGCACGTGATCGTGCAGCATGTGGAGGGCAACTTGAACACGCCCGACGGCGCGGCCGAAATTGCGAAGGAAGATGCGACGATCCGCGCGCGGCTGCGTTACGCGCTGCGTGTGCTCGGCGCTTACGGCGCCGCCTTGCGCGGCGTGCGCGCCAGCGGCGTGGTGGATCACAAGACGTTCCGCAGTGGGATGTGAGACCCGGGTTGGCGCCCCCGCCCGGACTTGAACCGGGATGCGCGGTTTAGGAAACCGCTGCTCTATCCAGTTGAGCTACGGGGACTAATCCTCGGGCAGGGAAGGCATGCGAGCGCCGCCCCGCAAAGCTAAAAAATGCCCGTTGACAGCGGGGGGACCGGAAGCAACATCTCGTCCCCTTTTCCAATCTCCATGAGCACCGAACAGAAGCAACAGAGCCTCAAGCCGGAAGAGATTCCGATGACCCAACCGCAGCTGATGTCCCGCTACATCACTGACACGGGCAAGATTCTCCCCCGCAAGTATACCGGCATGTCGGCCAAGCAGCAGCGTGAGGTGACGCGCAAAATCAAGCGCGCGCGCCAGATGCTGGTGATGCAGTAAGCCGGAGCTCGTCCTCCTTTCGCATTGAGCCGGAGCAAACGCTCCGGCTTTTTGTTTTTCCCGATGAAGACTCGCGTGCACGCGCCTACTCCCGCTGCGCTCCGTCGCCTCGCTGCGGCACTGCGGCGCGGTGAGCTCGTCGCGATGCCGACCGAAACGGTTTACGGATTGGCGGCGAACGCGCTCGATCCGCGCGCGTGCCGGCGGATTTTCACCGCCAAGCGCCGGCCGGCGGACGATCCGTTGATCGTGCACGTGATGGACCGGCGCGCGGCGGAACGCCTGGCGGAATTCAACGTCGCGGCCCGGGCGCTGGCGGAGGCCTTTTGGCCGGGACCGCTGACCTTGGTGCTGCCGAAGCGTGCTTGTGTGCCGGCGATCGTGACGTCCGGCCAAGACACTGTCGCAGTGCGCGCACCGGCGCATCCGGTGGCGCGCAAGCTCCTGACGCTCTCGCGCGTGCCGCTGGCTGCGCCGAGCGCGAATCCTTTCGGCTACGTGAGTCCGACGACGGCGGCGCACGTGCTCGACGGCTTGGATGGCCGCATCCCGCACGTGCTCGAAGGCGGCGCGTGCGCGGTGGGTGTGGAATCGACGATCGTGGACGCGAGCGATCCAGCGCGACTGGTCGTGCTGCGTCCCGGGACAATTTCGGCCGCTGCGCTGCGCGCGGCGCTCGCCCGCGCGGGCGTCAAGGCACAGGTGGGAAGGAAGGCGCGCGAGCGGACGCTCGCGCCCGGGCTGCTCGACCAGCACTACAGCCCGCACACGCCGCTCACCTTGGTGGCGAGTGCGCCGCTAGCGAAGGATGCGCGAACGGCCGTGATCTACTGGCGCCGCCCGGCAAGCGTAGCGGCGGGCGGAAATGTGTTCGCCCTCACGCGCCGGGGCGCAGCGGACGACGCGGCGCGGACGCTCTATGCGGTGCTGCGCGCGGCCGACGCGGGTGGCTTCGCCGGGATCATCTGCGAAAAAGCACCGGCGCGGGCCGGTGCTTTGGGAGAAGCGATCAACGATCGGCTGCGGCGCGCCGCGGGGAAGCGGCGCGCGGCGCATTAACGCGGGGCGGCTTCGCCCTTTTCGCGCTTCGCCATCGTGGTGTAGTAGTCCTTGTAGGACTTATCGTAGTATTGCGCGTAGTAGTAGCCCGAGACCGTGAGATTCAGGCCGTTGAGCACGGCGCCGAAACACGGGACGTTCACTTCGAGCAGACGACGGGCCGCGAACTGCGCGGCCTTGCGGCGCACGCGATTGAAGTAGATCGTGAACACGGAGCCGTCGACCAAGGGGAGAATGATCAGCGAATCGCTGACTGCGGCGAGCGGCGGGGTGTCGAAGAAGACACGATCATAGCGCTTGCGCAGCTCGGCGATCATGACCTCGAAGCCCTTGCTGTTGAGTATCTGCGTCGGGTTTTTCGCACGACCGCCGGCGGGGATGATGTCGAGGTTCGGGTGCAGGTTCTTCACCGCGACGTCGTCGATCGTGGCCGTGCCGGCGCAGACGTCGATGACACCCTTGAGATTCTCGATGCGGAATGACTTGTGAACGTTCGGCTTCCGGAGGTCGCAGTCGACGATGCAAACCCGCTCGCCGTGGGCCGCGAAGGTGAGGGCGAGATTGGTCGAAACGAAGGATTTGCCTTCGCCGGGGATCGTGGAGGTCGTGAGGATGCACTGCGCATTCTTGCTCTCGTCCTTGAGGCGCAGGCTGGAGTGGAGGGCGAGGAAGGCTTCGGCGACCTGCTTGTCCTGATTGTTGATGACAATCTGGGCCTTGTCGGGCTGCTCCATGCGCTTGATCTCGGGAATGATGCCGATGAGCGGGAGGCCGATCACGCCTTCGATGTCGAAGGAGGACTTCACGCGGTCGTCGATGTAGGCGACGAAGAAGGCAAACGCAGTGCCGAGAGCGAGGCCGCCAAGGAAGCCAAGCGCGAGATTGAGCGGGATGTTGGGCTTGTAGTATCTAAGGGCCGGAGCGGCGCGATCGACGATGCGGGCGTTCTGAGTCTCGATCGTGCTGCTCATCGAGGTCTCCTTCATGCGCGCGAGCGTGGTGGCGAGAAGCTGTTCGCTGATGCGCAAATCGCGTTCGAGGTTGGAGTATTCGACGGCGGCGCGGTCGAGGTCGAGGGATTCGGATTCCTGCTTGGTGAGCGAAGCCCGGGCCTGCTCGTCGCTACGGACCGCCGTCTGATAATCGGCTTCCGTCATGGCGACGGCGGTGGTGAGCGCGCGATTCAGCTCCGTTTCGATCTGATTAAGGGAGTTCATCGCCTCGATCATCTTCGGGTGCTTGTCACGATAGCGTTCGCGCAGCTGGGCCATCACGATCTTCTGGGCCGCGACTTGCTGGACGAGTTGGGCGATGAGCGGCTGACTGGAGATGAAGGGGAGATCGAGCAATCCGGAGAGCGGCTGACGCCGCTCCTGGACCTGTTTCCAGCGCACTTCCGCGTCTTTGCGCCGGGCGTCGGTCTGAGTAACGTAGGCGTTGAGCGCCTTGAGTTTCTCCGTGACGATGTCCTTGCGTTGGTCGAGGGAGACCAGGTTGTTTTTTTCGCGATAGCCCTGCAGGGAGAGAGCGAGTTCTTCGACCTTCTTGCGCTGCTGATCAGCACGGATCTTCAGCTCGTCCACCGCCTTCATGGACTCTTCGATGCGGAGGCGCGAGTTATGCGCGATGAACTCGTCGAGGAACAGGTTCGCGACTTTGGCGGCGATGAAACGGTCCGGGTGCTCGTATTGGACCTGAACGATCAGGCTGAGACGAATGGGAACGACTTTGCGATCGCGGAAAAGAATGGCGGCAGCAGAGATCGGCTCGTCGCCGCCTGACTTTTGAAAAGGCGCGAGAAACTGACGCAGATCTTCACCCGCGAGACGGTCCGAAACCGCTTGGACGATGGCCAAGCTTTCAAGAACCTTCACCTGGGTGTTCAGGTCTTCTGCAGAGCGAATCTCGTTATTCACTACACTCTGCACCTGCATGACGATGGGGTCGTTGCGAAGGACCTGGACGCTAGCGGTCGAAAGATAGGTGCGAGTGCGGGTGAACGTGTAAACCGCTACCGAGCTGAACACCAAAAGGAAGACCACCACGATATACCATACGCGCTCGCGCAGAATGAGCATGTAGTCCTGAAAGCCGCGTTGGACCGTGGTTTCTCCACCAGCGGAATTGTAGCCACCATAGCCAGCCCCGTAGTTGTTGCCGTAGTAAGTGTAGGGGTAGGCGCCGGAGCCAGAGCCTTTGTCAAATTTGTTTGCAGGTTCCATTGTGCTCAGAGGATACGCTCCGGAACGAAAATGACATCGCCCTTCAGCAGCGGCCACTTTTCGGTGGAGGTTCCCTTCATAAGGTCATCGAGATTGATGGTATAAATTTCGGTTTTGCCCTCGGCCATTTGGCGCGTGAGGCGGACGCGCCGGATATCGGCGATGCGTGCCTGCCCTCCGGCGCGAGCAATTGCCTCCATGATTGTCATCTGTTGCTCGGGCGTGAAAGCGATGGCACCGGGCTGGTTAACCGCACCAAGCACCTGCACGGTGCGAGGCGTATACTCCAAAACCGTGATAGTGATTTGCGGATTTTTGAGGAAGTCGGCGTCGTAGCGCGCACGAATCAACTCTTCCGCTTGGCGAACAGATTTCCCCTTCAGGTCGATCGATCCGACAAGCGGAAGATTGACTGCATACTCCTGACTGATGCGAACCTGACGCTCGAGGTCGGGTTCCTGAAAAACAACGATGCGGAGAAGATCGAGAGGCTGAAGAATGTAGTCGACCGCTGTGCTGACAGATTTCGCCGCTGGCCGTTCGTCCGCGACCGAGACAGCGCAACCAATCAGGCATGTAAGCCCTAAGCTGAGAAAAAGACGTCTCATGAAGAAAATGAAAACGGAAGAAGATCGAAAACGACCTTCTTCCGTCCAGATAAATCCCGTTTCAATTTCTCAGTAACGGAGACTGGCCCCGATGCTGAAAACGTTGTTTGAAAATTCGAAGGCCGACGCGTTCGAGCTATTGTTGCGATGCGTGTAGGAGGCCGTGAAGTTCACGTTGCTGTTGTAGACGTAGGAAACGCCAAGGCCACCTTGCCAGAAATCGTCGGAGTGCGCAGGATAATCCGTGGCGCGGTAGACGAGATTGGCATTCCAGCTCCATTGCTCATCGATTCGGTTGTTGGCTCCCACATTGGCCGAGAAGACCTTAGTCGACTCGCCGAGTGCGGACGTTCCGAAATCGTTAGTCAGCCCCAACGTGTAGGTCGTCTTGGGCGAGAACGCGTAGTTAAAACTCGAATCGACGCCAAAATCGGAGTCATCGCCACCGCGATCGAGTTTGCGAAGGCTATAACCCACGCGGAGCTGGCCGGTCAGCTTAGGCGTAAATTCACCACGCGCACCGATATTAAAGAAATGATCCTTGCTGTCGATCGCCGCGCCGCTGAGGTCGGTGGCGCGGTAACGATAGCCAGTGCTCCACTGGAGTTTCGGCGAATATTCAAAGTAGGCATCCAGCGGCACGGTCCACGCACGGCTGTCGCGGTAGCCCGGAATCGCATCGTAATCGATCTTATCCCAGCGCACGCCAGCGCCTACCGAGGTCTTTTCCGAGACGCCGAATTCCGACAGCGCACGAACCGAAGTCGCCTTGCGAGACACGATGTCGCCAGGGGCGGACGTGTCGTTCTGAGCAGACTCCAAGTAGGAAGCGCCAAAATCGAGCTTCGACTTGCCGTTACTGTAGAGTGAATTGAATCCGACGCTGGCAAGCTCGGCGTTCTGCTGGTCGTTGTCCGAGTAGCGAACGATGTCCTCGCGGAAGTAAAAATTTCCGGTCGTCGCGGCGTTCTTTCCGAACACCAAGTCTACGCCCGGCGTAAACGTCAGGATCGTGTCGTTCACCTCCGGGCGACCCGCGCTGCCGTTGCGCAGGTAAATGTTGTCGTCGAAATTCGCGACAACCGATCCGGTGAGGAACAATTCAGCATTGTCACCGAGCGCAACAAAGGGAGCGGCGGTAAGAGCACTCGCACTCAAAGCGAGGAGGGCAAACAAACGTCCGTGGGTTTTCATCTGGTATAAGGTGTGTCTAGGTCAGCGAGCTACGTCTCATCAGGAAGATGCAAAGAAATTTCGTGAGCAAGGTTTATTTCCGACATTTTCACATGCCCTTATCCGGGGCTCGCCGGCGAAAAAGCTTGGGCCGTCTCACACGGATTTCTATTGATGCCGTGTGCGCGGATTCTGGGCGTATTTCCTCAGTGGCTCCGACAACGAAAACTCCGACGGCTCGGATCCGGTAGAGCCGCGTTGGGGCAGAATCGCCGCAGCTGTGATGGTCCTCGTTGTCGCGACGTGGCTCAGCGCGACAGGTGTCGCCACGGGATATTTCAAATTCCTGCGCGGCATCGAGGAGGTGGCTTGGGTCGACACGCTCCTGCCAACGCGCTGGCACAACGTTTCGGTCGCCATGGGCAACCACTACGTCCGCGAAGCCGCCGACGCGTTGAAAAAGGGCGACCCCATCGCCGCCCTGCGCTTGTATCGGTCTGGCCTGGCAAAATCGCCGGCCAATCTTAGCGGACGCCTCGCGCTTGCCCGCCTCTATGTTGGCGCCAAACGTCCTGACCTCGCGCGCGACCTCCTCCTGCGGGATCTGCCGCGCTTCGCCTCCGATGCCAGCTACCTGCGCACGGCGTTGAGTTTTCTGCTCGAGTTTCAATTCGATTCCGAACTCCAGACCGCCGCGGAGAAGCTGGTGACCCACGCATCTCCGGCCGTGCGCGAACAGGGTGCGATCCACGCCGCCGCGGTCGCCTTCCACCGCGGCAATTTCGACGCCACCGAGAACATTCTCCGAAGCCATCACTTGGATCAGTCCGCCGAGGGCACGTTGCTGCTCGCTCGCGCTGACTTCGAACGCGGCTTCGCCGACCTTGCCCTCACTCGCCTCGCCCCCTTGCTGAACGATAGCCCGGGCCGCGGACCCGCACTGGAACTAGTGGCGCAAATTCACTCCCAAAAAGGACGCGCGTCCGAACTCGCCCGCACCGCCACGCTCAGCCTCGCCAACGACCCATTGTCGCCCGCGCCACGTCTCCAGCTCCTGCGCCAGCTCCACGCCGAACATCGCACCGACGAACTTGCCCGCGAAACCGAGCGATTCATGGAGCTCTTCGCCTCCGACACCAATGCGCTGCTCGCCCTCGGAGACTTTGCCGCCAACACCGCCAATCCCGCCCTCGCCCGCCGCATCCAGCAAACCTTCGCGCGACAAAAATGGAATCCCGACGCCCCCGCCCTCCTCTACGCGGAAGCCTGCATCTCCGCCGGCCGCCACGCCGAGGGCGTGGTCGAGCTTGACCGCTATCTCCAAAATAACCCTTCCGCCGGCCTTCGCTACGGACCGGCCTTCGACGGCCTTCGCACCGTAGCGCTCTTCGGCCTGAACCGCGAAGACGACGCCCAGCTCCAACTCGAGCACCTCCTCGCCCAACCCAATCTCCGCGCCGAAAACCTCTCCGCCGTCGCCAACCGTCTGCTCGCGCTCGGCCGCCCCGAAGCCGCGCGCCTCGCCCTCACCCGCGCGGTCAAGTTGGATCCACTCAACCAATCCGCGCTCGGCATCCTCGTCCGCCTCGAAGCCGATCAAGGCCAGCTCGACACCCTTCCCGCCCACCTCCGGCAATTCCTCGCGATGCGCCGCCCCTCGCACGAGATCCTCTCGTTCGTCTACCGCCGTCTCGGCAGCGATCTCAACCTCCTCCACCCGGAGCAACCCGCCCTCCTCGCCCAGCTCCGGCAACACGTGGGCCGCGAGATCACCCAATCGCCGGCCCCCACGCCTTAAGCGCGGCCCAGCACGCTCGCCAATTCGCGGAGCAACCGCGCGTTTTGCTCGCGCGTGCCGACGCTGATGCGCAGCCACTCCGGCAAGCCATAGCCTTTCACCGGCCGCGTGATGAGTCCGCGCCGCTGCAACGCATCGAACACCGCCACGCCGTCGCCCACCTTCACGAGCAGGAAATTTCCGTGCCCAGGCACGAACTCGAGCCCGATCCTCGTGAAACCCGTGCCGAGCTGCTCGAGTCCCGCGCGATTCTCCCGGCGCACCATCGCCACGAACTCCTCATCACCGAGCGCCGCGATCGCCATCGCCGACGCGATCGCGTTCACGTTGAACGGCTGCCGCGCGCGCTGCACGACCGCGATCAGCTCCTTCGCCGCATACGCGTAGCCCACGCGCAGCGCCGCCAGCCCGTAGATCTTCGAAAACGTCCGCAAACCGATCACCTTGCGCCCCTCGGCCATCAGCACGCGGAGATCCGGCGGGTTGTCCAAAAACTCCGCATACGCCTCGTCGAAGACGAAGATCACGTGCTCCGGCAACGACCGCACGAGAGCGAAAATCTCCTCCGTTGTGTTCGTCGCGCCCACAGGATTCGCGGGGCTCGCGAGAAAAACGAACCGCGTCCGCGGCGTCACCGCCGCGCGCAACGCCGTCAAATCCTGCCGCAGCCCCGCCGCCAGCGGCACTTCCACCGGCGTCGCGCCGAACATCAGCGTCACGAGCTTGTAGACGATGAACGACGCCTGCGGCATCACGCACTCCACGCCCGGCGCCAGAAACGCGTGCCCGAGCAGCTCGATGATTTCGTTCGAGCCGTCGCCGACGATGAACTGATCCATCCCGAACCCCCAGTGCTTCGCCAGCCGCTCGCGCAGCAGGTAATAGCCGCCATCCGGATAAAGATGCGCCTCGCGCAACGCCTTCTCGCCCGCCACGACCGCCCTCGGCGACGGCCCGAACGGATTCTCGTTCGACGCCAGCTTCACGATCGTCGCCGGATCGAGCCCGAGTTCGCGCGCCACCTGATCGATCGGCTTGCCCGGCTCATACACCGGCTGCGTGAGAATGCCCTTGTTCGCCAGGTCCGCGTAAGTCATGCCCGGAAAACCACCGCGCCGCGCCGCCCGCTTCAAACCTAAACCCGTGTCCGCCCTCCGTCTTGTAGTTTTCCTTTCCCTCGTATTCGCCCACCTGCGCGCGGCGGACGTCGTCCTCGAGACCGGCACGCTCTCCTCGGGCGCACTCTACACCGTCGCCAAACCCGTGCGCTGGAACGGCCGCGTGCTCCTCCTCGCCCACGCCTACCGCACCGACGAGCAACCGCTCCACGCCAACCTCCAGGAGGCGCGCCCGCCCGTCCGCGCGCTGCTCGACCAAGGCTGGCTCGTCGCCACCACCAGCTTCCGCCGCAACGGCGTCATCCTCAAGGACGCCATCGACGACCTCGACTCGCTCCGCCGCCAAGTCGCCGCCGTGCACGGCCCGCCGCAACGCGTCTACCTCCTCGGCGAAGCGATGGGCGGCGCCATCGTCACGCGCATCGCCGAGTCGTCGCCCGACGACTACGCCGGCGCCGTCGCCGTCAGCCCCGAATTCCAACTCCAGGAGCCGCCGCCCACCGTCGGCCTCTCGCTCCAACCGCGCCGTCCGCTCATCCTGCTCGCCAACCACTCCGAACTCTCCAGCTCACGCGGCTACGTCACCGCCGCCGCGAAAGCCACCTTCGCTCCCGTGCTCTGGACCGTCGGGCGCCACGGCCACGCCAACATCAACTCCAACGAAAAACTCGCCGCGCTCTCCGCCCTCGTCCGCTGGGTCGAGGAAGGCCGCCGCCCCGAGCCCAACTTCGACGCCACCCAGCCCGCGAACGTCGGCCCGTCGCAAGTGACCTTCGCGCCCGACCGCGCCGCCGCCGGACGCGTTCTCGAGATCCTCCCCGGCTCGGGCGATCTCGTGATCAATTTCCAACCCGCCGACCTCGCGCAGCTCGGCATCAAGCCGCGCACTCGCTTTGCCGTCGTCGTCGGCTCGCGCGTCATCCGCGTCTTCTACGCCACGACGCCCGCGCCCGTGAAACGCGACGAGTGGTTCGCTTTCCCCGAAGCCGACGGCTGGTTCACGCTCGCCATCAATCGCGGCAACGCCGCCGCGGTCTCCGGCCTGCACGTGGGCGACACCGTGGTGTTGCGCCGCCTCGCGGCCGACTGATTACTGCTTCACCGGCCGGCTCGGCACCGCGACCCACTTCATCCCCGCGGCCTCCGCCGCGCGGAAGCCGGGATCGGCGTCCTCGAACACGAGGCACGCCTCGGGCGCGACGCCCATTTTCGCCGCCGCGAGCAGGAACATGTCCGGCGCGGGCTTGCCGTGCAGCACATCCTCCGGCGTCACCAGAATCGGAAACAACTCCGACAACCCGGTCACTTCGAGCGTGCGCCGCACGATCGGTTTCGGCCCGCCCGAGGCGACCGCCACGGGCTTTCGCTTCGCCACCGCGCGCGCGAAATCTACGACCGGCTGGATGACCTTCATCTCACCCTGCATCGAAATGAAGATGTCCTCCTTCTCGTGGAACACCTGGTCGGGATCGAGCTTGAGCCCGTAGTGCTGGCCCATGAGCTCCGCCACGCGCCGCGTCGGCACGCCGCCGAGCGAGTAGAACAAATCCTCGCTCAGCTCCCCCTTCAGTCCGTGGCGTTGCATCGCCGCGCTCCACGCGCGGTAGTGCAGCGGCATCGTGTCGACGAGCGTGCCGTCGCAATCGAAGATGTAGCCGGCAAAATCGCCGGACGGAATGTCGAGCTTCATGGAAACGGTCGAACGAAGCGCACCGCGCGCCGCGTGCAACGGCAATCTGCGTCGCGCGCCCGCGCGATTGCTCTAGCGCCTCGCGCAGACGCGCTAATGCCGCGCGGGAGAAATTTCGCCGTCGCGGCTCAGCGACGGCCGCCGCGCGTGAGGCGGCTCTTCGGCTTCTCGGGCGCCACCTGCGGCATGCCGCCGCCGTCGAAGATGCCCGAGTAGGTGTAGTTGAAGCCCTCGACCTTCTTCCACTCGATGCTCTGGCCGATGAAACGCTCGATGCTGCGCGCGTCGCGCCAGGTTTCCTCGGTCACGAGCGTGAACGCGTCGCCGGTCTTCTGCGCGCGACCGGTGCGGCCGATGCGGTGGACGTAGTCCTCGGGATTCTCCGGGACGTCGAAATTGATCACGTGCGACACGTCCGCGATGTCGAGGCCGCGAGCGACGAGGTCCGTCGCGACGAGCACCTCGTATTTGCCGGACTTGAAGCCCTTCAACGCGTCCATGCGCTCCTGCTGCGAACGATCGGCATGCATCACCGCGCACGTGTGGCCGGCATGCTTGAGGCGGTTCGCAACGTAGTCCGCGCCGCTCTTCGTGCGCGAGAAGATGATCACCGAGTGATACTGCGTCTGCTCCAGCAGGTGCGCGAGCAGCTCGAACTTTTGCGCCTGCACCACGGGGTAAAACGCGTGCGTGATCGTCTCGGCGGTCGAGCGCTCGCGGCTGACGGAAATCTTGAACGGATCGCGCAGCGCCCACGCGGCGAGTTGCTCGATCTCGGGCGGCAACGTGGCCGTAAAGAACAGCGTCTGGCGATCCTTCGGCACCTTCGCGACGATGCGCTTCACGTCGGGCAGGAAGCCCATGTCGAGCATGCGGTCGACCTCGTCGAGCACGAGGATGTCGACGTTATCGAGGCGGATTTCGCCCTGCTCCATGTAGTCGAGCAGGCGGCCGGGCGTGGCCGCGAGGACGTCGATGCCGCGCGCGAGATCCTCGCGCTGCTTGCCGTAACCCACGCCGCCGTAGACGACGGTGACGCGGAGGTCGGTGAACTTGGAGAAATTCTTGAAGGCTTCCTCGACCTGCACCGCGAGTTCGCGCGTCGGTTCGAGGATCAGGCAGCGCAGCGCGCCGCGGCGCTCGAGCTGGTGGAGAATGGGCAACGCGAAGGCCGCCGTCTTGCCCGTGCCCGTCTGCGCCGAGCCGATGACATCCTTGCCGGCGAGCACCTGCGGGATGGCCTGCGCCTGGATCGGCGTCGGGTTCTCGTAACCCATCTGCTGCACCGCGTAGGCGAGGCGATCGTTCAAGCCGAGCGCCGAGAACGCGCTCTCCATCTTCGGCACCTCGGGCAACGGCTTCGCCGGCTCGTCGTGCCGCGGGGCCCGCGGTGCGGGCGCGGGCGCGCGGCGATCCGCATGTTCGGCGCGCCCGGCGCGCTCCGGCCGATCGTGGCCGCGGCCGTGCGACTTGCCGCCGCCGTGGCTGTGCGTGCCGTGGCCATGCCCTCCATGTCCGTGGCCGCCCGGCGACCCGCGCTCGGCTCGCTCGTGACGGTGTCCGCCCTTGGCGGCCGGTTTCGCAGGATGCGAACGGGAGCCGTGCGCGGGCTTGGACTCGGCGGATTTACCACCGGCCTTGAACGTGTCTTTGATCTTCGAGATGAGCTTGCGGAGCATGAATCGGAGCCGCGCTTATCGCGGGCATCTCCGGCCATTGCAACCTCGCAGAAATCCCACCCGCGTCCGATTGATCCGCCCGCGCGGCCCGGGCGACCGTCTCAGAGGTGCGCCTTGATGCGATCCAGCACCGACAGCGACAGCTGCTGGTCGCCGAGCAGGTCGACTCGGATGGTGACCTTCGTGGTGTTGCCGGCCTGCTCGAGCGTGATGAGCACCTTCTTGTCGAGCGCGGTGCGGGACTTGATCTCCGCATCGACGCCGCTCTTGCGCTCGGAAATCCGGGCAAATTGCAGGTCCGCGACCGCCTGCTGCGACGCGCGATAGACGCGGTCCAAATCTCCATCGAGGCTCGTCACCACCGCGCCGCGCACCCACGCCACCGCGCCGCCTGCCGCGCCCGCGGCGACGACCGCCACGCAACCCGAAGTGAACGCCACTGTGGCGAGCAGCGTCGCAGCGAGGAGCAAGCGCGCACTCAGGATAACAGCCAGCACACGGGAACGGGTTTGAATCGTGGTCTTCATGGTCCCACCGCTGACAGTCGCCCGGCCGGTTTGCTCCGGCAAAAATTTCTAAAACGGCGACCCGGACCCGGATCGACCCAAGACATCGGCGACCGCCTTGCGCAACTGGTCGAGACCGTAGGGTTTGGGCAGGATGCCGGAAAATCCATGCTGCCGGTAGCTGCCGAGCACCGGATCGCGCGAATACCCGCTCGACACGATGGCGCACACGTTGGGATCGAGTTTGCGCAACTGCTCCATCGCTTCGCGTCCACCCATGCCACCGGGCACCGTGAGGTCCATGATCACGATGTCGAACGGCCGTCCGCTCGCCATCGCCTTCCGATAAGCTTCCACTGCCGCGGCGCCATCGGCCGTTCCGACCACTTCGCTGCCGAGCCGTGAGAGGAACATCTGGGCCATCTCGCGGATCGGCTCCTCGTCGTCCATGAACAGCACCCGCGCCTTCACCGCGCCACTCGGCACCGACTCGGGCGCCGTCGGGATCTCCGCATGATCCGCAGCCGGCAACCAGAGATGGAACGTCGTCCCGTGCCCCAACCGCGACTCGACCTCGATGTGTCCCTGGTGCTTGCGCGCAATGGAGTAGACCATCGCGAGGCCGAGGCCGCTGCCCTGCTGCTTCGTCGTGAAATACGGGTCGAAGATCTTCCCCAAATGCTCCGGAGCGATGCCCGTGCCCGTGTCGCTGACCGAGAGTTTCACGTAGTCGCCCGCCGGCAGACCGCCGACCGCGCCGCTCGCGAGCGAGCAATTGCCCGCGCGGATCGTCACGAGCCCGCCTTGCGGCATCGCTTGCACCGCGTTGATCACGAGGTTTTGCACGACCTGCCCGAGCTGCCCCTTGTCGGCGTTGGCCGGCCAAAGCTCCGGGGCGAGGTCGAACTCGCAACGCGACTTCGAGCCGTGCATCGCGAACTCCGCGGACTCGCGCAACAGTTCCGGCAACGCGATCGCCGCGCGCACCGGATCGCCGCCCTTGGCAAACGTCAGCAGCTGCTGCGTGAGATCGCGCGCGCGCAGCGTGGCGCGTTTCGCATCGTGCAGCATGCGGCGCACGGAGCTGTCGCTCGCCGTGTCCATCTCGGCGAGCGTGACGTTGCCGAGCACCACGGTGAGGATGTTGTTGAAATCGTGCGCGATGCCGCCGGCGAGGATGCCCACCGCCTCGAGCTTCGACGAGCGCATCATCTCGTGCTCCAGCCGCCGGCGCGCGGTGATGTCCGTCACGAAACCCTCGTAGTAAAGCAGGCGCCCATCCGTGTCGCGCACCGCGCGCGAGGTCTCCGAGACCCACAGCGTGTTGCCGTGGCGGTCGATGATGCGTGATTCGAAATTCTCCACCTTGCCGTGGCGCTCGATCAACTCGACGAAACGCCGGTGCTCCTCCTGGTGGGCGTAGGACACGCCGGCGTGCTCGCGCTCGTTCCAGGCGAGCATCTCCGCCGGCGTCTCGAACCCGTAGAGGCGCGCCATCGCCGGGTTCACCGAAATGAAGCGGCCCTCGGGCGTCGAGCGGTAGACACCGCCGACGGCGTTCTCGAACAGCTCGCGATAACGCGCCTCGCTGTCCCGCAACGCGCGTTCCGTCGCCAGTTTCGCGGTGATGTCGAAGGGCAGCGACAGCACGCAGGCGCGGCCGTTGAAGACGAGGCTGTGCGTGAACACCTCGACGATCAGGATCGTGCCATCCTTGCAACGGTGCCGCCAGAGGCCCGCCGCATGCGCGCCGGCCGGCGGCGCGGGTTTGATGTCGCGAAATTGATCCATCGAACGGCGCAGCCGGGCCGCCTCGTCCGACGGACGCAAATCGAGCACCGTCATCGCCTCGAATTCCGTGCGGCTGTAACCGTAGCGCGCCACCGCCGCCTCGTTCACCATCACGATGCGCAGCGTCTCGATGTCGAAAATATACATCGGATTCGGCGTCGTCTCGAACAGGCTGCGGTAACGCTCCTCGCTCTCGTGCAGCGCGCGCTGCGCCCGCTTCATCTCCGTGATGTCGGTGAACACCAGCCGCACGCGCGAGTAGTCCGGCTCGCCCGTCGCGTCGCGGTTGACCGACCAGTTCACGAGCATGTGGACGTCGCGCCCCTGCGAGCGGTAGACCTTCTCCATCGTGAGCGCGTCGCGCTTTTCCCAAATCGCGAGCAGCTCCTGCGGCACCGCGGCCATCGCCTGCGGCGTCATGATGTCGCGGAACCGCCGCTCCATCTCCTCCCGGCTCGAAAAACCGGCGGCAAGCAACGCGATGCGGTTGGCCGTGACGATCCGCTTCTTGTCCAACAACTCGTCGATGAGCTCCGGATGCCGCGCCAAATGCGCCCGCAGATCGATCACGCCGAGCCGCCGCAGCGTTTCCAGCCGCTCCGCCACCGGCCGCACGTCCTCGACGACGATGGGGTTCGGCGCGAAATCGAAGATCTCGTGCTGCCGCCGCTCCGACTCGCGCAGCTCCGACGTGCGCCGTTCCACGAGGCGTTGCAGGCGCCAGTTGGCCAGCAATGCCAGCAACGCGAGCGCCAGCACGGCGACACCGCTCCACACGACCCAACGCGGCAGCTTCGGCGACTCCGACAGCGCCATCGGGGCGATGAATCCCTTCAGGCGATTCGTGTCCTTCGCCATCCCGAGCTGCACGAACGTGTCCGCCGTGCGCCGCCAGCGATCCGGGTTGATGTGCCCCAGCTCCAACAAATCCGCGTTGATCTGGCGCGCCGTCTGGCGGGCCTCGTATTCGAGCCGCTCCCGCGTGACTTTGGCGGGCCGGTTCGGATACGTGGCGATGATGTAGTCGATCATCTCCTCCGCGTGATCGAGGGCGTATTGCCACCCGCGGAGCACCGCGCGCCGCATCGCCGCGACACGCTCCGGGTGCCGCGCCAGCTCGGTCTCGGTCGTGAACAGCGCGTCGCCGTAAAAATCCACGCCGTAGTCCGCCGGCCGGATCAACCGCACCGCGATCCCGCGTTTCTGCAAATCGAACGGCAAATCGGTGATGAAAACCGTTTGGGCGTCCGCCTCTCCCGTGACGATCTCGTCGACGTCCCACTTGTCTTCCACGCGCACGTAAGCGTTCGGCGGCAGCCCCTCCGCCGCAAACATCGCCGCGAGTTCCGGATAGCGCCCGCTCGAGCCAGCCGCCAGCCGTTTGCCCCGCAGATCCTCCGGGGCGCGGATGTCGGACTCGGCGCGCACCATCAGGGCCAGGAGCGAGTGTTGATAGACCGTCGAGACGAGCACCAGCGGCGCACCGTTCAGCCGGTCCAGCAAATAGGTCGCGGAGCCGATGCCGTATTCCGCCCGACCCGCGGTCAGTTCCGTGTAGGGCCGCCGGCTGTAGCCGCCTTCCCGCAACTCCACGTCGAGCCCCTCCTCCGCAAAATAGCCCTTCACCTGCGCCGCATAATAGCCCGCGAACTGAAATTGGTGCGAATACGGCAGCTGCAACACCACCTTGGACCGCTCGCCCTGCCCCAACACCCGCCCCCCCAACACGGCTGAGACCGTGAGTAGTATGAATAGCAGGCGTAAAGTGCGGGTGACCATCCGCGGGTGGGGTCGAAAACAGACTTCGCGCCTCCCCTTGTCCAGCCAATCCCCTCCTCGCCACCTCGGGCCAAAAATATCGCCAACCCGGCGCTCCCGGGTTCATCTCCGCGCCATGTCTTGCACGATTCGCGCCGCCACCCGGGAAGACACCCCGACGATCCTCGCCTGCATCCGCGCCCTCGCCGGCTACGAAAAGCTCACCGGCGAATGCGTCGCCACCGAGGAGCAACTCGCGCGCACGCTCTTCCCCGCCGACGGCTCCGCCCCTGTCGCCCACTGTGTGCTGGCCGAGGCCGATGGCGCGAACGCCGGCTTCGCGCTCTACTTTTTCAACTACTCCACCTTCCTCGCGCGCCCCGGCCTCTACCTCGAAGACCTCTTCGTGCACCCCGAATTCCGCGGCCGTGGCATCGGCAAAGCCCTGCTCCTGCACCTCGCCAAACTCGCCAACGCCCGCGGCTGCGGCCGCATGGAGTGGAGCGTGCTCGACTGGAACCAGCCCGCGATCGACTTCTACGAATCGCTCGGCGCCCGCCGCATGAAGGAGTGGCAAATCTGCCGCCTCACCGGCGATTCGCTCACGCGCTACGCCTGACCGCCGTCGCAAGCCTGTCCAGTTCGGCTGATCGACGCCCCGCACAGCGCGAACCCGCTCGTCACGCCATCGGAAATTCGAGAACCCCAATCCATGCGCCTCTTCTGGGTCGACGCCTTCACCGACAAGATCTTCACCGGCAACCCCGCCGGCGTCGTCCCGCTCGACGCCTGGCTGCCCGACGAGCGGATGCGCCTCATCGCCTTCGAAAACGGCCTCGCCGAAACCGCCTTCTTCGTCCGCACCGGGCCCGACCGCTTCCACCTGCGCTGGTTCACGCCCGCCGTCGAAGTCGATCTCTGCGGCCACGCCACCCTCGCGAGCGCGTTCGTCATCTTCCACGAACTCGGCCAAGCCGGCACGCGCATCACGTTCGACTCGCGCAGCGGCCCCCTCCACGTCACGCGCCTGCCCAGCGGAGAACTCGAGCTGGATTTTCCCTCGCGCCCCGCGGCGCCCCTCGCCACGCCGCCGGCCGAAATCCTCGCCAGCCTCAACATCGCGCCGCGCGAGCTGCTCAAGGTCCCCACGCACGCCTACTACCTCGCCGTCTACGCGACGCAGGCCGAGGTGCTTGCGCTGCGGCCCGACTTCCTCCGCCTCGCCCAGCTCGGTGACGCGCGCGTCATCGCCACCGCGCCCGGCGAAGGTTGCGACTGCGCGTCGCGTTTCTTCGCCCCCGGCGCCGGCGTGCCCGAGGATCCCGTGACCGGCTCCGCGCACTGCACCCTCACGCCCTACTGGGTCGCGCGCCTCGGCAAAAATCCCCTCCGCGCCCGCCAGGTTTCCGCGCGCGGCGGTGAACTCCTCTGCACCCTCGCCGGCGATCGCGTGCGACTCGCCGGCCGCGCCGCGCTCTACCTGCGCGGCGAAATCGTCGGCTGAGTGGAACGCCGCCGCGTCGTTTCCAGCCCGCGTTTTATTATTTGCGACCCGTCGACACCTCGGCACTCGTCCGTGCCATGAAGATCGCCCCGCTCTGCCTCGCCGCGCTCGCCTCCGCCGTTTCCAGTTTTGCGCAGCCTTCGGCCACGATGCGCCCCGACCTGCTCGCCTCCGCCGAGTTCAACAGCTCCTACTCGTCGCGCGAAGATCTCGCCCGCGGTCCGCAGACGCTCGGCTCGCTCGCGGTGAAGAGCTACGGCGTCAGCGTCTCCGGCCGCCACGCGTGGGACGAGAGCACGCAACTCATCTACGGCGTGGCCGTGCAGCAGTTCGACCTCGATCAGGACGGCGTTACCGCCCTGCCGCTGCCCGCGAGCCTCGCCGAATTCTCCCTCAACCTCGGCGCGCAACGCCGCTTCGACGCCCACTGGAGCGCGGCCGTCTACCTGCGCCCCGGCTTCTACGGCGATTTCGAGGAACAGCTCGGCAAGAGCTTCAACGTCCCCGCCCTCCTGCTCGTGAACTACGCGCAGAGCCGCGCGCTGATCTGGAGCTTCGGCGTGAATGCCAATCCATTCTCCGACAACCCCGTGCTGCCCATCGCCGGCGTCCGCTGGCAATTCGCTCCGCAGTGGCTCTTCAGCGTCGGCTTCCCGCGCAGCGGCTTCACGTGGCAGGCGACCGAAAACCTCTCGCTCCGCGCCAGCGCCGGCTTCGCCGGCGGCAGCTTCCGCGTCTCGCGCAACGTCGGCTCGCCCTCAGCCGGTCTCGCGCGGATCGCGAACACCTACGTCGATTTCCGCGAAGTGCGCGTCGGCCTCGGCCTCGACTACTCGCTCGGCGAGCGCGTGACGCTCAGCGCCGACGTCGGCGCGGTCACCGACCGGAAGTTCGACTACTTCGACAAGAACTACCGCCTCGACGGCGACGCCGGCACCTTCGTCTCGCTCGCGCTCAAGGGCTCGTTCTGACGCCCACAGCGGCGCCCCGCCATCTGGACGGCGCGGCCGTAAGCGCGCCCTGCGACGGCCAGATCTCCCGTCGTTAGCCGAACGGCCACCTCCTGCTTTTCCGCGGAGGCCCGCATGCATTTGGCGCGCGCCTGGCCGCCGGCATTTCCTCGCTCTCGCTCTGAGCGCGCGCCGCATCGTTGAATGATTTTCAACGAACCTCTGAGAATCTGTCATGGTCACAGTGCTTGTCTGGCATAACTGTGCTGGTATCAATGGCACCGCGCTGCCGCTACTGTGCCGACACGTTCTCCGCTACAGTGACGGCGCACTTTTGCTTTCCACGCCATGATCCAGACCGTCGTCACCCCCAAGCCGCTTTCGCCCGCGAAAGCCGCCGCTCGGCCCCTCTACGCTGAGCTCGCCGACTCGCTCCAAAACCTCATCGAACAGGGCACGCTGCGCCCGGGTCATCGCGTGCCGTCCGTCCGCATCATGTCGCGCCAGCGCGACGTCTCCATCGCCACCGTGCTCCAAGCCTACACGGTGCTCGAGAACCGCGGCTACCTCGAGGCGCGCCCGCAATCCGGCTACTACGTCCGTCCGCGCGCGCTCACCAGCGCGCCCGAGCCGCGCATGGCGCGCCCGATGAGCAAGCCGTCCTTCGTCGGCGTGAACGATCTCACCGCCGACGTCATGGAAGTCGCGCTCAACGCCGACTACGTGCCGTTCGGCTCCGCGTGTCCGCACCACACCCTTTTCCCGACGAAGAAGCTCGCGCGCATGCTCGGCTCCGTCGCGCGCCGCGACCCGTCGCTCATCGGCCGCCCGGGCATGAACTGGGGCTACGAACCGCTCACGCGCGAAATCGCCCGCCGCTACCTCCAAGCCGGCGTGCCCATCAGCCACGAGGATATGGTCATCACCACCGGCGGCACCGATGAGCTCAACCTCTGCCTCCGCGCCGTCACCAAACCCGGCGACACCGTCGCGATCGAGACGCCCGCCTATTTCGGTTTCTTGGAAATCATCCAGGCGCTCGGCCTGCGCGCGCTCGAGATTCCCACCTGCTCGCGCCAAGGCATGTGCATCGAGTCGCTCCAGGAAGCGCTCGCACAGAACGACATCAAGGTCGTGATGCTGATGCCCAATTTCCACAACCCGCTCGGCTCGCTCATGCCCGACGAGAAGAAGCAGAAAATCTACGAGCTCCTCGCCGAACACGACCTGCCGATCATCGAAGACGACATCTACGGCGACACTCATTTCGGCGACCTCCGCCCGAAGCCGCTGAAGGCCTGGGACCGCGACGGCCGCGTGATGCTTTGCTCCTCGTTCGGCAAGACGCTCGCACCCGGCTTCCACGTCGGCTGGACCGCCCCCGGCCGTTACCTCGAGCGCATCCGCCGCCTGAAGTTCATCAACACGATGGGCACGCCGCGCATTCTCCAAAAAACCATCGCGGAGTTCCTGCGCGACGGCGGCTACGATCACCACCTGCGCTCGCTGCGCCGCGCGTATCGCGAGCACCTGCACTCGTTCCTCCAAGGCATGCAGCGTCACTTCCCCGACGGCACGCGCTACAGCCGCCCGCAAGGCGGCAACTACATCTGGGTCGAATTCCCGGTGAAGGTCGACACGCTGCGCCTGCGCCGCGACGCGCTGAAGCACAAGATCAACACCGCCCCCGGCTCGCTCTTCTCCGCCGTGAAGGACCGCTACCGCAACTGCCTCCGCATGAGCTGCAGCCAGCCGTGGTCCGACGAAATGGACGCCGCCCTGAAAACGCTCGGCGACCTCGTGAAGCAACAGCTCTAAGCGCGCCTCTCGCGCTGCCCCATGTAGGAACCTGCTCGCAGGCGACCTCAACACGGCCGCGAATCCCCCGCACGCTTTCCGCGCTCCCGACCGTCGCTCCCCTCTCTCAATTCTCATCCCTCAACTCTCAACTTCAGTTCCACCGCTCGCCGCCATGCAGATCGAAAACCTCCCCTTCGGCATCACCGACTGGTCCACCGTCCCCGCCGAGCGCAAACCCGGCCTCACCGGCTGGGCCGAGTGGCGCGTGCGCCAGTTCGGCCCCATCCGCGTGCGGATGCTCACCTACTCGCCCGGCTATACCGCGGACCACTGGTGCTCCAAGGGACACATCCTCTTCTGCGTGAGCGGCGAACTCACCACCGAACTCGAGGACGGCCGCACCTTCGTGCTCAAATCCGGCATGAGCTACCAAGTCGCCGACGGCGCCGAGCCGCACCGCTCGACGACCTTCACCGGCGCGACGCTCTTCGTCGTCGATTAGAACAGGCCGCGCGCTCGCCCACGCGTCCGCGCCCATTTCTTTTCAGCTCTCAGCTCCAGACTCTCAGCTCTCAGCTTTTCATGTCCTCCACGCATCCCGCCCCGCGCGGCCAACTCATCGCCGCGTTCGCCGCCGTCTATCTGGTGTGGGGCTCGACCTACCTCGCCATCCGCGTTGCGGTCGAGACGCTGCCGCCGTTCTTCATGGCAGCGACGCGTTTCGCCGTCTCCGGCGCGCTGCTCTACGGGTTTCTGTGGTTCACGAAAAAAATCCGCCCCACCGCGAAGCAGTGGCGCGACAACGCCATCGTCGGCCTCTTCCTCATGCTCGGCGGCAACGGCCTCGTGTGTTGGGCCGAGCAAACCGTCCCCTCCGGCATCGCCACGCTGCTCGTCTCCGCCGGTCCCTTCGCCGTCGTGCTGCTCGATTGGGCGATCCACGCCGCCGACCCGACAAAAAAACGCGGCTCGCGCCCCACGCTGCCGATCTGGATCGGACTCGCGCTGGGCTTCGCCGGTCTCGCGCTGCTCGTCGGCCCCGACATCGCGCACGGCACCGGCGGACTGAATTTTCTCAACGTCGGCGCGCTGCTCGCCGCCACCTGGCTCTGGAGCGCCGGCTCGCTCTACGGCCGCTACGCCTCCGAGCCCGCCGAGCCGTTCACCGCCTCCGCGATTCAAATGGTCACCGGCAGCGGCTGGCTCTTCCTCGCGAGTCTGCTCGCCGGCGAACCGTTTCATCTCTCGACCGCGATGTTCACGCCGCACGCCGTCGGCGCGTGGACCTATCTCACGCTCGTCGGCTCGCTCGTGGGCTTCACGGCATTCGTGTGGCTGATGAAGCACAGCACTCCCGCCAAGGTCTACACCTACACCTACGTGAACCCGATCGTCGCGGTTTTCCTCGGCTGGTTGATTCTCCACGAACCGGTCAACTCGCGCACCTTCACTGCCGCGGCCGTGATCATCGCCGGCGTCGCCACCATCACGATCGCCAAGGTCAAGAAACCCACCGCCGCCACCCCGCGCCCCGGCAACTCCGCCACTGCAGCGGCTAAAAACTGATCCCGCCCCCCAGCGAAGTGTAACCTATTAGGTTACAGTTCAGGAGCCGCGCTTCGGGGTTTTCGCCGGCATCGCTCACGCAGCGGCCGCGCGAGAAACGACAAAGATTGCGGCAGGGCTGGGACCATATTCGGCGTATCACGAGACGTGAACGACCGTGCCTCCTCGCTCTTCATCGCCCTCGCGCTGCTCGCCGGCTTCAGCCTCACCGGCTGCGGCAGATCTTCCGGACCCGACCGTCATGAGCACGCCGCCGCATCGGCCGCCACCACGTATCAGTGCCCGATGCACCCGTGGATCAAGTCCGACAAGGCCGACGCCAAGTGCACCATCTGCGGCATGGCGCTCGTCGCGGCCAGCGCGACCACCACGTCCGCCTCCGCCGCTGTAGACCCGAACCTCGTCACGCTCACGCCCGCGCAGGCCGCGGTCGTCGGCGTGCAAACCTCGCCCGTGCGCCGCGGCACGCTCGTCCGCACGCTGCGCGTCACCGGCGCGATCGACGACGACGACACGCGTCATCGCATCCTCGCCGCGCGCGTGCCGGGCCGCGTCGAAAAACTCTTCGTGAACTTCGTCGGCGCCGAGGTGCAGGAAGGCACGCAACTCGCCACGATTTACTCGCCCGACATGCTCACCGCGCAGCGTGAATACCTCGAGCGCATGAAGGCCGGCGCCATCGCCTTCACCGCCGCCGAACGCGCCGCCGCGAAGGAAAAACTCCTCGGCCTCGGCCTTACCGACGAGGAAATCTCCATTCTCGAAAACACCAAGCAAGCCACCGCGATGGTCACAATGCGCGCGCCGATGTCCGGCACCGTCGTCGCCCGCGGCGCCTACGAAGGCAAATATGTCGAGGCCAAGGACGAGATTTTCCAAATCGGCGACTTCTCGCGCATGTGGTTCGTCTTCGACGCCGCCGAGCCCGACCTCGCCTGGCTGCGCGTCGGCCAGCAAGTCGAAGTCACCGTCCCCTCGCTCCCGGGTAAGATCCTCACCGCGCCCATCGCCTTCATCGATCCCAACCTCAACGAAGCCACCCGCACCGCGAAGGTCCGCGTCGTCCTCGATAATCCCGACCGCCTCCTCCGCCACCGCCAGACCGCCTACGCCGGCGTCCTCGCCGAGTCGCCCGACACTCTCCTCGTCCCGCGCACCGCCGTGCTGCAACACAGCGGCCGCGCCGTGGTCTTCGTCGATCGCGGCAACCACGCCTACGCTGCGCAGGAAATCGCGCTCGGCCGCACCGGCGACACCGACGCCGAAGTTCTCTCCGGCCTCCGCGACGGCGACAAAGTCGTCACCGAAGGCGCGCTCATCCTCGACGGCCAGGCGCAACTCGCCCACGCCGCCGTCGGCACCAGCGAACACGACCACGCCTCCGCCGCGCCCCGGAAAATTTCCGTCGAAGCTCCGAAGCCCGACGCCGCCGGCTACGCGGCATTGAAGACGCTCGCCTTCACCGCGGCCGACGCCGCCGACCTCCTCGCGTCCGACAATCTCGCGGGTTACCAAAAACAACTCCCCGCCCTCCGCGACGCGCTCACGGCCTACGTCGCCGCGTTCCCGAGCGCCGCCAGCACGCCGCTCGCCAAAATGAAACTAGCCGACGGCTCCGACCTCGACGCCGCGCGCCGCGCCTTCGAGCCCTTCAGCACCGATCTCGCCGACCTCGTGAAAGCGCAGCACCTGCACCACAAGGAAAACCTCACGATCTATCAGTGTCCGATGTCCCCTGTCCTCGGCACCGGCCGCTGGCTCTCGAAGAGCAAGACACTCCGCAATCCCTTCTTCGGCTCCGCCATGCTCGAGTGCGGCGAGGAGATCGAGTGAGCAAAGTTGCTCATTAAGAACTTTGCCGCTCTACGCCCCACCGCCATGCCCGTGCCCGCCAAACTGATTGGTTGCTCATTAAGAACTTCCGTCCGCGCGCCTGCCCGCTCCCACCCATGATCAACGCCATCATCCGCTGGTCGCTCGCCAACCGCTTCATCGTCCTCGCGGGCTTCCTTGCGCTCTGTGCGTGGGGCGTCGTCGCACTGCAGCGCGTGCCGATCGACGCGATTCCCGACCTCTCGGAAAACCAGGTCATCGTCTACGCCGACTGGCCGGGCCGCTCGCCGCAGGAAGTCGAGGACCAGATCACTTATCCGCTCAGCACATCGCTCCAAGGCCTCGCCGGCGTGAAGAGCGTGCGCGCCACGTCGATGTTCGGCTTCTCGTTCCTCACGGTCATTTTCGACGACAAGATCGACACCTATTTCGCGCGCACGCGCGTGCTCGAACGCCTCAACTCCCTCGGCGACCTGCTGCCCTCCGGTGTCGTCGCGCGCCTCGGCCCCGACGCCACCGGCCTCGGCTGGATCTACCAATACTATCTTAAAGACGAGTCTGGCACGCAGGACCTCGGCTCGCTGCGCACGTTGCAGGACACGTTTCTCCGCTACCAACTCACCGCCGTGCCCGGCGTCGCAGAGGTCGCGAGCCTCGGCGGCTTCGTGCGCCAATGGCAGGTCGAGGTTTCCTCTCTCAAGCTCCGCCAATACGACGTGATGCTCGGCGAGGTCATGGACGCCGTCGCGGCCGCCAACCTTAACGTCGGCGGCAAAACCATTGAGGAAAACGGCGCCGAATACATCGTGCGCGGCGTCGGCCTCGTGAAGAGCGCCGCCGATCTCGAGACGATCGCGCTCAAGCCGCGCAACGGCACGCCGCTCTTCCTGCGCGATGTCGCCACCGTGCGGCTCGGCGGCGATTTCCGCCGCGGCGCGCTCGATGTGAACGGCCGCGAGGTCGTCGGCGGCATCGTCGTCATGCGCTACGGCGAGAACGCCTACCGCGTCATCTCCGACGTGAAGGAGCGCCTCGCCTCGCTCTCCGCCGGCTTGCCGAAGGGCGTCACCGTGCAACCGTTCTACGACCGCAGCGACCTGATCTCGCGCGCGATCGACACGCTGAAGCACGCGCTCGTCGAGGAGGTCATCCTCGTGACGCTCGCGCACATCCTCTTCCTGTTTCACTTTCGCAGCATCCTGATCGTCACGCTGCCGCTGCCGGCCTCGATCCTGATCTCGTTCATCCTGATGGATCGCTTCGGCATCCCGTCGCACATCATGTCGCTGACCGGCATCGCCATCTCGATCGGCGTGCTCGTCGACGCCGGCATCGTCATGACGGAAAACGTCATTCGCCACTGCGAGCGCGCGCTCGAAGCGAAAGGTAGGGCGCGACCGCTGGGCGCGCCGCAGGGATCCTCGAACGACGGCGGGCCCAGCGGTCCCGCCCTACCTCCGCCCGAACTCACGGCGAAGGAGGTTTTTCAGCTCACGCTCGAGGCCGCCACGCAGGTCGGCCGGCCGATGTTCTTCTCGATGCTGATCATCATCCTGGCGTTCGTGCCGGTGTTCCTGCTCAGCGGCCAGGAGGGCAAACTCTTCCATCCGCTCGCCTACACGAAGAGCTTCGCGCTCATCGGCGCCATGCTGCTGGCGATCACCGCCGTGCCGGTGTTTTGCACGCTGCTCGTCCGCGGTCCGTTCAAGCCCGAGCACGAGAACTGGCTCATGCGCGGCTTGCTGAAAATTTACGACCCCGTGCTCGACTGGGCGCTGACGCACCGCAAGAGCGTGCTCGGCGCCGCGTTCGCGCTGCTCGCCGTGTGCCTCGTCGTCGCCTTCGGCCTGCCGCGCGCGGTCAACGCGCGCCTCTCGCCTGAAGTCTCTCGCCACCTCTCCGGCTTCGGCAGCGAGTTCATGCCCACGCTCGAGGAAGGCTCGCTGTTGTTCATGCCCGTGCTCCTGCCCGCGACGTCCCTCACTGAGGTGAAGCGCATCATGGCGTGGCAGGACAAGGTCATGAGCGAGCACCCCGCCGTCGCCTCCGTCGCCGGCAAACTCGGCCGCGCCGAGACCGCCACCGATCCCGCGCCCGTCGAGATGATCGAGACCACGATCATGCTGAAGCCGCCGTCCGAGTGGCCCGCCGGCACGACGAAGCAGAGCATCATCGCCGACCTCTCCGCGAAGCTCATGAACGTCCCCGGCTACGTGCCCGGCTTCCTTCAGCCGATCGAGAACCGCATTCTGATGACGAGCACCGGCATTCGCGCGCAGGTCGGCGTGAAAATCTTCGGCGACAACCTCGACGCGCTCCAGGCCAAAGCCTTCGAGGTCGAGCGCGTCATCAACCGCATCCAAGGCGCCACCGGCGTCGCGCCATCGCGCGTGCAGGGCAAGCCCTACCTCGAGATCGCCGTCCGCCGCCCCGACCTCGCGCGCTACGGACTCAGCGTAAAACAGGTCTACGAATACGTCGAAGCCGGCCTCGGCGGCGCCACTGTAGCCACGACGCTCGAAGGCCGCGAGCGCCGCCCAATCCAAGTGCGCCTCGACTCCGATGACCGCGCCGACATCGACAAGCTCGGCGAACTCAGTTTCCCCACTCCGTCCGGCGCGATGGTGCAACTCCGCCAAGTCGCCGACGTGAAACGCATCGTCGGTCCGAACGAAATCCAGAGCGAAAACGGCCGTCTCCGCGTCTTCGTGCAGGCCAACGTCGGCGACCGCGACCTCGGCGGCTTCGTCAACGAGATCAAGGAGCGCATCGAAAAGGAGGTGACGCTCGATCCCGGCATGACCGTCGAATACTCCGGCCAATACGAGCACCAGATCCGCGCGCGCCAGACACTGACCTACGTTTTCCCCGCCGTCATCGTGATCATCTTCGCGCTGCTCGTCGTGACGTTCCGCTCCGTCGCCGAAGCCGCGCACGTGATTCTCGCCGTGCCGTTCGCCCTCACCGGCGGCGTGCTGCTGCAGGCGTTCATGGGCTTCAATTTCTCCGTCGCCGTCTGGGTCGGCTACATCGCGCTCTTTGGCACCGCGATCCAGACCGGCGTCGTCATGGTCGTCTACCTCGAGGAAGCGCTCGAAAAGCGGCGCCGGGAAACCGGCCGCGCGCTCACGCGCGAGGACCTGCTCGCCGCCGTGAAGGAAGGCGCCCGCCTGCGCCTCCGCCCGAAAGTCATGACCGTCGCCACCACCGTCGCCTCGCTCCTGCCGATTTTCTGGAGCACGCGCACCGGCGTCGAAATCATGCAGCCGCTCGCCGCGCCGGTCGTCGGCGGCATGATCTCGTCGCTCATCCACATCCTGATCGTCACGCCGGTGATTTTCGCCTGGTTGCGCGAACGCGAGCTCCGGACAGCGTAAGAGCCGCCATGCCGCGCGATGCCACGCCCCTTGCCCAAGCGCTCCACGCGCACCGCGGCGCCTTCAAGGCGTTCCTCGCTGCGCGCGTCGGGAGCGAGGCCGAAGCGGAGGACATCCTCCAGCACGGCCTCGCCAAAGCCGTGCAGCGCGCCCGCGAGATCCGCGACGATGAAAAGGCCGTGGCGTGGTTCTACCAGCTGCTGCGGCATGCGCTCGTCGATCACTATCGCGCACGCGGCGCCGCGCGCCGCCGCGACGAAGCCCTCGGCACGCTCATCACCGCGCTCGGCGACGACGTCGCACCCGCCGCGGTCGTCGAAAAGCAGCTTTGCACCTGCCTCGGCGGCGTAGTGGGCACGCTGAAGCCGCTCCAAGCCGAGTTGCTGCGCCGCGTCGATCTCGACGGCGAGCCCGTGCAGGACGCCGCCCGAGCTCTCAAGATTTCCGCCAACCACGCCAGCGTCACGCTCCACCGTGCCCGCAAGGAACTGCGCGCACGCCTCGAGGCCTTCTGCGGCGACTGCGCCGACGGCGCGTGCCTCGACTGCGACTGCGCCGATTGAGACAACGCTCTTGCGCGCACCCTGAGCCACGCGGCTTGAGTAACCTAATAGGTTACCGCGATCTCCATTCCACAGTGAAAGAGGCGGTGGATGCGGAAGCCTGGGTAACCTATTAGGTTACTCGAGAGGAAGCCGGACGGGCGAACACGAGTGTAAGATTCCGGCGCGAGGTCCGTCTCCGGGATGAAGCGACTCATCCCATGCCAAAATCCACCGCCCGTTCCCGCCCACCGCGCGCCTCCCGCACCGCCGCCTGCGGCTGCCCGCGCTGCACCTGCGCCAACGCACCGCGTTGCCGCTGCCACGTCTTCAACGCCCTGATCGCGCTCGCGCTTTGGGATCTTCGCCGCGCCGCGCGCGCCTACACGTCATGAGCCCGGCCCTTTTCGAAGCTGACCTGCTCGAGCGCCGCCGCCGAGCGGCCTGGCGCCGTCTCGCGCGACCCGACGAATCCGTCGCGCCCGCCCGCGACGTCGACGCCGTCGAGCCTTACTCGCTCGGATATCCGCGGCGCTCGCCGCTGCTGCGTGCGCTGGTGCCCATCGCGCTGGCGTTCCTGTTGTTCATCGCCTACGGTCCGTCGCGTTCCGGTTCCTCCGCACCGCGCACGGCTGAACTCGAACTGATCCGCTGACATGTCCTCCCATTCTCATCACGGCCCCCCCGCCGGACCCGACTCTCCCGCGCTCCCGCCACCCGACCAGCCCGTGCACATGGGCCTGCCGCACGAGCGTTACCTGCGGCCGAAATTCTACGTCGCCGCCGCGCTCTCGCTGCCGGTCCTCGTCCTCGCGATGTGGCCGATGTTCTCCCACAACATCTACGACTGGCTCACGATGCAGCAGTCGGCGTGGATTCAATTCGTCCTCACGACGCCGGTATTTTTCTGGAGCGGCTGGCCGTTCATCCGCCGCTGGGCGAAAGCGATCCGGGCGCGCGATCCGAACATGTTTCTCCTCACCGTGACCGGCACCGGTGCCGCGTATTTCTTCAGCGCCGTAGTCACACTTTTCTGGGCGCACCTGCCGGCGCAGTTTTTCACTGCGCACGGAGCCACGCTCTACTTCGAGGCGACGGCGTTCACGACCACCATCGTCCTCCTCGGCCAGATCCTTGAGCAGCGCGCCACCGCACGCACCGACGCTGCCATCCGCGCGCTGATGAATCTCGCCCCGAAAATCGCGCATCGCATCGACGCTGACGGCAGCGAGCACGAGGTGCCGATCGAGAAGCTTCAACCGGGTGACGTCCTGCGCGTCCGCCCGGGCGAGAACCTGCCGGTCGACGGCGTGCTGACCGCCGGCGCCACGGAAATCGACGAGTCCATGCTCACCGGCGAACCGTTGCCCGTCGCCAAATCCGTCGGCGACAAAGTCAGCGCCGGCACGCTCAACACCACCGGCTCCTTCATCTACCGCGCGGAGCATGTGGGCGCCGACACGCTGCTCGCGCAGATCGTCCGGCTCGTCGAGGAAGCCATCGAAAGCGAGCCGCCCATCGCCCGCGTCGCCGACCGCATCATCACGTGGTTCTTCCCGGTCGTGCTCGCGATCGCCACCACGTCGTTCCTCGCCTGGACGCTCCTCGCGCCCGAACGCGGCTGGCTCTACGGCCTGATCAACGCCGTCTCGGTCCTCATCATCGCGTGCCCGTGCGCGCTCGGTCTCGCCACGCCGATGTCGCTGGTCACCGGCATTGGCCGTGGCGCGCAGGCTGGCGTGCTGGTGAAGAACGCCGCCGCCCTTGAAGCGCTCGCGAGCGCGAACACCTTGCTCATCGACAAGACCGGCACGCTGACCGAAGGCCGCCCTGAACTCGTCGCCTTCGCCGCCGCACCGGGCTTCACGGACGAGGAGCTCTTCCGACTCGCGGCCGCCGCCGAGTCGCCCAGCGAGCACCCGCTCGGCCGCGCGATCGTCGCCGCCGCATTCCAACGCAGCCTCGAACTGCCGCCCGTCACCGACTTCGCCGCCACGCCCGGTTTCGGCGTGCGCGCCCGCGTTGGTCGGCGCGAGGTCGTCGTCGGTCGCGCGCCGGGCGCATCATTGCCGGCGCTGCCGCAGGCGACGATCGTCAGCGTGCACGTCGACGGCGCCTTCGCCGGCACGCTGGCGCTCTCAGATCGCATCAAACCCACCACGCCCGCTGCCATCGCTGAGCTGCAGCACCGCGGCTTCCGCGTGTTCATGGTCACCGGAGACCGCACCGCCGCCGCCGAGGCGATCGCGCGCGAGCTGAAGCTCGACGGCTTCCACGCCGAGGTCACTCCCGCCCGCAAACAGGAACTCGTCCGCGAGCACCAGTCCCGCGGCGAGCGCGTCGTGTTCGCCGGCGACGGTTTGAACGACGCCCCCGCCCTCGCCGCCGCGAACGTCGGCATCGCGATGGGCACCGGCACCGACGTCGCGATGCACAGCGCGGGCCTCGTGCTCGTGAAGGGCGATCTCCAAGCGCTGGTCCGCGCCCTGCACCTCAGCCGCGCGACGCTCCGCAACATCAAGCAGAACCTTTTCTGGGCCTTCATCTACAACGGCCTCGGTCTGCCGCTCGCCGCGGGCGCGTTCTATCCGCTTTTCGGCTGGCTGCTCAGTCCCATGTTCGCCGGGGCCGCGATGAGCCTCAGTTCGATCACCGTCGTGTCGAACGCCCTGCGCCTCCGCCGCGTCCGGCTATGATCCGCGCCGCGGCGCTGGAAATCCCGTGGAACCTGAGTAGGCTTCGCGCCGTCTTCCCCTCTATCATGAACCCACGCTTTCTCACCTCCGTGTTGGCGCTCGCAGCGCTGCTTTTCGTCGCCGGTTGCGAAACCGTCGACAAACGCATCGCGGAAAATCCGCAGCTCTTCGCCAGCCTCGACGCCGCGACCCAGAACAAGATCAAGCAGGGCATCATCGACATCGGCTACACCGAAGACATGGTCTACCTCGCGCTCGGCGCCCCCGACCAGAAACGCGAGGCCCGCACCGCCAACGGCGCGCAAACCGTCTGGGTCTACAGCACATATTTCGAGCGCTACGACGGCACGCGCTTCGCCGGCTACCACCGCCGCGTCTACTACGATCGCTACCTCAATACCTACCGCGTCTACTACGAGCCGGTGTTCGCCGACATGTATCGTCCCGAAGTCGAGGAACGCATCCGCGTGACGTTCGCGAACGGCAAGGTCTCGGTCATCGAGCAGACCAAGGACTGACGCGCCTGACCGCGCCGCGGTCAACGACGCGACGGCGCCGCTTCTTGCGACGACGCGCGCGGCCGGCTTTGCTTGGTAGATGCTCCTCCACCCCCGCCGCTCGCTCTGCGTCGCGGCCGCGATTCTCGGTTTGGTCGCGCTCGCGACCGCCTCCGATCTCCGCCTTTGGTATGAACGCCCCGCCACCGCGTGGGTCGAGGCGCTGCCCGTCGGCAACGGCCGCATGGGCGCCATGGTCTTCGGCGGCACGGCGACCGAGCGCATCCAATTCAACGAGGACACGCTGTGGACCGGCGCGCCGCACGCGTATCATCACGTCGGCGCGGCGAAATTCCTTCCCGAGATCCGCGCCCTGCTCGCCGAGGGAAAGCAGAAGGAAGCCGAAGCGCTCGCGCTGCGCGAGTTCATGAGCGAGCCGCTCCGGCAACAGAACTATCAACCCTGCGGCGACCTCGAGTTGGCCTTCCCGGGGCACGAGAACGCCACCGACTATCGCCGCGAACTCGATCTCGACGACGCCGTGGCCGCCACCCGCTACCGCGTCGGCGACACAACGTTCACACGCGAGGTTTTTGCGAGCCACCCGGCGAATGCGATCGTCGTCCGCCTCGCCGCCAGCCGACCGGGCCAACTCACGTTCACGGTCCGTCTCACGAGTCCGCACGCCGGCAGCATGTCGCGCGAGACGCCGCTTCCCGGCCTGGCGATCGAAGGACGCGTGTCGGACGGAGGCATGCGCTTCGCCGCCCAAATCCACGCGCGCGTCGAGGGCGGCACGACGTCTCGCGAAGGCGATCGTTTGCGCGTGACCGGGGCCGACCGTGTGACGCTCGTGCTCACCGCCGCGACCAACTTCATCAATTCGCGCGCGCTCTCGACCGACGCCGACCTCGTCGCGCGCTGCACGGACCAACTGCAATCGCTCGCGGCCACCACGCCCGACTCATTGCTCGCTGCGCATCAGGCCGATCATCGAGGACTGTTTCGGCGCGTGACGCTCGATCTCGGCACGTCGCCCGCGGCCGCTCTCCCGACCGACCAACGCCTGCGCGCCGAGGACAAATCCGCCGACCCACAGCTCGCCGCGCTCGTTTTCCAATTCGGCCGCTACCTGCTCATCGCGAGCAGCCGGCCCGGCGATCAACCCGCCAACTTGCAGGGCGTCTGGAACCAGGACCTCAAGCCCGCGTGGGGCAGCAAATACACGGTGAACATCAACACCGAGATGAACTACTGGCCTGCCGAGGTCACCGCGTTGCCCGAGTGCGCCGAACCGCTCTTCGCGATGATCGCGGACCTGGTGCCGAGCGGCGAATTGACCGCGCGCGAGCACTACGGCGCGCGCGGCTGGGTGTTGCACCACAACACCGATCTCTGGCGCGGCACCGCGCCGATCAACGCCTCGAACCACGGCATCTGGCCGATGGGCGGCGCGTGGCTCTGCCAAAGCTTGTGGGAACACTACCAATTCAGCGGCGACCGCGCCTTCCTCGCGCGGGCCTATCCGCTGTTGCGCGGCGCCGCCGAGTTTTTCCTCGGCTATCTCGTCCCGGCACCGAGCACGGGCCAGCTCATGTCCGGCCCGTCCAACTCGCCCGAGCAGGGCGGCCTCGTGATGGCGCCGGCGATGGATCACCAAATCCTGCGCGGACTCTTCGACTGGACCGCACGCGCGGCCGACGAACTCGGCACCGACGCCGCGTTCGCGGCGCAACTGCGCGCCACCGCGGCGAAACTCATCCCCAACAAAATCGGCCAGCATGGCCAGTTGCAGGAATGGCTGCTCGCCGATCTCGACGATCCGAAAAACACGCACCGCCACGTCTCGCACCTCTGGGCGCTGCATCCCGGCAACGAGATCACGCCGCGCACGCCGGAGCTGTTCGCCGCCGCGCGCCGCTCGCTCGAATTCCGCGGCGATGACGGCACCGGCTGGTCGCTCGCGTGGAAAATCAATTTCTGGGCGCGGCTCCTCGACGGCGACCACGCGCACCGGATGCTGATGCGACAGCTCCTGTTCGTGGAGCCGACAACCGCCGGCAACTCCAGCCACGGCGGCACCTACCCGAATCTCTTCGACGCCCACCCGCCCTTCCAAATCGACGGCAACTTCGGTGCCACCGCCGCCATCGCCGAGATGCTGCTGCAAAGTCAGAATGGCGAGCTGCACCTCTTGCCCGCGCTGCCCTCCACGTGGAAAACCGGTCGCGTGACCGGTCTCCGCGCGCGCGGCGGCTACACGGTCGATCTCGCGTGGGCCGACGGGAGACTCACCGAAGCTCGCATCGTCTCCGCCCTCGGCCGCGCGACCACCGTGCGCCACGGCCGCGAGACCCGCCCGCTGGCGATCGCCAAAGGCGAGACCTTCCTCTGGCGCTGAGGCTATTTTCGCGCGAGGAAGCCGCGCAACACCGCACCCGAAAGCGAGGCCGGGTGGCCTTCCCAAACGATGACGCCCCTGCGATTGACGAGAAACGCGTGGGGGATTCCGTGCACGCCAAGCTCCTTCTGCAGCGCGCCACCTTCCTGGTAAGCGACCGCGTAGCGCATCTCGCCCTTGCGCCAGAATTTCTCCACGGCGGCGCAGTCGTCTTCTCCGCTGATGCCGATGACGACCAGCCCGTCGGGGCCGAACTCCTTTTGCAGCGCGTTCAAGTGCGGGATATTCGCGACGCACGGCCCGCACCATGTCGCCCAGAACTCGACGAGCAGCACCTTGCCCGTGGTATCCGGGCGCTCGCTGAGAAATTCCACGCGCAACTCGGGCATCCGCTGGCGAATAAAATCCGCCGACTCCGTGCGCGACCAGCGATACACTCCGACCGATCCCGCCACCACCGCCAGCGTCAACGCAGCCAGCCGGAGGAGCGTCATGGGCGAGCGATGCCGCAAGCGAAACCAACTCGCCGCGAGCAGTCCAGGTGCGCCCAGGAAAAGCACCGCCAGAAGCGTCAGCCTCACCGAAAAAGAGCCGCCACCGTGATTCACCTCGAATCTGTAGGGATGCAGCGACCACTTCACCCCATCCGATGGGGCGGCCACCGTCATGAGCACCAATCCCAGCAGTATCGACGCACCGAGAACGCCGACGCTTCCGGCCAGCGCGCCCACGAGGGCGGCACAATCAATCACCCCACGAAGGATCGCCGAACCTCGGTGCGACGATTCCGTTGAAGAGCTTCCGTTCATGGCGAATCGAGCTTACTGCCGCGCCAGCACCCGTCGCAGCGCCGGCGCGATGCGGCGGGCGAGCACGCGATTCGCGTAGCCGACCCACGCGACCGGGCTCGTCGTATCGAGTGGCGCGCGCAGCGGCTTGCCGTCGAGCGCCGTCACGACGCAGCCGACTTCCTGCGCGATCAGCGCGGTGCAAATGTCGTAAGGGTGGCACGCCAGCGCCGCGCCCCGCGCGAGCCCGAGGCGTTCGAAAGCCAGCGGTCGCACGTCCGCGACGAAGCGATCATGCCCCACGATGAGTTCGTGGAGTTGTCCGCCAGTCGAGAGATACTGGTCGTCGAAGACCGGTTGCCCGCCAGCCGCGCCGCTCACGCCGAGCGCGCGCCACAGCGCTTCCTCGCGCGCGGCGATCCAGCTTTTGCCCTCCGGGAAAAACTTCGCGAACGACGCGAAGCCGTGCGTCACGTCGCGCGCCGTCGAAGGACGCGGCCGCCATTTGCTCCGCCGCCCCGTGCGCAAGTCCACGCGCTCGGCCCGCACGCCGCGACCGCGCACGGCGCTGAGCTGGTCGGCAGCGCCCTGCTTGCTCGTCGGCAACTCGGTCATCGCGGCAACGACGAGGTCCGCGAGCGTGTTCCGCGCGCCGCGCTGGGGCGCGAGAGCGGCGAGGCTCCACGCGCTGCGCTTGTCGAACATCAGGCCGCGCGCGCCGTCGATCGGATCGAGAATGAGTTTCCACTTCGTCGCGGCCACCGGCGTGCCGCGCGGGAACGTGACCGGTCCTTTCCCCTCCAGTCCTTCCATCACCAACTCCACCGGCCAGGCCCGCGGCCAGTGGCGCTCCAGCCACGCGAGGACGACCGTTTCGCTCACCTCATCCACGGCGTAGATCGTATCGGCCGCAGTGACTTTGGCCACGCGTCCGAGTCCGGCGGCGCCACGACGGCGCGAGGCGACGATCGCGCGGCGAATTTCATCCTGCAGGCGACAGAGCAGGCGACGGGCACGATCGAGATTCACGCCGGCAGTCTTCCGGTCGAAGAGCAGTGCTGACGAGACTGAAAATTCGGCCCAAGGTGCGGACGTGAACGCCGCTTATCGGCTCCGACCCGCTCGACTCGAGGACCTCGCTGGCGTGCTCGCCTGGGCACCGGACGCCGATGCGACGCGCCTGTGGGCGGGGCCGACGATCGGTTTTCCGGTTTCGCCGGAACAGCTGTGGGACAATCTGCATCACGCGCCCGGAGCCGCGTTCGTGCTTTGCACCGATACGAGCGGAGAAGTCGTGGGTTTTGGCCAAGTGATGACGCGCGAGGATGGTTTCGCGCACCTCGCCCGCATCATCGTCGCCCCGGCGTGGCGCGGACAGGGACTGGGGCGCGTGCTGTGCGAGCAGCTGATGCAGATCGCGCCGACGTTCCTGCCGGTCCACGCGTTTTCGCTCTACGTTTATCCGGAGAACCGGCGGGCGCGCTCTCTCTACCGCAAGCTCGGCTTCGCCGACGCGCGCGAGGAGCGCGGCTTCCTGCGCATGGAAGCGCGGCTCTAGCACGGAAACTCCGCGCCCGAAAATACAGTGGCCTCGGCGCGAGAGCGCCGGGCGCTCAACCGACAGCGGCTTTCAGTTGCTCGAATTTCCGCTGGGCACGCTCGCAAGCGATCTGGAAGTCACGCTCGGTGATGCCCGCTTTCGCGAAATTGTCGGGCGTGACGCGCCAATAGCCTTCCTCGCCGGGCAGGCCGCCGAAGCGATCCGACGCCGCGGTGGCGGCGAGTTTGAGCAGGTGGATGATCGGGTTGTGCTTCCCGGAAGTCTGACAGTGATAGCGGATCGCCATCACCGTCTCATGCGGGAGCCGCCAGTGCAGGAGGATTTTTTCCGCTGCCTCGACGTTGGTGATGCCCCAGTGTTTCTGCTCCCACACATCGAGGGCCGTTTCGCCGCTGTCGCGGAAGGGCGGAATATTCCGGTCCTCGTGCGCGAGACGCTCGAGCGCCATCATGCCGATCGTGCGGAGGAGGCCCACCGTGTAGCAGCTGCGCGGGCGCTCGCCGGCCGGCTTGGCCATTTCCTCCATCAGCAAGGCGACGAAGAGGGTGTTCTGCCGCAGGTGCGCGGCATTGAACGGATAAAGGCGGAGACGTTGCTCAGCGAGTTGGGCGTTGGCGACGACGCCGACGAGGCGATGCACCTCGGCGAACCCGACGAAAGCGATCGCACGTTCGAGGGAGCCGATCGGCTCGCTCGGGCAATAGGCCGCGCTGTTCGATATCCGGATGACCTGCGCCACCAACGGCGGGTCGCGCCTTAGAAGGCCAACGACATCCGTAGCGTCCGCCGCCGGATCGTTCATGAGCTGGCCCAGCTCAACGAGCAATCGCGGCGCGGTCGGGAGCCGCGCGGCAACTGCCTGCAGCTCCTGTTCTGAAACCGTGGTGGTAATCATCCGAGACGTTCCATCGGTCCCCCAGCTGGGTGCTTGAGGGATTTATTCCCGAGCCACCCGGTCAGTAGGCTGAGGGAAAGGACGCGGAGGGCGGTTAATGCGCCGCCGGCGTGCTCGGCGTCGCAGGCGTGCTGAAACGCACGACATAATAAGTGGCCGGCTGGTCACCCACGTGATGCCAGCCGAACTCCTGGTCCGAAGCCGCGAAAAACAGGTCGCCCGGCCCGACGCGGATAGTCTGGCCTCCCGCCACGGCGTCCATCTGGCCTTCCTTCATCACGAAGAACTGCTCGTCGGGATGCTTGCCGCCGTGCTGCGGCGCCCCGGCGTGCAACGTCGTGACGTGCATCTCGAATTTCAGGAGCGTGCGCGTGCTGGCATCCACGAAGTTCCGTCGCTCGGTCGCCGGCGAGGATTTTACCGGAATCTTGGCCCAATCCCACACCGTCGAGGCGATCGCGGGCTTTTTGCCAGGCGGGATCTTCGTGCCGGCCGCGGTGTAGAAATTCAACACGAGGTAGGTCGCGGGCTTGTCGCCGACATTCTTGACGCCGTGAAGATCGTTCGAAGCCATGAACAAGACCGAACCGGCGCCGATGCGGGTGTCGACGCCCTCGATGGAGGCCTCGAGCTCGCCGTCGAGGAGGATCATCATTTCCTCCCGCTCGTGCCGGTGGGCGTCGTGGGGCTTGGCACCCGGCTGCAGCGTCGTGCGATGCACCTCGAAACGCGTGAGTGTCGGCGTGGCCTGATCGCAATAGTCCCCGCGAGCACTGGTGGGTTTGGCCTGGTCCTTCACCTCGGACGCATGCACGACGAATGAGCCGCCGGGCATCTCGTGCACCGGGAAGACCGGCTTCTCCGCGGATGACAGGCGCCCGGCCGCGAGCAGCGCCGCGCCGGCGACAAGGATGGGGAAGCGATACTTCATGGGGAGCGGGTGAAAGCGGTGCGCACGGCCAACGCGAGATTCTCCGGTGCGCCGCGCAACGCGGTCGCAAGGTCGGTCCCCGATGGCGTGATCGCGTGGGCGAGAAATCCCTCCGCCGGCGCCGCGACGGTGCCGGCGAAGACGTGGACTTTCTTGCCGAGAGCGAGCGCGCGACGCGCGACCTCGCCCGGCGCCTTGCCGGCGAGCGAACTCGAATCGAAACTTCCCTCGCCCGTGATCACCACATCCGCCGCAGCGAGCCGTGCATCGAGCCCGAGCCAGGCGGAAACGAAGTCGAAGCCACGCAACAGCGTCGCGTCCGCGGCGCAGTGCAGTCCGAAGGCCAGCCCGCCGGCCGCGCCGCAACCGGGCGTTTCGCACAGCAGCGGGTGCTTGCCCGCTTGGGAGCAGAGCATCGCGGCAACGCGACCGGTCATGTATTCGAGTCGCGTGAAGTCCTCCTCGAGCAATCCCTTCTGCGGCGCGAAAACGCTCGCGGCGCCGAAGGTGCCCATGAGCGGATTCGTCACGTCGGTGGCGAGGTAGAGCCGCGGCAGCGGCGTGGCGATGCGGCCATCGACCTTCGCGAGCGCGGCCCACGTTTCGGGGATCGGATTCGCGATCGTCGCGCCGTCCGCCGTGCGCGCGGTGAGACCCAGCGCCGTGAGTGCGCCGAGACCGGCATCGTGCGTCGCACTGCCACCGACGCCGAGCACGATGGCCGAGACGTTTCCGCGCGCCGCGGCGAGGATGAGTTCACCGGTGCCTCGCGTTGTCGTTCGCCACGGATTGCGCTGCGCGGGTGGAACAAGGGCGAGGCCGGACGCTTGCGCCATCTCGATCAATGCGATCTTCCCGGCGCCCACGAACGAATGCGCGGCGGCGGGCGACTCCGCGAAACCGAGCGCGGCCTCGACCGGCGTGCCCAGTGGCCCCGTGACCGTCGCGCGGCGGAGTTCGCCTCCGGCGGCGCGCGTCAGGATTTCGGCGAAGCCATCGCCACCGTCCGCGAGCGGGCAGAGATCGATCTGCCAGTCGGGCCGCGCGCTGTGCAGGGCTTCAGCGGCGATGCGACAAGCGGCGCCGGCATCGAGGGAGTCCTTGAATTTGTCGAACGCTACGAGAACGCGCATGGGAATTTCGGCCGGGGAAGAGACGTGGAAATTGGTCCGGGCCGGCTGCCGTGGGTTCCGCACGCTGCGGCTTTAGGCTTTGCGAGGGAAAGGCGCGTGCGTCTCGCGCTTCAGCTCGCGCGTCATGAGCGCGTAGAGGGCGTCGGCCGGCTTCTTGTTCTCGTAGAGGATCGAACGCACCTCGGTCATGATCGGTGCCGTGATGCCGCGCTCGACGCACAGGCCGTGAAACGCATCGGTGGATCGGTGGCCTTCGACGACCGTCTTGCGGCCCGCCATGAGTTCCTCGATCGACTTGCCCTCGCCGATGCGCTGGCCGAACTCGCGATTGCGGCTCCACGCGCCGTGGCAGGTGGCGACGAGGTCGCCGAAACCGGACAAGCCGTAGAAAGTCTCACGCTTCGCGCCGAGCGCTTCGCCGACGCGGACCATCTCGGTGAGCGCGCGCGTGAGGAGGGCGGCCTTGGCGTTGTCGCCGAGTTTGAGGCCGTCGCAAAAGCCGGAGGCGATCGCGTAGATGTTTTTCAGGCACGCGCCATATTCGGCGCCGGGCAGATCGTCGCTGGTGTAGATGCGCAGCGACGGGCTGCTCATGGCGGCCTGCACGCGCGCGACGAACGCATCGGCCCGCGCGGCGGCGAGCACCATCGCGGCAGGCAATCCGCGCGCGACCTCGGCCGCGTTGGTCGGGCCGGTGAGCGTGGCGACGTTCACGCCGGGAAGAATCTCCGCCATGACCTCGCTCGGACGCAGGTGCGTGCCGATCTCGAGGCCCTTGACGAGACTGATGAAGAGCCGGAGGCGCTCGGCCTCAGCGAGCACGGTCTTGATCTGTTCGCACCAGGCGCGCAGCGCATGCGAGGGGCTGGCGACGAGCACGACGTCGGCGTGGAGGAGCCCGGCGCGAAAGTCGGAGGTGACGGCGAGATTCTCCGGGAGCTTGATGCCGGGCAGGTAGTCGCGGTTCTCCCGCGCGAGCTGCATGGCGAGGGCGTGCTCGGAGCGGCGTGTGACGAGCGTGGCGTTTTGCCCGCAGCGCGCGAGGTGCGCGGCCACGGCCGTGCCCCAGGCTCCGGCGCCGATGATGGCAAAACGAACTGACTGCTCTTCAGTCACGCGGGGGTAATCAGCTTTTCAGGAAACCGGGAATCTTCTCCCCGGCGAACATGTTTTCGTAGGCTTCGCGGGCGTTGACGAGTTCGAAGCGGTTGCCCGAGACGAGCACCTCGGCGGGCATCGGGCGGGTGTTGTAGCGCCCGGCCATCGTGTAGCCGTAGGCGCCGGCGGTCATGAAGGCGACGAGTTCGCCTTCGCGGACTTCCTGCAACGTGCGGTCCTTGGCGAAGCAGTCGCCGCTCTCGCACACCGGGCCGACGATGTCGGCCGTCAGCGCAGGGCGGGCGGAGTCGCGCACCACCGGCACGAGCTCGTGGTAGGCATCATACATCGCGGGACGGACGAGGTCGTTCATTGCCGCGTCGAGGATGACGAAGGATTTGCCCTGGCCGCGCTTCACGTATTCGACGCGGGAGACGAGGACGCCGGCGTTGCCGACGAGGAAGCGACCGGGCTCGAGCAGGATCTTCAGGCCGAGCGGCGCAAGCAGCGGCTTCAAAGCGGCGCCGTAGGCTTCGGGCGTGAGCGGGCGCTCGCCTTCGGGCTTCGCGTCCCACCACGCGGCGGCGCCGCTGGCGAGCGCGTCCTGGTAGACGACGCCGATGCCGCCGCCGACGGAGAAGTAGCGGATGCCGTAAAGTTTTTTCAGCTCCTCGACGAACGGGAGCACCTTCTGCACCGCCTCGACGAACGGCCCGACCTTGGTGAGCTGCGAGCCGATGTGCATCTGCACGCCCTTGAGCTCGACGTTCGGGTATTTGGCGGCGGCGGCGTAGGCGGCGGCGGCGAACTTGAGCGGGATGCCGAACTTGTTCTCGCTCTTGCCGGTGGTGATCTTGGCGTGCGTGTGGGCATCGACGTCAGGGTTGATGCGGATGGCGACGGGCGCCTTTTTGCCGAGCTGGCCCGCGATGCGGTCGATGCGCGCGAGCTCGGGTTCGCTCTCGACGTGGAAGCCGTAGACGCCGGTCGTGAGCGCGAGACGGATCTCGGCTTCGGATTTGCCGACGCCGGCGAAGACGCTTTCGCCGGGATTGCCGCCCGCCGCGACGACGCGACGGAGTTCGCCGCCGCTCACGAGATCGAAGGCCGCGCCGAGATTGGCGAAGTGGCGGAGGACGGAGAGCGTGGAGTTCGCCTTCATCGCGTAGCAGATCTTCAGGTCGAGGCCCGAGAGGCTGGCGGCGAGACGGCGGTAGTTGTCCGCGATCGTTTGCGCGCTGTAGACGTAGGTCGGCGTGCCGTGGAGGCCCACGACCGTGCTGAGATCGACGCCCTCGGCGTGGAGTTGATTCCCGACGTAGTGGAAGTGGTGCACGGGTAAAGTCGCGATGAAACGCAGGGGAATACCTAGATTGCCCTTGAACGGAAGAGCGATTTCCAAATGAGTTTCCCCGTGAGCAGATTCCTCCGTCAATTGCTGCAACGTGTGCCCGCGCGCCAACCGCGCCGGCTCGACCAGCGGCTGCGGACGACGAGCTCGCGCCGCGCGCAATTCGTGAGTTTTCTCGAGTCGAGCGGCTATCGCACGCACAGCGTGGACACCTACGAGCGCTCGCTGCAGCGCCGGCGCTTCGCCAAGACGGCCCTGATGTGGGCGGCGGCGTTCGCGGTGGCGTGGGTGGTGATCGAGAGCGCGCGGGCGGTCGCGATTTTCTGAGCCGGGCGGGCGCAAAGTAAGTTGCGCGGCGCAGGCGGGCGCGTTTGCCTCGCGAAGTGCATATTGATGCCGACCTGTATCCGTGGTTTTCCGTCGCGGCCCTCGTGTGGGGTCTCCTCGACTGCTTCTTCGGCTACCGCGTCTTCAAGCTGACCGTCACTCTGCTCGGGGCGCTCGCGGGCGCGTTGCTCGCGCAAATGGCGGCGCACGCGGCCGGGCTCGGCAACGGCGCGGAACTCGCGGCGCTGCTCGTGGGAGCGCTACTCGGCGCGGGACTCGCGTTCCTGCTCTACCTCGCGGGCGTGTTCATTGCGGGATTCGGTTTCGGCGCGACGCTCGCGCTGTTGTTGCTGTCGCATTTCCACCGGATGGTCGCGCTGCTGGCGGCGGTGATCGTCGGCATCATCGGCGGCATCGCGGCCGTGAAGCTGCAACGCGTGGTGATCATCCTCGCGACGGCGCTGACCGGCGCGTTCCGCGCGATCCTCGCGCTGATGTATTTCACCAACCAGCTGGACTGGATCTATTACATCCGCCAGCCGCAGCAGATCCCGGCGGTGATCGACACGAACACGTGGGTCTTCCCGTCGGTGCTAGTGCTCGCGGCCGTGGGCGCGATCGCGCAATTCGAGATCGGCGGAGGCAAGGGCGGAGGCGGCTCCGGCGCGAAAAAGAAGAAGGACAAGAAGGAAAAGCCCGAGAAGGACTAACTCCTTGCCGCGCCCCGGCCGCGCCGCACACTGCGATTTCCCCATGAAAAAAACCCTGTTGGCATTCTGCGCCGCATTCGCGTTGATCGTGTCGTTCACCGGTTGCGGCGGCCACATTCCCGTGAGCGTCGACCTCGAACTGGTTTCGCTCGACCGGGGCGCCGACGGCAATGGGAAGGCGACGCTGCGTTTCCTGAACCGCGGCATCGTGGCCTACAATTTCAAGGAAACGACGACGCGCGTGCTGATCGACGGCAAGCCGGTGGGCACGATCGCCATCAAGAACGCCGTGGGCATCCCGGCCAGCGCGGCGGTGGAAGCGAGCGGCGTCTTCACGGCCGAGAAAGGTGCGGCGATTCCGTCAGGGACGGCGCGCTACCAACTCGAAACGCAGGTGACGGTGACGCTTTACGACGACAACACGGAAAAGCTGAAACTCCTCGGCAGCGGCACCGTGGTGCTGAAATAAAAAGCGGCGCCGGATCGCTCCAGCGCCGCTGCCCGAAGTCCGTTCGCCTTTAGGCGGCGAGCCGGCCGACTCGCGACTCGATGTGACGGACACCGAGAGGCGCCGGGAGGCGGATGGGCCGGGCAAGGGTGAGCGGACGATACTCGCGGCTGTATTGCTCGAGCGTCCAGGCCGCGAGGCCGGCGGCGAAGAAGAGGGCGGAAAATTCGGCGGTGTCGATGGCACCGCTCGCAAAGAAAACGAGACCGGCGGCGGTCGCGGCGAGGAAGGAGATCAGAGCGGTTTTCATAGGGATCAGTGGGATGACGCCTAGAATACCCAGCAGCGGCGGAAAAGTTGCAGGCTCAGCAACACCCGCCACACGACTTTAAAGATGGCAACGGCGGAAACTAGCCATGCGCCGCTCATTATCCCAGCGGAAATGTCATACTCCGAGTGTTACCGCGGCGTCGCGATCACTTTGCTTGGATCGAACTCCAAGTTGCGTGATCTGTTCGGATTCAGCCAGACTTCGGCTGCAATCAGCGACTCGTTGTCGCCCTCCTTACGGTCGCTGTTGGGTCGGATGCGGAGCGCAACCCGTGCGAAGTGCTTTCCGTTGCCGCTGGAAACAAAAAAGGTATCCGAAAAATCCTCTCTCCAGGTCCACTTGGTCTTTTCGTCCTGAACATCGCGCGTGTTTTGCGCATCCTGTGTGATTTCAAAACGCGGCACATAACCAGACTCTGGCGCAACGTTGTAATAATCGCGTTGTCCAGCACGGATCAATCCACCGCCCTCAACGTCGACAATGGCCGTCCAAGCAAAGCCCTGTTCTCCATATCGCATTTGAAGCGGGGTCCGCGAGATCGTGACCACCAAGTCAGCATCCGACCCGCCAATCCGACCTGTTACCAGGTTGATTCTTACCGGCCCCGCATTCGCAGGGAAACGCCACACTTTATCGTAGTGCACCAAGGGCTCCGTTTCCTGCTTTTTCCAAAGCGTGAAGACCACGGGATTCCGCGGGTCGGGCTGATGCCGTTTATGGTCGGCTTCGAAATACGAATACCAGAACAGCGTTTTGCGCGGATTAAATTCGTAACCCGACTTTTTCAAGTTGATGCCAAGGCTCTGGCCTTCCAAGGCGCGAAATTCGAAGTAGCCGTTCGCATCCGTCGTGGTATGCGCGAGTCTTCGACCCGATGCCGTGCCGGTGTTGTGGATCACACTGCCCGTCACATCTGCTCCGGAAACCGCTACACCAAACTGATCGACAGCGCACCCATAAAACTCGATCGGGCGATGATTGAGCGTCTCAAACGTGCGCTTTAATTCAACACTGGGCTTTTGCGTGGGAGCAGGGGCAGACGCTGCTGGCGTAGGCTGACTCGCCGGTTGCTCGACGCTCGCTGCAGTCCGCGCTAAGTTGGGCGCCCCCGCCCCAGTCGCCACCTGCTCTGACGACGGCTGCTGACGCGACATTGACGGCGTTTGTCGCCGCCACAACCACAGCACAGCAATCAGCAGTGCAACGATTCCGACTAGGAGGAGTGCTTTTCTACGTGTGGTCATGGCAAGGTTACCGTCGAGATGTCGAAGCCACGGTCGCTCAACAGCGTCTTCCAGTAGTTTCGCTCAAGTTGAATCGTCGAACGAAACTCGGCACTATGCCATTTGTGCGCGCTGTGGTTGTCCGGATCAGCAAGCCAGAGCGTCTGAAGGTCGACCGCATTGCTAATGCCCTGACTGATGTTCGGCATTGCACCGAAGGCTTTCACTCGCGATTCGGCCCCAAAGGACATGATCTCGTAACGATCCTCCACCGCCGTGCGGTTTCCCAGGTTGAGGATAACCTCTCCGGATAGATTGGTGTATTTGCCCACCTTGCGGAACCCATCACTCGCAGGCACGCCGGTAAAATCTCCGACATAGTAATACTCCCATAGTAATTCGGGATAGTCGGCAAAGTCTGGCTTCGTGAGCTGATTGAACTGCCATACCGGAGCAGACAGGGCGTAGTCGTTCTCGTTATAGAAATTTACCACGCGATTGACGGACGACGATGAAACAGCGGAGCCCCTAAGCACGAAAGCAGTCCAGTTCCTGTAGATGTTCGGTGTTTGCGGGCCGTAGTTTACCGCAACCCCAGTTCCCGGATACGCATAGGTCCACTGCAACGCATTCGGCGATCCGGTGGCGTCCGAAAGCGTGCCATCGTAAACGTGTGCGGAGAACGCCGCCTGGCTTGCCACGTAGACCTGCACAATGGGTGCACCATTGGCATCACTTTGCAGACGGAGTGCCTCGCTCGTTACGATGCCGCCCATGCTGTGCGAAAGAACGTAAAGCTGGCCACCGTGAGCCGTGTTCAGCGTCTGCAATAACTGACGTAACGGTGTGGCCGAGCGCCACGCAGTGAACTCGCCTTGATCAAAGTTCGTGCTGTTGACCGCCGCATCGAACTTGGTCGTAAACCCGTTCGTCGTCGGCCACGAGAACAGCCCGAAAAGCCCCTTGTAACCCTGCCACCAAAGCCGCTTGTAAGCCGTCTCGGCGTAGCGCTCCTTCTCCCATTGCTCCATATTCCAGCCGTGAACGTAGAGGATGTATTTCTGCTCCTCCGCACTGCTTGATGTGTAGGCAAAAGCCGACCCGCTGCCTGACAAAGAGGCGATGCGACCCGCCACCGGGTTCGGCGCACCGCCATTGCTGTTTCCGACGGACCAGTGCTCATACATGTCGCCGATCTTTTTCAGATCGAGCCACACGCCGGGACCCTCGCCAATCTCGGTGTAGTCGGTCCCATCCTTCTTGAGAATGACGAGCTTGAGCTGTCCCGTTCCCGCGGTGCAGCCCTCGAACAGTAGCGATCGTTTGATGTCGCCCGTCGTGCCGATCCACAGACCTTGTGGCAACACGAACAGGTCGCCAGGCGTAACGACGGTGTGCGCTGACATCGACGACACGTCGTCGTTCGGATACCGCTGGTTGAGGATCGCGTTCTCCGGCAATTGCACGCTGGCCTGATAATCGTCGGTCAGGTAACTCGTGCCACCGGTCGCGTCGTATTGCTTGTAAAGCTTGATCGACGGCGTCCCTGTCGTGTCCACCCATTTCAGGCCGAGATACAGGTCGCCGTTTCTGAACGCGTCGCTCAGGCCGCTCGTCGAGACCACGATTCGTGAGAAGTCCTCCAAGTCGCGCAAGGATTGAGCCGTGTTGTATTTCCAATCCTCGACCCAGTTGTTGGTCGCTGCCTCGGCCGGGCTGATGTCATCTTGTTCAAAGTCGTTTCCATCGACGGTGTGCCCTCGGTCAATATCATCATTGATCCAGAATCGATACGGCTTCTCCGGCGTGGCGAGGTCGGGGAGGTCGGCGGTGATTGCGCCGTCGCGGTCGTTGTCGACCTGCAGGCGGGCGGGGTTGGGCAGGGCTAGGAACGGTTGCGGGGCGCCACCGTTGATCGAGGCGTATCCGAGTTGCGCAGACTCGCCGCCGACCGCCATGCGGTGACTGCTGCCCCACCCCGCCGGCGTCGGCAGCGGAACGTGCGCGATGCGTTGCCACGCACCTTCGGGACCAGTCGGCGTCACCAAATAGTGCGCGAAGCCATTGCTGGTGTAGGCGCGCTCGTTGATCCGCTCCTGCGCATCGAAATAGTAGGGATAGTCTGCCTCAGGCAGGAGGCGCCCGGTGTTTCCCCCGACCGCGTAGACACGCTGCGGACCACTGGGATAGTAGCTCGTCGCGATGCCGTCGTAGCCGATCACTTGCCCGCTGGCGCTGATCGCTGACGGCGTGTAGCTAACTGCTGATGTTCCGACAAAGCCGATCCCGTCCGGCCCGGATTGCCCGATGGCATGATCCTGCTCATCGAGCCCGCGGAAAATACCGACGCGCGCCCGCCGGCTCACCGCGCCACCTCCGCCGGCCGAAACGCGCACGAGGTCCCTGATGAAACCTTGGTAATTCGCGTTCATGTCATCATCGTGATACGTCTCTACCGCAACGGGCGCCAATCCCCAAAGCGCACCATCGTCTCCAACCGCCATGCTGTATAGACGATTGCTGATAAGAGTGTCCTGCGACCATCGCACAAAATTGCCATTCACGTCGTAGACTGCTGAGTCGATGAAATCGCTGACAGCTACAAGCGAGGGCGCAGCGAAGCTCCAAGGTTGTGTCACATCCACAGGGTAGACTTGAGTTACTGCCGTTTCTTCATCCGTCCTATCGCCGTCACTACTACTACTTGTTGGGCGTTGGAGATCGACCGTCTGAATCGCCACGTCGCCTCGCCGATTCAAGACCGCCTCGGTTGAACGATACTTGCGGGGGCCGATTTCCACTCCTTCGGCATACTCCGCCAACTGAATCAGGCTTCCGTTCGCCCAGCGCCAGTAATGCGTCTCATCCCGCAGCAACGCCACCCCGTTCGGGCTGGCAGCCAAAGGGATCAAATTAGACGGGAGCGCGAAATAGGCCCAGCCCGGGTGCGGCCGGCGGGGGTCGGTCTGTGCTTGGTATTCCTGTAGATTCGTCAACCCGTCGCCGTCCGCATCGGCGGCTGGGTTTGCGCCTACCGTTCCAAAGTGACTTTGTTCCCAATCATCCGGCAGCCCATCAGAATCAGTGTCTGGACCGGGTCCGTCGGCCGGAGTGGAAGCGTGGAAAACGACCGAGGCCAGGCCCGCGACGGCAGTAATCGAGCTCGCGACACCCACACCTGACGGCTGCCGGTAGAAAACCTGTCCTGTGCCGTCGGCGTCGGACCTGAGCGTAATCGAATCCGCCAGAGGACCTCCGACGTTGCTCGCCAACTTGCCGCCTCCGCTGGTCACGGTGAACGTCAGCGGGGCATTGACCAACGGGGAAGTGCCTCCGCTGTTCCACACGCCCACATCCAGCGCGAGCGGAACGAAAGCGCCGGGGGCCGCAGTCTGGTTGTTGCCGCCGACAATAGTCAGCGTGGGCGGCGTGCCATCATAGTAGTCGTTCGGAATTTGATCGGCGTTGTCGTTCATGCCATCGCCATCCGAATCGGCGACGCTCGGATCGGTGCCGAGTTGGGATTCGCGCAAATCTCGCGCTCCATCTCCATCGCTGTCCTCGGCACCCGTATGGCTCAAGCCACCGAACTGGGTGATTTCCCAGGCATCGAGCATCCCGTCCTGATCAGAATCGATCGCCGAAGGCACCAATCGGATCGCCGCCTGCCGAAGTGCAAAGGCATCGAGAGCGAACACCAAGCCGTCCCCGCCAACCCACAACGTGCCATCAGATTTCACGAGCGCCGTTGTGGCGTCACCTGCACCGATCGATCGCGCCGCGAAACCCGGCGAGACGACTATCGGGCTCGGTCGATTGATGGTTGTTCCGTCACCTAACTGCCCCCGGCTGTTGTCGCCCCAGCCGAAGACGGTGCCGTCGAGTTGGCGTGCGAGCGAGTGCGTGCCGCCCGCGGCGACTTCGACTATGCCGCTGAGGCCTGGCACCTGGGTCGCGGTGTTTTGGTAACCACCCGCCGTCCCGCCGCCGAGTTGGCCAAACGTATTGTCGCCAACCCCCCAAACCGTGCCGTCGCTCTTGAGCGCGAGCACGTGGTTGTTTCCGGCCGACAACGACACGATGCCCGCGAGGCCGGGCACCACCATTGTGCCATTCAAACCCCAGCGCACGACAGTGCCATCGTCTCTCGCGGCCACAGAAAAATTGTAGCCTGCGCTGACCGCGTTCGCACGTGCCACCGTGGTGGTCGCAACGGGAATCGAGCGAGCGACCTTGGTGCCATCGCCCAGTTGGCCGCTGCCATTCCCGCCCCAGGAGAGAATGCTCCCGTCGCTCTTCAAAGCGATGGTGTGATTCAAGCCCGTCTCCACGCTGCTCACACCGGTGAGGCCTGTCACCGCAGCCGGGACCGAGCGCGCGGACAACGTGCCATCGCCCAGTTGGCCCGCCTCATTGGCGCCCCACATCCAAACACTACCATCCGTTCTGCGCGCCGCGAAATGATACGCGCCTGCCGCCACGGAGGTGACGTTGCCCAGACCAGGAACCGGCTCACCCCTCGCAGTCCATACCGAGCCATCCGCCTCGAGGGCCAATCCCGTCTTGGACGAGAGCGACACGGCCACGAGCTGCTGGAATTTTGGCAACTGCACCAAATGCGTGGCGGTTTGCGAACTGCCATCCCCCGCCTGGCCCGCGTCGTTGCAGCCCCACTGCCAAATGCCGCCCGCATCGTCGAGGGCGACACCAAAGAACTCGCCGGCGGCAACGGCGACATAGTGCCGCGCGCCGCCGATCGGCACTGGACTGACACGATTGACGTTCGTGCCGTCTCCCAACCCGCTTGCGATGTTCGAGCCCCATGCTCTGAGGCTGCCGTCACCGAGCAGAGCGAAGGACGAATTCGTGTTCGCGACGACTGACGAAGCATTGGAGATCACACCGATCGGCACAGCGGCGCTGCCCACCGTGTTGCCCAACCCAAGCTGTCCGTAGTCATTGGCGCCGACGACCCAAACAGAGCCGTCCGCCACACGCGCCACCAAGTGTTCAAAGCCCAAAGCTACACTTTCGATCACCGGCAGGCCTGTCACTCGCGTCGGCACGCCCGCGCGGGGCAGATCAGGGCTGGAGCTGTAGCCCCAGCGCCAGACCGTGCCATCGACCAACACCGCCGCGCTCGCATAGTAGGATGCCGCAATGCGGGCGGTGGGACCGAGCGAGGCGATCCGAACAGGACGCGATTGGGGCATGAAGCCACCATCGCCGAGTTGCTGAAAGAAGTTGGCACCCCATGTCCAAACCGTGCCATCGGCTCGCAAGGCCATCGAGTGCATGCGGCCCGCCGCAATCGCAACGACGTCGGAAAGCCCGGAAATTTGAACCGGCGAAGTCCGATTTGTCTGCGTGCCATCGCCAAGCTGGGCGAAGCTGTTGTCGCCCCAGGCCCAAACCGTTCCGTCGACCTTCAGTGCGAGCGAGTGGCCGTAGCCGGTCGCGATTGCCGCAACGGAACTGAGGCCCGCAATCGGAGCGGGAGCCTCACGTGCCGGACCGTCATTCGTGCCCAACTGGCCGGTGTCGTTCGCGCCCCAGCTCCAGACCGTGCCGTCCGCTTTCAGCGCGAGCACGTGATGCCCGCCGGCGGCGATCGCTCCCTGCGCGGGAGTCGAAATCGCGAATGCCCTCGCGGCGCCAGCGAACAGCGCGAACACCATCAGCGCTCGGCGGAGCGCCGAACGACCTCGGTGCAGCGTCCAAAACTGGCGCGTGCGCGTCGAGCTGCTCGACAAATCGCGACCGCATGCAGCGCGCTGCTCAGCGTTTCCGGCATCGCGGACCTTTGTGTGACTTTCGTTTCCATCCCGCACGACATCCATGGCCGGAGCTTAGCTGCGGCCTCACGCGAAGCAGAGCGGACGAAACCATCCAAAATAATGAAACTTCCGGATCGACGCGTTCGGAAGCAGCGATCGCGCGAAAACAAAAACGGCGCGGAGGGCCGCGCCGTGGGTGAATGAAAACTGGATTTGCGCTCAGCCCGCGCCGCCGGTGGCGTTCGACGTGGAGCTGAACTTCGTCTTCACGAGGGCGCGGATGTATTCGCGGTTCAGGCGGGCGATGAAGTCGTGCGAGATCAGCTTCGGGCACACGGCGCTGCACTCGTATTGGTTGGTGCAGTTGCCAAAGCCGAGATCGTCCATCGTCTTCACCATCGCGAGCACGCGCCTCTCGCGCTCGGGCTGGCCTTGCGGGAGCAGCGCGAATTGCGAGACTTTGGCGGCGACGAAGAGCATCGCGGAGGCGTTCTTGCACGCGGCGACGCAGGCGCCGCAGCCGATGCACTGGGCGGCGTCCATTGCGAGATCGGCGTCTTCCTTCGGAACGGGAATGGAGTTCGCGTCGGGCGCGGCGCCGGTGCGCACGGAGATGAAGCCGCCGGCCTGCTGGATCTTGTCGAAGGCGGAGCGGTCCGTCATCAGGTCCTTCTGGATGGCGAAGGCTTTCGCGCGGAAGGGTTCGACGAGGATGGTGTCGCCGTCCTTGAAGCTGCGCATGTAGGTCTGGCAGGTGGCGATGCCTTTGCCGGGGCCGTGCGGCTTGCCGTTGATGGTGCAGGAGCAGGTGCCGCAGATGCCTTCGCGGCAGTCGTGGGCGAACGCGATGGGGTCCTCGCCTTTCTTCGTCAGCTCGTCGTTCACGACGTCGAGCAGCTCGAGGAAGGACATGTCGGGATTCACGTCCTTGGCCGGATAGTCGACGAACTTGCCGGCGTCCTGCGGGCCGGCTTGGCGCCAGACGCGGAGGGTGACGTTGAAGAGTTTCTTGGAAGTGGTGTGAGCAACCATGGCGGTTATTCGTCGGGGGCTTCTTATTTGTAGGAGCGGACGCTCATCTTGGTGAACTCGTAGTTGAGCGGCTCAACGTTGCGGAGCGGGGCTTTGCCTTCGCCCTGGTATTCCCAGGCGGCGACGTGCGCGAAGTTGGCGTCGTCGCGCAGGCACTCACCGTCGGGGTGTTGGTATTCCTCGCGGAAGTGACCGCCGCAGGATTCTTCGCGGGTGAGCGCGTCGAGGCACATGAGCTCGCCGAGTTCGATGAAGTCGGCGACGCGGCCGGCGTTTTCGAGCGACTGGTTGATCGTCGCAGCGGAGCCGGGGACTTTGACGTTCTGCCAGAATTCCTCGCGGAGGGCGGGGATTTCCTTGAGCGCGCGCTCGAGCGATTGCTTGGTGCGGGCCATGCCGCAGTTCTTCCACATGATCTGGCCGAGGCGCTTGTGGAAATGGCTGACGGGCTCCTTGCCGTTGATGGAGAGGAGGTGCTGGTTGAGCGCGGTGACGTTGGCCTCGGCTTGCTTGAACTCGGCGCGGTCGGTCGAGGGCTTGTTGTTGGGCTTCTGGCCGGCGAGGTAATCGCCGATGGTGTAAGGGATGACGAAGTAGCCGTCGGCGAGGCCTTGCATGAGCGCGGAGGCGCCGAGGCGGTTGGCGCCGTGGTCGGAGAAGTTGGCTTCGCCGAGCACGAAGAGGCCGGGGATGTTGGACATCAGGTTGTAGTCCACCCAGAGGCCGCCCATGGTGTAGTGCACCGCGGGGAAGATGCGCATCGGCGTCTTGTAGGCGTTCTCGTTGGTGATCTCGTGGTAGATGTCGAAGAGGTTGCCGTAGCGCTCGCGCACGCCGGCTTCGCCGAGACGTTTGATGGCGTCGGCGAAGTCGAGGTAAACGCCGAGGCCGGTCTCGCCGACGCCGCGGCCTTCGTCGCACATGCGCATGGCGGCGCGAGAGGAGACGTCGCGCGGGGCGAGGTTGCCGAAGCTCGGGTAGATGCGCTCGAGGTAGTAATCGCGATCGGCCTCAGGGATGTCGGCGGGATTTTTCTTTGCGTCTTCCTTCTTCTTCGGGACCCAGATGCGGCCGTCGTTGCGCAGCGACTCGGACATGAGCGTGAGCTTCGACTGGTAGTCGCCGGAGACGGGAATGCAGGTCGGGTGGATCTGCGTGTAGCAGGGATTGCCGAAGCAGGCGCCGCGCTTGTAGGCGCGCCAGATGGCGGTGGCGTTCGAGCCGCGCGCGTAGGTGGCGAGGTTGAAGACGTTGCCGTAGCCGCCGGTGGCGAGGATCACGGCGTCGGCGCTGTGGCGCTCGATCGCGCCGGTGATGAGATTGCGGACGATGATGCCCTTCGCGTGACCGTCGACGAGGACGAGGTCGAGCATCTCGGAGTTGTTGAAGAGTTGCACGCCGCCGGCGCCGACCATCTTCGAGAGCGCGCTGTAGGCGCCGAGGAGGAGTTGCTGGCCGGTCTGGCCGCGGGCGTAGAACGTGCGCGAAACCTGCGCGCCGCCGAAGGAACGGTTGGCGAGGAGACCGCCGTATTCGCGGGCGAAGGGCACGCCCTGCGCGGCGCACTGGTCGATGATGTTGACCGAGACTTCGGCGAGGCGATGGACGTTGGCCTCGCGGGCGCGATAGTCGCCGCCCTTCAGGGTGTCGTAGAAGAGCCGGTAGACGCTGTCGCCGTCGTTCTGGTAGTTTTTGGCGGCGTTGATGCCGCCTTGGGCGGCGATGGAGTGGGCGCGGCGCGGGCTGTCGTGGAAGACGAAGCACTTCACCTTGTAGCCGAGCTCAGCGAGCGTGGCGGCGGCGGAACCGCCGGCGAGGCCGGCGCCGACGACGATGACTTCGTATTTCCGCTTGTTGGCCGGATTGACGAGTTTGATCGAGGCCTTGTGGTTGCGCCACTTGTCGGCCAGCGGGCCGGAGGGAATCTTGGAGTCAAGTTTGGCCATGACGGGAAAGGCTTAGAGGTGGACGTAGCCGCTGAGGACCGCGAGCGGGATGGCGGCGTTGAGGAGGAAGTAGGCCCAGCAGTAGACCTTGGCGAAGCCTTCGAGGCCGCGGGTCCACGTCTCGTTCTTCAAGCCGAGGCTCTGGAACATCGACGAGATGCCGTGCGCGAGGTGGTAGCTGAGCAGGCCGACCGCGATGATGTAGAACACCGAGACCGGCACGCTGCTGAAGCCTTGCACGACCATCTTGTAGACGTCGCGGACCATGGTGCCGTCGGCGAGCTTGTAGGTGTGCTCGCTCCACTCGGGGTGGCTACCGCGAATCGTGTAGTGCCAAAGGTGGAACACGAGGAAGGCGAACACCACGAGACCGGTGCGGGCCATGACGCGCGAGGCGAGCGTGGCGCGATTGACCTTGTCGATGCCGTAGGCATCGGGACGCGCGGCGCGGTTTTCCAGCGTGAGCTGGATGGCGAGCCAGACGTGGATCACCACGCAGGCGAGCAGGAACGCCCGGATCAGCCACAGCGCCGAGCCGAGCGACTCGAGGAAGTGACCGTAGTGGTTGATCTTCTCCGGCGGGAGAAAGATCTGGAGGTTGCCGACCAAGTGCCCCGTGACGAAGCCGAACAAGACGAGTCCGGTGAACGCCATGAGGAACTTCCGGCCAATAGAGGACGTGAAGAGCGAGCCGAGGAGGTTCATCGCATGAATGGAGTCAAAAGGCGCGTGGAGGGGTGACGCCGAAGTGGTCCGCAAGAAACCAACGCGCCCGCCCGATGTAAAGTGCGCCGCCCGGACCATTTCGGACGGAGCGGCTTTATTAGGCTCCCTAACCCGGACAAGAAGAGCCGTCGCCACGGAGTCTGCGATGCCGGAAACCACTCAAGCCCGAGGCGGCCCGCGCCGATTACCGGCCAGCGATTGAACCCTCACAGGCCAAGTCTTCGTCGACTCGGCTCACTGCTCGTCGCAGTGGGAGCTTTCGCTTTGGATCCGCGCGCGCGCGCGCAAGTCGCCATCAGCGGCGTCGACTACGGCACGACCACCGACACCACGGACCGCACCGCCGGCAACCTGACGTTCCTTAATCAGTTCACGAACGTCGAATACGTCTCTTCCTCGCTCGGCACCTACGCGATCAACGGCGGCGCCGCCACCTCGGTGTCCTTTCGCCGCAACACCGGCGCCGGCAATGCGAACAGCGCCAACGTCTACTACCAGTATTCCTCGCTGAACTCCGGGAGCGGCACCGTCTACGGCAAAGGCGACTCGAGCCCCACCCTGCCCGAGGTGATGCTCAGCAACGACCTCACTCAAGGCGTGCGCAATCCGTTCGCGAACGGCTCCAGCTCCACCGACTCCAACATCGAGCGCATCGACTTCTATTTCTCCGGCGGCTACACCGTGAAGGAGGGCGACGCCATCGTCCTGTTCGACCTCGAGAACTATGGCGATCGCGGCGACGGCTTTCGCGTGGCCGCCTACACTTCGGTCGGCACCGTCAACGGCGCTGCCAACGCCCCCACCGCCTACGCCAACTCCGGCTTGCTCATCTCGCCGGGCACCCTCGGCGATCCCGTGAATACTCCGACGGGGACAAACGGCCGCTATCTGCTCTCCACCACCACCAACGGCGACAACCTCGCGAGCAGCCAGTCGATCACGTCGCTCGACTACAACGCCGGCACCCCCGGCGCCTACGATCTCTACCTCGTCGGCATTCTCATTCGCTTCACCGATCTCGGCCTCTCCGTCGGTCAGACAATCTACGGCTATTCGCTCATGGCGGGCGACGTCAGCGCGTCCAGCGGCAGCGATCTCGTCAACTGGAACAACTCCACCGTTTACTCCACCACCACGGACCCCAACGGGTGGGGAAATGCCGACTTCGCGGCTTTTGGCGGCACGATCGCCCGCGCCGTGCCCGAACCCCAATTCTACGGCGGCGCCCTTCTGGCGCTCGGTGTCTTGGTCGGCACACTCCGCAAAGGTCTTAAACAGATAACTCCTAACATTTAACGTAAGACCGAGCGCGACTTTACGGTGCGCCAAACCTCGCGCATTGCAAATTATCCCGACTGCAACTGGGTATTTCCACCTATTTCGTTGACTGAGCCGAACGCCCCTCGCATACGAGAGGCATGGAATTCAGCCGCCCGCATCACCGCCTCCGCCGCGCCTTCTGCGCGAGCGTGGTCGCGGGCGCGCTCGCCCTCCGGGCCCTTGGACAGATCGCGGTGACCGCCGTCGACTACGGCACCCCGGTCGACACGACGAATCGCACCGCCGGCAACATCACCTACAGCAACACTTACACGCCGGTCGAATACATCTCCAGTTCGCTCGGCACCTACAGCTTCAACGGCCCGCTCGCCAGCTCCGTCAATTTCCGCCGCAACACCGGCGCGGGAAATCCCAACAACTCGACCGTCTTCTACCAGTATTCGTCCACTGGCGGCGGCAGCGCGACCGTCATCGGCAAAGGCGACACCACGCCGACCCTCTCCGAGGTCATGCTCAGCAACGACCTCACGCAAGGCCTCCGCAATCCCTTCGCGAACGGCTCCAGCTCCACCAACTCGAACATCGAGCGCATCGATTTCTCCTTCGCCGGCGGCTACACCGTGCAGGCCGGCGACGCCATCGTCTTCTTCGACTTGGAAAACGTCGGCAATTTCGGCGACGGCTTCCGCATCGCTGCGTTCACCTCCGTCGGCACCGTCAACGGCGTCAGCAACGCTCCCACCGCTTACGCGAACACCGGCCTCCTCGTCCAACCCGACACCTTCGGCAATCCCGTCGCCACGCCCGACGGCTCGAACGCCAAATATCTTCGCTCCACCACCACGAACGGCGACAATCTCGCCAGCGGTCAGTCGATCACCACGCTCGACACCAACAGCGGCACGCCGAACAGCAACGACCTCTACCTCGTCGGCATTCTCATCCGCTTCACCGACCTCGGCCTCTCGGTCGGCCAGACCATCTACGGCTACTCGCTCATGGCCGGCGACGTCACCGCCGGCAGCGCCTCGGACCTCGTGAACTGGAACAACGACTGCGTCTACCTCACGAACACCGACGCGAACACCTGGGGCAACATGGACTTCATGGGCTTCGGCGCGCAGATCTCGCGGCCGGTCCCGGAGCCCTCGACCTACGGCGCCCTCTTCCTTGGCGCCGGCCTCGCCATTTTCGGCCTCCGCCGCTGGCGCCAATCGCGCGTCGCTTAACGGCGCGGCCGACTCGCCGCGATTCGCCCGCGCGCCCGCTCGCGCAACGCCTCTTCCTCAGGCAGCAACGGCCCGCTCACCTTCGCAAGCGCCCGCTCCGCCTCTTCCCCTCGCCCGTTCTCCGCGAGCAGCACGCCGAAAATCAGCGACCAGCGCGGCGGCGGATTGCCCGCCAGCGCGGCTTCCATCAACGCCAGTGCCTCGGCTCCGCGTCCCTCGGCCCGCAACACCAAAGCCCGCAGCGCCCGCGATGATTCACTGTCCGGCAATTCCTCCGCGAAACGAGAAATCTCCCGAAGCGCGACCGCGTCTTCGTCGCCCGTCAACAGCGCGAGAATCCGCCGCTCGATTTTGACGTCGGCACTCGCTGCCCCGCTCGCCTCCCACTCCGCATAGAGTTTCTTGAGCGCCGCAGTGTCTCCGCGCCGCAGGAAAATCGCCCGCATTTCGCCCCAAGCACGCCGCTCCTGCGGATATTGTCGCGTGATCATTCGCCACGTCTGCTCCGCCCGTCCATCGTTGCCCCACAAGCGTGCAAGCTGCGCCAGCACTTGCAACGTCGCCACCGAATTTACCGCGCGCTCCCGCACCCGCAGCCAATCGCCCGCGCCTTCGACACCCTGCGCATGCAACACGAAAGCCTCGTCCACGACGTCGGACATCACCGGGCCCCACGCCCCGCGTTTGAGCGCGTCCCGCAACGCACCCCAATCCCCCGCTGCGATCGCGCACTCGGCCAGCGGCAACTGCACGAGCAGGTGGCTGCGATCCACCGCCGTCTGGTTTCCCCACCAGCGCAACGCCTCGCGCGCCAGTCCCTCCTGTGCACTCCACCGCAGAAAAACCGCGACATCGGCCGGCTCGCTGACCGGCAGCGCCCACAAGTGGCGCAGCAATCTCATGCGCCCCGATTCCCCCGCCGCGCGCAACTTCGCCCCCGCCGCCCCCAGCAAAATTCGATCCGCCAGAATTTCCTCCGCGTCCGCCGCACCCGGCCAGCGCCGCTCCGCGTCCTGCATCAACTCCAGCGTGGCGCGCAGCGCGGTGGCGGGCTGCCGCGATAGCCGCTCCAACTCCTGGCGTCCCCGCTCCTGCTCCTCCGCCGCGGCCTTCAACTGCTCGAGCGCGAGGCTCAAGCGCGCCCGCGCATCGTCAGGAGCACGCGCGACCACCGAGCGCAACCGCGCCCGCGCCTCCGCCGAATCGCCTCGCACCAACGCGAGCGCCGCGGCCAGACGATGATACTCCGCTTCGCGCGCCGTCGTCGGCACCGCCTGCAACGCACGACGCGCCTCGTCGAACTGCCCGGAGCGCACCGCCGCCGCCGCGAATTTCAGTCTCGCGCCCACATCGTCCGGCGAAAGCGCCACCACTCGTCGCCACAGCTCCACGGCATCCGGCCGGTTCACCCGATCGAGAAACGCCGCATAGGCCCGATGCGCCGGGAGGCTCCCGGGGTGACGATCCAAGGCCTGCTGCAGCAACAATTCCGCCCGCCGCCAATCACCCACCTCCTGGAATTCCGCCGCCTTGGCCAAGGCCCGCGCCTCGGCCGAGGCCCACCAGCGCCACGCCGCGACACCCGCCACCAAAGCCAGGACCGCGGCCGCGATTCCCAACCGACGCAGCAGCCGCGGCGACGATCGCCACGCTTCGAAGCGCTCGAAGAAGTCGGGATGGTCTCCCTCGGGGTCGTTCGAAAAGGTCGTCAAAGTAGGGGTAAAGACCTATTCATTTGACGGAGCAGATTAGCAACAGGAGAGTGCCGACCGCCGTGAAGCGCCACCGCCAGATTTCCCTCCTCATCCCGGTGTGGCTGGGCCTGCTCGCCGCCACCGCGTCGGCGCAGACGGCGATCACCGCGATTACGACCACGTCGTCGGACCTGGCGAACACCAACACCAACGGCGTCACGTTCGAGAACTCGACGCTCGCGGTGAGCACCTTCACCTCCGCTACAGGCAACACCTACACGTTTTCCGGCACCGGCGTCGCCGCCTATGCCCGTCGCAACGGCGTCAACGCCAACCAGTCGTCCGTCTGGTATATGCAGGGCTCGCCAACCACTGAGTTCCGCGCGCCCTACTCGAGCAACTACTCGTCACTTCTCCTCGGCAACAATCTCTATCGCGGCTCCGACAACACCTTCGCCAACGGCTCCGGCGCGCAAGACGGCAACATCGAGCGGCTCGACTTCGTGCTCAGCACGAGCGGCACCGCCGCCACCACAGACATGGCCTTCGCCATCTTCGACCGCGGCGCGATCAACGTTCACGACCAGGTGAAGATCGCGCTCATCACCGGCTGGGATTCCGTGAACAACAAGCCCACCGCCTACGCCGGCAACCTCATCAGCATCACCAGCGCCAACTACGGCACCGCCAACGTCGTCGGCAACGGCACCTACAACCTCTTCCGCTACGGCAACGGCGACAACCTCGGCAGCCCGTCCTACTGGAATTCCAACTCCGAAACCGGCACGCAAGGCATCGGCGGCGTCGTGGTAACCCTCGCCGATCTCGGCATCGCCGCCGGCACCACGATCTACGGCTACTCGCTTTTCGGCAACGACGTCACCAACGGCGGTAACATGTCCAACCTCGTCGATTGGAGTAACGCGGCCTACTACCCCACCTCGACGAGCAACGCCACCGGCACGGGCGGCATCGACCTCGCCGCCGTCAACGGCGTCATGTTCCGCCGCTATCCCGAACCGTCGACCTACGGCGCGATCCTCCTCGGCGCGGGCTTCGCGATTTTTGGCCTCCGCCGCTGGCGCTCTACGCACGGCAAAACCGCCGCGCACTGAACTCACCGCGCGAGCGGCTTTAGCAACGCGAACTTTCCGCTTGCCGCCGGCTGGATGAATTTGCGGCGGAACAGCGTCACGCGCGCCCCGTCGCCCAGCACCGCCGCGATCTTTTCCGCGAAACCGTCCGGCGCGATCAAGTCGGCCACATACTGCAATTCCCACCGCTGCTCCGAAACCTGCACCAGGCTCCAGTGCCAGCACTGGAACTCCGCCGGCATCACCTGATCGATCTCGAAGGCCGACACCACCACGCCATCGCCGCGCGTGTGCAGATCCTTTTCGCGCCCGAGAATGCGATAACCCGTCGGCGTGCGCCGCACGATGTCTCCCGTGTGATAGCGCAGCAGCGGCATCGCCACGCGATCGCGCGTCGTCACGTAGATCTGGAACGCGTCCGGATCCGACTCCGCGCGCCACGGCACGAGTTCGATGAAGCAGTTCGCCTCGACCACGCGCAGGTTGTCGCGAAACGCGTCACCAACGAAAAGATAACCCGCCTCCGTCGACCCGTAGAGATCGACCTGCGCCGCGCCCGGGAACGCTTCCGCGACCCGCCGGCTGTGCTGCAGGCTCGCCTTGCCGTAGGTGAGGATGACCGTTTTCACGCTCGGCACCGCGATATGCCGGCGCTTCAACGCGCGCGCGAGCAACGAGAGATAAACCGGCTCGCCCTCGATCACCTCCGGCTGCACCGCCTGCAACTCGCGCACGATGCGCTCCCACTCGCCCTCGGGAAATGCGAACGGATCACTCGAGAGATTCAGGTAGACCGTGCCGTCGAAATACCGATGCGGAAACGGATGATCCTCGTAAGGGCAGAGATTGCTCGAGCACCCGACCGGCGCGAGGACGCACTTACGATACGGCCGATCGACATACTGCGCCAGCACCGGATGCGCGAGGTAGGCGCGCCGCGTCTGGGCGTTCCACCAGCCGTCCTCCATCACGACCGTCATCGGGCCGCTCGTCGTGCCGGAGGTGTGCTCGTATTCGAATTTTTTCTGCGCGAATCCCCGCTCGATTTCTCGGTAGTCCGCGAAGAACGCCGTGTGCCCGCGCTGCACGATCTCCTGCTTCGTCAGCACGGGAATCTCGCGGTAGCACGACCACTGCAGCGGCGCGCCATGCAGCGGGAAGCGTTGCGTGTAGAGCGGGCTGCGCGCGTAGATGGCGCGGATCTCGTTTTCGAGCGTCGCCGGCAGGCGACAGTCGTCCACCTCGCCGAGCGAGTCGGTCGAGTTGGCGAACGCAGGCGTGGACACGGCGCTTTCCATCGGGGATGGCGCAGTAAAAGCCGCCCCGGGGTAATGTCAAACGACGCACCCGTCCTATCCTCCGCCGCGAGAAATCAGCCGCCGCTGCGGATGAGCGGGACAGTTTTCCCGTCCGCCCCGCACCACGCGCGCATTCACTTCCCGCGCAACCTCTCCCAATGCGGGCGAAACAGCAGCAACCCGTCCAGCACGAGCGAGTGCGTGATCTCGCCGCTATACGCGCGCGCATAGACCTCCTCCACTGGCACCGCGAGAATCTCGAATTCCTCGTTCGGATCCCACGCGAGCTCGCTCGTGCGGCGCGCGTTTTCGACCAACACGAGATGACAGCGATTGGTCTGCATCGCGGGATTCGGATGCACCGAGCCGAGCAGGCGCACGTTCTCGCCGACGTAGCCCGTTTCCTCCGCGAGCTCGCGCACCGCGGCCGCGATCGGCGCTTCGCCGCGCTCGATCACGCCGCCGGGAATTTCGAGCGAGATGTCGTTCGTGCCGAAGCGGAATTGCCGCACGAGCACGATCTCGTGCTGCGGCGTGAGCGCGACGACGTTCACCCAATCCGGTGCGTTGATCAGGAAGAAATCGCGCGGCGCTGGATGCGCCGGGTGATGGAAGTCCACGCTCTCCACATCGAAGATGCGCGTGTGCGCGACCGAGCGCGCTCCGAGTTTTTTCCAGCGCTGCGGCTTTTCCGTTGAGCTCATCGGCGCAGAAAAAGGCGCGGCGCTCCGAGTGACAAGCGGCGAGTGCTTCCGCGCTCACGCCCGATGCGTGTCGCGCGTGTGGCGCGGCACGCATGGATACAAAAAAGCCCCCGCTCGCGCGGGGGCTTTTCGAAATTGATCGAGCGATCCGATTACTTGCCGGCCGGCAGCTTAATCTTCTGGCCGATGTGCATCTTGTTCGGATTCAGGCCGGGATTCTCGGCGAGGAGCGCGTCGACGCTGGTGCCGAACTTGCGCGCGATGGCGGAGAGACCGTCGCCCTTGGCGACCGTGTAGGTGCCGTCGGCGTTCTTCACGCCCGTCGGAGCAGCCTTGCCACCCTTGCCGACGACCGGAGCGGGTTTCTTCATGGCCTCTTCCATCTTCGTCAGCTGGGCGCGGATGGCGCCGATCTCGGTGCCGACCTGGTTGAGGGCGTTCTGCACGCCGTCGCGCAGATTCTTCATGTCGGCCTCGGTCTTGGAAGCGTTCGAGCGGACCTCGTTCTCGATCGTCGCGATCTTGGCGATTTCATCGCCGTGCGCGGCCAGGGTCTTCTTGACCGTGGAGAGTTGAACCAGAGCCACCACGGCCAGGAGGAGGCCGATGACGCCGGTGAACGCGCCGATCATCGGCACGATATTGCTGGAGCTGGAGCTGCTGTCGCGGGAAAGAGTGTCCATTTGGTGAGAGATTGAAGAAACTTGTGTAGGAGCCGCTTCCGAGTGAGGCAAGAAGCATTTGTTCACGAAATGGCCCCGGAGACGCGGGCTTCTCGCTGAGCCGCCGTCACCTGCGCGACGACGCGTGGTTTCCGCCAAAATCTGCCGACCGGCCGCAGTGCAGGTTTCATCACGATGCGCTCCATCAGCCGAAAAACGGCCTCCGAAAATTGGTCGGGGCGGAGAGATTCGAACTCTCGACCTCCTGGTCCCAAACCAGGCGCTCTACCAGGCTAAGCTACACCCCGGCGACCGACACACAGCGGAGTCAATCCCATCGCGATAGTCAAGGGGGAGGAGCTGGCTCGCTTCCTGCACTAAGGTCAGCACGCCTTGTCGACCCCTTCGTCGCGCCTGACACGGGATTCTCACAGAGAAAAGGCGTGCAAGGAAATCACCGCTCCACTACCAACTTCCCCGTCGTTGCTTTTGGCCTCTACGACTGACAACGCACACCTCGCATACCCTGTCATGTCCCCCGTTTCGTTTCTCCGCCGCGCCCTAGCACTATGCGCCGCCTGTCTGGCGATTTCGTCCAGTGCGCAGATTTCCCTCAGTGGAACCAGCTATACAGAAGACTTCAATTCGCTGAGTTCGGGCCTGCCAAGCGGATGGTCGGTTTATACGAGCGCGACCAGTTCAAGCTACGGCACATCTGCCGCTTTCACGTCTGCCGCCACCGCTTGGAATAGCGCGACCGCTGGAACTTTTTTCCGAAATATTGCGAGCAATGATATCGCGTCAAACGCGAGCACATCTACACAATCATCAGATCTGAATCGAGCGTTAGGTTGGAAACCCCTGACTGCAGCGTCTCGCGATGGCGGTATTGTCTTCGAGCTAGCGAATACCAGCGGCTACGGAAATTTTAGCCTGAGCGTCGACCTGTTCACGGGAAACAATGCAGGAACAACAAACCAAACTTATACGCTCGAATACCGAATTGGCAGCAGTGGTTCGTTCACGTCGCTGGGGGCATACTCCTCCACCACTCCGCTCGGATCAATTACTCTAACGGTCGATTCTACGACGCTAAGTTCGATCAACAATCAATCCAGCAGCGTTGCCTTCAGATTCCGCAATGCCAGCGGCGCGTCGGACTCCACTTACGACACCTTAGGCATCGACAATTTTTCACTCAATTATTCCGCTATCCCGGAACCGTCCACCTATGTGGCCATTGCAGGCGTATTCGCGCTAGCCGGTGTAGCTTGGAAACGTCGCAAGCAACGCGGCGCTGCCCCGCTGCTCTGAACTCAACTACTCCTCTCTTCTTTCGCCCGCCGATTTTCGGTGGGCTTTTTTCTGCCCCCCGCGCCCGTCACGTCGGCGCGCGACACCTTTAGAACTACTCCGTTAACTTGGATGTGGGTGGGTTGCCCCCATCCCGCGCATTTTCGCTCCCGCAGCCGTTAAATCGCCGGGTGGGGGCACCCGGCCCACAAATTCTTTCGCTTCTACAGCGAGCATCCCGCACCTAACGGAGTAGCGTCAGGGAAAACCTGCGCCCAACCGCGCCGGGGTGGCAGCCTCATCCCTTCGTTCGTCGCGCGCTCAAAAAAAGGCGGCCGATGGGCCGCCCTGCTTACTGCTTAGAGCTTTTCGCTCAGCCCTTCGGCTTGAACTCCACCGTCGGAGCGCCGGTCGTGGCCGGGGCCGAGGGTTGGGCGGCTTCCAGCTGCGCGCTGAGCGCGAAGGAGCGCTGTGCCCAGAGGCCGGCGGCGTCGATCTTCTTCACTTCTTCGATGGCCTTCTTGGCATCGTCGACGCGGCCCGCGTCCTTCAACAGCACGGCGAGGTGATAAGCGGCCTCGGCACGGGTCGCGGCGACGGCCTTGGTGTCCGCGCTGACGGCCTTGAGCGCCGTTTCGCCGGCGGTGCGATCGCCGGCGGCGATCTGGCTCATGGCAGCGCCGAGCTTGGCGCGCGACTTCAACGCGTCGTTCTCGAGCGTCTCGGTCGCCTGGGTGTAGTTGGCGGCGGCGGACTTGAAATCGTTCTTGGCGTAGTTGTCGTCCGCGACGCGCAGCAGCGCGACGCCGGCGAGCGCATGGCCCTTGTTGGCGGCGGCGAACTTCGCGAGCGTGCCGACGTTGTCGCCGGCCTTGACGTATTCCTCCTGCACGCCCTGTTCGCGCGAGGCTTGGAACCATTGCCAGCCTTCGCGGCCGATGAGGCCGAGGAGCACGGCGGCGACGAGGATGAAGATGAACGAGCGATTTTTCTCCCAGAAGGTCTGCACGTCGGCGGCAAAAGCGTCGGCACCGGCGGGCGGCGGCGGGTTGGCCGGGTCATGCGGGGGAGTGGCGGAAGGGACGTTGCTCATGGGAATCGCGCAACATGGGGAACGCCACGAACGCGCTCAAGCCCGGAATCGGAGGGCGGATTGCAGAGGACGGAGGACCGAAGACAGAGGACGGAATACCTGGAACCGCGTAGCTGCGGCCACCGGTAGGGGCGCTTGCCCTCAAGCGCCCTTGCGTGATCTCACGGACCGCGGACGACGGGCGGTTGGGGCAACCGCCCCTACCCGCCGCAACGTTCGCGTCGCGTTTCGCGTGACTCAGTCGAAGACGACCGTCTTGCGCCCGAAGACGAGGACGCGGTTCTCGAGGTCGCGGCCCTTGCGGATGAGGTCCTCGACGCCGTGGCGGTGCGTCACGCGCGCGACGTCCTGATGGATGATCGGCCCGTCGTCGAGCACGGCGGTCGCGTAATGCGCCGTGGCGCCGATGAGCTTAACGCCGCGCTCGTGCGCCTGGTGATACGGCCGACCGCCGGCGAAGGCCGGCAGGAACGAGTGATGGATGTTGATCACCGGCTTCGCGAACGCCGCGAGAAAGTCTGCCGAGAGCACCTGCATGTAGCGCGCGAGCACGACGACGTCGGCTTTCAGGCGGCGCAGCAACGCGAGCTGGCGCGCCTCGGCCTCCGTCTTCGTATCGGCCGTGACCGGCAGGTGGAAGAACTTCAACCCGTAACCGCGCGCCGCGGCGGCGAGGTCGCGGTGGTTGGAGGCGACCCCGACAATCTCGCAGGGAAATTCGCCCGCGCGCCAGCGGAGCACGATGTCGTGAAAGCAATGCTCGGCCTTCGACACGAAGAGCACCAAGCGCGGACGATGCGCAGAGTCGGAGACGCGGGCGCTCATGCCCAGCTCGTCGCGCGCGTAGGCGAGAAACGCCTTTTCCTCGGCAGCGGGCTTCGCCCCGGCCGGAGGCACCCATTCGATGCGCTGGAAGAAGATGCCCTCGTCCTCGTCGCGATGTTGGTCGGCGTGGAGAATGTTTCCGCCGCGCTGGAATATCCAACCCGAGGCTCGCGCGACGAGGCCGCGTTGATCGGGACCGTGCAGCAAGGCGACGAGCGTGAGCGGATTTTCGGCGGACATTGCGGCAAAGCTAGACGAGCGCACGCACGTTGGGGAGCAGCGCGCGTGTCATGCGTAGGTGGACGATGGTAGGGGCGCTTGCTCTCAAGCACCTTCGAGGATCACGCGCGCAAGCAAAGGGCCGTTGAGGGCAACGGCCCCTACCCGCCGCAGATTGCCCCGCAAAAAAGCGCACCGGCAAGGTGGGCGTCGACGTCCCCGGCGACGCCAAGGAGCAGCATTGCACCTGCCGCGTTCGCGTCGCCACCGGGACGGCGGCGACCACCTCACGCGGCTAACGTCGCATCGTAACGCCAGTTTCCGCCCGCCGGTGAACGCCATGGCCGATCCGCAAGCGCGTGTCCGGGCTCAGCGTTCCGTCCTCGGTCCTCAGTTCTCCGTCCTCTGTCTTCCGGAATCCGTCCTCCACGCACTACGCCATCGGCTGCGTGTTGTGGCGGTATTCCTGGATCGGTCGGACGCCGACTTGGAGATTCTTCATCGCGCGGATGCCGTTCAGCGCGGCGCGGGCACCGGTGAGCGTCGTCGACATCGCGACATTGTTGGCGAAGGCGGCGGCGCGAATCGCGTTCTCGTCGTGGCGCGGGATCATGCCGCGCGGGGTGTTCACGACGAACTGGATCCCGCCGTTCTTGATCATGTCGACGCAGTTCGGGCGGCCTTCCGCGAGCTTGAAGACGGGCTGCACCGCGAGGCCGTGCGATTGGAGGAGCTTGGCGGTGTTCGTCGTCGAGCAGACGGTGAAACCGAGTTCGATGAAACCCTTCGCGAGTTCCACGACGTGCGGCTTGTCCGTGTCTTTGACGCTGATGAAAACCTTGCCCTTCATCGGCAGCGACGGCTTGGCGGCCATCTGGGTCTTCGCGTAGGCGATGCCGAGATCGTCGTCCATGCCCATGACTTCGCCCGTCGAACGCATCTCGGGGCTGAGCATGATGGCGGCGCCGGGGAAGCGGTTGAAGGGGAACACGGACTCCTTCACGCACCAGTGCTTCGGCTGGATTTCCTGCGTGAAGCCGAGGTCCTTCAGCTTGGCGCCGGCCATGACCTTGGCGGCGAGTTTCGCGAGCGGCACGCCGATGGCCTTGGCCACGAACGGCACGGTGCGCGACGCGCGGGGGTTCACTTCGAGGACGTAGAGCTGGTTGTCCTTGATCGCGAACTGGACGTTCATCAGGCCGACGACCTTCAGCGCTTTCGCGAGCGCGTAGGTGGCGGAGCGGACGGTCGCGAGCATGTCTTTGCCGAGCGTGTGCGGCGGCATCACCATCGCGGCGTCGCCCGAGTGCACGCCGGCATATTCGATGTGTTCGAGCATGCCGCCGACGAGCGTCGTCTCGCCGTCGCTGATGCAGTCGACGTCGAGTTCGATCGCGTCTTCGAGGAATTTGTCGATGAGCACCGGCTTGCCCGGCATGACCGCGAAGACTTGGTGCGCGACGTCGCGCAGTTCGGTCTCGCTGTAGAGAATGAACATGCCGCGGCCGCCGAGCACGAACGACGGACGCACGAGCACCGGGTAACCGAGCTCGCCCGCGCACGCGATCGCCTCGGGCTCCGACATGGCGATGCGGTTGGCGGGCGACTTGAGTTGGAGCTGGTCGAGGACGGCGGCGAAGAGCTTGCGGTCCTCGGCGGTATCGATGCTTTCCGGCGATGTGCCGATGACGTTCACGCCGCGCGCCTTCAGGGCGCTGGCGAGATTGAGCGGGGTCTGGCCGCCGAACTGCGCGATGGCGCCGACGCAGCCTTCCTGCTCGTAGATCTCGAGCACGTCCTCGAGGGTGAGCGGTTCGAAGTAGAGGCGGTCGGAGGTGTCGTAGTCGGTCGAAACTGTCTCGGGATTCGAGTTCACCATCACCGTCTCGAAGCCCGCCTCGCGCAGCGCGAACGACGCGTGCACGCAGCAGTAGTCGAACTCGATGCCCTGGCCGATGCGGTTCGGGCCGCCGCCGATGATCATGATCTTCTTTTTCTTCGAAGGCAGGATCTCGTTCTCGTCGCCGTAGCTCGAGTAGTAGTAGGGCGTGAAGGCCTCGAACTCGGCGGCGCAGGTGTCGACGAGGCGGTAGGTCGTGTTGACGCCGGCCTTTTTGCGCGCGGCGCGCATGGTGTCGAAATCGACCTTCAGCAGGTGCGCGAGCTGCGCGTCGGAGAAGCCGAACTGCTTCGCGCGTTTCAGCGTGCGCGCATCGAGCGTGGCGAGCGTGAGCGTCTTGAGGTGCAGCTCCATCTCGTGGAGTTCACGCAGCTGGTGCAGGAACCACGGATCGATTTTCGTGAGATCGAAAATCTCGTCGACCGACATGCCGGACATGAACGCCCAGCGGATGAAGTAGACGCGCTCGGCGTTCGGCGTGCCGAGCTTCTGGCGCAGCGTGGCGTCGTCGGGCAGATCGTCGTGGCCGGTGGCGCCCAGAGGGCCCTCACCGCCGTATTTGCCGCCGCCGCCCCAGCCGCGCGCGCCGGTCTCGAGCGAGCGGAGGCACTTCTGGAACGATTCCTTGAACGTGCGGCCGATGGCCATCGCCTCGCCGACCGACTTCATCGCGGAGGTGAGCGTGGTGTTGGCGCCGGGGAATTTCTCGAAGGTGAAGCGCGGGATCTTCGTGACGACGTAGTCGATCGTCGGCTCGAAGCTGGCGGGCGTGAGGCGCGTGATGTCGTTGCGCAGCTCGTCGAGCGTGTAGCCGACGGCGAGCTTCGCAGCGATTTTCGCGATGGGGAAGCCGGTGGCTTTCGACGCGAGCGCGGACGAGCGCGACACGCGCGGATTCATCTCGATGACGACCATGCGGCCGGTGGCCGGGTCGACGGAGAACTGGATGTTCGAGCCGCCGGTCTCGACGCCGATCTCGCGGATGACGGCGAAGGAGGCGTCGCGCATCACCTGGTATTCCTTGTCCGTGAGCGTGAGCGCGGGCGCGACGGTGATCGAGTCGCCGGTGTGCACGCCCATTGGGTCGAAGTTCTCGATGGAGCAGATGACGACGCACTGGTCCTTGTGGTCGCGCATGACCTCCATCTCGTATTCCTTCCAACCGAGGAGGCATTCCTCGACGAGAACTTCATGCGTCGGCGAGGCTTCGAGGCCGCCGGTGACGATCTGTTCGAACTCCTCGCGGTTGTAAGCGACGCCGCCGCCGGTGCCGCCGAGCGTGAACGACGGGCGGATGATGAGCGGGAACATGCCGATCTCGTCGGCGGCCTTGCGGGCGTCCTCGAGGGTTTTCACCGTGCGCGACTTCGCGCAATCGAGGCCGATCTTGAGCATGGCCTCCTTGAAAAGCTGGCGGTCCTCACCCTTCTCGATCGCGGGCGGCTTCGCGCCGATCATCTCGACGCCGTATTTCTCGAGGATGCCGGCCTTGTGGAGCTGCATCGAGAGATTGAGCGCGGTCTGGCCGCCGAGCGTCGGCAGCAACGCGGACGGGCGCTCCTTGGCGATGATCTTTTCGACGATCTCAACGCTCAACGGCTCGATGTAGGTGACGTCGGCGAACTCCGGATCGGTCATGATCGTAGCCGGATTGGAGTTCACGAGAATGACCTTGTAGCCCTCCTCCTTGAGCGCCTTGCACGCTTGGGTGCCGGAATAGTCGAATTCGCAGGCCTGGCCGATGATAATGGGGCCGGCGCCGATGATCAGGATGGATTCAAGGTCGGTGCGTTTGGGCATGAGCGCAGATTTCGGCGAAGGTTGGGACCGGGTTTGGGCGCGGCAAGAGGGAAAAGCTCAAGCCCGCGGCATACCGTGCGGCGCACGGAGGACAGCGCACGGAATACGGGGGACGGAGAGCTAAGACCGATGCAGCAAGGTGCGAAAAACTGCGCAAACTGCGGAAGATCCGCGGTCAACGACGTCGCAGCGAACCTTGGCGCGTTGGCCGCCTGTTCTCCTCTGCCCTCTGCCTTCCGTCCTCAGTCGTCCGTCTTCCGTCTTCCGAAGCGCTCAGACCAGCCTCGTCGGATCAATGCCTAGAACCTTGGCGGCCTTGGCTTTGTCGCCGCCGCAGGCATGGAGCACGCGGGCGACATACTGTTTTTCCTGCCCCGCCAGATAATCCGAGAGCGCGGGCCAATCCTTGAGGTCATGCACGCGGAGCGGCAACTGGGCCGAAGTGATCACGCGCGCCTCGGCGGCCGAGATCACCTGCGACACGACCTGCGTGAACTCGACCAAATTGCCCGGCCAGCGGTAGGCCTTGAGGGTCGCGAGGGCGTCGTCGGTGAACTCGATCTGGCGTGCGTCGAATTGCGGGTTGGCGGCCTTCGCCGCGACGTCCTTGAGGAGCAGCGGGATGTCCTCGGTCCGCTCGCGCAGGGCCGGCATATGCACAGGCAGCGCTGCGATGCGGTAGAACAACTCTTCGTTGAACCCGCCTTCCTCGGTGAGCTTTTCGAGGTCGACCTCCGAGGTGCAGATCACACGGACATGCGGGGCGTGGGTGCGAAGGACGGAAACGAGCTTTTCCTGCGACTCCGGCGCGAGGCACTGGATGTGCTGGAGCACGAGGGTGCCGCCTTTGGCTTGCTGCACCCATTTGCCGCCGGTGCCTTCGGTGCCGAGCAGGCCATCGTGCAGCGTGGCGGCGTCGAGGAGCTTGCAGTCGATGCTGATCAACGGGCTGCCCGCGGGCGAGCCGGCGAGGTGCAGCAACTCGGCCGCGATCTCGTGCCCGCTGCCGAGTTCGCCGCTGACGAGCACGGGAGCGTGCGCGGTGGCGAGTTTCTTGAGCTGGGTGACGAGGCGCTTGATCTTGGCGCTGGAGCCGACGAGGCGCGCGTCGAAGTCACCCGCTTGGACGGCGCCGACGCCGGTGCCGCGCGCGGCCTCGCGCTCGGTGACGACGCGTTTGAACTCCACGCCGCGCTTGAGGGTTTGGATGAGTTCGTCGACGCGGAAAGGTTTCTGGAGGTAATCGAACGCGCCGAATTTCAGCGCCTGGATCGCGCTCTCGGTGCTGGCGTAGGCCGTCATGATGATGACGACGGCGGCCGGGTCGTATTGCTTCAGCTGTTTGAGCAACGTGATGCCGTCCATCGGCTTCATGTCGATGTCGGCCAGCACGAGATCGAATTTCTCGGCCTTGTAGCGCACCATCGCCTTCTCGCCGTCGGTCGCGAACGAGGTCGCGAAGCCGGTCGGCTGGATGACGGCCTCGAGCATCTCGTGAATCGAGATGAGGTCGTCGACGATCAGAATGGAAGGCATGGGGCTGAAGGGTCCGTGACTTTGCGGAGCGCCCACGGTGCACGCAAGCGGGTTTCGGTCAACCGGCGCGGAACCGGTAAACGAAGTGTTTAGAAACGTTTCTCCGTCGCTGCGGTTCGCTGCATGACGGCTTCGCGCGGCGCGAAAAAGGCGCCCGGTTTCGCCGGGCGCCGAATGGAAAATCGCGTAAGGCGACGGCGACGTCAGCCTTGGCCGCCGGCGACCGCACCGAGTTGGAAGATCGGGAGGAACATCGCCATGACGATGCCGCCGACCACGATGCCGAGGAACACGATGAGCATCGGCTCGATCAGCGACGTGAGCGCGGCCACCGTGGCGTCGCACTCGGTGTCGTAGAAATCGGCGATCTTGTTCATCATGCCGTCGACGTTGCCGGTGGATTCGCCGGCCTTGACCATGTGCTTCATCATCGGCGGGAAAAACGGATTCGCCGCCATCACTTCGGAGACTTGCCCGCCTTGCGACACGTGCTTCGCGATCTCGACGCACGCGTCCTCCACCTGGCACATGCCGGAGGCCGAGGAGACGATCTCGAGCGTGCGCAGGATCGGCACGCCGGAACGCATGAGCGTCGCGTAAGTGCGGCAGAAGCGCGAGAGTGCGATCTTGTGCACCAGGTTGCCGAAGATCGGCGCGCGCACGAGGAAGTTGTCCTTCTGGCGCCGGCCGGCCGGCGTGGCGGTGTATTTCTTCAACAGCGTGAAGGCGCCGTAGGCGCCCAACAGGATCGCCCACCACCAGGTTTTCAGGAAGTTCGAGAGATCGATCAGCATCTGCGTCGGCGCGGGGAGCTTGGCGCCGAAGTCCTTGAACATGTCTGCGAACACCGGAATGACGAAGATGAGCAGCACGTTCACGAGCGCGACGGCGAGGCCGATGACCGCGATCGGGTAAGTCATGGCCGACTTCACCTTCTTGGTCAGCTTCACGGTGGATTCGAAATACGCCGCGACCTTGGCCAGAATTTCCGCGAGGCCGCCGGAGGCCTCGCCCGCCTCGACCATCGAGACGAAGAGCGAATTGAACGAGTTCGGGAATTTCTTCACTGCGGCGGAAAACGATGTGCCCGTCGCGATGTCGTTGCGCACGTCGCGGATGACGATGCGGAAAACCTGATCCTCCGTCTGGTCCTGCAACGCCTCGAGACACGACACGAGCGGCAGGCCGGCTTGGAGCAGCGACGCGAGCTGGCTGGTGAAGATGGCGAGTTCCCCGAGCCCCAGCTTGTAAGTCTTCGATTTCTTCTCGAGGGCCTTCTGTTTGGCCAGGGCTTGGGCCTGTTGAACGCTCGACTTCGGTTTGGCGGCCGCGGGAGTTGCCATGGTGTGGGCGTTTAAGCGCAACGATTTTACGCTCGCAACCCCATTCGCGGGTGCAGCCGAGTTTAACTAAAGCTTGAATGACGGTTCGCCCGCGCCACTCTCACGCCCACGCCTTCGCGGGCATAGTTTAGTGGTAAAACTCCTGTCTTCCAAACAGGTATCGTCGGTTCGATTCCGTCTGCCCGCACCAGTCTCCGCCAAGGCTCCGGCTGGCACGCCAGCTCCGAGCAAGCGGGCCCTCACTCGAGGTCCGCGTTCACCAGAGGAAGTATTCCACTTCGCGCGACAGGAAGCGCAGGCTCGGCGGCTCGAACAACACACGCCAGACGTGCGCGTAGCCCTGCCAAGGCCCCGGCACCACCCCGTCGAACACCAGGCGCGGTTTGGCGCGCGTGCCACTGAGGCCCGCGCAGACGCGAGACGAGAAGAGATCGTAGCCCGCGTCCGAGGCGAAAAACAGACTGCGCTGCTCGATAGGATGCATCGCATCACGCTCGTGCGACGCGTGCCCCGCCAAGACGTAGTAACCCACCACCGCATCGTGCCGCTCGAGTTCGACGGCGGCCTTCCAACACGCAGCCTCGACGGTATCGGCCGACGCATGCCCGTAGGCGTGATGGCCGCGATCGCTCCGGCGGTGCAGCACCACCGTCACGCCGGGCGCTTCCGACTCGATCGCGAAAGCCTGCACGTCCGGCCGCGGCGAGTTCACGGGATGGGCCAGCAGCCTGCCCTCCCACCAGTTCATCAAATTGAACCGTTCCGCCGCTTCCATCAGCGCGCCATGCCGCGCTTGACGGGCAAACAGGCCCGGAAACGCCGCCATGCCGTTGCTCGACGGATCGACGTCGAAACCGTAGCGCGCGCCCTCGCCGCTGCGGAACGTCTGCCAGTGCGCCCAGCGCTCCATCGCCTCCGAGATGGCCTTGAAGCGCGCGACCAGCGGCGAGCGATCCGTGCCGCTGCCGTTGGCGTTCCCGAACACCTGGCGCTTCCACGTGTTCGATTTGAGTTCAGGCTTCAGGTGCGCGTTGGCCGCAAACCAACGCGCCCCGAGCACCGGCGTCTCAGCGCATACGACCCGCTCGATCGGCCCGCCTTCGGGGGCCATCACCTCTCGGTAACGAAAAGCAGCGAAGTTGAACATGGAACCGAATCAGAGGATGTTGCACGACGTGACTTCGCACGGGAGATCGGGCAGCAACGGCGCGGGGGATTGGATGACGGCGGGCGTGCCGGAGGTGACTTCGGCCGCGCGAACGAAACCGGCCGATAAAAGGAGGCTGGTGACCAGCCCGAGAATGAAACGGTGGAGTTTTTTCATGGCGGGCGGATGTTACTGTGATCGCGCTCAGTAACTGACGTGCGGAATTAGCCTGCTGTGAGGTGCCATCGGCGCTCTCATTCCCGCCTCCAACGCCTGAATTTAGGTGTTTCTCCGATTGGCCGTCGCGGCATTCTGCGCCCACATTTTCCCCATGTTTCGCCTCCGCACATGGCTGTGGCTTGCCCTCGCGTTCGCCTCCGCGCCGATCGTTCATGCCGCGTGGAACGACGTAGCTTGGGGCGAACCGCTGCTGCAACGCTTCACGGCCCGCGACATGGGCAACCATGGAACTGCCTACTTTGTCACCCAGCACCCGAATACGGGAGTCATATACGTCGGTTGCAGTGGAGGCCTCGTGGCTTTCGACGGCAAGTCCTGGTCCACCCTCCTCACCGGATTCGCGATCGCCCGTTTGGACTTCGATCACGAGGGACGGCTTTGGTGGGGTGGCGTCGGCGACTTCGGTTACATCGAGCTCAGTCCCACCGCGCCACCGCACGTTGTATCATTGCGCGACAAGGTGCCTTCCTCGGCCGCCGATTTTCACACCGTCTGGGCCTGCTACCCGACTGCCGGCGGCATCTATCTCGTCACGAGCAACAGCCTTCTCCGCTGGGACGGTTCGCGTTTCCGCGTCTGGAACTATCCGACCGCAGTGCGGCTTTTTCCGGTGCGCTTCAACAACGCGCTCTGGTTTCACCACCTCGAAAGCGGCCTCTATCGCATTGACGAGGACGGCCCGAAGCAGGTCGCGAAACCCGCCGAGTTGCCCGACAAGGGGCTATTCTGGCTGGAGGAACGCGACGGTCAGCTGATTGGCGCTTCCAACCGCGGCTTCCGGTCGATTGGTCCGCAATCGAAACAGATCTCGCCGACAGCGCTGGGGGAATTCACCCAAGTCCATCGCCTCACCGGAGTGGTGGAGCTTACCGCCAGACACCGCGCCTTGATCACTCTCAGCGGCGGCATTTCCATCGTCGACCGCGAGGGGAATTTCCTCCGTCAGGTGCCCCTTCTCGGCGACACGCAGCAGCCTTTTCTCGACCGAGACGGACAACTGTGGGTGTGCAACGCCTTCGGGCTGCTCCGCTTCGATAGCGCCGGAGCCGTCGCCCGCGTCCCGCTCGCGCGCGAAGATCCGCAACCGAGCATCGGAGCCCTAGCTGTCGACCCACATGGCGCCGTATGGATCGGGGCCATCAACCGGCTCTTCCGCGCGGCAGCAGGATCGGCCGGCCTCGCACTCGAAAACGTCCCGACGACACCTAACAATTTCTACACGCTCTCCGCGCGCAGCGACGGCAGCGCGGTGGTAGCCCGTTTCGGCGGAATCGACCTCGCGCGCCCGAATCGAACCGAAACCATCTGTGACTTGTCCGGGCGCTCCTTCACGGCGCTGCTGCCCTTGTGGAACCCCGACCAGTTCCTCGCCGTGCACGCTCGCGGCCAGGTTCAACTCGCGCGCGACCCCGTCAGTGGAAAATGGCAGTCGACCGAATATCAGGTCTCGCTCGGGCCGGTCCACACCCTCGCTTTCGACGAGGCCCATGACCTCTGGACCGCCTCGTTCTGGGCGCCACCGCGCCGGTTCACTTGGTCGGATGGACGATTTGTTCCCGCTGATGCCCCAGCGGTGTTTCGCAACTCGAGTGGCGCGCCCAGCGCCGTGATCCGGCGCGAGCACGACATCATTGCCTTGGCGAACCGCACCCTGTTTCTGCTTCGGCCCGGGCGCGAGCCGGCAAAACTGGGCTCATTGCCTGGAACCGTTTCGCTGGCCGCGCTTTCACCCGATGAGCGGCGATTGTATGTAGTCTTCACGCGGTCAAACTCTCCCGTGGGATTCGAGACCGGCATAGCGGCGCTCGATCTATCGCCCACCGGTGAAGTTCAACGTTTGCGGGATATTCTTGTTCCCGGCCTGCAGTCCATCGGCGGCATCACCCGGCTGGCGGTCACACGCGAGGGCGGCACTGACACCCTCTGGATCGGCGGTGAGGGTGGCCTGATGCAGGCTCGCCCCGAAGAATTGCCGGAGTGGTCCAAACCAAGTCCGCCCCGGGTCGAGTTGGCCCCGCCGACGCCCGTCGACGCCGTTTTCAGCCATGATGGACGCCCGAAGCTCCGGGTCAGTTCGCCCGACATAACGATGCGTCCGGCGCTCCGTTTCCAAGTCAGCTTCGGCCCCGGCTCGCCCGAATGGGGGCCGCCCGCCGACGAGACGTCCTTCGAATACTCCAACCTCAGAGAGGGTGACTACACGTTCGCCGCCCGCGCCATCAACCCCGGCGGCCTCGTCAGCGAGCCCGTCGCGATTTCGTTTACCATCCTTCCTCCTTGGTATCGCTCCGTGTGGGCCTACGCAGCCTACGCCGCTCTCTTCATCGCTGCGCTGCTCGGCGCCATCCGCATCCGCGAACGCCGCATCCGCGCCCGCAACCTCGAACTCGAAAAACAGGTCGCCGAACGCACTGCCGAACTCGTCCAAGCCAACGCCGCCAAGGACGACTTCCTCGCCAGCATGAGCCACGAGATCCGCAACCCGATGAACGGCGTCGTCGGCCTCTCCGCGGCGATCGACATCTCCCACCTCGACGAGGAGGGCCGCTACCGCTTCGGGCTCCTGCGCCACTGCGCCACCCACCTCGCCTCGCTCCTCGAGGACATCCTCGACTTCTCCAAACTCCAATCCGGCACCATCGAGCTCGACCCGCAGCCGTTCTCGCCCGCGGAACTGCTCGACGCCGTCTCCGCCATCACCTCGCCCGTCAGCGCCGCCGCAGGCGTGAAAGTCGAGTTCGCCCTCGGTCCCTCCGTGCCGCCCCGCCTGATCGGCGACGCCCGCCGCATCCGCCAGGTCCTCCTCAACTACGTCAGCAACGCGATCAAATACGCCCCGCAAGGCGACATCGACGTCACGGTGTGGGCGCGCATCGTCGGCGAAAAGAACGCCGTCCTCACCTTCGCCGTCTCCGACGCCGGCCCCGGCATTCCCCTCGAGGAGCAGGAACGCATCTTCGAAAAATTCGAGCGCGGCGCCGGCGCCCGCAGCAACCGCATCCCGGGCACCGGCATGGGCCTCGCCGTCTGCCGGCGCCTCGCCACCAAGATGGGCGGCAACGCCTGGGTCGAGAGCGCCCCGGGCGAAGGCTCCACCTTTTTCCTTTCCCTCGAGCTCCCGATCGCGGCACCCGTCACCCTCGACAACGCGACGCAGACCATCGTCGACCTGCCGAAGCTCGCGCTCATCGTCGACGACGAGGACTACAACCTCGTCGCCCTCGCCACGATGCTCGAACGCCGCGGCTTCCAAGTCCTCCGCGCGGCCAACGCCGACGCCGCCCTCGCCGCCCTCACGCAGCATCCCGACGTCGTCTTCCTCGACTACGACATGCCGGACACCACCGGCCCCGCCTTGGCGAAGCGCATCCGCCAGACGACGCAGCAACGCCAGCCGCTCATCATCGCCACCACCGCCTACTCCACCGTCGAGAAACGCCGCGAATGCCTGGCCGCCGGGATGGATGGCTTCCTCAGCAAACCCATCGGCGAAGAACGGCTCGGCTCAGCGCTCGCCGAAGCCATCCAATCGCGCTCGCCCGGCGACGCCCGGCACTTCGTGCTCCCTTCGCGCGACAGCTTCGATCCCCTCGAAAATCTCCAAACGCTCGCCCGCCAGCACGCGCAGACCCTCGAAGCCGAACTCGCCGAGTTCTCCACCGCCGCCCGAGCCGAGTTCGAAGAGCTGCACGCCGGCCTCACCGCCGAAGATCGGCAGCATAGCGCCCGCGCCGCCCACAAACTCGCCGGCCGTTTCGGCTTCCTTCACGCCGCCGCCGCCATGAAGCGTGCGCTCCAGCTCGAGCGCCTGTGCCAGCAAGGCAACTGGGCCGCCGCCCGCCCCTTGGCGACCGAGCTGACGCAGGATTGGACCTCCCTGCACGACACGCTGACGCGCCTCAATTGCGAGCCCGCGTGAGGCCGTTCGCGATCGCGTAGTGGATCAGCTTCGGCGTCGAGTGGACGTCGAGCTTCTTCATGATGTCGCGCCGCCGCGACTGCATGGTCGAGGGACTGATGCCGAGCTCCGCCGCGATCTCCTCATCGGTCATCGCGTGGCCGATCAGCGCGAGGATCTTCAACTCGTAGTCGGAGAGCACCCGGTTGAACGCCTTCGGGTCGCGCCGCAGCCGCGCGCTCGATTCCACCACCGCGCTGGTGTAGAAAACATTTCCGCTCACGACTGAAATGACGGCCGTCCGCAGCGTCTCGGCGCTCTGATCCATTTTGTCCACGAAACCGTGCAGGCCCAGCTTCTGCACCTGCAACATCGTCCACGGGTCCCGGTGCGAGGAGATGCCGATCACCTTCATCGCGGAGAAACTCCGGTCCGTCAGCACCTGCCGCGCGACCTCCAGCCCGTCGATATCCGGCAGGGAAAAATCCAGCATCAGCAGGTCCGGGCGCATCTGGTGCACCGCGGCGAGTCCGGCTGAACCCGACGCCGTCGCGAGCAACACTTCGATCCCCCATTCGCGAAAACAACCGGCAAGGAAATCCGCGAAGAGTTTCTGGTCCTCCACAATGATCGCCCGCTGCCCACGCAGCGGGTCGCCATCATCTTTGGCGGGAGAATTTACACTCGCATTCACGGCCGCAGGCATACCCCAAACGCCGTGCGCAGCAAGCCAAGCGTGGACATATCCTGCATCACCCGCTACCCCGACCGCGTGAACTTGGTGCTCTTCACCGCCGCCGAAATCTCCGCCGCGCTTCCCCGCCCCGATCCTCGCGCGCGCCATCTGCTCGACGTGCTGCACCGCGGCCCCGGCGACGAGTTCGACGCCGGCATCGTCAACGGCCCGCGCGGCAAGGGCCGCATCGTCGCCGTGCGCGAGGCCGAGATCGAACTCGCCTTCACGTGGTCCGTTCCGCCCGCGCCACCGGACACCCTCACGCTCCTCATCGGACTGCCGCGCCCCCAAACCGCGCGCGATATCCTGCGCGACGCCACCACGCTCGGCGTGAGCGCCATCCACTTCGTCGCGACCGAGAAAACCGAACCGAGCTACGCCCACAGCACCCTCTGGCGCGACGGCGAATGGCGCCGGCACGTCCTCGCCGGAGCCGAACAGTCCTTCACCACCTCCATCCCGGAGGTCACGTCCGACCGACCGCTGGCCGCGGCCATCGCCGCGCTCCCGGCCGACACGCAACGTCTCGCGCTCGACAACTACGAAGCCACTCGCGCCTTCGCCGATTGTCGCCTCGCCCGCGAACGCCCGCTCGTCCTCGCTCTCGGTCCCGAGCGCGGCTGGGGCCCGCGCGATCGCGACCAGCTTCGCGCCACCGGCTTCGAACTCGCCCACCTCGGCACGCGCGTGCTGCGCCTCGAGACCGCCGTCGTCGCCACGCTCGCCCTCGCCAAGGCCGCACGCGGCACGTTCTAGCCCGCCTCGGCCGCGGCGAGCTCGGCGCGCTTGAAAAAACACACCGTCGGCTGGCGCGCGCCCTTGCCCAGGCGCCGCACGCACGTCCAGTCCTCCGCCGCCACTTCCAGCTCGCCCGGCATTTCGAACACGATCACCGGATCCGGCTTCGGCGCGAGCAACGTCGTCAGCCGCGCGAACAGCTTCGGCGCCACCTCCGCGATCAAGTCATAGGGCGGATCGATGAAAACGAGATCCGGCAGCTCGCCCGCATCGGGCACGCCGGTCGCGTCGGCATTCACCACGCGCAAATCCTCCGTCCCCCGCCCGAGGCTTTTGCACACCGCCGCGATGTTTTGGCGGATGAATGCGACCGTCTTGGCGTTCTTCTCCACGAACACGCCGCCCGCCGCTCCGCGACTCAGCGCCTCGAGCCCGTAGGCTCCGCTGCCGGCGAAAAGGTCCAAAAAACGCGCGCCCGGCACCCGACTCGCGATGCTCGAGAAAACCGCCTGCCGCATCGCATCGGTCGCCGGCCGCACGGCGTCGCCCTTCGGCAAGTTGAGCGGGATGCCCCGCGCGTTGCCGCCGGTTATGCGCATCCGAAGCGCCCTCCGACGCGAATCACACCGGCACGCCGCGCCTCAAGACGCTGTTGCAGCGGAACACTTTCTGCTCGTTGCGGTTTCAACATACTGTTTGCGCCCCAGCGGACCGGGATTTACCTGTCCCTGTTCGGCCCGGGCCACCACCTAACTGGCCCAGGTCGACGCAAAGGCAACGCCTTTACCATCAACCAAGCATGAAGTCTCGACTCGCCTTCTGGCTCCTCGCCGCGGCCGGGTTCGCGCTACCGCTCCGCGGCGCCGAACTCAACGGCTGGCCGTTGCGCGTCGCGACCGTCGACGACCAGACCGGCGAAGTCACCGCGCAACAAGGCCTCGGCCCGCTCCTCGCCGAGCGCACAACCGCCGACGGCAAGGAAATCCGCGCCTGGCGCCCGCTGTTCCTCAACACGAAGCAAGCCGACCGCGAAGCCTCCTATTTTCTCTACCCGCTGTTTTCCTGGCAGCACGACGCCGCGAGCGAGTCGTTCTCGTTCTTTCAGCTGATCAATTTCCGCCGCCAGCCCGGCCTCGCCAGCGACGGCGGCCATCCCGTCCGCGGTTTCGACGTGTGGCCGCTCTATTTCTCGCGTGATACCGGCGACCCGGCGACGAGTTACCGCGCGCTGCTGCCGATCGCCGGCGAGGTGAAGCACCGCTTCGGCAAGGACCGCCTCAGCTGGGTCGCAGCTCCGCTTTATTTCCGCGTCGAGAAGGACGGACGCCACACGAACTACGTGCCGTGGCCCTTCCTGCGCTTCACCGGCGGCAACGGCCACCACGGCTTCGAGGCGTGGCCGCTCTTCGGTCACGTCGCGCGTCCGAACGACTACGACAATCGGTATTTTCTCTGGCCGCTGATCTACCAACAGACGAAACAGCTCGACGACCCCGCTGGCGCCACGCGCACCAACCTCGGCTTCCTGCCGTTCTACACCCGCGCCACCGCCCCGGGCTTCGTCGACGAGAACTATCTCTGGCCGTTCTTCGGCTACACCGACCGCACCGCGCCGCACCGCTACCACGAGACGCGCTACTTCTGGCCGTTCCTCGTGCAGGGCCGCGGCGACAACCGCACCGTGAACCGCTGGGCGCCCTTCTACACCCACAGCGTCGTGAAGGGTTACGACAAGACCTGGGTGCTCTGGCCGCTCGTCCGCCACGCCGAGTGGAACGAACAGGGCGTCGCGCATGAGCGAAATCAGTTCCTGCTCGTCGTCTACTGGTCGCACGAGCAACGCAGCCTCTCGAACCCCGCCGCCGCGCCCGCTTCGAAGCGCCACCTCTGGCCGCTTTTCAGCGCGTGGGACAACGGCGCTGGCCGCCGCCAATTCCAGCTCTTCAGCCCGTTCGAAGTCCTTTTCACCAACAACGAGCCCATCCGCGAACTCTACTCGCCGATCTTCGCCGTCTACCGCTTCGAGCAACGCGCGCCGGGCGACACACGTTGGAACATCCTCTGGAACCTCGTCAGCCGCCGTCGCTCGGCCACCGAACGCGAGTTCCACCTCGGCCCGCTCTTCAGCACGCGCGCCACGCCCGAGACCGGCGCGCGCGTCGCGCTCGGCAACGGCCTGCTCAGCTGGCGCCGCGCTCCGGGTGAGGCCCGTTGGAAGTTTTCCCTGTTCGATTTCCGCCGCACGCCTGCTACCAAGGCCCCCGCGGCCACCCAGCCATGAAGCAACTCTCCCTCGTCCTCGGCCACATCGGCGGCGTCGTGCTCCTCATGACGCGCACGCTGAAGTTCACCGGCACGCTGCCGCGACAGTTCGGGCGCTTCATCGAACAGTGCTTCGTCATCGGCTACACCTCCCTGCCGATCGTCACGATCCTCAGCTTCTTCATCGGCTCGGTGCTCGCGCTGCAGAGCGGTTACTCGATGCAGAATTTCGGAGCGAAACAGTTCATCGGCACGCTGGTCGGCCTGTCGATGGCGCGCGAACTCGGCCCCGTCATGGTCGCCATCCTCATCGCCGGCCGCGTCGGCTCCGCCATCACCGCCGAACTCGCCTCGATGAAGGTCTACCAGGAGATCGACGCACTCGTGACGATGAACATCCCGCCGGAGCGCATGCTGGTGCTGCCGCGCCTCGCCGCCGTGCTCGTCATGATGCCCGTGCTCGCGCTGATCGCCAACCTCTGCGGCTGGTATGGCGGCGCCCTCGTTTGCGAGCACACCAATTTCATCTCCGTCCCCAGCGAATCCTACTTCGCGGCGCTGAAACGCTACATGGATTTCAAGGACATCACCGACGGTCTGCTGAAGGCCGAGGTCTTCGGCTTCGTGATCGTCGCCGTCTGCTGCTACATCGGCCTCAACACCCGCGGCGGCCCGCGCGAGATCGGCGCCTCCGTCACCAAGGCCGTCGTCACCTCGCTCATCCTCATCCTGGTGCTCGATTACTTCGTCACCAAGGCGCTCCTCTGACCCGGCCATGAGTTCCACCTATACCGCCACTCCCTTCGCCGGCAAAACCTTCGGCGTCACCGTCGACCACCTGACGAAGAAATTCGGCGGCGTCACCGTGCTGAAGGACATCAACCTTGAGGTGCGCCCCGGAGAAATCTTCTGCATCATGGGCCCCAGCGGCTCGGGCAAGAGCGTCCTCCTGAAACACATCGCCGGCCTCGAATTGCCCACGAGCGGCTCCGTCCGCATCGGCGAATACGATGCCGCCGATCCCGACACGCGCGACAAGGTCCACCTCGCCCTCGTTTTCCAGGCCGGCGCGCTCTTCAACTCGCTCACGGTCTACGACAACCTCGCGCTCTACCCGCGCGAACATCGCCAGTGCAACGAGGCCGGCATCCGCGAGCGCGTGATGCGCGCGCTCTCGATCCTTTCGCTCGAGAAAGCCGCGCAGAAATTCCCGTCCGAACTCTCCGGCGGCATGAAGAAGCGCGTCGCCATCGCCCGCGCCCTCGTCATGGAGCCGCAACTCCTCCTCTACGACGAGCCGACCTCCGAACTCGATCCGGTGATGGGCGCCACGATCAGCGAAATCATCGCCACCCTCCGCGAGCAGACCGCCGTCACCAGCATCGTCGTCACGCACGACCGCGACCTCGCGATCAACATCGCCGACCGCATCGCCATCATCATGGACGGCAAGATCCGCGCCACCGGCAAACCCGCCGACTTCCGCGAGCCGAAGGAGCGCGACATCGCGAACTTCCTCACGCCCACGATCGACCTCAAGAACCCCCGCTTTAAACAACTGGAGAACTCCCATGAATAACACGCAACAGACCGTTCGCGTCGGTCTTTTCTTCCTCCTCGGCTGCGCGCTGGCCTGGATCACGTTCGAGTCGCTCAGCGGCGGCCAGATCTTCAAGAAGCGCGGCTACACCGTCCTCGCGCCCTTCGCGAACCTCAAGGGCCTCAAGGAAGGCGACGAGGTCCAGATGGCCGGCGTGAAGATCGGCTCCGTCGCTTCCACGCGCCTCGGCAACCAGCGCGTCGAAGCCGTGCTCAGCATCGACCCGAAAGTCTCCATCCCGAACGACGCCGTCGCCTCCGTCGAAACCTCCAGCCTCCTCGGCAGTCAGCACCTCGCCGTCAGCTTCGGCAACTCCGCCGTGATGCTCAAGGACGGCGACACGATGAAGACCAAGAACACCGCCGACATGAACGAGGTCATCGCCCAGCTCGGCTCCCTCGGCGCCAAACTCGAAGGCGTCGCCGACAACATCGGCAAGGCGCTCGGCGGTGACAGCGGCTCCGGCTCGCTCTTCAACAAGCTCGACAAACTCGTCGACCAGAACGGCCCGAAGCTCACCGAGACCATCGCCAACCTCCAGGACATCACTTCCAAAATCAAAAGCGGCGAAGGCACCTTCGGCAAACTGGTCAACGATCCGAAACTCCACGACGACCTCGTCGCCGCCGTCGGCGAAATCAAAGCTGCCGCCGGCGACGCGAAAGTCTTCATGGCCGATACGCGCGGCATCATCGCCGACGTGAAGTCCGGCAAGGGTGCCGTCGGCGCGCTGCTCTACGACCAAGCCACCGCCGACAACCTCAAGGCCACCGTCGCCAACGCCCGCAGCGTCACCGACAAGATCGCGCGCGGCGAAGGCACGCTCGGCAAGCTCCTCAACGACGACTCGATGTATAAAGACGTCCAAGGCGTCGTGAAGAAAGCCGACCGCGCCCTCGACGGCCTCGGCGACTCCGGCCCGATCCAAGCCGTCGGCGTCGTCGCCAACGCGCTCTTCTGAGCAAGGTGGCCCGCGACCTCCGGGCGCGGGTCGATCGACTCCGGTTTCAGTTCTCCACACCCGCGCCGTATCCGACGCGGGTTTTCTTTTGCCTGGAAGCTATCCGAAGACCGCGTTTCCACCGTAGGCAGCGTGCTTGCACGCGCCCGTTGCTCTCGGGGGCGCGACCAAGGTCGCTGCCTACCGCTTCGGCAAAGCGCGTTTTCGGCTAGCCCCGAGTGACACGGGCCGCGCGCTTGCGGTCGCGCCGCCGTCGCGCTTGTCTGCCAACGCCATGCCGCTCGTCATCCAACTTCTTCCCGGCGAATTCGCGATCGCCCGTCTCCCCGCCGCCGCACCGATTCCCGAGTGGGTGAACTCCACCGTCTTCAGCGCCACGACGCGCACCACCGACGAGCTGTCGATCCTCTGCCCTGCCGCGCAAATCCCCGCCGACGTGAAACACGAAGCCGGCTGGCGCCTCTTCAAGCTGCGCGGCCCGTTCAACTTCACCGAGACCGGCATCCTCTCCTCCGTGCTCGATCCCCTCGCCTTCTCGCGCATCAGCATCCTCGCACACTCGACGTTCGACACCGACTACGTGCTCGTGAAACAGGCGCAGCTCGAGGACGCCATCCGCACGCTCCGCAACGCGGAACACACCGTCGAACGACTCTGAGCGTCTGGCACGGGACCGGCTGCCCCGCCGTCATGCCCCACGTCACGTTTCACCTCATGACCGAGGCCGATTGGCCCGACGTGCAACGCATCTACGCCGAAGGTATCGCGACCGGCATCGCCACGTTCGAGGCCACGCCTCCGGAAACCTTCGCCGATTTCATCAAGACCAAGATCGCCGACCTCGCGGTCGTCGCTCGCGACGCGAAAGGCGCGATCGCCGCATGGGCCGTGCTCATCCCGGTTTCTTCGCGCTACGTCTACCGCGGCGTCGCGGAAATGAGCCTCTACGTCGCCGCGTCGCATCGCGGTCAGCGCGTCGGCGATGCGCTGATGAAGGAAATGATCCGGCTCAGCGAGGCGCGCGGCTTCTGGACGCTCCAGTCCTCCACGTTTCCCCAAAACGCCGCGAGCGTCGCGCTCCAGCAACGTCACGGCTTCCACATCATCGGCATTCGCGAGAAAATCGGCCGCATGCCGCAAGGCCCGCTCGCCGGCCACTGGTGCGACACGCTGCTGCTCGAACGTCGCAGCAAGACCGTCGGGCACGACTGAGCGGCGCACGACTCGCGCCAACCGCCGGATTCGCTCGTGCCCTCCCTGGAGGGTGCGCGTCCCCGCGCGCCGCGCATCTCCACTCGCGCCTAGTCTGTTTTTCTGTAGCCGGGCTCGCTGAGCCCGGTCGGCGCTTTCTCCCGCGGGAACGTCCCTTTCCGGGGTCAGCGACCCCGGCTACATTATTTTTTAAAACGCCGTAGCGCGTGAAGCTCCCCCGGCCCGTCCAGAGACGAGCCTTCCATCGCAAGCCATCGACGCACTCACGCCGGGAGCGTGAACGTCTCGAACTGCTTCTTCACTTCCTGGAGAAATGCCGCCGCGCCGGCGCCGTTCACGACCTTGTGATCGAACGTCAGCGAGAGCGTCACGACCTCGCACGGATAGATCACGCCACCGTCATTGATCATGCGCTCGTGCGCCGTGCCGATGAAGAGCGTCGCCATCGCCGGCGGCACCACGATGGGCGTCGCGCTCTCGACGCCGAACGCGCCGAGGCTCGTGATGTTGAGCGGCGCCTGCACGTCGAGCAGCTTGCCCGCGCGCGTTTCCTCGACCGCGCGGTTGTAGGCGGCGCTGAAGTCGGCGAACGCGAGCTTGTTGGCGCCCGCAATCGCCGCCGTGGCGAGCCGGTCGCCTTCGAGCGCGACAGCCACGCCTTGATCGAAGACCGGCTGCTCGAGAATCGTGCCGTCCTTGCCGACGATGCAGCGGAAAGCCGGATGCAACTCCTGCGCGCGCGTGACGCACCACGCCATCATCGCCGAGGGCGACGGCGCGGCCTTGCCGAGCTTCGCCTTCGCGGCCTCGCGCGCTTTCTTCAACGGCTCCCAGCGCACGTCCATCAACATGTTCGCGGGCACCACGGCATCGAGGCGCTTCGTGATCGCGGGGTGCAAGGCAGGCGGGCGGACATTGCCATTCATGGAGGAGGAAGCGGAAACAGAGACCGACGCGGGCGCGGCTTTCGGTGCGGAAGCTGATGGCTTCGCTGTAGCCGGGCTCGCTGAGCCCGGCCCGGGGCCACCGGCCCCGGCTACAACATGCTTCGCCGCGCCTTCGATCGACAACCCCGCCACGCTCGCGGCATCGCCGGTGACGAGCGCGATCTCCTGGCCGATGAGCACGGTGTCGTCGACCTTGATGCGCCACTCCTTGAACTGGCCGGCAAACGACGCCTCGACCGGATAGACGGCCTTGTCCGTCTCGAGTTCGCAAAGCACGTCGTCGTGCTTCACGGCATCGCCGGGCTTCTTGTTCAAATTCGCCACGCGCGCCGAGCGCAGGCCCTCGCCCATGATCGGCACCCGCACGATGATGTCGCTCGTGCCCGCGATGACGGTGTTCTGCGGCGAATGACCAGAAGCGGTTTGGTTCGTTGTAGCCGGGCTCGTCGAGCCCGGGCCGGGGTCGCCGACCCCGGCTACAGCGACGACAGGCGGTCGGGGCGCGGGCATCTCGCCGCGCGCGAGGTTCATCGACACCAACTCCCAAATCGCCTCCACGATCTGCGGCACTGCGGGCAGCGCGGCGTATTCGTAGATCGGGTTGTAGCCGATCATCACGTTGCCCTTCGTGATCAGGCGCGGTGGCGCCTTCAACGCGCCGAAGAGATCCGTGCGACCGACGACGTGCTGCACGATCATCTGGCCAACCGAGCACGCCTCGGTGTCCTCCTGAATGACAATCAAGCGACCGGTCTTGCGCACCGACGTCTCGATCGCCGCTTTGTCCCACGGCACGATCGAGCGCAGGTCGATGAGCTCGACGCTCACTTCGCCCTTCAACTCCGCGATCGCCTCGTGGGCCTTCTCCATCGTGTTGCCCCACGCGACGACCGTGAGGTCCTCGCCCTCGGTCACGACGCGCGCCGAGCCGAGCGGGATGGATTTGATCGACTGCTTCGATTCGACCTCCGCCCACATCATGTGCTTCGGCGCGAGGAAGAGCGTGATGTCCTCGCCATGCATCGCCGTCCAGAGCAGGCCGGCCGCGTCCTCGGGCGTCGACGGAATGACGACGTTGATGCCGGGAAAGTGCGCGTAGGCCGACTCGTTCGCCTGCGAATGCCAGAGCGAGCCGCCCGGCAGGTAGGCGCCGTAGGGCGCGTAAAACACCGCCGGCACCTTCCAAGCGCCATTCGAGCGCCAGCGGATGTTCGCGAGATTCTGCACGATCTGGTTGAAGCCGGGGAAACTGAAATCGATGAACTGCAGTTCGAACACCGGACGCCGTCCGTAGAGCGCGAGACCGCCGCCGATGCCGAAGATCGTCGACTCCGCGAGCGGCGAGTTGAACACCTGCTCCGGAAAATCCGTCGAAAGTTTCTGCGTGAGGCGGAACACGCCGCCCTTCGGATCCTCGATGTCTTCGCCGAAGATCACGCGGCCCGGATCGGCATCGAGCCCGGCGCGGAGCGTCTTGTTAATCAAGTCGCCCATGCGGTATTTGCCGGGCTTGAAGAGCTCCTCGTTCAGGTCGGGCGACGCGCCCGTGACATCGAGCAGCAACTCGTCGACGCGCGGATCCTCGGCCTTCTCGGCCGCCGCGTAATCGGCGCGGACCTTCTCCTTGATCTCCTCGTCGAACTTCGCGAACTCCGCTTCGGTCAGCTCACCGGCCTTGATCATCTTGTCGCGGAGCACGCGAATCGGGTCCGCCTTTTCCATCGCGGCGATGTCCTCCTTCGAGCGGTAGAGCGTGTGATCGTCCGAGCTGGTGTGGCTCGAGAGTCGCTCGACCTTCGCCCAGAGGAAAACCGGCCCGTCGCCCGCGCGGAGCTGCGCGATGGCCTTCTCCGTCTCGGCGTGCACGAGTTCGAGATCGGAGCCGTCAATGACGCGCCACTGCGACTTGTTGAGCACGTCGATCGCGAGCGGATTGATTTTCCGCGTCGGCGTCGAGATGCCGTAGGCGTTGTCCTCGACGATGAAGAGAATCGGGAGCTTCTTCTCCTGCGCGAAGCTGATCGCCTCGTAGAAATCGCCCTGCCGCGTCGCCGCGTCGCCGATACTGGTGACGACGACGCTGGCCTTGCCATCGAGCCTCATGCCCCACGCCACGCCGCACGCCGGCAACAGTTGCGAACCGAGCGGCGTCGGCACGCTGACGATGTTCAGCGCGCGCGACGAGAAATGCGACGGCATCATGCGCCCGCGCGACGACGACTCGCGTTTCGCGAAATACTCCAGCGCCAGCTCGCGCGTGTTCATGCCGCGCCCCATGCACAAGCCGCGATCGCGGTAATACGGCACGATGAAATCGCCGTCGCGCAACTGTGCCCCGAGCGCGCTGAAAGCCTCGTGACCGCGCCCCGACACATGGAAGTGTCCCTTGCCCTGCCGGTTCAGACTCTCCTCGCGCAGATCGCCGTGCCGGCTTTCCAGCATCGTGCGCAGCAGGTGGCGGCGCTGCTCCTTGTTCAGAGTGGAGTTCGTGGCTTTGGCCATGGCGAGACGTGGAGGGGTAGGTTTCGGAAAACGTTCTGTGCGGCAACGGCAATTCTGGATGCCGCGATGCAGGGTTGCGTGGAGAAACTGTGCCGCTAAGCGACGCGTCAGACGCGGCCGCGCGCGCGCGCATAGCGCATCAGGCCGCCGCGGAACGCCGGAAATCCCGTGCCCATCAGCAGCGCGAAGTCCGCGTCGTCCGCGGTCTTCAACACGCCTTCGTCGAGCACGCGCTTCGTCTCGTCGATCATCACGCCGTTGAGGTGGTCCTGGATCGCGGCGGCGTCCATCGCCTTCACGGCTGCGGGCGCCCACTGCGCCATCGCGGGATTCAGCGCTTCCTTGCCGCCCTCGTAGACGTAGAAGCCGGTCGACGCGCCGTTCTTCCGACCCTTCATGCCGGCCGCGAGCATCTTGCCGCACACGCTCGTGCTGGCGAAGCGCGCGGGGAAATAGTGCTTCATCTCGCCGTAGATAAAGTCCGTCACGTCCACGCCGACTTCGTCGATCAGGCGCATCGGTCCCATCGGCCAGCCCCAATCGCGCACCGCGCGATCGATGACGTCCGTCGGCACGCCTTGCTCCCAGAGTTCGCACGCAGCGTTGAGATAGAAAAACAGCACGCGCGTCACGAGGAAGCCCGGCGACGAACGGCAGATGACCGGCGTCTTGCCGAGGTGTTTCGCGAACGCCAGCACGCGATCCGCGGTCTCGCGCGTTGTGTGCGGCGAGAGCACCATCTCGATCAGCGGCATGCGGCTGACCGGATTGAAGAAGTGGATGCCGATCGTGCGGCCGGGATGCGTCGCCGTCGCGGCGAGTTCTTCGATCGGCAGCGCCGAGGTGTTCGAGGCGAGCACGCAATCCGCCCGCACGACCCGCGACAGCTCGGCGAACAGCGCCTGCTTCGCCGCGACGTTCTCGACGATCGCCTCGACCACGAGGTCGCAATCCGCGAACGCCGCCAGCTCCGTCGTGCCTTGCACGCGCGCCGTGCCCTGCGCCGCCGCGTCGGCGGACATCTTGCCGCGCTTCGCCGCTTCATCGAAAAGTCCTTTGATCACCGCGAGTCCGTGCTCGACGAACTCCGGTTTCACATCGCGCATCACGACGCTGTAGCCGCGCGCCGCGCACCACTGCGCGATGCCCGAGCCCATCACGCCGGCGCCGATCACGCCGATCTTCTTGAACGGCGCAGGCGCGACGGCCTCCGCCGGCTTCGGGAACCACGCGTCGACCGTGAGCTTCTTCACCGCGTCCTTGAGGAAGAACACGTGCACCATGTTGTGCGCGACATCGCCCGCCGCGATTTCGCCGAAGAGCGACGCTTCGAGATCGAGCGCGGCTTCGAGGGAGAGCCCCGCGCCCTTTTCGACGGCATCGAGCACGGCGGCCGGTGCCGGCTGGCCGCGCATACGCGAAGCGGCAACCTTGCGCTGCTCGGCGAAGAACGTCGCGTCCGCAGGCTGACCACGGTGGAACGCGTTGACCTCAACGCGTTCGGAGCGGATTGAGGTCAATCCGCTCCACCTCGCCGGCTCGCCGCCCTCGGCCGCGAGCTTCAGCGCGGCGGCTTTCGCGCGCGCCTTCAGCTCCGCCGCCGGGACGAGTTCATCGACGAGTCCGGCCTTGTGCGCCTCGGCGGCCGGCAGCAGCTGCGCCTTCAAGATGTGGTCGACCGCGGCCTTCGCGCCGATCAACCGCGGCAAGCGCGCGCAACCACCCCAACCGGGAATCAAACCGATGCCGACTTCAGGCAGCCCGATCACGGTTTCCTTCGCGTCGCTCGCGAGCCGCCAGTGGCACGCGAGCGCGAGTTCGTAGCCGCCGCCGGCACACGCGCCGTGAATTGCGCACACGACCGGCACCTTGAAGTTGTCCAACAGGCCGAAGAGCGCGTGACCGGCGCGCGAGGCGTCCTTGCCCTCTGCGGGCGTTGCGATCTTGCCGAGCCATTTCAGGTCCGCGCCGGCGATGAAGATTTTTTCCTTTCCGCTCGTGACCACGACCGCCTTCACCGGCTGCGCCGCGAGCGCTTCGACCGCGGCGCGCAGCGCGGCCTGGGTCGGGGGATTGAAGACGTTGGCGCGACTCGCGGGGTCGTCGAAAACGATCCAGCCGATGCCGTCGGCATCGACGGAGTGGGAAACCGTGGCGGGGTTGCTCATGGGGGAAAGAGTGGCGCCAAGGAACTCCGCCCCACCGCCCCTCGCAACGCCAAGCCCCGTGCGCGCGCCAACTATTAGCCACTGTATGACAAATGTAAGTCCGCCGCCGACCGGAACCACAATTGCAGGGGCCTGCTTGCAGACGACCGTTTCCCTTCCGCCACGAACATCTTGCGGTCGCCTGCAAGCATGCTCCCGCAACAAGCTGAAAATCCACCCGGTTTTCCCAGCGGCGGCCCCGCCCTCCTCGTCATTCGTTTCCATTAACGAACAATACCAGTGAGATTCCTCCTCTAAAAACGGCACCTGCCCAAAACGAAAGTTCTTAATGGACTACTAAGGCGCATCTTCAAAATGCCGCGTCATCGCGCGGCCCGCAGAGCGGGCCGCGGCGATCCAGCTGGATGTCATGCTGTCGCCTCGCTCGGTCGCTTCGTCGTCCCGCGCGGCGGGACTCCTCGCCATGACCATTTGAAGACGCGCCCTAACGCGCGCGCCCTGCGCCGTGACGAGCGGTGAGTTTTCCGCGGGCCTCCTCGACGAGCGCCCGGTGGGGGAACTGCCGGCGCACGCGCACCGGCTTCAGCGGCGCCGCGCGTTCAGTCCGCTGAATTTTCGGAGATATTTCAACGCAACCTCGAAGTCGCGCGGCAGCGGCGCGGAGACCGTGACGCGCTCGCGCGAGAGCGGATGCGTGAACGTCAATGCGCTCGCGTGCAGCGCGAGGCGCGCGAGCAACGGCTTCTCGTCGTCGCGGCCCTTGTAGCCGCGTTTCAGGCCGGAGAGGAGCAGCTGCGTGTCGTTGCCGTAGAAGGGATCGTTGAGGATCGGCCAGCCGCTCGCCGCGAGGTGCACGCGGATCTGGTGCGTGCGTCCGGTCTGCGGCCGGCACTCGAGCAGCGTGAACGCGCCGAACCGCTCGCTCACCTTGAAGTCCGTCACCGCGGCCTTGCCGTGCTTGCGCACGACGCACATGCGGCCCGGCAGGGCGTCGTCTTCCTTCAACACGAGTTCGACGGTGAACGCGTCCGGCAATGCGCCCGCCGCGTCGGCGATCGGCGTGGTGCCTCCGGCCCACGGCGCCGCGCACGGCCCCGCACTCACGACGAACGCGAGATAGAGCTTTTCGACGGTCTTCGACTGAAATTGGCCGCTCACGAAATCCAGGGCGGGCTTCGTCTTCGTGCACAGCACCACGCCGCTCGTATCGGCGTCGATGCGGTGGACGTTGGCCACGCCGTGCCCGAGCGCGGCGTGAACCTGATCCATCAGGTTTGCGCGCGACTTGTCCCAGCGGTCGGGTGCGATGAGCAGCCCGCTGGGCTTGTCGAAGGCGATGAGCGCCTCGTCCTCGAAGATGACCGGCGGCAACGACGGCATGCGGCGCGTGTTGAACGGCAACGCCGGGGGCGCGGCAACGTTTATCCGCGGAACGGGCCAGCGCTTTTAAAAGAATTTCGCCGACCATCCCCGCTCCTTTCTGGCTTCGCGCCGCGTAATCCCTTCACTTGCCGCCATGACGCTCGCGCCGCGCTTCCTCGTGAAACTCATCGCGAGCTATCGCATGCGGCAGTTGCAGCGCCGCCTGCGCGGCCGCGACGCCGCCGGGCAGCAGCGCGCCTTCACGACGCTCATGGCCGCGCACGCGCACACGGAGTTCGGCCGCCAGCACGGGCTCGGCCCGCGCACCACCTACGCCGAATACCGCACGCAAGTGCCGCTGCGCACGCCGGGAGAATTCAAGGGCTGGGTCGAGCGCATGGCCGCCGGCGCCGCGGACGTGCTCTGGCCGGGGCGCTGCCGCTTCTTCGTCTACACCGCCGGCACCGTCGACGGCACACCCAAGCCGCTGCCCGCGACGCCCGCCATGCTCGCGCACTACCGCGCCGCGCTGGGCGACGCATTGCTGCTGCACGCCGCGCAAACGGGGCAGCCGGAACTTTTCGCCGGACGCCACCTGCACGTCGGTGCCAGCACGGCACTGAACGAGGCCGGCGGCGCCTACGCCGGCTACCTCGACGCGATGGTCCCGCTGGCACTCAGCGAATGGTCCGAAAAAAATCTCTACGCACCGCCGCGCGCCGTCGCCCGTCTGCCGGAGGGCGAGGAAAAGATGCGCGCCGTCGCCGAGAAATGCGCCGACTGGGACGTGCGCCTCGTCGCGGGAACGCCCTCGTCGCTCGCCGCGCTCGCCGAGGCGGCGCGCGCGCACCACAGCACCGGCAAGCGCCGCGTGCAGCACCTTCGCGCCGTCTGGCCGAATCTCATGTGCTGCCTGCACACGGGATCGATCCTCGGCATTTTTGCCGACGACCTGCGCGCGAACCTCGGCCCCGACGTCGCGTTGCACGAACTCTACGCCGGTGCCGAGGGCATCTACGCCGCCCAGGACGGCGAGCCCGGCGCCGGTTTGCGGCTCCTCGCGGATCACGGAATCTTCTACGAGTTTCTCCCGGCACGCGAACTCGCCGACGCGGAGCTCCCGACGCTCGGCAGCCGCTGCGTGGCGCTGGCCGACGTCCAGCCGAACATCGAATACGCCGTCATCGTCTCGACGCCCGCCGGCCTTTGCCGCTGCCTGATCGGCGACACGGTGATGTTCGTCTCCGCCAAGCCCGCGCGGCTCGTGTTCACCGGCCGCACCGAACTCCAGTTGAACTCCTTCAGTGAACGGGTGAGCGAGCGCGAAGTCACGGCGGCGCTGCTCGCCGTGTGCACGCGCAACGAGTGGACGCCGGTGAATTTCCACGTCGCGCCGTATTTCACCCGCATGGTGCCGCGTCCGCAGGGTTGTCACGAATGGTGGATCGAACTGCGCCCCGGCACCGTGCGCACGCCCACCGGGCCGCTGCTCGCGGCGGAAATCGATCTCGAACTCAGCCGGCATCAGCTCGACTACACCGGCCGACGCGCGAACGGCGCGCTCGAGGCGCCGCTCGTGCGGCTCGTCATGCCGGGCACGTTCAACGAGTGGACGCGCCTGCACGGCCTGCGCGAAGGCGCGGGCAAATTCGCCCGCTGCCGCAGCGACCGTCTCGTCGCCGACCAACTCGCCGGCATCGCGCGCTTTCACACGCAGCCGTCTTCCCGGCAGAACTGAGCGCCCAAGCGCGGCGCACGTCGGGCGGCCCAAAGCTTTCCGGGCGGCGGAGATGAATCCGTCGCCCGGCGTTTCCCTGGGGTCCTTGAAACTTGCGCACACCGCGGACCCCGACCCCTAAGGCGTGCGTGCGCCAGGATTTTCCCACACCGCAGCGCGAACGGCTCCGCGTTTATTGCCGGGCGGCCCGGGGCGTTTGTAACCAACAAATGCGCGGCGACAAAAAGCGGAGCCACCTGGGCTCCGCTGGAAGGGGGGAACGATCGCTGCGGGCTCAGTCTTCGCCGCCGCTCTCGTCGTCGGAAGACTCGTCACCTTCGTCCTTCTTCTTCGAGCGCGCGCGCTTCGCCTTCGAATCCTTGGCGTTGAGCCAGAGATCGCCCTTGGCGTTGCGATTCAGCCAGAAGATCTCGCCGTTGCGCTCGCCGAAGGTGGGCTTCGTCTTCGCGTCGTCGGGGATATTGAGGCCGGCGGCGACCAGCGCTTCGAGAATCTCGATGGCCGGGCGGCCGATCTGGGCGGAAAGATCGTCGACCTTCGCGGTGACGCCGTCGCCGCGTTTCTTCGGCTGCAAGAGCAGGCGAAGCGCATCGAGCGTGTCGGCGCGAACGCGGTCGGAAGCGGAAGCGGGCGCCGGAGCCGGCTCGGCGGACGGAGCGGCAGACTCGACCGCCGCCGGTTGCGGCGCGGCCTCGGGAGCGACTGTCGGTTCGGCGGTCGGCTCGGCCGGAGCGGCCGCTTCAGCAGACTCGGGTGCGCCGGACTCGGGGCCTTCGTCACCACCTGCGTCAGCGCCGTCGGGCCTCTGGCCGCCGCGATTTTTCCGCGCGTTGATCCAGATTTCTCCGCGCTGGTTCTTGTCCATCCAGTAGAGGAAGTCGCCCTCCTCGTGGAAAAGCGGTTTCTCCGCGCTGTCCTCCTTCATCTTGAGGCCCTGCTCGGCGAGTTGGGCGAGCAAGCCCGCTTCGTCGGTGCGCAGCGCCTTCGTCAGGAAACCGAAACTGCCCGACCAACCGTGGCCGCGGCGATTGCGGCGCATGAGGCCGCGGACTTTGTCGAGGAAGGTTTTCGGACCGGCCGGCTGCTGGGGCGCGGCGGCTTGCGGCGCGGCGCTCGGCTGCGACTCGCGCGGCTGGGCAGCGGCCTCGGACTGGCGCTCGGCGCGCGTCTCTTGCTGGCGGCGGTCGTCGCGTTGCGCAGGCGCGTTGTCGGCGGGAGCTTCCTCGTCGCTGAGGCGCTTGCCAGCGGCGATGCGGAACACCGGCTCGGGCTTCTCGCGGGTGTTGATCCAGATTTCGCCGCGGCGATTGATGTTCACCCAATAGATGTCGCCCTCGAACTCGACGTAGACGGGCTTGGCGTTCTCGTCGGCGGGAATCTGCAGGCCGCACTCGACGAGCGCGCCCTTGATGTCTGCCTCCTCCATCTTCCACTTCTTCGCGAGGTAATCTACGCCCACGCTCATGCCCGGGCCGCGCTGGTTCTTGCGCATGTGCGGACGCATCGCGTCGAAGAACGTCGGCAACTCGTCCTCTTCGGCGAGCTTGTCCCAATCATCCTCACGCTCGATGCCGTCGTCTTCCGGCGCATCGCGGTCGTCGTCGCGGGACGTATCGCGCAAGCGGCGCAGACCGTCGTCCGTGCCGACTTTTTCCTCGGCGAGAAAGGTCTCGGCAGCTTCCTCGGCCGTCTGGCCGGAAGAACTGCCGCTCGCCGCCTTGAACTTCGCTTCGAATTCCGCGCGCAACTTGTCGGCCTCCGCGCGCGCCGCCGCGGCCGCGGCATCCTCGAGCGTCCAGTCCCGTTGCGTCGTGCGACGCACGAGGCCGGTGAACGCCAGCAGGTTGTCGGGTTGCGTGTGAAAGTTGATGATTTCCCACCCCTCCTGACCGAGGTCGTTGAGAAATTTTTCCAGCAATGCCGGCGACGCGAAGCCGCCCTTGCCGCTGGTGATGACTTTGTATTCCCAGTTGGACATGTGAGCGGCCATCAACCCGGAACCGCCGCACGGTGGCCAGCCTAAACTCGGCGGCGCCCCTCAGCCGCGCAGCACCGCGCGCAGGAAAAATCCGATCGCGTGATCCGCCAGCTGTCCGCCCGGCCCGTCGGGATTGAAGTCGAAGGCGTGCGTCGCCCACGGCAGCGAGAGAAAATGGTGCCGCACGCCCGCCGCCTGCAACGCGGCGGTCAGCCGCTCGCTGTGCCGATGCCAGACCAGCGTGTCGGGCGCGCCGTGCAGCAACAGCGTGGGCGGCGTCGCGGGGCCGATCATCGCCTGCGCGCTGGCGGTGACGTAGAGCGCCTTGCGCTGCGGCGTATCGGGCGGACCACCGAGATACTGGCGCATGAGGTTCACGGAGTTCAGCGCGTCGTCCTCGCGCGACACGCCCCAGGCAAACTCCATGTCTTGCGGCGCATAGAACGAAACCACGCCGCGGATCGCCGGATCGTGCGCCCCGTAGGCGACCGCGGTCGCGATTTGCCCGCCCGCCGAGCGACCGAGCAGGACGAACCGCGTCGCGTCGACGCCGAGTTCGCGCGCGTGCGCCTTCAACCACGCGATCGCCGCGAGCACATCATCGCGCTGCGCCGGCCAGATGAATCTCGGCGCCAGCCGATACGAAATCGCCGCCACCGCGTAGCCGCGCGCCGCCCAGCGATGATTCCACTCGGGAATCTGGTGCCGATCCCCGCCATCCCAGCCGCCACCGTGGACGACCACGATGCACGGCACACCCTCCGCGCCCGCGCGCGCCGCGCGGTAGAAATCCAGTTTCAGTTCCTCGCCGGCGTGGCGCGCGAAGACGTGCGTTTCCACCGCCACTTCGGGCGGCGCTTGGTGAACGACGAGTCGTGCCACGGAAAAAGCGGGGGACTCATCGCGCGCAGCCCCAAACGCCTCCGTCAGCCGTCGCGGCAAATCGCGCGCGATCCACGCCGCACTCACGATCGGTCGCAACAACGCGAGCGTCGTAAATCCGCACAACACGGCCAACGCCACGCGCAGCGCTCCGCCGGTGGTGACCCACGCGATCGCGCCAAACCCGATCGCCAACGGCAGGAACCAAATCCCGTATTCGCCGACCGCGAGCGCGACCTTCCAAATCCACGACCACTGCGGCGCGTGATAGAGCGTGAACGACGCCGCGTAGGCGCCGGCGACGATCAGCGCCGCGAGCAACATCTGAAACATGCCCCTTGTTACGCGGGAAGCCGGCGGACGGACGACATTATTTCAGCCTCGCCCCGCGCGCGCCGTCTCCTGTCCTCTGTCCTCGGTTCCCAGTCCTCCATCTTTCGCCTCCGATGCTCCGCCGCCTCGACCAACTCCTTGCCAACCTCGGCTACTGCTCGCGCCGCGAGGCGCGCGACTGGATCGACGACGGACGCGTGACCATCGCGGGCCAAACGGCCGACGATCCGGGCGAGAAAACCTCCGCCGCGCTCGTGCAGGTCGACGGCGAGCCGCTCGACCATCCGGACGGTTTGCTCCTGCTCATGCACAAGCCCGTCGGGCTCGTCTGCTCGCACGACATCCGCGAAGGCCCGAGCGTCTACAGCCTGTTGCCCGCCCGTTGGCAGCGGCGCAACCCGCAGGTCACCACCATCGGCCGTCTCGACAAGGACACGAGCGGACTGCTCCTGCTCACCGACCAAAGCGACCTCGTCCACCGGCTCACGTCGCCCAAGCACAAGGCCCCAAAAATCTACCGCGCCACGGTCGACGCCGATTTGCCGCCGGGCCTCGCGGAACTCTTCGCGAGCGGCACGCTCATGCTCCGCGGCGAAACCGCGCCGTGCGCGCCCGCCGAGCTGCGCGTGCTCGGCCCGCGCGAGGCCGAACTGACGCTCACCGAAGGCCGCTATCACCAAGTGCGCCGCATGTTCGCGAGCCAAGGCTGCGAAGTGCTCACGCTGCACCGCGTGCGCTTCGGCCACCTCGAAATCGGCGAGCTCGCGCCGGGCACATGGCGCGAGCTGCCGTTGAACACGTTCGCGTGAGCTCCGCGACGCGCGCGGCTATTCGCGCGCGCCGAGGTCGAACTTCAGCGGCACGGACATCCGCGTCGCCACCTTGCGACCCGACAGAATGCCCGGGCGGAATTTCCACCGCGCGACGCCGGAGAGAGCGGCGGCGTTGAACTCCACGGCGTTGGAGCCGGTCACGCGCGGATCGATCACTCGTCCTTCCGCGTCGACGATGAATTCCACTTCGACGACCACCTGTTCGATGCCGACGAGATGCACGTTCTTCGGAAACGCCGGCATCGGTTGCGCGATCGGCTCGGGCACGCGGTCGAGCTGCGCGAGATTGAAAATGCTGTTCAACCCGCCGAGGCCCGCGCCGCCCCGGCCGCGGAGAACCGGAATCGTCATGGACTTGAAGGCGCCGACGTCGGCGTCGACGCGCGGCCGCAAATCGACCGCCTGCGTGAAATCGCTGAGGGCGACGCTGGAGGGGAGCTCGGCCAGCTGGGGCACCGCGATCGCGGACGCCGGTTGCTCGACGAGTTCGCGCGGAGCCTCCTCGGTTTCCTCCGGTGGGAGCGGCGGCAGCGCGATTTCGATCGTCGGCGCGACCGCCGACACGGCGGGGCGGACCGCGCGCGGCCGATGTTCGGGCACGCCGTAGAACATCGCCGCGTGCAGGCCGAGGGCAGCCAGCGCGCCGATCGCGAGGGTGCCACCGGTCTTCGGCGCCTTGGGATAGCGCCAATCGCCGCGAGCGGAGGAGAGCGGAGCCCGCGCGTCGAGCGCGAGCGGGAAGTGGGCGCGCACGTGACGCGCGGAACGAGGAAGATCGTGAGTTTTCATAGGCATTCGGGATGCACCGGGTTTCCGGCAGCGCACACAGAGGGACGATCGGAACGAAACTCAAGTGGCCTCCCCGGCCGTCACCGAATCTTCGCAAATCGGTTCGCGATTTCCCGGACCGCGCCGGTCTGGACGGCGCGCAATGTGACATTTTCGCGACGCCTGCGTGTCAGGCGGAACCGTCGGCCAAAAAAAACGCGCGCTGGTTTTCCAGCGCGCGTGGGAATTGGTCAGGTTTGGAAACTCAGCCCTGCGGATCGGTCAGCTCGAAGCGGATCGGCACTTCCATCAGCGTCGCGACCTTGCGGCCGCCCTTCATGCCGGGACGGAATTTCCATTTCTTCACGCCGTTGATCGCCGGGGTCTCGAACGCGTGGTCCGTCGCGTCGACGATCTTCGGGTCGCGGACGTTGCCGTCAGCATCGACGATGAAGCTCAGGCGCACGACGCCGCCCTCGAGGCCTTGGTTCTGCGGGAACTGCGGCGCCGGCTGCGCGACGACCTGCGGAACGCGGTCGAGATCAGCCAGCTTGAAAATGTCGCCGCCGGTGCCGAGGCCGCTGCCACCACGGCCATGGTTGACGGGAATCGTCATCGAGCGGAGCGCGTTGGCGTCGACTTCGGTCTTCGGGCGCAGATCGATCGTTTGCGTGAAATCCGTCAGCGAGACGCTGGTGGGCACTTCGGCCAGCTGCGGCACGGCGACGGTCGGTGAAGACTCCTCGGCGAGCTCGGTGGGCTTGTCCTCGGTCTCCTCGGGCACGACGGGCGGCATCTCAAGTTGGATGACCTGCCCGACGGCTTGCGGAGCCGCGGCGCTGCGGCGCGCGGGCTTCGAATTGAAACCGTAGAACATCGCCGCGTGCAGGCTGAGCGCGGCGACGATCGCGACGGCGAAACTCCAGTGCGTCTTCGGCGCGGACGGATAGCGCCAGCTGCCGGCGGGCGCGGGCGTCATCGGCAGCGCCGTGGAGGCGCCGCGCGGAAAATGCGGGCGGGCCGGGCGGGATTGGCGGAGTGTGTTCGTGGTCTTCATGGGAAAGAGGTGCGGAAGTTGTGTTGCTGTTCTTACCCTGCAAGTGGCGCGGAAGTTTCAGAAACTGAGCTTCGCGACGCGTGCAGGTGATGCGTTCCCTTTTGCAACGGCCATGCCAACGCGCCGCGGCGACCGGAAGCGCCCGCGCGCTCAACGAGTTAAATTTCCCGTTCGCCTTTCGGCCACCCGCCGGAATCCGCGCGCACGGGAACGGTCCGTCCCGCGCGTGGGAAAATCGCCACGCGCCAACCGGCACAGTCATTCGGGGCTTTTCATGCGCGACTGTTTCGCCTCTGTTGCGCGCATGTCCCTCCCTGTTCTCACCGGCGCACAAAAGACCCAGCTCCGCGGTCGCGGCCAGACGCTGCCCGATCACGCGTGGCTCGGGCGCGACGGCGTGACGACGGAGTTCCTCGCCGAGCTGCTCCGCCAGCTCGACGCGCGCGAGCTGGTGAAGCTGCGCTTCACCGGCGGGCAGGATCGCCACGAACGCGCCGCGCTGTGCGAAGTGATCGAGCGCGACGCGGCGTGCCTGTGCGTCGGCGCCGTGGGTCACACGGCGCTCCTCTGGCGGCCCGGTCCCGGGGGCTCGAAGCTACTCGTGCTGCCGTAACCGGCGCCGCACGCAGCGCGGCCTCGCCTCCGCGAATTCGGAGTGCGAGGCCGCAATATTGTGGATCTGAGCTGGCGGGCGTATGTCTCCCGCTCGCGTTCAGGACAATGGGTTCGGACGCGTTCGACGCAGACGCGCGGGAAAGGTTCCGCGTTCAGTTGAAGGCATAAGCGACGATCGTGTCGTGGTCCTTGAAATAGTAGACCCGTCCGGTCCGCTCGTCGGCGAGATAGTCGGGGTCCTTCGCGCCCAGCGCGATCTCGCGATCCGTCTCACCGCTGGCGAGATTCACGCCGTAAAGACCGAGGCCGGATTTCGGGAGCTTGGTGACGATGTAGGTGTAACTCTCGGTCGCCTTCGATCCGCCGGCGAGGGCGGCGCGTTTCTCGGTGTAACGGTTGTAGCGATCGAGCGCGGACTGGATGTTGTTCATTCCTTGTTGGCCGCCGCTGTTCAGGATGCCGCCGTTTTGCGCGACCTGCATGTTGCCCTGCGCGGATGCGAGCGCGGTGACGGCGAACATCGCGATCGTCGCGAACGCGTCGCTCGGCGCGGCGTAGTAGAGCGACCACTTCTGCTGTTTCACGAGCGGGTCGAAGCCGAGGAGGTGCTGCTTGCCTTGCACGACGACGTGGCCGTTCTGCCGCGTGATCGCGACCGGCACGTCGAGGCGCGCCTTGCTGGAGGACGCGACCGCCTTGACTGTGCCCATGAGTCCGCCGGTGAGGCCGAGGCCGATCTTGGCGACGTCGCTGCCGCCCATCTTGCGTTTGAACTCGATCGGCACGCGGAAGGTCTCGGTAACAGTGGCGCCCTGCGTGGAGAGGCCGACGAGCTCCTTGCCGTCGGCAAACATCACCGCGTGCGCCTCGGGCAGCACCATGAGGTTGGTCAGGCCGCCCTCGATTTTCTGGTCCTTGTAGATGGGGTTGCCGGTCGCGCCGTCGAGCACGACCACGCCGAGCGGCTCGCGCAGGACGACTTGGTTGCCATCGGAGAAATTACCGCCGAAGCGCGCAAAGATCTTCCCATCGACCACCTCGAGTTGGGACACGATGGCGTTGTCGCGCGCCTTGAACAGGCCGGCGAATTCCGAGATGCGTTCGCTCTTCCAAACCTGCTGGCCGGTGCGGCGATTGATGGCGACCACGCTGCCGCCGCCGGCGCCGTAGATCAAATCGCCCTCGAGGCGGAGCGGCGCGTAGGTCTTTTTCAGGCCCTTGGCACCGGGCGGGAAATCCACGCCCCACTTGATGGCGCCGGTGTTGAGATCGACGCAGTGAATACCGAGGTAGCCGAGATACATCTCGTCACCATCGAACACGGGATCGTGGTAACCGGAGAGATCCATCGTCGGCATGAATTTTCCGCTGCCATCGGCGAGGTGCAGCGGGATGCCTTGGGATTTGCAGAACTTCACCGACCACTTCGCCGCGCCGGTCGCGAGGTCGTGGGCGCGCAGGTAGATGCCGTCGTCCTTCTCGCCCCAGGTTTGGAGGACGAAAATCACGAGGCCCTTGTGCGGCGCGGCGATGGTGTCGAGGTATTGGCCGTTCATCTGCGGCGTTTTCCAAGCGGTCTCGCCGCTGAGGAGGTCGAGCGCCTGCATCGTGACCTTGGAATTGCCAATGCCGGCGAAGTTGTTGGCGACGATCCACGGGGTGCCCGCAATCTCGACGGCGTTGTTGCGCGTGGATTTCGCGATGTCGGCGCGCTTCCAGAGCACCTTGCCGTCCTCGGGACTCACGGAGAGCAACGCGTCCGCGGTGCCGACCAGCAGTGTGCCAGCGGAGGTGAGCTGATACCACTTGGCGTCGGCGCCGAGCGCCTGGGTCCAGAGGGATTTAGCGGCGGTGCCGGCGGAGAGCGGTGCGGCCAACGCAAGCCACAGCGCGAGGAGCGGGGTAAGTTTTTTCATGGAGCGCAATCTGCGCTCCCAACCTAACAGCGGTTCATCCCCCGGCCCATACGCAGAGCTGCGTAGGCGGGAAGAACCCGTGGCACGGCCCCGCGGAGAAATCACGCGCGGGACCGGCCCGGATGCTCGACCGGGCGGCGGGCAAATATCTCCCGCTCACCCGTCAAATCTAGAACCTCACTCGTCGCCGATGGTGAAGTTGATCACCTGGCGCACGCGGGTGTTGACCTTGCGGCCGGCCTTCATGCCGGGGCGGAACTTCCACTTGGAGACACCGACCATCGCCGCTTCGTCGAAGCCGTGGTGCGAGGAGTCGGTCACCATCGGGGCGACGACTTCGCCGTTGGCATCGACGATGAACTCGAGCGTCACCTTTGCCTCGGAGACCTGCTGGCGCAGCGAATACGGGAACGCCGGCGGCGGTTGCGCGATAGGCGTCGGAGCGCGGTCGAGCTGGGAAATTTCGAACACCTTGCCGAGGTTGGCGATCTTCTGGGCGCGGGTGGCGCTCAGCGGAATCTTGGCGACCTTGGCGGCATTGAGGTTCTCCGCGATCTGCGGCTGAACCTGCAGCGGCTGCACGAACTGGTTGACCGAGACCGAGGACGGCACATCAGCTAGTTGCGGCACCGCGATCACCGGAGTCTGGTCGTCGGACGAGTCGCCGAGCTCCTCGACCTTGTCGGGCTCCTCTTCTTTCAAGTCCGGCATGGCGATCTGGACGATCTCCTCCACCGGAGCCGCAGTCTTGACGACCTTGGCTTTGTGATTGAACCCGTAAAGGAACATCACGTGCATGCCGACGGACACGAAGATCGCGAGGATCAGTGTGCCGCGGGGATTGGAGCATCCGTAGTAGCGCCAGGAACCCGCTGCATAGCGCGGGCTGGCCAGCACGGAAGCGGGGAGGCGCCGAGCGGTAGTGGGTTTCATTGCATCCGTCGCCGGGGATAGAGCGTGGATTGTGTCGAGCATGCCCCATGATACGGCCAACCGCGTTTTCAGCCCCTGCATCGCTTGCCCAAGGGTGCGCATGCCTTGAAGGCCCCCGTTACGCCAAATAGCCTAACTCCTTCGGCCAACCCGGCACCCTCACGCCCGAAGTGCGGCGTTGCACCGGCGCGCGCGCGGCGCAATTTCCCAAATCCATGACGCTCGCCGACCTCGGCTGGACCGATGCCCTTGCCACCGCCTTCGCGCCGCACGCCGCGGCCGGGCTGCAGGCCGCGCGCGTCACGCTCCAGCTGAAAGGCTTCTGGGAAGTCACCACGCCCGACACCGCGCGCCTCGCGCAGTGCACCGGCAAGTTCCTCGCCGAGACCGGCGCGATCTCCGACATGCCCGCCGTCGGCGATTGGGTCGCCATCGAGATGCTCCCGGGCGACGACACCCGCGCGCTGATCCACGCCGTGCTGCCGCGCCGCACCAAGTTCTCCCGCAAAGCCGCCGGCTTGCAGGTGATCGAGCAGGTCGTCGCCGCCAACATCGACACCGTCTTCCTCGTCAGCTCGCTCGACGCCAATTTCAACCTCCGCCGCATCGAGCGCTATCTCGCCGCCGCCCGCAGCAGTGGCGCGCAGCCGGTCATCGTCCTCAACAAATCCGACCTCACGCGCGAAGCCGCCGACCGCCGCGCCGAAGTCGCCGCCATTGCCCGCGACACGCCGATCGTCGTCACCAGCGCCCTCAAACGCGGCGGCACCAAGCCGCTGCGCGAGTGGCTCCGCCCGCGCACCACCGTGGCCTTCCTCGGCTCCTCCGGCGTCGGCAAATCCACGCTCATCAACGAGCTCGTCGGCGAGGAACTCCTCGCCACGCAGGAAACCCGCGACATCGACGGCAAGGGTCGGCACACCACCACCCTGCGCGAACTCGTCGTCTCGCCCGACGGCGTGCTCATCATCGACACGCCCGGCATGCGCGAACTCCAGCCCTGGCAGGCCGACGAGGCGGTCGGGGACGTCTTCGCCGACATCCGCGAGCTCACGCTCCGCTGCAAATTCACCGACTGCTCGCACACCACCGAACCCGGCTGCGCCATCTGCGCCGCACTCGCCGACGGCTCGCTCGAACTCTCCCGCTGGCAAAGCTACCAGCGCCTCCAGCGCGAGACCGCCTTCGAAGTCCGTCGCGTCGACCGCCGCGCCTCGCAGAAGCACAAGACGGAGTGGAAAAAGGTCACGAAGCAGCTCCGCCAGCGCGTGCAGGAAAAACGCGGCGAGGACTAACCCGCGCACGCCGTCCGCGCGGCGCCGCCCCCGTTCGTCCCCCGGGTAAACCGCTCACCGTCGCACCGTTGACGCCCCCGCGCCACCCTCTAGCCTCCGCCCACCATGTTCACCATTATTGGCGCCGACGGTAAGGAATACGGGCCGGTCTCGGCCGACAAGCTGCGCGAGTGGATCGCCAGCGGACGCGCAAACGCCCAGACGCAGTGCCGCCGCGACGGCGAAGCCGCGTGGAGCACGCTCGGCTCCCTGCCCGAGTTTGCCGGCGCCTTCGGGGCGACCCCGCCGCCACCTCCGCAACGCGACGCGTGGGGCCAGATGCCCAAGCCCGCCAGCCCCGCGCTGAACCCCGATCCCAAGACCTACGCCGACGCCATCCTCGCGCGCGGCGCGAAACTCGATTTCGGCGCCGCCTTCAGCCGCGGCCTCGACCTGCTCAAGACCGACTACTGGACCTTCGTCGGCGTGACGCTGGTGATGACGATCGTCATCGCCGCCGTCGACTTCATCCCGATTGCCGGCCTGTTGCTCTACGGCCCGCTGGTCGGCGGCCTCGAGTATTACTTCGTCCGCAAGCTCCGCGGCGAACGTCCGGAGTTCGGCGATTGCTTCATGGGCTTCAACACGATGACCGGCGCCCTGCTCCTCGGCAGCCTCGTGAGCATCGTGCTGACGCTGGTCGGCCTCGTCTGCCTCATCCTGCCCGGCCTCTACCTCTACATCGCCTACAAGTTCACCTACCTCCTGATCCTCGACCACAAGCTCGACTTCTGGCCCGCCATGGAAGTCAGCCGCCGGATCATTTCGGCGAACTGGTTCATGTTCTTCTTCCTCGTGCTCGTCGCCGCGATCGCTTCGTCGCTCGGCACCGTCATCCTGCTGATCGGCGTCGTGCTCACCGCGCCGTTCTTCTACGCGGTGCTCGCCTCCGCCTACGAGCAGCTCGTCGGCGCGCCCAAGTAAGCCTCGCGCAACGCCCGGACTTTCACGGCGCCCCTGCGGGCGCCGTTTTTCTTGGCCTCACCTCGCCCCACCCTTGCGAGCGCGAACATGATCCAGCGACCACTTGCCCGGCCCGAACGCGAGCACGAGCAGCGAGACGAGCAAAAAGAGGAACGGCGCCGCGCCCGTGAACTTGTCGGTGTCGCTGAAGATCGCCTGCACCGCCTCGCGATCAGCCGTCAGATACGCCACGATCATCGTGAACGCCAGCGGCACCGCCGCCGGCCGCGCAAACAACCCCAGCGCCAGCAACACGCCACCGAGCATCTCCGTCGACCCGGCCGCGATCGCGTTGAGCTTCGGCGCAGGGAGGTTGAGCGAAGCGAAAAATTCGGTCGTGCGCTCGAGGTGCATCAGCTTGCCCCAGCCCGTCTGCGCGAACGACACGCCCCAGTAAGCGCGGAGCAAGAACAGCAGCGGGGCCTGCAAGTGGGAAGCAAAGCGGTCGAAAGCGTCGAGGAGCGTGCGCGGATTCATGGCTCATGGGAGCCGGACCGCGCCGCCTTATTCCCGGCGCGCCGGGTTTTTCTTCCGATAAAGGATGTGCCGGCGCAACGGATGCCCCTCCGGCAAGCGCGGATGATCGAAGTCGCCCGCGAGGTCGCGCGTGAAACCGAGCCGCTCCATCACGCGCCACGAACGCTCGTTCGCGAGCACGGTGAACGACACGATCTCGCCGAGCTGCAACGTCTCGAAACCGTAGCGCACCGCCTCGCGCGCCGCGGCGGTCGCGAGGCCGCGCCCCCAGAATTTGCGCCGCAAGCGCCAGCCCACTTCCACGCAGGGCGTGAAGTGCGCCGTCCACGCTGGCGGGTTCAACCCCGTCCAACCGGCCAGCTCGCCGTCGACCTCCACCGCCCACAAGCCCCAGCCGCGCGCCGCGATGCCATCGCGCACGCGCGCCAGCGTCGCCGCGGACTCCTCGCGCGTCAGCGCCGCCGGCATGTGCCGCATCAACTCCGGGTCCGCGTTCATCTCGGCGAACGCATCGAGATCGTCGTCACGCCATTGGCGCAGCGTGAACGCGGGCGGCAGGAGCGGATTCATGCCGCGACTTTGAAATCCCGCCGCGCCCGCGCGAGTCGTTTTCTCGGCCTTCCCTCGCGCCGCTTCGCACCGTCCGCATGTCATCGTGCGAAATCCCCGTTGAGCCGCGCGCCGGCTTCGCGCACGTTTCGCGTCGATGTCGTCCTACACCCCTGCCCCGAATCGCTACGAAATCGGCCGCTACGCGCGTTGCGGCCGCTCCGGCCTGAAGCTCCCGCGTCTCTCGCTCGGCCTCTGGCACAACTTCGGCCACGTCGACGCGCTTGAGAACCAGCGCGCGCTGCTGCGGCGCGCCTTCGATCTCGGCTGCACGCATTTCGACCTCGCCAACAACTACGGCCCGCCGCCCGGCAGCGCAGAGGAGAACTTCGGCAAATTGCTCCGCGACGACTTCGCCGCGCACCGCGACGAGATGATCATCTCCACCAAGGCCGGCTACCTGATGTGGCCCGGCCCCTACGGCGAATGGGGCTCGCGCAAATACCTCCTCGCCTCACTCGACCAGAGCCTGCGCCGCATGGGCCTCGACTACGTCGACATTTTTTACTCACACCGGCCCGATCCCGACACGCCGCTCGAGGAAACGATGACCGCGCTCGCCGACGCCGTGCGCAGCGGCCGCGCGCTCTACGCCGGCATTTCCAACTACGACGCCAAGCGCACGCGCGAAGCCGCCGCGATCCTCAAGTCCCTCGGCGTCCCGCTGCTCATCCACCAGCCGGTCTACAACATGTTCAACCGCTGGGTGGAGCCGGAGCTGCTCCCGACGCTCAGCGACGTCGGCGCGGGCTGCATCCCGTTCTCGCCGCTCGCGCAAGGCCTGCTCACCAACCGCTACCTCAACGGCATCCCGGCCGACTCGCGCGCCGGACGCGGCGTGTCGCCGTTCCTGCCGACCGAGCGCATCACGCCGGAAGTGCTCGCGAAAATCCGCGCGCTCAACGACGTCGCCGTCGCTCGCGGCGCGACGCTCGCGCAGCTCGCGGTGCTCTGGCTCTTCCGTCGCCCCGAAATCACCACGGTGCTCATCGGCGCCAGCAAAGTCGCGCAACTCGACGACCTGCACGGCGCGCTCGCCCAGCCGCCGCTCGGCGCGGACGAGCTGGCGAAGATCGAATCGATTCTCGGGTGATGTTCCTGTGCTGTAGCGGCGGTCACAGGACCGCCGCTACAGAAGTGCCTTCGTTACGAGCGGTAGGGCGGGACCGCTGGGCCCGCCGCACTTGACGTCGCCCGCGCGCCCGACGATCGAGCGGCCGCTCAACGCGCCGGACGCAGCACGTCGTTCGCGCGCGCGGCGGCGGCGAGGCGATTTTCCACGCCGAGGCGCTCGAGCAGCTGCTCGACGTGCTTGTCGACCGTGCGAGGGCTCGTGCCGAGGATGACGGCCGTCTCGCCGTTCGTCTTGCCCTGCGCGATCCAGTAAAGCACCTCCGCCTGGCGCGGCGTCAGGCCGAGCGCGACGAGCGCCGCCGGCCCGGGCGGCGCGAATTCCTCCGCGAGATGCACGACCTGCAGCGGCTCGCCGCCGTTGCCACCGCTGAAACGCTGCACGAGCAACGTGCCCGCCGGCCCGACGATGCGATCGCTCGCGCGCAACTCGGCCGGCAAGCGGCCCGCCGGCGGCTGCGGCACGTGCTTGTGCAACAGGTGCGTCGCGGCGAGCGTTTGAAAAACAACACGGCCGTCGGCATCGGCGATGATCACGGCGCGATCGAGCGAATGCGCCAGCTGCGCCTCGGCGTCGAGACGCACGGCCATCTCGGCTTCGAGCTTCGCGTTCTGCCGCTCGAGTTCGCGGCGCGCGGCGCGGAGTTCGAGGTGCGTGCGCACGCGGGCGAGCACTTCGGGCGGATGCACGGGCTTGGAAATGTAGTCGACCGCACCGGCGTCGAGCGCGCGGACCTTTTGCGCCGGTTCGTCGACGGCGGTCATGAAGAGCACCGGGATGTCCGCCCATTCCGCGCGGCGGCGGATTTCCGCGAAGGTCGCGAAGCCGTCGCGTCCGGGCATGATCACATCGAGCAACACGAGGTCGACCGCTTGCTTCCCGAGCAATTCGAGCGCGCGTTCGCCGCTCTCGGCCATGAGCACGCGCAAGCCGGCGCTGCCGAGGGATTCGAGCACGACGCCGACGTTGGCGGGCGTGTCGTCGACGACGAGGACGGTGGGGCTTTTCATGCGAGCGCGGTGCGGAGCAGCGAGCGGACCTGCTCAAGCTGGTAGGAGGCCGCGGCGGTTTCAACCTGCCCGAGCGTCACATCGTTCGCGTGCGAGCGGCGGGCTTCGGCGAGCGCAGCACGCAACGCGGCGATGTCGCCGCTGTCGGCGAGTGCGAGCAGTTGTTCGAGCAACGCGCGCGGCAATGCCGTGGCCGCCGCAACCGCGACCTCGGGCGCAGCGCCGTGCTGCCAGTCGAGCGGCAGCAGGCGCAGCAGCAGCTCGTTCAGCTGCGGCTCGGCGAAGGGCTTGGGCAGAAAATCCGGGCAACCGATCGCCTCCGCTGCGACGCGATCGAAGGTGAGCACCGACGCGGAGGTGAACACGATCGGCATCGCGCGCGAATCGCCGCGCGCGCGCAGGCGGCGCGCGAGTTCGAGCCCGTCGAGCCCGGGCAACTTCACGTCGAGAAACGCGAGATCGCCGCGCAGCTCGCCGGGTCCCGCCGCGAGCATTTCCTCGGCGCTGGCGAACTCGGCCACGCTGAACCCGAGCGGCGTGAGCAGGTCGGTGAGCAGCGAGCGGTTCACGGCATTGTCGTCGACCACGAGGATGCGGCGGCGCGGTCCCGCGTAGCCGGTCAGCGGTTGCGCCGGGCGCGCGGCGGTCTCCGGTGTCGCGACGCCGGGCAGCGCGAGCGTGAAGAAAAACTGGCTGCCGCGACCCGGCTCGCTGTCGAGCTGGAGTTCACCGCCGAGCAGCTGCACGAGGCGCAGCGTGATGGCGAGGCCGAGGCCGGTGCCGGGCTCGGCGGGACGGCCGCTGCGCGCCTGTTCGAACGGTTGAAACAGCCGGGCGCGATCCGCCGGGCCGAGGCCGACGCCGGTGTCGCTCACCGCGAACCGCCAGCGATCCGCACCGTCGCGCGCGACGCGGAGCGTGACGCGGCCCTGCGGCGTGAACTTCACGGCGTTGGAGAGCAGGTTGTCGAGAATCTGGCGGAGCTTCTGCGCGTCGCCACTCACGTGGCTTGGCAGGTCGGACGGCGTCTCGAGCGCGAAGACAAGGCCGCGCCCCTGCGCGGCGGCTTCGTGGGCGACGGCGAGTTCGCGCAGGAGCTGGCCGAAGTGGAACGGCGCGTCGTGCCGCTCGATCTTGCCCGCCTCGATCTTCGAGAAATCGAGCACCTCGTTGATCATGCGGAGCAGGTGCAGGCCGCTCGCGTGGACGATGTTCACGCGTTCGCGCTGGCGCCCGGCGACGGTGCCGTCTTTGAGCAGCACCTGCGCGTAGCCGATGATGCCGTTGAGAGGAGTGCGCAGCTCGTGGCTCATGTGCGCGAGGAACGTGCTCTTGGCGCGGCTGGCGGCCTCGGCCTCGTCGCGCGCGGCGGCGAGTTCGCGCGTGCGTTCCTGCACGATGCGCTCGAGCCGCGCCTGTTCGCGCCGCGACGCGGCGAGTCGCCAGCGCACGAAAGCCGCGATGCCGGCGACGAGCGCGACGAAGTAGAGCGCATAGGCCAGCGGTGTCCGCCACCATGGGGGCAGGAGCGTGAATGCCACACGCGTGATCGGTCCCACCCTGCCCTGGGCGTCGCGCTCCCGGACTTCAAAAACGTATTCCCCGGGGACCAGACCAGTGTAGGTGGTGGTCAGCCGCGCAGTCGGCGTGCTCCACTCCTCGTTCCAGCCGGCGAGCCGGCTTTCGCAACGCACATCGCCGAGACCGGACAGCGGTGCGGCGACTTGGAACGTCAAGGCGCTGCGTGCCCAAGGCAGGCGCAATGCGGCGGACCGATCCGGCAACGGCAGCGGCTGGTCGTCGCGCCGAATGCTGCGCAACAGCGGTGCGTGCGGCGGTGGCGGCGCGGCGAGCCGCGCGAGGTCGAGCCGCATGACGCTGTTGAGGCCGCGAAGCCAGTAAATGCCCGGCGCCGTGGCATCGGCATTCACGTCGTGCGCCGCCAGCGCCCCGAGCGTTAGTCCGATGTCCTCGCGCAGCGGAATCCAGCGCGCCGCGCCATCGGCCTCGAATACGAAACGCCCCATTGCGTTTCGCCCTCCGGGCCGGCGTCCGTTCGGGAAGACAACACCCCAGATCGCCTTTGGTTCGTCGAGCAGCGTGAACAACGCGCCCGCAGGACGCCCGCTTCGATCGAAACGTTGGTCGGGCTCGAAGCGTCCCACGCGCGGATCGTAGACCAGAATGCCGGTCTGAGTCATCGCAGCGAGACCGGCCGGGGTGTTCACCAATGTCCATTCGACGCTCTTTTCCGTCAGCCAGCCAGGGATCGCCGAAAAAGGCGTGACCTCCGCACGCGACCAATCGGGGGCGCCGGTGGCGAGCCGGGGGACCTTGATCCGGTAGCCGTCGCCAGCCGCGGTGCGCGCCCAGACGGATCCGTCGGTGGCCTGCCGGACGATGATCGAGACCTGGCCGTAGCCGGCCGCGTAGCCTTCGAGCTGCCAGTGACCGTTTCGGTAGAGCATACTGCCGACGCCCTTTTGCCCGGCAAAAAGCAGACGGTCGGGATTCTCCGGCGTGGGCTCGAGAAAGATGAGGTTGTCCTCGAGCGGGAGCAGCACCTCGGGTTTTCCGTCGCGCAGCGTCTTCAATCCCCCGGGGCCGCCATGGACCGTGCCACTGGCGTGTTCCACCGGAGCGGAGTTCACGGACTCCAAGGCCGCCGAACGAACGACGTGCGCCGCGTCGAGTTGCTCCGTCGCGCGCGGTTCGATCAGCGCCACGCCACCGAGGCCGCCGATGAAAATGCGCCCATCATAGCGGCACATCGAGCGGATCATCGCGGCATCGACGCCATCCCGCTGATCGAAAACCGTGAAGACCGGCGGCCACTCGAACGTGGCGATGCCGTTGTAGGTGCCGAGCCACACCCGCCCGTCGCGATCCGTGCCAATGCCTTGGATGACATTGCTCGGCAGACCGTCGCGCAGAGTGACTTGCCGAGCTTGGCGGCCGTCGGGAGAAACCAGCACGAGACCGTCGCTGAACGTGCCAACCGCCACCGTGCCGTCCCGCAGTGCCGCCGCCGAGTAGAGTTGCGCCCCGTTCAGAATCGCATCGGCTGGCGTCGACCAACCCACAAGTCGGCCCGCAGGATTGGCGCGGAACAGCCCGCCCGGCTCGACGCCGATGACCGGAGCGCCATCGGCAGCCGGGACGATGAATTGCACGCTCTTGCCTTTGAGTTCGGGCTCGTCGACCACCTTGATCCATTCGTCGCCGCGGAGCTCGAGGATTTCCGTGGTGCCCATGCGCCGGAAAAAAAGCCGTCCTCCGCTCAGACTGATCCGGGCCGTGCGCGTGCCAGGCAGCGGCCAGAAACGATCGACCGTCTGGCCATTCCAGCGGACCACTCCCTTCGTGGTCGAGAGGTGGAGCTTACCCTCGTAAACCGCCAGCTCGGCAAACGGCCCGGCCGGCAGGGCCTCGGGCGGAAGCGCGGCGAGGATCGATTGCAGGCGCAGCGAGCCATCGGGCGCGTGATCGATCCACCCGACGTCGCTCGTGGCCGTGAAATAGACCCGCTCATCCGGGGTTTGCGCAAAGCCGCGAAACGAACCGAGCGCCGAGGGCAGCGCCTGCCAAGTGGATCCGTCGAATTCCGCGATGCCGCCGTAGCACCCGAAATACCGAACGCCGTCGGAGCGCTGGATCATCGTCCAAACCTGCGGGTTGGTCCCGTATTCGTCGGCGGAAAACCGGCGCACGAACAACCGGCCCGCCTCGGAATGAAAGAATCCCGGATCCGTAGCCTCGGCACGCGCCGCTGTGGTCAGAAAGGCCGCGCAACCCAACGCCCACCCGGCGACCAATGTCGCCGCACCCCGCCGGGTGAAAGGAAAGCGAATCGCACGGGTTGGGGACACCATGCCCGCAGAGTGGTCGGTGACCGCGAAGCGGTCAACGCACCGACGCGCAGACAACTACGCATAACTACGCAGGCCCACCGCCCCGCCACCCGCCCTGCGAAAATACGCGTTCGTCGCGCGGTATTCCCCACTGGTCAGTGTGGCATTGCCGGACATCCGGCGGACCCTCAACGTCCGAGCTTCATGAAATCACCCCGTCTCATCCTCGTCGCCCTGGCCGCGACGCTGAGCGCCGCCGCCGCATCCGCCGCCGTCGTGCCGGCCCAAGATCTCAAGTTCTCCGTCGAACACATGGACCGCTCCGTGTCGCCCGGCGTCGACTTCGCCAAATACGCCTGGGGCGGTTGGGGCACCCGCACCGCCATCCCCGCCGACAAGGCCCGCTGGGGCTCCGGCGACATGCTCGGCGAAAACAACTGGGCCCGCGTCCGCAGCATCCTCGAGGAGGCCGCGGAAAAGTCCGGCGCTCCGGGCTCGATTCAGCAAAAGGTCGGCGACTTCTACGCCTCGGCCATGAACACCGACGCGATCAACGCCGCCGGAATCAAGCCGCTCCAGCCCACGCTCGACCAGATCGCTGCGATCAAGTCCGTCGACGACCTCATCGTCGCCGTGGCCGACGCGCAGAACCACATCGGCGGACCGCTCTTCGGCGCGTTCATCTACGCCGACTTCAAGGACAACTCGAAGATCCGGTTCTACCTCGCGCAGGGCGGCCTCAGCCTGCCGACGCGCGACTACTATTTCGACGAGAAGTATGCGAAGTTCCGCGACGAATTCGTCGTGCACATCGCGAAGATGTTCGAACTCGCCGGCGCCACGCCCGAAGCCGCCAAGGCCGACGCCGCCACCGTCTTCGCCCTCGAGAAGGCGCTCGCCGAAGTTTCCAAATCGCAAACCGAGCTGCGCGATCCGCTCGCGAACTACAACATGATGACCCGCGTCGAAGCCGCGGCCGCCATGCCGGGCTTCCCGCTCGAACGCTACATGTCTCTCGCGATGATCCCCGCCAGCGAGCAGCAGATCATCGTCATGCAGCCGAAGTTCTTCGCGACGCTCGGCACGATGCTCGAGCCGCGCCTCGCGGACTGGAAGGTCTACCTGCGCTACCACGCCCTGAAGGATTCCGCGCCGTTCCTCTCCTCGGCATTCGAGGACGAGAGCTTCCGCTTCTTCGGCAAGACGCTCAACGGCACGCCGCAACAGGAACCGCGCTGGCAGCGCGTCGCCAAGCGCATGGACGCCCAGGTCGGCTACGCCATCTCCGAACTCTACGTCGCGAAATATTTCCCGCCCGCCGTGAAGGCCCGCCTCGACGGCATGATCGCGATCATGAAGGACGTCCTCCGCGACCGCATCCAGAAGCTCGATTGGATGGCCGATGCCACCAAGACGAAGGCGCTCGAGAAACTCGCCTCGTATCGCGTCATGGTCGGAGCGCCGCCCAAGTGGCGCGACTACTCCGGCCTCTCGATCGCGCGCGACGACTTCTACGGCAACATCCGCGCCGCGTCCTTCTTTGAAGTGAAGCGCCAGCTCGCGAAGTTCGGCCAGCCGTTCGACCGCGACGAATTCCTCGCCTCGCCGCACCAGGTCAACGCCTACAACCAGCCCTCCGCCAACCAACTCGTGTTCCTCGCCGGCATTCTCCAGCCGCCGTATTTCGACGCGGAGATGGACGACGCCGTCAACTTCGGTGCGATCTGCGCCGTCATCGGCCACGAGATCACGCACGGCTTCGACGACCAGGGCCGCCTCTACGACGCCTCGGGCAATCTGAAGGATTGGTGGACCGAGAAGGACGCCGCCGAATTCAAGGCCCGCTCCGACAAGCTCGTGAACCAATTCGGCGCCTACGAGGCGCTCCCCGGCCTGAAGGTCAACGGCCAGCTCACCCTCGGCGAAAACATCGCCGACCTCGCCGGCGTCTCCATCGCCTACGAGGCGCTCGAGCGCTCGCTCGTCGGCAAGGAGCGCAAACTGATCGACGGCCTCACGCCCGAGCAGCGCTTCTTCCTCTCGTGGGCGCAGGTCTGGAAGACGAAGACCCGCGACGACCGCATGAAGTTCTACCTGCAAGCCGACCCGCACTCGCCCGGCGAATTCCGCTCCTACGGCCCGCTCGTGAACCTCCAGGAATTCTACGACACCTTCGGCATCAAGGAGGGCGACCCGATGTGGATGAAGCCCGAGCTGCGCACCAAGATCTGGTAAGCGCACCCGTCTCCAAAGTTCGTTCCTTTCCGAGCCCGCGACACCGGTCGCGGGCTTTTTCTTTCTGGCCGACAACTTGCCGCCGCCGCTAACCAGAAAGTGCGGGCCGCCCTCTCTCTGTTCATCCCCTGACCCTTCTCATCTGTGCGGCCGTCTTGCTGTGATCTCGTATTCGATCGAGACGACCCGATTCGGACGTCGCGCCCAAGCCAGCCACCCGACACCGGCGGCGACAGCGGGCATCATCACTCCCAATCGGACTCGTGCAGCCATCATTCATCACACGACGCCGGGAGCCACGACTGCGGTCATTGCGATTGCGGCGGCCATCACTGACACACCCTGCGTCCGCAGCGGATGGACGGCGCGAAAACGCAAAGGCGGCACCTGCGAATCGCGGGACGAAGGCCGCGAAATTCGCGACCAAAACCCCACATGGGCTGGATTACCTAGACGCACGCTTCGCGCTTGCCGCTCGTGCGTCGCATCGCCGCAATGCCGCGTTATCTTTCTCCGTTTTTCATGAGTCTCACGGTTTGGGCCAACCACGAGCTCCGTCCTGGTGCACGTGAACTTTTCTACGACAGCCTCGCCCGGCTGGGCTGTCGCGTCATCCAATCGGAAAAATCGTCCCGATCGGTCCTCACTCCCGGCGAGCCCGATCCGACGCTCCTCGACGCCGACGTCGCCTACGGACAGCCGTCGCCGGACGACATCCTGCGCGCGCCGAAATTGCGCTGGGTCGCGCTCTCCACCGCGGGTTACACACGCTACGATCGCGACGATTTCCGCACCGCCATGCGCACCCGCGGCACGATCGTCACGAACGCCTCCAGCGTGTTCGCCAATCCCTGCGCCGAGCACGCGCTGGCGATGATGATGACCTTCACCCGCGAACTGCCGCGCTACATCGCGAACAAGCACGCCGCGCGCGAATGGAACTACACCGAGGGCCGCTACTCCATCGAGACGCTACAGGGCAAAACCGTCGTCATCCTCGGCTACGGCACCATCGGCCAGCGCCTCCACGACCTGCTCACGCCGTTCCGTTGCCGCGTCATCGGCGTCCGCCGCCAGCCACGCGGTGACGAGGGCATCGAAATGGTCCGCGAATCCGAAGTGGGCACCGTGCTCGGCCTCGCCGACCACGTCGTGAACTGCCTGCCCGACACGCCCGGCACGCGACGCTTCTGCGACGCCGTGTTTTTCGCCCAAGTCCGACGCGGCGCCTATTTCTACAACGTCGGTCGCGGCTGCACCGTCGATCAAGTCGCGCTGCAATCCGCGCTGCGCAGCGGCCAGCTGCGCGGGGCGTTCCTCGACGCGCTCGATCCCGAGCCGCTGCCGCCGGAGCACGCGCTCTGGGCGGAGCCGAACTGCCACATCACGCCGCACCTCGCCGGCGGACATCGCGAGCAGGACGAGAGCCTCGTGCGGCATTTCACGGGCAACCTTCAGCGCTTCGTCAGCGGCCTGCCGCTGCTGGATCGCATCCTCTGAGACGGCCGCGCGGCGCCGCCCGCGCCGACGCCGAAACGGCCAGGGTGGCCGAAAGGCGAAGAAAATCGCTGGCCCTCTCGCCCGACGATTTGCTTGTCAATCGCCTGCGGAGAGCGTTTCTCCGCCATGCCGCGCGCCCGCCCCGTGCGCTCCGGCTCCCTCGTCACCGATGGAATTGCGCCACCTCAAGACCTTCCTCGTCGTCGCGGAGACCCTCAACATCTCCGCCGCCGCGCGGCGTCTCCATGTGAGCCAGCCCGCGCTGAGCCGGCACATCCATCTGCTGGAGCATCAGGTCGGTCACCCGCTGTTCGTGCGCCATCGCTCCGGCCTGCGACTCACAGCCACCGGCATGACGTTGCGCGACTACGGGCTGAAAGCCGTCGACGCCGCCGAAACCGCGCTCCAACACGCGCGAGGCGCCGGCTCGAAGGAGGGCACCGTCGTGCGCTTCGGCTACTACGGCATCAGCGTGTGGGAAAACATCCTCGCCCCGGCGATCGAGGAGTTTGGCCGGCTCCATCCGGCGGTGACCTTGAACATGGTGGAGGAATCCTCCGTGCACCTCGCGGCGGATTTGCAGGCCGGACAACTCGACGTGGCGCTCCTCGGCGAAGGCGACTACCGCGCCCTGCCCGGCGTGGTCACGGAAATCGCGTGCACCATTCCCTCCCTCGCCGTCGTCGCGCCGGAGCATCCGCTCGCGAGCCGGCGCGCAGTCTCGCTCGCCGATTTGCGCGACGAGGAGATCATCGGCTTCAAGCATCAGGATGCGCCGGGTAAATACCGGCCCTTCCTCGAGGCGTGCCGCGCGGAGGGCATCACGCCGCGCGTGTCGCACGTCGCGTCGATCTTCCCGGAGCTGTGCGTCGCGGTGCGCAAGCGGCGTGGCGTGGCGATCCTCAGCGCGTTCGTGCGCGCCGTATCGCATCCCGGCGTCGTCTTCCTGCCCTTGAAGCCGCCCGGTGTGCCGGTGTCCCTCTACACGGCGCACGCGGCGCGCGCCTCGGCGGCGGCGCGCGATCTCGTGCGCATCCTCGCCGGCCACGCCCAACAGGCCGCGCGCGACACGTTCCGCGCGAAGTAAGTCGGCCGGCGCGAAGGCCGAGCCATGCCCTAGACGCGCGGGCGATAACGAACCGGCATGGACTCCCCAACGACATGGTATTAGCGCCCGCCGCCCCCCTTTGGTAACGTGGGGCCCATCGCCCCCATGATTGCTCCGTCCGTCCAACCGCCCCCGCCCTCCTCATCGTCCCCGGCAATCGCACCGCACCTCTGAACGACCGCTTCGTCGCGCCGTGGAGCTGCGTCACCTCAAAACTTTCCTCGCCGCCGCCGAGACCCTGAGCATCTCAGCCGCTTCGCGACAGCTGCGCGTGACCCAACCGGCGCTCAGCCGCCAGATCCAGGATCTCGAGGCCGAGGTCGGCCAGCCGCTCTTCGTGCGCCATCCCGGTGGACTCAAGCTCACACCCGCCGGCGTCGAGCTGCGGGATCGCGGTGCCCGGGTCATCGCCGCCCACGACGACGCGTTGCGCGCCGTGCGCGCCGACCCGCCAGCCGCCGCGCACCTGCGGCTGGCCTACTCGCCCACGCTCCACATGTGGACCCGCTTCATGGCGCCCGCCGTCACTCGACTACAGGCGCGCGAGACCGGACTCACCTCGACCGTGCAGGAACTCGTCCCCGGCAAGATCATCGCCGGATTGCGCGCCGGCGACATCGACGTCGGGATGTTCGTGGCCGGCACCCACCCGAACATCGTCGGCGTCACTTGCGAACTGGCGGTTCATCTCCCGGTCTCCGCCGTCGTGGCGGTGGACCATCCGCTGGCGAAAAGACGGCAACTCGAGATCGAGGACTTTCGCGATCAAGAAGTGATCGGCTTCTCCGAGGAGTCGTTTCCAGGGCGAGACCTGTCCTTTCGACAGCGCTGTCGCGAGGCCGGCTTCGAGCCGCGCATCCATCGCGTCGGCGACAGCCTCCTCGACGCTCTCGTCATTGGCCGCCAGCGCGGCGCTTTGGGCATCGCGGCCAGCCTGGGCTTGAAGAGCTTCATCCCCGGAGTGGTGTTCGTGCCGATCCGGCCCCCCAGCGTCACATTCCCGTTGTTCGTCGCTTCGACCGACGCGATCGCGGCGGCCGGCAAACTGCGCGAGCAGATCGTCGCCGAGGCGGCGCGGGTTGCAAGAGCCCCCTGAAGTCCGTCCCATGGAGCTGCGTCACCTCAAAACTTTCCTCGCTGCCGCCGAGACCCTGAGCATCTCCGCCGCCTCGCGACAGCTGCGCGTGACGCAACCGGCGCTCAGCCGCCAGATCCAGGATCTCGAGGCCGAGATCGGCCAGCCGCTCTTCGTGCGCCATCCCAAGGGCCTGCGCCTCACCGCGGCCGGCGAGGAATTGCGCGCGCGCGGCGCGAAGATCGTCGTGGCGCTCGACGAGACGCTGCGCGCCGTCCGCGGCGATGAGAAAAGCGGCCCGCCGCTGCTGCGCGTCGGCTACTACGCGACGATGGACACGTGGGCCAAGATCCTCGCTCCCGCCATGGACAAGCTGGCGCGCCGCGTGCCAGGGTTGAGCTACGCCGTCACCGACCGCAGCTGCGGCGAACTGCTCGGCGATTTGCGCGAGGGCCGGATCGACGTCGCCCTGCTCGGGCCGGGCGAGTATCCGCGCCTTTCCGGCATCGCGATCAGCGTCGCCAGCAGCTTCCCCGCCGCCGTGCTCGCACCGATCAACCACCGCCTCGCGAAAAAACGGCAGCTCGCCCTCGAGGAGTTGCGCGACGAGGAGATCGTGACGCTCACCGAGGACTCGGCGCCGGGACGCGACCGCGCATTCGTCGACGCGTGCCGCGCCGCCGGTTTCGTGCCGAAGCTCCTGCCCATCGGCCGCAACATCCCCGAGGCGATCACCGCCGGCATCCAACGACAGGCGCTGGGCATCGCCGGCAATTTCGCGATGACCGCGCCGCACCCCGGCGTCGTCTTCATCAAGCTCAAGCCTCCGGGCGTCCGGCTCGAACTGCACGTCGCGCACGCCGAGACGGTCCCGCATGCCCAGCCGCTCGCCGAACTCATCGCCGCCGAGGCGTGCCGCGTCATCGAGCGGCTCTGAATCTTTCACGTGGAACTACGACACCTCCGCACCTTCCTCGTCGCCGCCGAGACGTTGAGCATCTCCGCCGCCGCGCGCCGCCTGAACGTCACGCAGCCAGCGCTCAGCCGCCAAATCCGCGAACTCGAGCGCGAGGTGGGCCATTCGCTCTTCGTGCGCCATCCCGCCGGACTCCGCCTCACCGCGACCGGCCGGGCCCTGCGCGAGCGCGGCGCGCCCGCGCTCGCGAAGATGGAGGCCGCGCTCAGCTTCGCCCAAGGCGAGGCGGTGCGGGAACCCGCCGTGCTGCGCGTCGGCTACTACGGCACGATGGTGATCTGGAGCCGCGTGCTCGCCCCCGCGCTGGAGAAACGCACGCGGCGCCAGCCGGAAACCACCTACGCCGTGCAGGAATTGACCAACGCGCAGATGATCGTCGCGCTGCGCGACGGCGCGCTCGACGTGGCGGTGCTCGGCCCCGGCGACCTGCCGAACGCGCCCGGCGTGACCATCGAGACGGCCTGCGAGTTTCCCGTCTCCGTGCTCGTGGCCCTCGACCATCCGCTGGCCAAGAAACGCCAGCTCTCGCTCGATGAGCTGCGCGACCAGGAAATCATCAGCCTCTCGCCCGAGAGCGCGCCCGGTCGCGATCGCGCGCTGATCGCGGCGTGTCGCGCGGCGGATTTCACCCCGCGGATTTTTTCCGCCGGCGCCACGTTTCAGGAAGCTCTTCTGCTGGGCGCCCAGCGCGGCGCGGTCGGCCTCGCCGGCACGTTCGGCGCCGGCATCCGCAGCAACCTTTTCCCCGGCCTGGCTTGCATACCGCTGAAGCCGCCCGGCGTCCTGCTCCCGCTCCACGTCGCGCACGTGGCGCACATGGAGTCCGCGCGATTGCTCGCCGAGACCATCGGCACCGAGGCACGTCGGGCCGCGACGGCTCCGCGCGAATAATCCGGACATGCTCACGCTCCGCGCGTTCGCCGCGTGACGATGAGTCCGCGACGACTCCGCGCGGGACAACGGAGCCATATTTGCACGGAGCTTGGCGTCGTCGCCGCATTTTCAAACTCCCGAGCGACGACCCGCGATTTTCCGCGGCGAGGCGCGCGCCAACGCAGCGCACCGGCGACCGATGCTATCCGCGCATAGGGGATCTAAGGACACGGCATTAGCCACCGCGCGGCGTTGTTGCTAATCTCCTGCACGAACCGGGCGCGACAGAGGACTACGGCCCACGTGTCTACTGTCGCGCATCGTGGCGCTGCACCGCGCCGCGACCGGTTCGCCTCTTTTACCCAAGAACCAAGATGAAATCCAAACTGCTCAACCCGCTCCTGCGCGCCGCACTCCTGTGCTGGACCGCGCTGGTCCTCGCGCTGCCCTTCGCACGCGCCGTGGACAACACGAAGCCGCCCACCATCTGGGCGTTCAACATGTCCGGCTCCGGCACCATCAACGCCGGCGAATCCGTCGACCTCAACTGGTCCGTCAGCAACAACACCGAGACGCTCACGCTCTCGCCGGGCATCGGCAACGTCACCGGCACCACGTGGATCACGGTCAAACCCGAGGCGACCACGACCTACGTGCTCACCGCGCGCAACGCCGCCGGCGCCGTCACGAAGAGCCGCAAGATCACCGTGATCGTGCCGCCCGCGATCACGTCCTTCACCGCCACGCCGCAGAGCATCGCGCCCGGACAATCGGCGCGCCTCGCCTGGTCCGCCCCCGGCGCGACGTATTACTACATCTCCGCCGACAACGGCAGCGATCCCGGCCGCTTCTTCACCACGAGCACCACCGTGCGCCCGCGCGCCACGACGACCTACACGCTCACCGCCTACAATCCCGCCGGCTCCACCACGCGCACGCTCACGCTGCCCGTCGGCACGGTCGGCGCGAAGCCGGTCATTTCCTCCTTCACCGCCACGCCCGCGTCCGTGACTCAGGGTGATGTCACGACGCTGGCGTGGGCGGTGTCCGGCGCCACCTCGCTCGCCATCTCGCCCGATGTCGGCGCGGTCACCGGCAACAGCGTCTCCGTGACGCCCGCCTCGAGCCGCACCTACACGCTCTCCGCCACCAACGCGAACGGCACCACCACGCGCACTGTCAACGTCACCGTCACGCCGCGTCCGCTGCCGCTCCCCGAGATCTCGTCGTTCACGGCTTCGCCCGCGGCGATCGTTCGCGGCCAATCCACCACGCTCGCCTGGGCCGCCACCGGCGCCGAGCGCGTCAGCATTTCCGGCCTCGGCGAAGTGACCGGCAACAGCGTCACCGTCTCGCCGCTTGCCGACACGACCTACATCCTCACCGCCACCAACGGCACCGGCTCGGTCACCCGCTCCGTCGCCGTCACCGTCGCCGCCCCCGCGCCGACGATCGGCCAATTCAACGCGACCCCCTCCTCCATCATTCGCGGCGGCAGCGCCACGTTGAGCTGGTCCGTCAGTGACGCCGCTCGCGTCACCATCTCCGGCCTCGGCGACGTCACCGGCAACAGCGTCACTGTTTCCCCGACGCAGACGACGACCTATACGCTCACCGCCACCAACGAGACCGGCACCGCCACCGCGGCGGCCACCGTCACGGTCAGCGCCCCGGCCCCCGTCATCGCCAACTTCACCGCGACCCCCGCCGCCATCATCCGCGGCGACAGCACCACGCTGAGCTGGTCCGTCAGCGACGCCGCTCGCGTCACCATCTCCGGCCTCGGCGATGTCACCGGCAACTCCATCTCCGTCTCGCCCACGCAGACGACGACCTACGTCCTCACCGCGACCAATGAGTCCGGCTCGGTCACCGCTTCCCAGACCGTGACCGTCGCCGCTCCGGCCCCGGTCATCGCCAGCTTCAACGCCAACCCGGCGGACATCCTCATCGGCGGTTCGACCACGCTGAGCTGGTCCGTCAGTGACGCCGCTCGCGTCACCATCTCCGGACTCGGCGATGTCACCGGCAACAGCGTCACCGTTTCGCCGACGCAGACGACGACCTACACGCTCACCGCCAGCAACGAGTCGGGCAGCGCCTCCGCCTCGACCACCGTCACGGTCACCGTGCCCGCGCCGACGATCGAGTCGTTCACGGTCACGCCCTCCCCGCTCACGCGCGGCCAGTCCGCCACGCTCGCGTGGAACGTCACTGGCGCTGACCGCGTCAGCATCTCCGGTCTCGGCGACGTGACCGGCAACTCCGTCAGCGTCTCGCCCACGGAGAGCACCAGCTACACGCTCACCGCCACCAACGCCGGCGGCTCCGTCTCGCGCACCGTCTCGCTCGTCGTGCGCGCGCCCGCCCCGGTCATCCACTCCTTCAACGCCACGCCCGCGATCATCGAACGCGGCGCCTCGACCACGCTCAGCTGGTCGGTCGAAAACGGCGAAGTGATCTCCATCGCAGGCCTCGGCGTCGTCAGCGGCACGAGCGTCGCCGTCTCGCCCGCGAGCACCACGAGCTACACGCTCACCGTCAGCAACGAGTCTGGCAGCGTGTCCTCCACGACGCAGGTTACGGTCAACGTCCCGCCGCCGTTCATCCAGGCGTTCCAAGTCTCGCCGACGACGATCACCCAGGGCGAAAGCGCGGAACTGACTTGGGCGGTCGATCGCGCCACGCGCGTCACCGTCGCCCCCGGCCTCGGCGAAGTCTCCGGCAACAGCGCGACCGTCTCGCCGAGCCAGACCACCACCTACACGCTCACCGCCGAGAATGACGGCGGCAGCGTCACGCGCTCGGTCACGCTCACGGTCAACCTCCCCGAGCCCGCGCCGACGATCAACGCCTTCACCGCCACGCCGACCTCCATCACGCTCGGCGCCTCCACCACGCTCGCGTGGGATGTCACCGGCGCCGCTTCCATCGCCATCACGGCCAGCCACGGCGCCAGCCCGGGCAACGTCACCGGCAACTCCCTCGTTGTCAGCCCGACGGTGAACACGACCTACACGCTCGCCGCCGCCAATCAGAACGGCGACGTCACCATTCGCAGCGTCGATGTCGTCGTCACGGCGCCCGTGCCCGTGATCAATTCCTTCACCGCGACACCGGCGAGCATCAGCCCCGGCACCAGCTCCACGCTGAATTGGTCCGTCACCGGCGCCACGCACGTCACCATCCTGGCCGACGTCGGCACCTCGCCCGGCAACGTCACCGGCACCAGCCTCTCCGTCTCGCCGACGCAGACCACGACCTACACCCTGACCGCCACCAATGACGGCAGCTCGGTCACGCGCACCGTCACCGTGACGGTCTCCGATCTGCCGCCGTTCATCGGCTCCTTTGTCTCGTGGCCCAACACCATCGAATACGGCCAGTCCACGAAACTCTACTGGGACGTCCGCGGCGCCGCGACGCTCGTCATCACCGCCGAGCGCGGCGCGAGCCCCGGCACCGTCACCGGCGCCCAAGGCAACGTCACCGTCACGCCTGTCGTCTCCACGCTCTACACGATGGTCGCGACGAGCCCCGGCGGCGCCGTCACACGCTCCGTCACGCAGGTCACCGTCAACGCCGCCCCGCCGCCGCCCGTGCCGGTGATCGAGGCGTTCGCCGCCAACCCGTCCACCATCAATCGCGGCGATTCCGCGACGTTGAACTGGTCCGTCACCGCGGCCGACACGCTCTCGATCTCGCCCGGCATCGGCGCCGTCACCGGCAACAGCGTCACGGTGAACCCGACGCAGACGACCACCTACACGCTCACCGCGCAGAACCAATACGGCCCCGCCACGCGCAGCGTCACGCTCAACGTCACGCAGCCCGCGCCGCCGACGATCAACTCGTTCACCGCCAACCCGGGCACGATCCCGCTCGGCGGCAGCACGACACTCAACTGGAACATCACCGGCGCCACCGAAGTCAGCATCGCCGCCGACGTCGGCGCGAGCCCGGGCGTCGTCACCGGCAACAGCGTCACCGTCACGCCGGCTGAGGACACCATCTACACGCTCACCGCGCGCAACCAATACGGCCAAGTAACGCGCACCTATCCGGTCGTCGTCACCGGCCCGACCGCGCCCGTGATCGCCTCGTTCACCGCGTCGCCCGCGTATTTGGAGAACGGCTCCGGCGCGAGCGCCACGCTCTCCTGGAACGTCTCCGGCGCCGACACGATCAGCATCGCCGCCGATCAAGGCGCGAGCCCCGGCGTCGTCACCGGCACGAGCCTCAGCGTCACGCCGACGCAGACCACCGTTTACACGCTCAGTGCGCAGAACGGCGTCGGCACCACCACGATGACGACCACCGTCATCCTCTACACGCCCGGCGACGGCAGCGTCGCTCACCCGCGCGTGTGGCTCACGCCCGCACTCGTCGAGCAGCTCGCCGCCCGTGCCCGCGCCAATGATCCGGCGTGGATCGCGCTGCGCAACGCCTGCGATCAATGGGCCACGATGCCCGTGCGCTGGCCCGACGAGTCGTCCGCCACCGGCACGATCAACGGCGGTTACCAATACTACGACTACTACCGCCCGATGGCCGACCTCGCGCTCGGCTTCCAAGTCGCCGCGCAGATCGATCCCACCCGCGCCGCCGCCTACGGCGCCAAGGGCCGCGAACTGCTCTTGAAGATGTCCGACCCCGTGCGCCACGGCCGCCCGTCCACCGACTCCGGCTGGAGCATCCGCGCCTACGTGCCCGCGCTCGCGCTCGGCTACGACTGGCTCTACCCGATCCTCACCAACTCGGATCGCGCGCAGGTGTTCTCCGAGATCAACCGTTGGGTCGAGTGGTATGACGAGAGCGGCTTCAGCCGCACCTTCCCCGTCGGCAATTACTTCGCCGGCTACTACGCCGCCAAGGGTCTCGGCGCTCTCGCCACCGAAGGCGACAACCCGAAGGCCGAGGCCATGTGGAACGACTGGCTCAACCGCCTGCACTTCAGCATGGTCGTGCCATATCACCAGGCCTGGCTCACCGGCGGCAGCGCCACCGACGGCTGGAACTACGGTCCGAACGAGACGCTCAACATGGTGCGTCCGCTCGTCGCCGCCCTCACCGCCAAAGGCCTCGATCTGATCAACCACCCGCAGCACCCGTTCGTCTATCCGAACGGCCACGCGCGCTGGATGACGCACTTCACCTGGCCCGACCTCACGTCGGTCATGGATCGCGGCTTCCTCTACGCCGGCTCGAATCCCACACCGGCCTCCGCCGCCTGGGCCACGCAATACGCCGGCCTGCTCCGCAGGGCCAACGGCGCCGACGCGCCCATCGCGCAGCAATACGCGCTCGACCTCCGCGCGCTCCCCAACCGCGACCGCGGCGAGCCGTGGGCCGAGTTCCTGTTCTTCGACGCGGCCGCTCCCGCGCAAAACTACCGCACCGCCCTCAGCTACCGCACCGGCGGCGACGGTCAGGTCTCGATGCGCCAATCGTGGAACGCCGACACCGTGTTGGCCGCCTTCCAAGCCGGCCCCTACACCGGTTCGCCCGACTCCTCGGAAATGTTCTACGACCAGGGCGGCCTCACCATCCAGCGCGGCAACGTCCGCTTCGTCGTCAACGCCTGGGGCGAAATGCTCCGTCACACGCCCGGCACCAACGACGGCGAGGACCGCGACCCCGTCACCACCGAGCGTCCGTTCAACCAGCTCTACACCGAGCTCTACGGCGACTCCGTTCCCGAGGGCTACCGCCAGGCGCGCCGCCTCTTCAACACGTTCTACTCGCACCGCACCATCCGCGGCGAACTCGTCGGCTTCTTCAGCGAGATCGGCGTCGGCCCCGAGGCCGCGCACACCACGCTCTCGAAGTTCGAAGAAGGCGGCCGCCACGTCATGATGCGCGCCACCAAGCTCGAGGACCTCTACTGGGACCCCGAGCCCATCGTGAAGTGGGAGCGCTCCGTCGTCTACGTGCGCCCGCAGGTCTTCGTGGTCTATGACCGCACCAAGATGTCCAGCGCCAGCGTCGACAACTGGATGTCGTGGACCATCGCCAACGGCCCCGAGCTCGTCTCGAACACGCCCGCCGCCACGGTCTTCAACGTCGTCGACCGCCGCGCCGCCTACGGTGGCAACCTCTACCGCGGCCGCATGACCGCGCTGCTGCCCGTCGGCCGCGTCGTCACGCCGGTGAACATGTTCAACCGCAACAAAGTTCACCGCATGGAAATCCGTCCCGGCACGCCCGCGACCGACACCACGTGGGTCACCGTGTTCGACGCCGCCGGCTCCGAGCTGACGGCCGGTAACGCCACCGCACTCGTCGCCTCCGCCGGCAACGTGACCGCGGGCGAGGTCGAGGGCGCGCACATCGCCGCTGCCTCCGGCAGCACGAACGCCGCGGTGCTCTTCAGCCGCACGGGCCTGCCCGTCGCCGGCGCGATCGAGTTCCGCGTGCCCAACGCCGCGACCTACGTCGTCCTCAACGACCTCACGCCCGGCGCCAGCTACGAAGTCGCGACGACGCTCGTGGACGGTCAGCTCTCCATCCGCGTCACCGCGGGCGGCAGCCGCACCGCCTCCGCCGAAGGCACGCTCGCCTTCGACGTCTCGCCGGCCGCTCCGTGAATTCGGGGGTGAAGGGCCGGGAGCCGATCTCCCGGCCCTTCATGACCCCAAAATCCGTATAACAAGTAGGCCACCATAACCATAACGCATCGGGGGCGATGCCGCCCGCTCGGCGCTCGCCCCCTTTTCTTGGTTTTGGCTCGGCTGGTTTCCCGGAGAAGCCGGCCCAACGGCAGCGCAGGCCGCGCACCGCCACGGCTCACCTCTTCGGTCCAACCATCACCCGATTTTCCGCGCCCTATGCCCCCCGCTCCCGCCCTGCTCCCGCCGGCCGTCTTGGACGGTTTCACGTTCAGCGCGCCAGGGACCGCCCCCGTAGCCGCCAGCACCGCCGCCGCCACGCGACCGGTCGCGCGCCTGCATGCGCACTTCCTTTTCAACGCGCTGCACGCCATCGGCACACTCGTCCGCCTCCAACGCAACGACGAGGCCGCACGCGCCATCTTCCACCTCGCCGAACTCGAACGCCATCTCGTCGAAAACGACGATCGCTCCTTCGTGCCGCTGTCGCAGGAGCTCGATCTCATCGAAATCTACCTCGGCTTCGAGCGCATCCGCTTCGGCGACAGCCTGCGCGTGCTCGTCGAGTGCGCGCCCGACGTGCGCGACGTGCGCGTGCCCAACCTGATCCTGCTCCCGCTGGTCGAGAACGCCGTGAAACACGGCATCGCCCGCCGCGCCGGCCAGGGCCGGGTCGAGATTTTCGCCGGGCGTCGCGACGGCGCCCTCTGCCTCGAGGTGCGCAACGACCCGCCGCTCCGCGACAAGGATGCCACCGGGCTCTGCTACGGCCAGCGCGCCACGCGCGAACGCCTCGCCGCGCTCTACGGCGAGCGCGCCTCCTTCACTTTCACCGCACACCCACCGCACGGCATCGTCGCCACATTGCGGCTCCCCGAATGAGTCCGCTCAACGTCCTCCTCATCGACGACGATCCCCTCGCCCGCGCCAACCTCTCCCGCCTGCTCGCTAGTGAACGCGACGTGTGCGTCGTGGGCGAAGCCGGCGACGGCGCCTCGGCCCTCTCGCTCCTCGCCACCGCCACGCTCGAACTCGCTTTCGTGGACGTGGAATTGCCCGACATGACCGGCTTCGGCCTGCTCGCTCGGTTGCCCGCGGCCCGCCGCCCCGCCATCGTCTTCACCACCGGCCACCGCGAGTTCGCGGCCGAGGCCTTCGAGATCCGCGCCCTCGATTACCTGCTCAAACCGTATACCGACGAGCGCTTCCACCGCGCCCTCGACCGCGTGCGCCGCGAGCTGCGCCAACCCGCCATCGAGACGATCGCCACGCAGCTGCACGGCCTTGTCCGCCGCCTCGATGGCCAGCCGTCAGGATTGTCCAATTCCCCCTTCATCGCGCCTCCGCCCGAAGCTCAATTCATGGCGAAGTCGGGCAACGACATCCACGTCTTCAAGCCCGACCAGATCAAGTGGATCGAGGCCCAGGGCGACTACCTGAAAATCCACAGCACGCTCGGCAATGCCCTCGTGCGCGAGACGATGAAGGGTTTCCTCGCACGCTCCACCCCCGGCGTTTTCCAGCGCGTGCACAAATCCGCGATCGTGAACCTCCGCTACGTCCGCCGGCTCGTGCCCCTGAACTCCGGCGACTACCGCCTCGAGCTCCACGACGGCACCCCCGTGCGCGTCAGCCGGAACTTCTTCAGCGGCCTCAAGGCCGCCCTCGCCCGCTGAGTCCCTTTCGTCGTGCGGCCGCGCAGGTTGTCCCGTCAACCCGCGCCGTATCGCCGTGCCATTGAGCGAATTTCCCTTCGCTCCAGCAAAGGGACCACCCTGCGGGCCTCCGTCAGTCGGGGGCGCCGCGACACACTAACACCCGATCAAACCCATGATCCAAATGAAACCATGCAAATCGCATGCGGCCCGCGCGCGCCTTCTCGGCCTGCGCCTGTCCGCACTGCTGGCGCTCCCCGCCCTGGCCTTCGGCCAGACGGGAACCTCCACCGGCAACGCCACCAAACAGGACGAGCCGTTGAAGCTCGATAAGTTCGTCGTCACCGGCTCGTTCATCCCGCAGGCCAGCTCCGAACCCATCGGGCCGGTGGCCGTTTTCACCGAAGCCGACATTCGCGCGACCGGCGCGTTCACGCCCATCCAGGCGCTGCGCAGCCTCCCGTCGTTCATCGGCAATCCGGGCGCGACTGAAAACGACTCCAACGGCGGCAGCGGCGCGACCGCCGTCAGCCTCCGCGGCCTCGGCGCCGGTCAGACGCTCGTGTTGGTCGATGGGCGCGTGACGCTCCAGTTCTCCAACATCCAGCTGCTCCCCATCGAAGCCATCGAGCGCGTCGAAGTGCTCCGCGACGGCGCGGGCGTCATCTACGGCTCCGCGGCCATCGGCGGCGCGGTGAACATCATCCTCAAGAAGAACTACAACGGCTCCGTGCTCGATATCTCCGCCGGCGCCGCCACGCGCACCCCGGGCGGTCGCGAGACCTACCAGGTCTCGTTCGCCACCGGCGTGGCCAACGACAAGACGAGCATCATCGTCACCGGCTCGATGTTCCACAACAGCACCATCTACGCGAACGAGCGCCCGAACAGCGCCCAGTCGGACAACCGTCCGCGCGGCGGCACCAACGGCGGTTCGCCCACCTTCCCGGGCGTCATCTCGCTCGGCGGCGCGCCGAAGATTCTGCGTCCGGACTTCCCGACGAATGCCACCCCCACGCCGGCTGACTACATCTCGATGGACACGAACGGCTTCAGCTCCAACCAGCTGTTCAACTTCCGCAACTACTCGCCGTCCGCCCCTGGCCAGGACCGCAATTCCTTCATGGTCCAGATCGACCACGACATCGCGGGCGACAAGCTGAAGCTCTTCGGTAGCATGCTGTATTCGCGCCTCCTGACGCTCAACGGCCTCGCTCCCGCGCCGTTCGCCCTCGACGAGGATCCCGCCGGCCCCTCCGTCGGCAGCCTCACGTCCTTCGGCCCCTACAATCAGGGCATCCTCAACCCCGCGAACGGCGATTTCTTCCGCTATCGCTCCGTCGAGCTGGGCAACCGCACCAACGAGCAGACCTACACGGACTACCGTTGGCAGGTCGGCCTCCGCGGCCAGATTAACGACAAGTGGAACTGGGAAGCTGCGATGACCACCGAGCGCGAAGACTTCGAGCAAATCGACGCCGGCGTCCCCTCGCTCCCGCTCCTCGACGAGGAAGTCGCCGCGGGTCGCTTCAATCCGTTCGCCCCGGCCTTCTCCAAGGGCACCGCCACCATCGGCGGCCAAACCTACACGTGGGACAACGCGCAAGCGCTCAAGGATTCCGAGATCCACGCCCGTCAGACCACCTACACCCGCAATCGCTTCTACGATTTCCGCGTCACCGGCTCCCTATTCGAGCTGCCCGGCGGCGACGTCGGCGTCGCGGCCGGCTACGAAACCTACAGCACCAAGATCAAATTCGATCCGGATGACCTCTACGCCTCCGGCAGCGTGCTCGGCCTGAACTCGTTCTCGGACTCCTTCTCCAAGGCCGACAGCAAGTCCTACTTCGCGGAAGTCAAAGTGCCCATCGTCGGCGCCAACAACCGCCGCCCCTTCATCCACAGCCTCACGCTCGGCGCCCTCGCGCGTCATGAGACCCAGGAGGTCAGCAGCGACAATCCTCGCGAGCGCCGCCCCGAGTTCTCCAAGGTCAACCCCAGCGTGAATCTCCACTGGGCCCCGACGAACGACTGGCTCGTCCGCACCAGCTGGAGCAAGGGCTTCCTCGCGCCGGCCGCCGGCCTCATCTTCGGCACCCCGGGCACCAGCAATCCGAGCATCGTCGACCCGCTCGGCTTCCCTTACACGGCGCAGACCACGATCGTCATCAAGACCAACCCGGACCTGAAGCCCGCCACCTCCGAAGCTCACTCCTTCGGCATCGTCGGCACGCCCCGCAATCTCCTGAAGGGCTTCAACTTCTCGGTCGACTTCTACGCCATCGAAGTCTCCGGCATCATCGCCAACAACGCCAAGGCCATCCTCGCCGCCAACGCGGCCGGCCAAGGCCCCGGCTTCAAGCCGGGCGACGCGTCGACCATCAACCCGAACGCTCCCTACGCGAACCTCATCCGCCGCTCCGCCAACGGCCGCCTCAACAGCAACGGCAACTTCGGCGCCGACGGTCGCGGCGCGGTGCTCTCCGACTACCTCAACATCGCGTCCCGCAAGGTCGAGGGCCTCGAATACACCGCCACCTACGTGCACACCACGCAGGACTGGGGCCGCTTCAAGTTCACCGCCGCGGCCAACCAAATGCTGACCTTCGACCAGACGTCCGCCCCGGGCCTGCCGAAGGAAAGCTATCTCGGCAAATTCGTGAGCACCTCCGGCGACCCGATCTCCCCCGGCTCGATCCCGCGCTGGAAGGGCAACTTCGGCGTCAACTGGCAGTGGCAGAACTGGACGACCAACCTGACGTTCAACTACATCCACTCCTATCAGGATGACCCGCTCTTCGTCCTCTCCCCGAAGATGAAGGCGTTCTTCGATGCCAAGACCCCGCTCACCGATCCCGCCTACGCCGCCTTCCTCGCGGCCCCGGCCTCGGTCGAGCCCAAGGTCGGAGGCTACCGCCGCATCGCCGCCTGGAAGTCGTTCGATCTCCAAACCACCTACAGTTTCAAGAGCGACAATCTGTTCCTCAAGGGGCTCGATGTCACCGTCGGTGCGACGAACCTCTTCGACAAGCTCGCTCCGTTCGCCGCAGGTGCGTTCAACGACAGCTACGACACGCGCGTCCACAACAACGTCGGCCGCTTCGTCTACGTCCAGCTGCGCAAGGAATTCTAATCTTCGGGTGAAAACCTGAATCCTCTCACGGCCCTGCCCTCGACGGACAGGGCCGTTTTCTTTTCCGCGGCGGGCCCAGCCGCGTTTTTCCTGTCACTCCTGACCGCCGAAAAGCGTATCCTCTACTGAGAAGGCACGCTCTTGTCCGCGGCCCAGTGGGTCTCCTTCCGCCCAAGTCGACGCTGCACGCGTCACCGCGGAGAACCAGTCGCCTTCTTTCGCCCCCTCGGTCACCCTCTCCTCCCCCTTCCCGACCGGTGAAAACTCCGTTCGAGCGCCTGTGCGCACTCCTGTTCTGTCTCATCGCTTCGACGCCGTGCTTGGCCGCGCCATCCGCCGGCATCCTCCTCTCCCCCGCCGAGCAGGCGTGGATCGCCCAATACCCCGTCGTCCGCGTCGGCCATCTTGACGGCGCCGCGCCGTATTTTGTCCGCGACAGCCGCGGCGAAGCCTCCGGCTTGAACGTCGACTACCTCGCGCTCATCGCCGAGCGCACCGGGCTGCGCTTCGAGCACACCGCCGATCGCGTGTGGTCCGATATCTTCACCCGCGCCGAGGACGGTCGTCTCGACATCGTGGCGGGGATCGGCCGCACGTCCGCGCGCGAGCGCAGCCTGCTCTTCGGCCAGCCGTTCCTCTTTTCCCCCGACGTCATCGTCACCCGCGTGCACTCGCCCGTGCTCGTCGACATGCGCCAGCTCGACGGCTTGCGCGTCGGCATGTCGCGCTCCAGCCCGCCGATCGCCCGCGCCCCCGGAGCGCAGATCGTCGGCTTCGACAACATGCGCGATGCCATCCGCGCCGTGGCCCGCGGACAGGTCGACGCCGCCATGGTCGATGCCCTCGTCGCCATGCACGCCATCAAGGCGGACGGACTTTCCAACGTGAACATCGGCGTCATCTACGACGAAAACGCCGACGTCTACCTCGCCACCACCCGACGCCACCCCCTGCTCTCCTCGATCATCGACAAGGCCCTCGCCTCGATCACGCCCGCAGAGCACCGCCGCATCCGCGACCGCTGGCTCTCCGTCGACTACGCCCAGGACCGCTGGTGGCTCATGGCCTTCCGCGCGGCCTTCGCGTGGGCCGCGTTCCTCACCGCCCTGGCCCTGCTGTTCTTCCTCCAGCGCCGCCGCCTCGCCCGCGAACTCGCGGAACGCCGCCGCATTCAGCAACAACTCGAAGAGGTGCGCGACCGCCTCGCCGCCGCCAGCGAGGAGAAATCGGAACTCATGCGCATGCTCGCGCACGATCTCCGCAATCCGCTCGCCTCCTTCGTCATGGGCGCGAACCTCCTGCACGTCGGCGGCCTCTCGCGCGAACAAGCCTCCGTGGTCGACGGCCTGCGCTTCAACGCCGCCAACATGACCCGCCTCATCGACGACCTCATGGACGCCGACGTCATCGAGTCCGGCCACCGACGCCTGCGCTTCACCTCGATCGATCTCACCCGCACCCTCGCGCAGGCCCGCGACGCCTTCCTCGAAACGGCGGGCGCCAAGGCACTCCAGCTTCGCTACCTTCCGCCCTCACAGCCCGTCTTCGTCGTGACCGACGAAGGCGCGCTCCGGCAGGTCGTCGACAACCTCCTTTCCAACGCCGTCAAATACTCGCCGCCCGGCCGCATCATCCACCTCACCCTTCAGGCCGAAGCCGGCAAGGCGACGATCGCGGTCGCCGACCAAGGCCCCGGCCTCGCGCCGCGCGATATCGAGCTGCTCTTCCGGAAATTCGCCCGCGGCCCCGCCCGCCCCACCGGCGGCGAAAAGAGCATCGGCATCGGTCTGTGGATCGTGAAACAGGTGACCGCCGCGCTCGGAGGTGAAGTCCGCTGCGAAAGCCAGCTTGGCGAAGGCACACGGTTCATCGTCGTGCTCCCGCTCATCGGGCCCGCCCCCGCACCGCCTTTCGTGGCACAGAGCGCCAGCCGTTGACCCGGCCCCACCGGCCACGTCGCCACACCCGCGAAGCTCCTCGCCCCAATCCAGCGCTTGGTCGCAAAGCCCTCGGCCTGCGCCCCGCGCGGGGCCTCGATGCGTCCATTCCCGGACCCCCGCCGTAATTTTCGGGAATATCTTCCGACCTCCCAGCTCCCACCCGCCATACTCCACGTCTTTCCCGAACGCTGCGGCACAGTGCCGCGACGCTCCTGAAATCAACCCCCGTATCACTGACATGAACAAATCCACCCGCACCATCATCGCCGCCGCCGCCATCGCCGGCCTCTACGCCGGAGCCCTCGCCCTGAAGGCCTCCGCTTCCACCAACGTCAACGCCGGCACCCAGATCGTCGGCGACGAAAAGGGCAAAGACTCCTGCAAGGGCAAGGACGGCTGTAAGGGTAAAGACGGCTGCAAGGGCAAGGAGTCCTGCAAAGGCAAGGACGGCTGCAAAGGTAAGGACGGCTGCAAGGGTAAGGATGGCTGCAAGGCCAAGGACGATAAGAAGGACGACAAGAAGTCCGAGCCGGCCAAGTAAGCCGCGCCGCGCCGGGTGGATCTGATCCGGCTTTTTTAGTGTGTGTGTTCACGGAGGCCGACGCCCACGCGTCGGTCTCTGTTTCTTCGGAAGGTTTGCTTCGCCCTGCCCCCGCGCCACGCTCCGGGCGCAGCGCCAAGCCCGCTCTCCATGCCCGCCAACCCATTCAACGGCTACACCGACTACGGCATCGGCATCGGCCTGCGCGTCCCGCACTACGACCACATCCTCTCGGAGAAACCGACCGTCGACTGGTTCGAGATCATCTCCGAGACGTTCATGGTCGACGGCGGCCGCCCGCTCGAGGTCCTCGATCGCATCCTCGCCCAATACAAAGTCGTCCAGCACGGCGTGTCGCTCTACCTCGGCTCGACCGACTTCCCGAATCGCGACCACCTGAAGAAACTCAAGGCGCTCACCAAGCGCACGAAGACGCCCTGGATTTCCGATCACCTCTGCTGGGGCAGCGTCGACGGCACCGTCTCGCACGATCTGCTGCCGATGCCCTACACCATCGCCGCCGCCAAGCACGTCGCCGCCAACATCCGCTACACGCGCGACTACCTCGAACTGCCCGTCGCCGTCGAAAACGTCAGCTCCTACACCGAGTTCCACGCCTCCGAGATGACCGAGTGGGAATTCCTCACCGAGGTCGTCGAGCGCGCCGATTGCGGAATCCTGCTCGACGTAAACAACATCTACGTCTCGTCGAAGAACCACAGCTTCGACCCCTACGATTACCTGAACAACATCCCGCACCACCGCGTCGCGCAGATGCACGTCGCCGGTCACACGAAGTTCGAGAAATACATCCTCGATACCCACGACCATCCCGTGCTCGACCCGGTGTGGAAAATGTATGCGCACGCCACCAAACTCTGCGGCGTCACCGCCACGCTGCTCGAGTGGGACGACAAGATTCCCTCCTTCCAGGAAGTGCACGACGAAGCCCTGAAGGCCAACGCCTACATCGCCGAAGCCCGCGCCGCGCAAAGCAGAGGTAGGGCGCGACCGCTGGGCGCGCCGCGAAAGTAACTCATGCCCCGTGCGCCCAAAGTAGGGCCGGTCTCCGACCGGCCGAAAAAACCCCCGCATCTCGCCGGCCACGCGCCTCTCGCCGCATCCGCGCCAGACCGCTCAAAGCCCGCCGCGAGCCCGCCGACCAAGGCAGGCCGGTCGGAGACCGGTCCCACCCTCTCCGCCCGCTCGCGCGCCGAGCTGCGCGCGCTCCAGCGCGCCACGCTCGCCGTCGTGATGAACCCGCTCACACGCGCCAACCGCACCGCGCCGCGCCTGCGCGACGGCCGCGCCACGAAGTCCGCCGTCGCCGCCATCGCCAAGCCGAACGACCGCCTCACCGCCTTCGAGCGTCTCGAAATCTACAACCGCATGTATTGGTTCCGCGTGCTCGACAGCCTGCACGAGGACTGCCCCGGCCTGCGCGCCGCGCTGGGCGAACGGAAATTCATGCGCCTCGCCGAGGCGTTCCTCCAGAAGCACCCGTCGAAATACTGGACGCTCCGCGACCTGCCTCAGCGCCTCGCCGACTTCATCCGCCGCACGCCGCGTCTGACCGCGCCGCACACCGCGCTGTGCGAAGACATCGCGCGCTTCGAGTGGGCGCAGGTCGAAGTCTACGACGGCGCCGCGCGTCCCGTGTTCACCGTCGACGACCTGCTCGACTCCGATCCCGCGAAACTCCGCCTCTCGCTCCAGCCCTATCTGCAACTGCTCGAGCTGCGCTATCCGGTCGACGACTACCTCATCGCCATCCGCAAGCGCGAGGCGCTCCTCCGCGGCGACGCCTCGAACGCGCCGACCGCGCTACGCGTGCACGCCGATAGCAAGGCCCAGCGCCCACGCCGCGCACCGTGCCGCGTCGCCGTGCACCGTCACCACGGGAAAATCTACTTCAAGCGCCTCGAGCCCGCCGCCTTCAAGATTCTCGCCGCCATCCGCGCCGGCCAGCCGCTTGAACGCGCGCTCGCCGCCGGCATCCCGAAATCGCGGCGCCCGCGCGAAGATTGGGCCGCCACGGTGCAGAGCTGGTTCCGCAGCTGGATGGAGCTCGGTTGGTTTTGCCGGGGCGAACCGTCAGTTCGCGCACGCTGACTGCGTCAGCGAGGTCAACGCTTCCCGCAGCGCCTGCACCTTGAACGGCTTCGGCAGGATCCGCACCTGCGGCGACCGACTGGGCTGATCGACCAAATAGTGCGATTCCGAAAGCACGACCAACGCCGTCTCACCCAGTCGACGGTGGATCCGCGAGATTTCCGTTTCGCAGCGAGCGGCCTCCCACCCCGGGGCGATCACGACAACTTCGAATGGTCCCACCGGACTCTGCACCGCATCGTCGAGCAATCCGAATGCGTGCACCTCGTGCCCGAGGTGTTCGAGCACGACCGCGCAAGCACGACGGCAATCGTGATCGCTTTCGACAAGTCCGATACAAGCCATGAGGGGAAGAGGGGCTCTGCAGGAGCAGATCGTGCACGGGACGTTTTCCCGCACATGGCCCGATTTCTCCCGCCAACTTCCCGCATCATAGGGGAAAATTGCCCGGGCCACTATTCATCGTTTGGCGTCTTATAAGCACCTAACGACTGCGGCGGCCGGTCGCATCGGTGACCGCTTTCTGTTCGCCCATGGGGCAGGCGCATCCGTAGCTTCCGCCCCATGTTACCCCGCCTCCTCGCCACGCTCGCGGCCCTCGCGCTGGCTTTGCCGGCTCCCCGCGCCACCGAACTTTCCGCGCAGCAAAAAACCTGGCTCGCCTCCGCCCAACGCCACGAAAAGGCCGGGTGGATCTACCTCCACATCGAGGGCGAGCCGCGCGCTCGCGGCTTCCAGCACGGCTACCTGCTCGCGCGCGAGATCGCCGAAACCATGCGCGTCACCGCCGCGCAATGGGAGCACGACAGCAGCTTCGACTGGGCGTGGCTCAAGGAGCAGACCAACGGCTTCATCGGCGCCGGCGTCGACGCCGAAAATCGCGCCGAGCTGGAAGGCATCGCCGAAGGCATGAACGCCGCCGGCGTGCCCACCACCTACGACGACATCCTCGCCTACAACGCCTCGATCGAAACCACCGGCTACTGGTGGCCCGAAGTCGCGAGCAAGTTCTCCGGCAGCGCCACGGTCGTCACCGCGCCGAAGGAGATGTGCTCCGCCTTCATCGCGACCGGCAAGATGACGAAGGACGGCAAAATCGTCCTCGGCCACAACACCATGTCCGACTTCACGCTCGCGCTCTACAACGTCGTCCTCGACGTCGTTCCCGCGAAGGGCCACCGCATCCTCATGCAGACGCAGGCCGGCTGGATTCACAGCGGCACGGACTTCTTCGTCACCGACGCCGGCCTCGTCGGCTGCGAGACCACCATCGGCGGCTTCAAGGGCTTCACCGAAAAAGGCGTGCCGGAGTTCATCCGCTTCCGCCGCGCCGTGCAGGACGCCGGCTCGCTCGACGAATGGTGCGAGATCATGAAGCGCGGCAACAACGGCGGCTACGCCAACTCCTGGCTCGTCGGCGACATCAACACCAACGAGATCATCCGCCTCGAACTCGGCCTCAAATACATCGGCTTCGAGCGCACGAAAGACGGCTACTTCGTCGGCTCCAACATCGCCGAGAACCTGAAAATCCTCCGCCTCGAAACCGAGATGCACGACACCGACATCCGCCTCTCGCCCGTCGCGCGCCGCGTGCGCTGGAAGCAGCTCATGAAAGCCAACGTCGGCCAGATCGACCTCGCGAAGGCCAAGGAGTTCGAAGCCGACTGCGTCGACGCCTGCTTCAACACCGCCGACCGCCCCGCCGCGCTCGGCCTCAACGCCCGCGGCGATCTCGGCGCGCAATTCGTCAACCCGCACCGCGAGCCCTTCAAACCCGCCGGCACCTGCGACGCCAAGGTCGTCGACGCCGCGATGGTGAAGGAGATGCGCTTCGCCGCGCGCTGGGGTTCGGCCGACGGCCTCGCGTTCGACGCCGACAAATTCCTCGAAGCTCACCCGCAATACGACTGGATGACCGGCCTGCTGAAGAGCCGCCCGAGCCAGCCGTGGGTCGAGTTCCGCGCCGGCGAAAAGAACTGAACGGGATCGTGCAATAGGTGGGCGTCGTCGTCCCGACGACGCCTGTCGCCGCCGGGACGGCGGCGACCACCTTTACCTTCGAGCCCAAGCCCCGGGTCGCGCTCGCCGCCTACTCGTTCCGCAGCGCCACGACGGGATTCACGCGCAACGCCCGCAACGCCGGCACCAGCGTCGCGAACGCGCCCGCCGTCCCAAGCGCGAGCACCGTCGCGATGAACGTGCCCGGATCGCGCGGACTGACCGCGTAGAGAAAACCCGCCATCAGCTGCCCGGCGAAAAACGACACCCCGATTCCGAGCGCGAGGCCGAGTCCCACTTGCCAGCCGCTCTGCCGCAACACGAGCCCGAGCACATCCCGCGGCGTCGCCCCGAGCGCCACGCGCACGCCGATCTCCGACGTCCGTTGCGCCACCGAGTAGCTCATCACGCCGTAGAGCCCCACGCCCGCGAGCACGAGCGCCACCGCGCCGAACACGCCGAAAATCCAAGCAATGAGTCGTTTCGAGAAACGCGCCTCCTCCAACATCTGATCGAGCGTCTGCGCGAAGTAGATGGGCAAATCGTCGTTCAGGCTGCGCACCGTCTGCCGCAACACCGGCGCGAGTGCCGCCGCGTCGCCGCCGCGCGCCTTCGCCATCACCGTCATGCGCCGCACGTCGGTCGCCTGCGTGAACGGCACATAGGCCTGCGGCCCCGGCTGCGAGTTGAAACGGCCTTCCATGATCGGCGTCACCACGCCGACGACCGTCAGCCAATGCTCATCCTCGCCCGGCTTGCCCGCGCCGAGACGGAAACGCCGCCCGATCAGGCTTTGGTTGGGCCAGTATTTCTGCCCGAAAGCGGTGCTGACGATCGCCACGCGCGTCGACTCCGGCGCGTCCGCGTCGGTGAAATCGCGGCCCTGCAGCAGACCGATGCCGAGCGTGGAAAAGAAATGCGGCGCCACTGACTTCACGCTGGAGGCGAGCGGCGGCTTGCCCGCCGGCTCGGGTGCGCGGCCCTCGATGAGGATCGCCTGGCTGTTGTCCCACGTCGGCTGCATGTCGCTGAGCGTGAAATCCGCGATCTCCGACCGCTCGCGCAGCCGCTCGATCAGGCGGGCGAAAAACTGTTTCTGCTTCGCCACGTCGTCGAATTCGCGATCGAGCAGCGCCACGCGACCCGAGTAGACGCCCGCCGAGGTGAAGCCGGTCGGCAGCGATTGCGTCTGGATCACGCTGCGAATCGTCAGGCCGGACAACACGAGCAGCAGGCACGAGAGCGCCACCTCGCCGACGATCATCATCCGCGCGAAGCGCCCCACGCCCGCGCTGGTCGACCCGCGGCCGGCGTCCTTCAACACGGAGTTCAAATCCGGCCGCGAGTTCCGCCACGCCGGGTAGAGTCCGGCCAGCAAACACGCCGCGCCCGCGAGGCCGATCGCGTAGAGCAGCGCCGCGCCATCGAGGTCGAAATGCATCCAGTAGGGCGGATGCGCATCGACCACGGCGCGGCGGAAAAGCGCGAGGCTCCCCGCCGCGATGCCGCAACCGAGCGCCGCTCCCGCGAGCGAGAGCAGCATCGCCTCCGTGAGCAGCAGCCGCACCACGCGCGCCCGGCCCGCGCCGAGCGCGGCGCGCACCGCGAGTTCCTTCTCCCGCACGGACGAGCGCGCGAGGAGCAGGTTGCCGACATTCGCGCACGCGATGAGCATCACGAGCAGCACGGCGCCGAGCATGACCGCGAAAAGCTGCCGGTCCTCGTCGCCGGAGAAACGCTCAAACAAAGTCTGCGCCCCGAAGGTGATGCCGCGGTTCGTGTCCGCGTGGTCCTTGGCCAGTTGCGCCCCGAACGCCGCGATCTCCGCGCTTGCCTGCGCGAGCGTCACGCCGGGCTTCAGCCGGCCGAACACCGTCAGCGCGCGCTCGTCGCGTTTGTCCTTCAAGCGCAAGTCGCGCATCGGCACGAACGCCCCTCCATCCTCCGGAAACCGGAATCGCTCCGCCGCGACGCCCACCACCGTCGTCCACTCGCTGTTCACCTTGATCGATTGCCCGACGATCGCCGGGTCGGCCTTGAAGCGATTCGTCCACAGCGCGTGGCTCAACACGATCGTGGCGGGCGCGCCGGGTTTGTCGTCCTCCGCCGTGAACCAGCGCCCGAGCGCGAGCGGCCCCGGTAGCATCGCCATGCCGGCCGCCGACATCGCCGTGCCCGAGATCCGCTCCGGATCGCCGCCCGGACCGCTGAGCGTCGTGGTTCGATCCTCGTAGGCCGCGAGATCGACGAACGACCGTTGCACGCGCCGGAAATCCTCGAACTCGGCCCACGACATCCCGAAGCGATCGCGCGGCTGCGCTTCGTTGCGTCCCACCGCGGCGACGATGCGTCCCTGCTCCGGAAACGGCAGCCCGCGCCACAGGATGCCGTTGATGATGGAGAACATCGCGGTGTTAACCCCGATGCCGAGGCCGAGCGTGACGATGGCCACAACACAGAACAGCGGACTCTTCGCGAGAGTCCGCGCGGAAAGACGGAGGTCGGACAACATGGGGATCGTGGGTGTTGCAGGCACAACCCCGCCCCGCGTCCCCAAGTCGCAGCAAAATCCACCGCCGTTGAAACCGGAGCGTGGCCGCTCCTCGTTTTTCCCTCGCGCGGTGCACCCGCGTTTCGCCTGGAAAATAAAGCGGGTGAGGCGCGTAGCCGCCTCACCCGCGATTACCTCGGTGTTGACCTTAAGGAGTTGGACTACGGCGGGAGGTTACCGCCGGAACCCATGCCCTCCCGTCCGGTTCCTTCCGCCTTCGACACCGTGATCTGGAGGCAGCGGCGTTGCGACGGCGGGAGACCGGACGAGGAGCATGGCTATTCCCTCGCACATGCGCAGGAAACACGCCGAACGGCTCACGCTTCTTGAAAAAATCCTCTCAACGGCCCCAACGCGCCGCCTCTTCCGTCCGGCCCGCGCCGCGATAAAACTCCGCCAGCAGACCCCGCGCCTTCGCCCGCGAGCGAGCCAGGATCGTATTTTCGGGCGTCGCACCGGCAACCCGCGCCAGCGCGGCCTCGCAGGCCAGCAGGTTCGCTTCCGCGCCCGTGTCTCCGAGTCGCAGCTGCGCCTCCGCCTGCCGCAGCCGCGCGGCGAGGGTGTCGACATGTTCCGCTCCCACCGAGCGACCGCGTTGCTCCGCGACCGACGCAAACAACGGCAGGGCTTCCGCGGCGCGCCCCTCGTCGAGCAGCCGCTGGCCGCGGTGGAAAATCAGGCTCACCGCTCGCGGGGTCGCCGGTGTCATGGTGCGATCCGCGATGCCCTTCGCCGTCGCAAACAGTTCGTCGGCCTCGGCCCAACGCCGCTGCTCCGCGCGCACGCGGGCGAGCAACATCACCGCATCGAACGTCTGCACATGTTCCGCGCCGAAGCGCTTCCGCAAACGCTCGAGCGTCGACGATGCCAGCGCAGCGGCCGGCTCCAGCTCTTCGCGGTCGAGATGGATTGCCGCCCGTTCCACCGCGGCGGCAAGCGTCACCGCGTGCTCCGCGCCCAACACGCGCGCCTCGATCGGCAACGTGCGGTCGAACAGCGCAGCCGCCTCATCCTGCCGGTCGGCGCGCACGTAGATGTTGGCCAGAATGTCCGACGCTCCGAGCGTCTGCGGATGCTCCGCGCCGAGCACCCGTTCGCGCACCGCGACCACTTTTTGGCCGAGAGCGATCGCTTCGTTCATCCGGCCGGCCTGACAGTAGATTGCAGCGAGGTTGATCATCGTCGGCAGCGTCTGCGGGTGCTCCGGGCCGAGCACGCGGTTCTTGATCGCGATCGTTTCCTCGCTCAGCGCGATCGCCTCCTTGAGCCGTCCGAGCTCCGTCAGCGCCAGCGCGAGATTCGACATCACCATCAACGTGCCAGGCGCCTCCGGACCGAGCGTGCGGCGGCTGACTTCAATGGACTCCCGCAACAGCGGCTCCGCCTCGCCGAACTTGCCTTGGCTGAGCAACACGGCCTGCAGCGCGTTGCGCACCTGCACCGTGAGCGCGTGCTCCGCGCCGAAACGCCGCTCGAGCCGGGCCAGCGTCTCCGTCGCGAGCGCCGCCGCCTCGGGGATTCGGCTTTGCAGGCGCAGCACGTGCACCAGTTGCCCCGCGACACGCAGCGCTCCCTCGCTCTCGTCGCCGCCGTCGCGACGCTGCACGGCGCGCGCCGCCACGAGTTGCTGCTCCGCCGCAGCGAACTCTCCGAGCGCGACGTAGGTCGTGGCCAGCGTCTCGCGAATCGACGACTCGACCTGCGGCTGGTCCGTGAACCGCCCTTCGAGGCGCGCCGCCGCACGGTCGAGGACGGTGCGGAGCTTCAGGTCGCGGTCGCGCTGGTTGTCGGGCGAGGCCTGCGCGAGCAAGTCCTGCCGCAAAAAGTCCGACAGCGCGCGACTCGCCGCCGCCTCGCGCGCCGCGACGCGCTCCGCGTCCTGCGCCCGCGCGCGCGCGGCGGCCTCCGCGGCGGCCCGCTGCGCTGCCAGCAGCTCGGCGCGCTGGGCCCGCACGGCCTGCGTGCGGCTGACCACGGTCGCCGCAATCAGCGCCGCGAACACCAGCACGCCGGCCGCGTAGGCGACACGGTTGCGCTGGATGGATTTCCCGAGCCGGTAGAGCTGGCTCGGCGCCGCGGCGTTTACGGGTTCATGCCGCTGGTGGCGCACGAGGTCGCTGGCCAGCGCATTCGCCGTGGCGTAACGGCGCGCGCGATCCTTCTCCAGGCAGCGCAGCACGATCCAGTCGAGATCGCCGCGCAGTTGGGCGGCGAGCCGCCCCGGCGCCACGGCGCGCGTGAGGGCGACGGTCCCGCGGTCCTCCGCGCTGAGCTTGTTCACCACGGTCGACGGCCGGCTCGGATCGTCCTCGCGGATGCGGCGGCGCAACTCCTCGACGCCGAGCTTGCCGTTCTCGTGCGGCGTGCGGCCGGTGAGCAACTCGTGCAGCACGACGCCGAGGCTGTAGATGTCGCTGCGCGTATCGAGGTCGGTGTCGCCCGCGACTTGCTCGGGGCTCATGTAGCCGGGCGTGCCGATGAATTGCGCCACTTCGGTCATCGCCCGGCTGCCGGCAGCGGTGGCTTTCGCGATGCCGAAATCGATGATCTTCGGCCGCGCCACACCATCACCGGTCGTGACGAGGATATTGGACGGCTTCAGGTCGCGATGGATGATGCCCTTCTGGTGCGCATGCTGCACCGCATGGCAGACTTCGAGGAACAACTCCAACCGCGCCGCGATCGACAGCGACTGCTCGTCGCAATAGCGCGTGAGCGGCACGCCGTCCACCAGCTCCATCGCGAAATACGGCCGTCCGCGCGCCGTCGCGCCCGCCTCGAACACCCGCGCGATACCGGGATGATCCATCATCGCCAGCGCCTGCCGCTCCGCGTCGAAACGCGCGAGCACCTCGCGCGTGTCCATGCCGGGCTTGATCACTTTCAGCGCGACCGCGCGCCGCAACGGCTGCGCCTGCTCCGCGCGATACACGACGCCCACGCCGCCTTCGCCCAATCGCGCCACCACGGCGAAAGCCCCGACTTGCTGCCCGACGAGATCCTCGGCCGCCAGCGCGTGCGACTCCGGCGCGCGACCCAAAGCCGCCGCCACCGCCTCGCCCGCCGTGTTCTCCAAAAAGCCCTGCGTCTGCGGGTGCAGGGCCAGCAGCATTTCCACGCGCTCCACGAGCGCGCGGTCGCCGCCCGCCTGCGTGCGCAAAAACTCGCTCCGCGTGCCCGGCGGCTGGCCGAGCGCGGCGATGAACAGGGCTTCCTCTCGTTCAAGGGAGGTCGACATGGGGAATCATCGTCTCAGGCGGATTTTTCCGGCCGAACGGCTCACGAATTTCCGCCCGTCGGCGCAATCGCCTGCATCTCGCGCAACAGCCACACCCGCGCGAAGGTCCACGATCGCTTCGCCGTCGCGAGCGAGACGCCCTGCGCCTCGGCGACCTGCTCCAGCGTGAGCCCGGTGAAATAGCGGAGCTTCACCAGCTCCGCCTTTTCCGGGGCCGCCTCCGCCAGCCGGTCCAGCGCCTCGCTCAGCGCCACCAGACGATCGTCGGGCATGGCGGCCGGCAAATCGAGTTCGTCGAGCGAAACGCATTCCGCGCCGGCGCCGCGGCGCGCCGCCTGCCGCTGGCGCGCGCGATCGATCAGGATGCGGCGCATCGCCTCTGCGGCCGCAGCCAGGAAATGCCGGCGGTTTTCCCACGGCGGTTGCTCGTCGCCGCCGAGCCGCAGCCACGCCTCGTGCACGAGTGCCGTGGGCTGCAGGGTCTGGCCGGCGCGTTCGCGCGCGAGTTTGGCCGCCGCGAGGCGACGCAGTTCGTCGTAGACCAGATTCATGAGCTCGTTCGCCGCCGCGGCATCGCCCGCATGCACGCGCCCGAGGATCACGGTGATTTCGCCCACGGCGGGCGAGGATGGGTCCGACCCGGTCGGGCACAAGGCGCAATTCCTCCGGTGACACACCGCCGAAAAAATCTGGCGCCCGGCCGCCGCGCGCCGATGCTGCGCGCGTGAATCCGCTCGCCCTGCTCGCGCCGCTCTTCTTCGCGTTCGAGCTCTGGCAATTGTTCGTCGGCGAACGCTACCTCGGCATCCGCCGCATCCGCGCCAACGCGGACCCGCGCGAGCTGCCGATGTCGAACGCGATGGCCATCACGTGGGCCGGCGGGCTGATCGTGTATTTCGCGTGGATGGCGACGCTGCTGCTCCACCCGGTCGGCCGCGCGCAGGGTTTCGTGCTGATCGCGACCAGTTGGATCGGCTACGGGCTGCGTGCTGTCACGAACCTCAAATGGACGCTCGTGATCCTGACCTTCGAGGGCTCGATCCGCATCGGCATGCTGCTATCGCTCGCGATCACGACCTGGCGGGCGCTGGCGCGTTGAGCGGGCGCCGCGGCAGAGCTAACCTTGCAGCCGTTTCGGCGCGGGCCCGCCGCCCGAGGCGACGAAAAACTCCTGCGCCTGCGAGAGCAGCTTCGCGTATTTGCCGTAGTCGCCCGCCCACGAATTCGGGACGCACACGCGCTTGATCACGCCGCTGCCGACCTTGTCCGGCGCGTCGCCGTCCGGCGTCAGCTCGACGGTGAACTGCGGGTTGTGCGTGTGCACCACGAAGTGGCGCCCGTCAGCGGCGTTTCCGTCCCGATCGATGCGCACGAAATGCGGGAAACTCATGGGAACGGCGCGACCATGCGCCGAACGTCGCGCGGCACAAGGGCGGATTTCACTCTGGCGCGCGGCCGGTTTAGCCTTGTGAAGCGGCGTTTCCCGAGGGAAAACGAGCCCAGCGCGCGAATCGCCCCATGAATCTCGAACCCGCTCCCCGACTCCCGAAGTGGATCTTCCTCGCGATCGATGCCGGCCTGCTGCTCATCGCGTTCGTCATCGTCTATTTTGCCAAGGACCCCTACGCGCCGCTGCCGTTCGTCAGCGCGGTCCTCTGCGCGGCGCTCGCCGCCGTGATCGGCCTCGTGCCGTTCCTCGTCGACTATGCGGCCGACACCGCGGAGGCCGTCGAGCGCGAGCGTGTGCGCGTAAACGACCAAGTCGCCCGCCTCCACGCCGCCACCGAGAGCCTCGCCCGCGCCGCCGCCCAGATCAAAGCCGTCGAAGAAGCCGTCCACAAATCCGCCCGCGACGCCGAAACGCTGCCGTATCGCATGCAGGAGAAGCTCGCGGAGTTCAACGAGTCGCTCGCCGCCAAGGAGGAAAGCGACCGCGAGGCGCTGGAAACCGAACTCGAGGAACTGCGCGCCGCCAACAGCGACCAGCTCAAAGCCACCGCTGAAAAAATCTCGAAGGCCGCCGCCGACTGGTCCGCGCTCGAAGTCGCGACGCGCAAGCAACTCACCTCCGCCGAAGCCGCGCTCGCCAAGCTGCAATCGGGTTCCGGCGAAGCCGCCACGGAATTCCAGGCGAAAGTCAGCGGCGCCTTGAAGGAACTCGACGCCAGGATCGCCGAGCTGAAGCACGCGGCCGCCAGCGTGCCGACCACGATCACTGTCGCCGCGGCCGCAGCACCGATCGCCGCCGTCGCCGCGAAACACGCGTTCGACGAAACGCCCGCGCCCGCTCCGGAGCCCGAGCCCGCACCGACACCCGCGCCGCTCGCGCCTCCCGCCGAGCCGGTCGCCGCCGTCGAGGCGGCACCGACGCCGGAAGCAGTCGCACCCGCACCCGAATCTCCCGCCGCGGAAACTTCCGCGACGTCGGTCGAACCGCCCAAGCCGAAAAAGCCTCGCGCGCCGCGCAAGCCGAAGCCCGAGGAAACGCCGTCCGCCCTGTCGCTCGAGCCCGAGCCCGCGCCCGCGCCCACACCGGAACCGGCCGCCAGCGAGAAACCCGCTGAGCCCGTGGCCGCTCCGGTCGAGTCTTTGCCGACGCCCGTTGAACCGGAAGCTGCTCCGGTGCTCGCTCCGGCCCCCGCGCCGGAGAGCGACGAGCCCGCCAGCGAACCCGTCGCCAGCGCGGCGGAAGTCGAGTCATCGACGTCGTCCGACGGTGCCACGCGCCTCCTCGCGACGGCCTACATCGGCATCGGCAACAAGCTCTTCATCCGCGGCGATGGCCCCGGCCTCTCGTGGGATCACGGCGTGCCGATGCAATTCGTCTCCATCGGCAAATGGGGTTGGTCGACGCACGACGCCGCCGGCCCGATCCGCTGCAAGCTCTATAAGAACGACGAGACCGCCGCGCTCACCGGTGAAATCGTCCTCGAAGCCGGCCGCCACACCGAAGTCACGGCGCTGTTCTGATCAGTAGGGCCGGTCTCCGACCGGCCGCTCGAAACTGGCGCCTGCCCATGCAGCGCACGATCCGCTTCACCCGTCGCCACCTGCCGCACTGGGAAGTGGAGGCGGCGGAGTATTTCGTGACCGTGCGGTGCGCCGACAGTCTACCCGTCGGAGCGATCGAACGCATCGCCGAGTTGCAGCGTCACGTCGCACGCATCCCACCGCGCTCGGCCGAATTTTCCGCTCTGCAACGCCAGCTGTTTCGCACGTTGGAAAAGTATTTGGATGCCGGACACGGCGCATGTCCGCTTCGGGACGCCGCGTGCGCGAGCATTTTGAAAGAGGAGCTCGCGGCTCTGGCCGACTGGGACATTGCGGTCAGCCACTTCACCCTCATGCCCAACCACTGGCACGCGCTGATCTCACCGGGCGAAAACGCCCGGCACTCGCTTTCGCAAATCATGAAACGACGGAAAGGCCGCAGTGCCCGCCGCATCCGCCAAACCATCGGCGGCCGCGGCCCAGTTTGGCAGCGCGAGTGGTTCGACCGTTGGCTGCGAAATCCGCAGGAACGTGCGCGGGTCGTCGACTACATCCGCAGCAACCCGGTGCGCGCCGGTTTGGTCGACGATTGGCCGTCCCATCCTTGGACCAAGTGACCAAGGCCGGTCGAAGACCGGCTCTACTTCGCTCCTCAGTAATGCGGCGGCCGCTCGTCCGCCGCCTCGGCCTCACCCACCGGCGAGCTGCCGCCGGCGCCCTGCGCGCGGAGCGCGGCGATATCCGCCTTCAAGCGCGCGAACTCCTCGGCGAGTTCCAGCATCGCCTTGTCCTGCTCCGCCACGTGGCGCTGCAAGTGGACGTAGCGCTCCTCAAGGCGAGTGAGTCTCTCGGCTTCGTTCATCGCCCGCAGAATGCGCATTGCGCCGCCGCACGCCAATCCCAGAGTCTCGACGGATGCGATTCGCTTCGCTCTCGCTGTTTCTCGTCGTGCTGCTCGGCACGACCTCGTGCCAACAATCGCCCGCGAAGACCGCGGCGACCCGGCCGCCGGGCGAACTGCTGATCCTCCTCTCGATCGACGGCTTCCGCTGGGACTACCTTGATCGCTACGACGCGCCGACACTGCGCCAGCTCGCCCGCGACGGCGTGCACGCCCGGCGCATGACGCCGTCGTTCCCGTCGAAGACTTTTCCCAACCACTACACGCTCGTCACCGGCTTGCGCCCGGAGAAACACGGTATCGTCTCGAATTGGTTTTGGGACCCGGCGTTCGCCGAGACCTTCGGCATGAGCAAGCCCGACAGCAACGCGCAGTCGCGCTGGTGGGATGAGGGCGAGCCGATCTGGATCACAGCCGAGAAACAGGGCGTGCGCAGCGTCTGCTATTTCTGGCCCGGCTCCGAAACCGACGTCCAGGGCGTGCGCCCGTCGCGCTTCCAGAAGTTCAACGGCAAACAAAAGTCGGACGCGCGCGTCGACGGCCTCCTCGCGTGGCTCGACGTGCCCGCCGAGCAGCGCCCGAAGTTCGCCACGCTGTATTTCGACCTGGTCGACCACGCCGGCCACAACTTCGGGCCCGAGTCCGCCGAGTGCGCCGCCGCCGTGCACGAAGCCGACGCCGCCGTCGCGCGTCTGCTTGCCGGCCTCGCCGCGCGCGGGCTGCGCGAGCAAACGAACCTCGTCATCGTCGCCGACCACGGCATGTCCGCCTGCGGGCCGGATCGTATCATCTTCCTCGAAGACCTGATGGATGTCTCCAAGGTCCGCGTCGAGTCCACCGGCCCCAACGGCGGCGTGCGTCCGCTCCCGGGCACCGTTTCCGCCGCCGAACTCGCCGCAAGCATCCGGGCGAAAGCCCCGCCCCAACTCGAAGTTTACCTCCGCGAGGAAATGCCTGCGCGCCTGCACTACCGCAACAATCCGCGCATCCCCGACGTCGTGCTGCTCGCCGCGCCGCATTGGAACATCGAGAGCAAGGTCGGCTGGCCCGCGCGCCGCGTCACCTACGTCAAGGGCACGCACGGCTGGGACCCGGCGCTGCCGGACATGGGCGCACTCTTGCTGGCCAACGGGCCCGCGTTCCGCCGCGGCCACGAATTCGCCGACGTCGAGAACATCCACCTCTACAACCTGCTCTGCGCCGTCCTCGGCATCCGCCCCGCCCCCAATGAGGGCGACGACCGGCTCGTCCGCGAGGCGCTCGCGCGCTGAGTCCGCGCGGCTCAGTCGCCCAGCATCAGGGCGGCGGCGGTCAGAAGCTCGGCGCTCGCGAACGGCTTCGGCACCAGCACGGCGCTGCCCACACCCGCGATGCTCAACCGCCGCGCCGCATCGGGCCGCCCGGTGACGAACACCACGGGCAAATCCGGCCGCGCCGCGAGCGCCCGCAGCCGCCGCGCGAGTTCGATCCCATTCCCATCCGGCAAGTCGATGTCGAGCACCGCCAGTTCCCAGGCCGCAGCGCCGGCCCGCACCTCGGCGGCGGCGCAATCCGGCGCGGAGCCCACGATGCAACCCGCGCATTCGAAAAATGCGCAAACCAAGGCGCGCAGCGCCGGGTCGTCGTCGACCACCAGCACCGACGCGCCTGCGAGCAAGGAAGGACTCGCCGCGATCATCGGCCTCCTCCTGCCGCGGTCCCCGCCGCCCAGCGCATCAACCGCTCCCGCACCGCGCGCGTCGCGGCGCGCGCTTCGCCGCTCTGCACTTTTTCCAGGGTCCGGCACACGCGGATAAATGTCCGCAGCAGGCGCCGGGCGTGGCCGTTTCGTCCTCGCGCCCGCGCCCCCGTCCGGCCCTGGCGGTGGTGTGTCGGCATACCGATGCGCCCACGTTTTGTGGGCAAACACGTCTTGTCAACACCTGATCCACACCCGCCGTGTGCGTTGACAATTCGGAGGCACGGCGGCATCCACGCCTCGGATGCACTACACGCTGTTTTTCCGCCAGCTCCGGGAACAGAAGGGCATGACGCACGAGACGCTCGCCCGGCTGGCCCGTTGCCACCGGAACACGGTCGTGAACGTCGAAGCCGGCCGGCCAGTGCGATTCGAAACCTTGGCCCGGCTCGCGACCAAGATGGGTTACGCCTCCGATTCCACGGAGATGGCCAGCCTGGCGCTGCTGTGGCTCGAGGCGGTCAGCGGACTCGATCTCGCGGAGCCGTCCGCCCTCGGCCAAACCCGCCAGAAAATCGCCACCTACAGCCGCTCCACCGGCCGGGCCGCCGCCAAGCTCGAGGAAACGGTGCGGCGCGCCGGACTGCACGAAACCGACATCCGCTTGCTGACGCGCGTGGCGGGCAGCCCCGAGCTGCTCGGCATTCTCCGCTCGATTTGCGATCTCCTGCCCGCGTCCGCCGACGAGGATGAGGACGCACCGCAGCTGCGCGTCGCCGAGGACAAGTAACCCCCTCGCTCAGGTTTCGAATTCGTCGAGCGCGCTCAACACTTCGGCCGCCTGCTCTTCCAACCGGCGCAGCAACGGCCCGATGGTCGACCAGTCCTCCCGGCGCGCCGCTGCCTCGAGTTCCAAAGCCGTGCCTCGCATCGCAAATGCTCCCAAATGCGCGCAACTGCCCGCGAGCTTGTGCGCGAGCTGCTCGATCAGCCCGCATCGCCTCGCGCCGGCGGCTTCCGCGAGCGCGCGCAGCTGCGTCGGCGCGGACTCCCGGAAAATTTCGATCAGTTCGTCCAACAAGCGCTCCCGCACGCGGCCGGGGATCTCGCGTAATTGCGCGATCTGCGTCGCATCGATCGGCGCCACGGACGCGGGCCGGGCCGGAGACTCGACCGCCTCACCGCTGGCCGGGATGAGCCCGCACGCCTCGAGCGCCTGGCGCAGCGCGGCCGCACGAAGAGGCTTCGCGAGATAGTAGTCCATGCCGGCCGCCAGACAGCGTTCGCGATCGCCGGGCATCGCGTAGGCGGTGAGAGCAATGATCGGCAGCCGCTCGCAGCCGGGCACCTTCCCCGCCCGCAAGTCCCGCGCCACCGTGTAGCCGTCCACCCGCGGCATCTGGCAATCCAACAGCAGGACGTCGAAACGTTCGCTCGCGAGCAGCCGCAACGCCACGGCCCCGTCCTCGGCGATCGTCGCGACGTGCCCGAGTTGCTGCAGCAATGCCTCCGCCACGGCTTGGTTCGCCGGATTATCCTCGGCCACCAGCACGCGCAGGCTGGCGACCGGTTGAGCCGCCGGCACCTGCCGCGGCTTCGCTGGCGCCCCGCGCCCGACCTCGAACGGCAGTTCAAACCAGAACGTCGCGCCCTGCCCCGCCTCGCTGATCAAACCGATGTCGCCGCCCATCAACTGCACGAGCTGACGCGAGATCGCGAGCCCGAGCCCGGTGCCACCGTGGCGGCGCGTGTTCGATCCATCCGCCTGCGTGAAGGCCTGGAACAATCGTCCTTGCTGCGCCGGCGCGATGCCCGGACCCGTGTCCTGCACCTCGCATCGCACGCGCATTTCCGCGTCGCCCCGCGCTGCGGTGGCGAGCCGCACGTCCACCGCGCCCGCATCGGTGAACTTCACCGCGTTGCTCAGCAAATTCGTCAGCACCTGCCGCACGCGCACGGGATCCCCGCGCACCTCGCGCGGCACGTCCGGCGCGATCGTCGCCGACACCTTCAAGTGCTTGCTCGCCCCGCGCGGCGCGAGCAACGCCACCGTCGCTTCAACCAACTCATGCAGGTCGAACTCGCGGACTTCCACCTGCATCCGCCCCGCCTCCATTTTCGAGAAGTCGAGCACGTCGTTCACGATCGTCAGAAGACTCTCCGCGCTCTTCTGCATCACATCGGCCATCTGCCGCTGTTCGCCATTGAGCGGCGTCTCCAGCAGGAGATCGGACATTCCGATGACGCCGTTCATCGGCGTGCGGATCTCGTGGCTCATGTTGGCGAGGAACTCCGACTTCAGGCGCGACGCCTCGAGCGCCTGATCGCGCGCCGCCTTCAGCTCCTCCTGCAGCCGCTGGCGGGCCGTGACATCGCTGAAACTCACCACCACGCGCTCCACCTGTCCGGCGGCGTCGTGCACGGGCTCGGCGTTGATCGAAATCCAGCGTCGCGCGCCATTCGGCATATCCAAGCCCGCCAGCACATCGCGCTCCGGGCGCCCATGTCGCAGCACTCGCATCGCCGGATGCTCTTCGCCCGGCAGCGGCGTGCCGTCGGGGCGGACGAGCGGCCAGCGTTCATCCAGCGCACTGCGGCCGAGAATCTGGTCGCTGGCGACGCCGAGGATTCGCTCCGCCGCGGGATTGAAGGAAACAACCCGGCCGTCGCGCCGATGCACCACGAGTCCGTCGGCCATCGTGCGGTAGATCGTGCTCAACTGCTGTTCGCTCTCGCGCAGCGCCAGCTCCGCCGCCTTGCGCGGGGAGATGTCGGTGTGCGTGCCGATCATGCGCTGCGGCGTGCCGTCGGGGCGGCGCGCCACCACCATCGAGCGGTCCAGGATCCACACGTAGCTGCCGTCGCCGCGCTTAACCCGATACTCGTGTTCGAAGACCGGCAACTCGCCGGCATTGTGCCGGGCGAGACGATCGAGCACATCGGGCAGGTCCGCCGGATGCACCCGCGGGTGCCAGTCGGTCAACGTCAGGTCGCTCACGTTCTCGTAGCCGAACAGCCGCTTCCAAATCGGCGAAAAATAGATCGCCTCGCGATCCGCATCCCAGTCCCACAAACCCTGCGCGCTGCTCTCGAGCGCGAAGCGCCAGCGGCGCTCGCTCTCCTGCAACTGCTGCGTGCGCTCGGTCACCAGCTGCTCCGCGCGCTCCTGGTTGTCCCGCAGCATCGCCGCCCATCCCGCGAGCACGAGCGTGGCAAAAGCCGTGCTGCCCGCCGCCCAGAGCAGCGGCGAGACCGACGAGGAGATGAACGCCGGCCCGCGCACCCAACCGACCGTGAACTTCCGGCCGGCCAGCTCCAGCGGACGCACGCGCGCGAATTCCGGCGGCAATCCGCCGGGGACCGAAGCGAACAGCAGTTGCTGCGGGTCCGCCTTGTCGCCGGCGAAGAAATACAGCCGCGCCTTCTCCGCCCGCTCGCCGAGCGCGGTCATCAGAAACTCCTCGAGCACGAACGGCGTGTAGACCCACGCCCGCAACGCCGCCGCGCGCGCCTCCGGCGTCGCCACCGGCGCCCCGGACGAAAACACGGGCAGGAAAAGCAGGAAGGCCGGGCGCCCGCGCTCGTCCTGCACGAGATGCAGCGGGGTCGTCAGAGCCGGTTCGCCGGTGCTCCGGGCCAGCTCAACGGCCGCGCGCCGCACCGGCTCCGTCGCGATGTCGAGGCCCAGCGCCGGCTCGTTGCCGCTCTCCGGGTGGATGTGCGCGATGACGTAGTGCTCCCCACCACCGACCGCGGCACCGTCGATGCCGCGCACTCGGTAATCCCGCAGACCCTGCGCACGCATCCGCGCGACGAAGGCCGGCAACTCCACGTCCCGCACCGGGAAAACCACGCCGAGGCCGCGCGTGCCGGGATACCGCGAGTCGAGATCGATCTCGTGAGCAAAGTGATTCCACGAATCGCGCGTGACCTCGCTACTCGCCGCGATGAATCCGCCCCCGGCGCGCAGCGCGTCGATGTGCGCCCGCACGCGCACGCGGATGGAGGTTTCGATGTTGGAGGTCAGCTGCGCAAAGTCCGCCGCATCGCGCCGCGTCCGCTCGCCCACCGCCCACACGCCGATCCACACGCTGAGCGCGCCGCCGGCCAGCAGCACCAGCCATGGCAGCCGGCGGAGCCACGAAACGGGCAATTTCGGGAAAGGCATCAAGCAAACCGACGATGCAACGGCACCGGGAGCCGAACAAGCCAAAGCTCGTCAGCCGCCCAGCGTCGCTCGCAATTCTTCCGCCGTCGACGCCGGCGCGCGGCACGCAAACTCCTCGCACACGAACGCCGTCGCCCGACCGCCCGCCGCCGACATTTCCGCGACGTAAGGCCGCCGCTCCGCCAGCCAGCGCTGGCCCGCACTTCCGTCCGCATGCAGCAGCGCGCGCCGCGGTCCGAGTTGCTCGTGCAACACCGCCGCGAGCGCTCGGAAATCTTCCGCCGCCGCATCGCCCGCGAGCACCACCGTGCGCGGCGGTTCGAGCGCGAGTTCCACGGCGCACAGCATCTGCGGCAACGCGTGCGGGTGACTCGTCCACTGCGTGCGCATCGACTCGATCGTAGCGCGCGCCCGATCCCTCGCGCCCGGCCCGCCGAGCATCCAGTCGAGCCGCACGAGATTCATCGCCGCGACCGACCCCGGAGCCGGCTCGGCGCCGTCGTAATCCTCCTTCATGCGCACGATCACGCTCGCGTCGTCCGCACGGGAGTTGAAATACCCGCCGCGAGCCGCATCGAGGAACAATTCGTCCATGCGCGCCTGCAGGCGCTCGGCCCATTGCAGCCAGCGCACGTCGAAGCCGGCTTCATAGAGATCGAGCAGTCCCTGCACGAGGAACGCGTAATCCTCCGCGAACGCCGGGATGTTGCTGCGCGTCTCGCGCCAGCTGCGGTAAAGCGTGCCCGTCGCGTCGTCCCACAACTCTGCGCGCAGGAACTCCGCCGCGCGCGTCGCCGCGTTGAGGTAGGGCGAGTCGTCCCGACGAGCCGTGCTCTCTAGCACCTGATGCCCTTTGGCGAGGGCGGAGATCATCAGGCCGTTCCACGCCGTGATCACCTTGTCATCGAGGTGCGGACGCGGACGCTGCGCGCGGACCGAGCGCAGTTTCTCGAGGCAGCGCACGAGTTTCTCCGCCGCGGCTGCCAGATCCATTTTCAAGTCCGCCGCCGTCTGCGCGAGCGGACGCTGCTGCATGAGCACGTTCCTGCCGGTGAACTCGCCGTGCGGATCGTGCGCGGGATCGACATTGCCACCGGCCTTCACGCCAAAGTGCGCGGAGAAAAACCCCGCGTCCTCGCCGAGCGCCGCGTCGATCTCGTCCTTCGTCCAGACGTAGAACGCGCCTTCGGCATGCGCGTGCTTCAAGGGCAGGGCGAGTCCTCCGGACGAGCCGTTGCCCGTTGCGCCAGCCGGCACCTCGCTGTCCGCGTCCTCCGCCGAATAAAATCCGCCGCGCGGACTCGTCAGGTCGCGCTGCACATAGTCGAAGATCCCGCGCGCCACCCACGCGTAGACCTCGACGCCCGTAGCCTGTCGCGCCTCGAGCAGGTTCAGCGCGATCTGCGCTTGGTCGTAGAGCATCTTCTCGAAGTGCGGCACGTGCCACTTCTCGTCGACCGAGTAGCGATGGAAGCCGCCGCCGACGTGGTCGTGGATGCCGCCCTCGGCCATGCGCTGGAGCGTGAACGCCGCCATCTTCACCGCCTCGGCGCCGGCTTCGGACTTCACGCCCTGCAACGCGGCGACGCGGAAGAGAAAACTCAACGACGCCGCGCGCGGGAACTTCGGCGCGCCGCCAAAGCCGCCCCACACCGCATCGTGGCCCTCGTAGAAATACTGGAAGCACTTGTCGAACGCCGCGCCTGCCGCCTCGTGCAACGGTGCGGGCGCAGCCGCTTCGCCTTCTTGGATTTCGCGCGCCGGCCCCTCGCTCGCGTAGCGGCGCAGCGCCTGCACGATCTCCTCGGCGCCGGTCTCGATTTTCGCGCGCTCGTTTTGCCAGTGCTGCGCGATGGCGTTGAGCAGCGTCACGAAGCCCGGCCGGCCGTGCCGGTCCTCGGGCGGGAAATACGTGCCGCCGTAGAACGGTTTCGCGTCGGGCGTGAGCCACACGCTCATCGGCCAGCCGCCGTGCCCGGTCGTCTGCTGCACGTAGGTCATGTAGAGCCGGTCGAGGTCGGGCCGCTCCTCGCGATCGAGTTTGATCGAGACGAAGCCGCGGTTGAGCACCTCGGCGACCGCCGCGCTCTCGAACGACTCGTGCGCCATCACGTGGCACCAGTGGCAGGTCGAGTAGCCGATGCTCAGGAAAATCGGCTTCTGCTCCGCGCGCGCCTTGGCGAAGGCCTCCTCGCCCCACGGAAACCAGTCGACCGGATTGTCCGCGTGTTGGCGCAAATAGGGCGACTTCTCCGTGGCGAGGTGGTTGGGCATCGGGGCAAGCAATCTCGCCCGACGCCGAAAGCAACCGCGCGCTTTCACCGTCGCCGCACCGCCAATTCGCACTCGTCCGCCGGGACGGCGCGCGGCAACTTCGCGGCTTCCGCCGTGCTCTACGCGTTCGTCACCACGTTCCTCTTCGCCGCCTCCTCCGTGCTGGCGCACAAGAGCCAGAACACCGTCGGCCCGGCGCGCGCCAACCTCGGCCGGCTCACCGTCGGCCTCGTGTGCCTCGGCGCGTGGGCATATCTGTTCGGCCAGGGACACGGCGGACCGGCCTTCACGACCTTCCTGCTCAGCGGCCTCGCCGGCATGGGACTCGGCGACCTGGCGTTTTTCGCCGCGCTGCCGCGCCTCGGCTCGCGCCTGACGACCACGATGAACCAATGCCTCAGCGTGCCGGTCGCGATCGGCATCGAGTGGCTCTGGCTCGGCACGACGCTCAGCGGCGGACAACTGCTCTGCATCGCGGTGATCATCGCCGGCATCGTCGTCGCGCTCGTCCCGACGCGCACCTCGCCGCCCAAAGTCCGCGTGCGTCCGCTCGGCGTGGTGCTCGGGTTGATCGCCGCCACCGGCCAGGGCCTGGGCGCTGTGCTGAGCCGACGCGGCTTCGAAATGACCGCCGCGGCCGGCGCGCACCTCGACGGTTTGACCGCCGCCTACCAGCGCGTGCTCGGCGGCATCGCGATCACCGCCGCGTGGTTCGCCGTCCGCGCGTGGCTCGATCGCGATCGCGAAGCGCGGCCCGCGCCGCCGCTCCGCGCGCACGGCTGGATCCTCATCCACGCGCTGGCCGGGCCGGTTTTCGGCATGGCGACGTTCCAGCTCGCGCTCGCCTCGACGCCGAGCGGCCTCGTGCTGCCGATCACGGCCTGCGCGCCGCTCGCGGTGATCCCCCTCGCCTACTGGATCGAGGGCGAGCGCCCATCGCGGCGCTCGCTGGTCGGCGGCGCCATCGCTGTGGCCGGCGCCGTGGCGTTGACGCTGGCGCGCTGACGTTCAACAGCGCGTTTCTTCCGGAAGTGGTTCTCCGCGAAGAGTCACCTAATAGGTTACTCGTCCGGCCCGGGGTCGCTGAAAAACCCACGATTGACGGCGGCGAGTGCGGTCGGCTCACTCGGCGGCTTTTCCATGCTGACCCTTGCCGACGTCGCCAAGTCCTACGGCACCCGTGAACTGTTTTCCGAGGTGTCGCTCTTCGTCGCGCGCACCGATCGCTACGGCCTCGTCGGCCCGAACGGCGCGGGCAAGTCCACGCTCTTCAATCTGATCCTCGGCGAGGAGCAGCCCGACGAGGGCATCATCGAGTGGGAGCGCGGCGCGGACTTCGGCTTCCTCCCGCAGGAAAGCGCGCCCGTCGGCGACGAGACCGTCCTCGCCATCGCCACCAGCGGCAAGAAACTCGTCCCGGAGAACGACGACGATTACGACATCGACTGGACGCTCGAGCCGCGCGCGAAGAAAATTTTGGCCGGCCTCGGCTTCCGCGAGGAAGATCACGACAAACCCGCCAAATCGTTCTCCGGCGGCTGGGTCATGCGCGCGCACCTCGCCCGGCTGCTCGTCAGCGAGCCGGCGCTGCTCCTGCTCGACGAGCCGACGAACCACCTCGATCTCGAAGCGCTGCTCTGGTTCCAGGACTACCTGACGCGCTATCCGGGCGGCCTGCTCATCATTTCGCACGACCGCGAATTTCTGAACACGCTCTGCAACGGCATCCTCGAGCTCAAGGGCGGCACGCTCAACAAATACACCGGCAACTACGACGACTACCTCAACGAAAAGGACGCCCGTCGCGAGCAACAAGCCGCTCTCTTCAAGAACCAGCAACGCGAGATCGCCCACCTCCAGAAATTCGTCGACCGTTTCGGCGCCAAGGCCTCGATGGCTTCGCGCGCCAAGTCGAAGGAGAAGCAGATCGAGCGCCTCAAGGAAGTCGCCGTCGAGGAGCCATGGGAGGACCTCAAGAAGATCAATTTCCGCTTCCCGCAGCCGCCGCGCTCCGGCCTGAAGGTCATCACGCTGAAAAACGTCCAGCAGGCCTACGGCGACCACGTCGTCTACCGCGACCTCAACTTCGAGGCCGAGCGCGGCCAGCGCATCGTGCTCGTCGGCCCCAACGGCGCCGGCAAATCCACGCTGCTGAAAATCCTCGCCAACGTCATCCCCATCCAGGCCGGCACCCGCGAGCTCGGCTCCAATGTCGTCGCCGGCTACTTTGCCCAGAACCGCGGCGACAATCTCAACACCGAGCTCTCCGTCCTCGAAAACGTGATGGAGCTCCGCACCGCCGAGAACCAGCTCACCGAGCAGCAAGCCCGCGCCGTGCTCGGCGGCTTCCTGTTCCGCAAGGACGACGTGTTCAAGCCGGTCGAGGTGCTCTCCGGCGGTGAAAAATCCCGCCTCGCCCTCGCCCGCCTGCTCATCAATCCACCGAACCTGCTGCTGATGGACGAGCCCACGACGCACCTCGACATCCCGTCGATCGACGCGCTCGTGAACGCTCTCAAGGCCTACGAAGGCACGCTGCTCTTCATCAGCCACGACGTGTATTTCATCCGCCAGCTCGCGCTGAACGTCCTGCACGTCCACAGCGGCCGCCTCACACCCTACGCCGGCAACTACGACTACTACCTCGACAAGTCGAAGGCCACCAGCGCCCGCGCCGCGCTCACCGCCGGCTTCACCGACGCCCGCCCGAAGCAGCAGACGGCCAAATCTGTAGCCGGGGTCGCCGACCCCGGCCCGGGCTCAACGAGCCCGGCCACAAAGAAACCAAATCCCGGCGAGTTGAAGAAACTCCGCACCGAAGTCGGCAAACTCGAGCAGCGCGTCAGCGAACTCGAGACGAAGCAAAACGAGCTCACCGCCGAACTCGAAAAGCCCGAGACCTACACGCAGGCCGGCCGCGCCCAGCACTTGAACCGCGAGCTCAGCACGACGGTCGACCTGCTCCACGCCGCCACCGCCGAGTGGGAGGCCGCGGCCACGAAGCTCGGCGAGTTGGAAAAACTCGCCTGACCCAAACGTGAAGAGCCCGGGCCATCCCTAGCCCGGGCTCCTCGGTTGTCCGCACAGACCGGTGCAGCGCGCACACCTACGCGCTGCGACGATTGGAACCAAAAATGCCGGAGAAAGGCACCTCGTTGAGCCCGAGGCGCAGCCCGAACGGCGCGACGCTGGCGGGTTTCTTCACGGGCGCGGGCGGCGGCGCGAACGCCCTCGCCTTCAACTCCCGCTCCTGCACCTCCAGCCAAGCCTCGCGCTTCTTCAGCGCCTCGGCGTATTGCGCGAGAGCGGTGCGTTCCTCGCGGAGCGCGATGCGATCGTCGGCGAGCGAGCGGCGCTCCGCCTCGAGCAGGGCGCGCTGGCGGGAAAGTTTCTCACGCTCGGCGTCGATTTCGCGCGAGCCGCCGGTGAAAGGGGCGATCGTGGTGCCGGTCGGCGGCGGCGCGCCGCGCAGGCGGGATTCGTAGCTGCGGAGGTTCTGCTCCTGCTGGCGCAGAGCTTCCATGTCGGAGAAAATCTGCTGCCGCATCTTGTCGAGCTGTGCGATTTCGTAGCGCAGGTGTTCGGTGGCGTTCGCGTTGTCGGGTGTGTTCATGGGCGTTGTCGGTGACTGACGACCGCACCCTACCGAAGTTGTGGCGGTCCGCCTAGGGGCGGAGCCGGTTTTGACGGCGCGTTTACGGCGCCACGCCGGTTTTCACACATCGTTGCCCAACAAAAAGGCCGCCGATCCCGGTCGGCGGCCCCGCGTCCGCGTGGAGGACGCGCACACACTATGAACAAAATCAGGCGCGGAACATCACGTCCTCGCGATTGAACATCTTCACGCAGGCCACCAGCGCGACGACGGCGTAGAGGCACGACGAACCGAAGATGAGCGCGATGTAGTTCCAGTTCCAGGTGCCGGAGAGCATCTCCTTGCACACGAGCGAGAGATTCAGGATCGGGATCAGCGCGGTCTTCGCGCTGAGTTCCATGCCCGGCAACATGCCGAAGACGGCGGGAATGATCGCGAGGAGGATCATGGGGCCGGCGTAGCTCTGCGCCTCCTTGTAGCTCTTGGCGAAGAGCGAGACGGTGAGCAGCAACGCGGCGAAGAGGATCGCGACCGGGGCGACCATCGCGAACACGCCGATGAAGCCCGCGGGATCGAACGACGGCATCACGCTGACCTCCTGGGCCTTGTTGGAGGCGGCCGCGGCCATGCCTGAGCCGCCGAGGAACACTTTGCCACCGAGCGTCGCGGTGACAGCCATCGATGTCATCGAGAACACGATCGTCGCGACCGAGGCCGTGAGCACGGTGAGGAATTTGCCGAAGACGATGTTGATGCGCGCGGTCGGGCTGCACATGAGGGTTTCCATGGTGCCGCGCTCCTTCTCGCCCGCGGTGAGGTCCATCGCGGGATACATCGCGCCCGAGAAACAGAGGATGATGATCAGATACGGGATGATGCCACCGATAGTGGCACCGCCGACCTTCTCGGGTGGAGCGACGTTCTTGCGCGCCAGTTCGAACGGCTTGGTGAATTCCGGCGGCAGGCCGCGCTCCTTCAGGCGCTGGTCGAGGATGCTCGTGCGGTATTTCTGGAGAAACGACTCCACCTCGCGGGCGCCGATGCCGGACTTGATTTCGCCGTCGTAGAACAACACGCCGACCTTCGGCGTCTCGCCGCGCGCGATGGCGGCGTCGAAATCCTTGGGCAGCTCCAGCGCGACGCGGATTTTTTTGTCCGCGATGCGCTGCTTCACGTCGGGCGATTCGGCCATGACGCGGAACTTCGTGTCGGCCTTGAGGGCTTTGACGAGTTCGGGCGCGCCGGCGGCATTCACGACCATGACGCTCGTGCCTTCATCCTTCGCCTGCCGGATGATCTTGGTCATCACCGTGCCGAAGCCGAACATGATGAGCGGCATTACGACGGTCGGGATGACGATGGTGGAAATGATCGTGCGCCGATCGCGCAGCTGATCCTTCAGTTCCTTTTTGTAGACGACGAAAATGGCTTTCCAGTTCATGGGCGTGGGGATCAGCGGTTGAGGGCGGCGGTGACGGCGGCTTCGCCGCCGACGGCTTTGACGAAGACTTCCTCCATGTCCTGCTCGCCGAAACGGGCGCGCAGCTGGTCGAGCGTGCCTTCGGCGACGAGCCGGCCGTTGTGGATGATGCCGATGGTGTCGCAGAGCTTCTCCACCTCGCTCATCACATGCGTGGAATAGATGACGGTCTTGCCGCGATTGCGGCACTCGCGGACGAACCGCACGATCGAGCGCGCGGTCATGACGTCGAGACCGAGCGTGGGCTCGTCGAAGATCATCACCGCCGGGTCGTGCACGAGCGTGCGGGCGATGGAGGTCTTCTGTTTCATGCCGGTGGAAAACTTGTCGCAGCGACGGTCGAGGAACTCGTGCATGTCGAGTTCGCGTGCGAGCACGTCGATGCGCGCGCGGATGGTCGGGTCGTCCATGCCGTTGAGCCGGCCGAAATAGGCGATCATTTCGCGGGCGTTCAGGCGGCCGTAGAGTGCGGTGCTGGCGGCAAGGAAGCCGACGTTGGAGCGGACCTTCTCCGGCTCGGCACTGACGTCGTGGCCGGCCACGGTCGCCGTGCCGGTGGACGGCTGGAGGAGCGTGGCGAGGATGCGGAGCGTAGTGGTCTTGCCCGCGCCGTTGGCGCCGAGCAGGCCGTAGATCTGGCCGGGACGGCAGGTGAAGGAGACGTCGTCGACCGCGGTGATGGTGCCGCGTTTCTTATCCTTGAACGTCTTGGTGAGGTGGCGGGCTTCGATCATGGGTGGTGTGGGGCGTGGGTGGTGTCGGGGGCAGCGAGCGATGCGCGGGCCTTACAGGCTCATCCGCTCGCGAAAATCCTGCGCCTGCCGGCGCGAGAGCTCGACCTTCAGGCCGCCCTTGAGGCGCACGAGCAGGCCGCCGCTGAACCACGGCTCGATGCCGTCGACCCAGGCGAGGTTGATGACCTGCTTGCGGTTGGCGCGGAAGAAATGCTTCACGTCGAGCCGTTCCTCCATCGCGGTGAGCGAACGGAAGAGCTGCGGCTTGTTGTCGTCGAAATGGACGCGGGTGTAATTGCCCTCCGACTCGAGCAGGCGGATGTTCTTCACCGGCACGAACCAGCATTGGTCGCCCTCGCGCACGAAAACCTTGTCCTCGAGCGAAAGGCGGGTGCGACCCGCCACGTCGGCGGACGAACCGCTCGCGACGCGCAGGCGCAGCTTTTCCAACGCGGCGCCGAGGCGGCTCGGGTCGACGGGCTTCAGCAGGTAATCGAGCGCGTTGAATTCGAAGGCCTTCACCGCGAACTCGTCGTAGGCGGTCGTGAAGATCACGGCCGGCATCGCCGTCTCGAGTTTCTCGAGCAGGCTGAAGCCGTCCGCTCCCGGCATCTGCACGTCGAGGAACAGCAGTTCGGGTTTGAGCGCGGAGATCTTGTCGAGCGCGTCCTCGACGTCGACCGCTTCGCCGACGATCTCGATGTCCTTGTGCGCGGCGAGGAGACGGCGCAGTTCGTTGCGCGCGAGGCGCTCGTCATCGATGAGCAGGGCTTTCATGGGCGGGAGAGGCAGGGGATGCGCACTTCGGCGGTCACGAAGCCGGCCGGCTCGGCCGTGAGCGAGAGCTGCGCGCGATCGCCGAAGAGGAGCTTGAGGCGCTCGGACGCGTTGCGCAGGCCCACGCCGGTGGAGGAGCCGGCCTTCGCCGCGGCGGTGCTGGCGGGCTGGGAGAGATCGCCCGGGTTGGTGACGCGAATGACGAGTTCCTTCTCGACCAACTGCGCGGAGATCACGAGTTCGCCGCCGTCGCGGCGGGCGGAGATGCCGTATTTGACCGCGTTCTCCGCCAGCGTCTGGAGGAGCATCGGCGGCACGCCGCAAGCGCGCACGTCATCGGCGATCGACCAACGCACGCGGAGCCGCGATTCGTGCCGGATCTGCTCGAGCGCGAGGTAGTCCTCGACGATCCGCACCTCGTCCTCGAACGGCACGGTCTCGAGCTGGCCCGATTGGAGCGAGTAACGGAGCATGTTGGCCAGCCGCGTCACCGATTCGCGGGCGCGCGGCGCATCCTCGTCGATCAGCGCGCGCAGGCTGTTGAGCGAGTTGAAGAGGAAGTGCGGATTCACCTGCGATTTCAGCGCGCGCAACTCCGCCTCCTTCGCGCTGGCGGCGAGCCGCAACTGCTCGACCTGCATGCGCTGCAGTCGCTCGAAGATGTGGTAGAAGAAATACGCGCTCAACCAGCCGAACATCACCACGAGGCTGTTGATCCAGCTGAAGAAGAAGACGGCGACGGGGTTGAACTTCGACGGCCACGGCAGGCCCACGATGCCGTAGGAATAGCCGTAGCCGACCGCGCACCACAGGAACGCCAGCACCGCGGCCATCCCGATCACGCGCGGGGTGAGCGCCCGCCAGTTCATGCTTTTCCAGCCCCACGATTCCATGAAGCGCCGGGCGTAGTGCGTCAGCGCCAGGCCCAGCAGCGCGATCATGCAATAGATCGCGCTTTCCGTGGTGGAGTCGCGCGTCGCCTTCGAAGGATCCCCGAAGGTCGTCGCCACGCCGAACTGGAACAGCAGGAACGCGCCCCAACCGCCGACCTGCGCGGCGACGTAGAGGCGGCACTTGGCGCGTTCGAGTTTGGCGGCAGTGTCGGCCGGGGCGCGGTTCATCGCGGAAGAGCGAATCACGGCGGAAGTAGCCGGCGCAAGACCGGCCACACGCGAGAGAACGGCTGAAGGGGTCGACATCGAAAACAAGCTACGGGGCCCGGCGCCGACGGGGCGCCTCTTTGGACGGACGGTCGCGACGCGGCGTCGAGCGGCACGGCGCGGGAAATCCCCCAGCAAAATTACGAAAAAAACATCAACTCCGCCGCGAATTCCCCGCGTCCGGAAATTTTAAGTGCATTCGCCGCGCGCGCCCGTCTAGGCTCGGCCTCCGTGTCACCCCGCGTCGTCATCGTCGGCAGTTTCATGCAGGATCTGGCTTTTTACGCGCGGCGGTTTCCCCAACCCGGCGAGACGCTGGTCGGCGATTTTCGGACCGGGCCGGGCGGCAAGGGCTTCAACCAGGCCGTCGCCTCCGCCCGCGCCGGTGCCCCGACGCTCTTCATCGGGGCGATCGGCCGCGACACGTTCGGCAGCAGCGCGAAGAAATTCGCCGCGTCGGTCGGCCTGCGCACGAACTTCATCGAGAAGCACAAATACGCGACCGGCATCGCCTCCATCACGATCGACGAAGCCGGGCAAAACCAGATCGTCGTCGCGCCGGGCGCCAACATGGCGTTGCACAAGCACGACGTGCCGCTCGCTCCGTTCGCCCTGGCCCACGTCGTCGTCTGCCAAGGCGAGTCCGACTACGCGACCGTCGCCCACGTGCTGCGCCACGGCCGCAAGAACGGCGCCGTCACGGTGCTCAACCCCGCGCCGATGCGCGCGGATTTCGATCTCGCGATGCTGCGGCATGTCGAGGTGCTGATCCCGAACGAGTCGGAGTTCATCACGCTCGTCCGCCAGCATTCCGGCTGCGCCGCGCTGCTGCGCACGGCCGCCTACCGCGAGGTCGGCGAATTCACCGAAGCCGCCCTGCACACGCTCAAGGCCGACGCGCTGCACCGGCTCTGCCGCTGCCTGCAAGTTCCCATCGTTATCCTCACGCTCGGCGCCCGCGGCTGCTTCGTGTCGCAACCCGACGCTTATCTCCGCATGAACGCGCACCCGGTCGAAGTCATCGACTCCACCGGCGCGGGCGACGCGTTCGTCGGCGGCTTCGCGGCCGGCTTGGTGAAGTTCAAGAAGAACGTCGTCGAAGCCGCCCACTTCGCCAACGCCGTCGCCGCGCTCGCCGTGATGCAGCCCGGCACCGCCGAGGCGATGCCCAACACGCGCGAGATCGCGCGCTTCCTCCGCGAGCGCGCCCACGCCGTGCGCTGAACGGCCGGACCTCCGCACACTCGCGACATGCGTCAGGAATTTCGCGCCAAGCTCTACCTCGTCGCGCTCGTTCGCTGGGTCGACCTGCCGAAGCGCATCGTCGCCGAGTTGAAGCTGCCGCCCGCCGAGATCAAGGGCGGCGGCCAGGGCTGGAATGCCGTGCTGCGCTTCAACGACGACATCGACCGCGTCACTCTGCTGCCCGGCAAACCGGGCAAGCTGAAGCTCGCTTTCAAAGTCGAGTTGCTCCGCGCCGCCGAAGTCGACGCCGGAGACACGATCGAGTTCACGCTCGAGCCCGACACCGCCTCGCGCGAGCCCGACCTGCCGGAAGAGATGCGCAAGACGTTCCAGGCGCGCCCCGAGCTGGAACAGCGCTGGCTGGCCCACAGCGTCGCGCAACGCCGCCAGGTCGTCCGCTACGTCTTCCAGGCGAAGAGCGCCGAAGTGCAGGCCAAGCGCAGCTGGATCTTCCTCGAGCGCCTCGCCGAGACCGGCCGGCTCAGCAGCAGCTGATCCCGGCTCACGGGCGGAGGCGGGACAGCTCCTCCACGAGGTCGGCGATCAACACCGCGCGCGGCGCGTTCTTCAGCCAGCCCACGTGCATCTCGAAGACCATCGCGTCCCGCGGCTCCGTGTCGGCGAACACGACTCCCGGCGGACGCGAGCGCGCCGCCATCGGCACGGAATGGCCGACCTCGCCGCACGTGGACACACGCACCAGCATCGACGCGAGGCTGTCGGTGTGGTGCGCGATCCGCGGCCGAAAACCCGCCGCGTTCCATCGCGTCCGTCGCCGCAGTCCGGACCGCGGAGACAACGCCGGCAAAACAGAACTGGTTTTTCCGGGACGCCTCGCGGAAAATGGCTCTCTCCCCCTCCCGACCGCGCTGCATGAAAATCGAACACCTCGCCCTCTGGACCAACGACCTCGAACGCTCCCGCGCTTTCTACGAGACTTACTTCGGAGCGCGCCCCAACGATCTCTACCACAATCCCGTCAACCGTTTCCGCTCCTACTTCCTGTCGTTCGACACCGGCGCGCGACTCGAGCTCATGCAGATGCCGGGCATTCCGCCCAACGCCAACAACGTGGACACGCAGTCGCTGGGTCTCATCCATTTCGCGATGTCGCTCGGCAGCGAAGCGGCCGTCGATGCGCTCACGGAGCGCATCCGCGCGGCGGGCTACCGCGTGATCTCCGAGGCGCGCCGCACCGGCGACGGCTACTACGAAAGCTGCGTGCTCGATCCCGACGGCAACCGCATCGAGCTGACCGTCTGACCATGGCGCGCGCCAAACCAATCTTGATCGATCGCGAACCGGCACCGCGCGGGCGCGCCGGAGAAGTCGCCGCGCTGCTCAATCTCGGCCCGAAGAGCGCTGCGTGGCTCGACGCCGCCGGCATCCACACGCGCGCGCAGATCGTGAAGCTCGGGCCGATCGGAGTGTGCCGGAAGTTGTTCGAGAGCGGCCGACCGGTGAGCGTGGTGATGGCCTACGCCGTCGAGGGCGGGCTGAGCGGCACGCACTGGAATGCCTTGCCCGCCGAGACGAAGCAGGCGCTGCGCACGGGTTTCGCGCGCATGCGGGCCGAGGTGAGTCGCCGCGCCTGATCAGGCGCGCGAAGCGTCGGCCGCCGCGATCTCGACAATGAACGTCGAGCCGACGCCGGGCTTGCTCTCGACGCGGATGTCTCCGCCGAGCAGCTGCGCGAGCGACCGCGAGATGTTCAGCCCGAGGCCGCTGCCGCCGTGTCGGCGCACGACCGTGGCGTCCGCCTGCTCGAACGGTTGGAAAAGCCGCGCCTGCGCCTCGGGCGAAATGCCCGGGCCGGTGTCGGTGACGCTGAAGCGCAGGCGCAGCGTGCCATCGCTCGCCGTGCCGATGCGCGCGATGGCGAGCGTGACGTTGCCGACGATCGTGAATTTCACGGCGTTGGAGAGCAGGTTGGCGAGGATCTGGCGGAGCTTCACGCCGTCGGTCTGCACGCACGCCGGCACGTCGGGCGCGATCTCGCAGCGGAGGTTCACCTTGCGGGCTTGAGCGACGGTGCGGAAGAGCTCGCAGACGTCGGAGGCGAAGGTGCGGAGTTCCACTGGCGCGCGCTCGACGGTCATCTTGCCGGCATCGAGGCGCGAGTAGTCGAGCACGCTGTCGACGAGCCGCAGGAGGTTTTGCGCGGAGCGTTCCTGGAGCTCGAGCAGCTCGCGCTGCGACGCACTCAGCGAGTCGGACTTCATCAGGTCGACGACGCCCGCCATGCCGTTGAGTGGCGTGCGGATTTCGTGGGCGAGGAAGGCGAGAAAACGCGTCTTCGACTCGTCGGCCGCGCGGAGTCGGCGGTTGAGCCGTATCAACGGCAGCACCCAGCCGACGGCCGCGAGCAGCAGCGCGACGGTGATGCCGAGCGTCCAATAGACCCAGCGCAGATCGGGCGTCGGGTTGGGATCGTAGAGGAACGCGCCGAATTGAAAATTGCGCGGCAACATGCCGAATTCCGCGTAGGTGTCCGCCATGTGGCGCCAGCGGCCCGGGTTCATGTGGCCGACCTCGATCAGGCCGGGATGCATGAGTTGGGCGGTTTGCGCGGCTTCGAACTGGAGATGCTCGCGGCTCTTGCGCTGGCTGTAGCGCTGGTGGATCAGCGCGACGATCTCGTCCGGATGCGCGAGCGCGTAGTCCCAGCCGCGCAGGCTGGCTTCGCGAAAACGGCGCACGCGTCCGGGATGCTCGCGCAGCTGCCGCTCGGTGGTGAAAAGGTTGTCGCCGTAGAAATCGATGCCGCCCGCGCGCGGGGTGAACGTGAGGTAGTCGACACCCGCCTGCCGCAACAAAAACGGCTCGTCGCTCGCGTAGGCCGACATCGCCGCCACGCGGCCGTCGATCAGATCACGCACCTCGAACGTGTGGTGCACGACGTGGAGCTTGGCGGGGTCGACGCCTTCGTTGCGGAAGTAGGCGAAGAGCTCGGCCGACTGCGGCTCGATCATGATCGGCTGGTCGTGCAGCGCCTGGAGATCGTTCACGCGGTCGGTGCGGCGCGTGAGCAGGGTCAGCGGCGAGTGTTGGAAGATCGCCGCGAGCACGACGACGGGTTTACCTTGTCCGCGCAGCAGCAACAGCTCCGACGTGCCGACACCGAAATCGGCTTCGCCCGCGAGGACAGTTTCAACCGGATCGCGACCCGGTTCGGCTTCGCGCAGCTGAACGTCGAGCCCGGCATCGCGGTAGTAACCCTGGGCGATCGCGGCGTAGTAACCGGCGAACTGGAACTGGTGTTTCCACTTGAGCTGGAGCGTCACCGTCTCCGCCGCGCCGATCGCCGAGACCACCGCACCAAAAACGGCGGCGACGACGGCCAGATGGTGTCTAGGGTAAAACACCCAGTCACCTGAGTGGGACGCTCGCGGGTTGGCAAGTCCCGTATCGGTCCAAACACACTGTGCCGGGCATTTCGTCCGAACGGCACACCGACGCGCACGAGCCACGGCCACAGCGGCCGAAATCAACGCTCCCGCTGGAATTGCGCGCTTTGCCGCCTACGGTCCGCGCTATGAAACTCAGCGACCACGAATCCGACACCACCGCCGCGCAGCGGCTCGATCCGACGGCGACGACCGCCGGCAACCGCCCCGCTTTCCGCGAGAGCTGGCTCGATAAACTCGCGCGCCACCTCGGCGCCACGCCCGTCGATCACATGACGATCCCGCCCGTATCCTTCACCCCGGCCAAAGCCTGCTGCGGCGCAGCGGACGTCAGTTGTTCGGGATGAAACCTTCGGCCTTCGGCTCCTGCAGGCGCTTCGCGTAGAGCGGCACGAACTGCAGGATGCCGAGCGCACCGAGCAGGAAGAGGTCGTCGCGATACGGCCCGCCGAGGAAAATCCCGAGGATGCCCGCCACCTCCGCCAGCGCGAGGCCGGCGATGAAAACGACAAACGCCCGCGCTCCGTCCGTGTAGCGCGGCAGCACGAGCCAGCGCACCACGATGCTCACGAACAGCGGCACCAGACCGACGAGATCGTAGAACGGATTCCGGTGCGCCGCGCTGCCCGGCAGCTTCAGCCAACCGACGCTCCCCCAGATCGTGCACAGGCTGACGAGGGTCGCGCCCCAGACGATCCACCAGACCTTGAGGGGCGGCATCCGCGACGCGCCGTTCGTTAGCTCGCTCATCCCGCGAGAGTCGTGGGGCGTCGCGGCCGCGTCAAACCCCGCATCAGCGAGGAGGAGTAATACTTCTTGCTTCGCTGCGGCGGCCTCCCGACGGTCCGCGCGCGGGCCAGCGTCAACGTCTCTCGACGACACGCGGAGACAAGCCGGTTACCCCGGCCGAAGAAATCGACGCCCATGCAGTCCACCAAATCCCCGCAGGAGTTCGCGCGCCGTCACGAGCTCGCCCTGAAACGTCTCACCGCCCCCGGCAAATCCAAAGCCGGCTCGGAAACGCTCAACATCCCGTTCCCCTCCGGCCTCGCGCCGAAACCGCAGGCGATCACGCCCGCGCCGAAGCCCGACGATCCGCTCCCGCAAGTCGACATCATCGCGATGATGGACACCTCCGCCGAGAGCAACGCCATGGCCGACGTGCTCACGCCGGGCGTCGACCGCTACAACTGGTATCCCTACGCGCGTTTCTTCGAGACGAAATACCTCCCGCAAATCGGCCCCAACGCCCCGTCGCGCGAGAGCAAGCGCCTCGGCAGCTACTACCTCACGATCATCGGCGGCAAACGCGTGCTCGTCTACAAGACCGAGCTCCACATGCACACCGACGGCATCCTCCTGCCGAACGGCCAATATTCGCTCCCGATCAAGGACATGCTCGCCCAGATGATCTCCGAGGCGAAGCCGAAGCTCTTCCTCACCACCGGCACGAGCGGCGGCGTCTACAACGACATGTGCCTCGGCGACGTCTCCGTCAGCCGCGCCGCGCACTTCATGTGCGAACAGCACTACAAAAACGCCCCCTTCAACGGCAAAACCTACAAGAGCGACTGGACCATCCCGCAGACCCAATCGGCCGAGGCGATGAAGCTGATGAAGCTCTTCGTCGGCAAACTCGGCGGCGAGACTCCGCCCTCGCCCGTCTGCACGCTCTCGAAACAACCCACCGCGCCCACGATCTACTACGACGGCGGCAAGTATCCCGTCGTCGGCCAGATCCCGCCGTTCCATCCGATTCTCACGACGGACTTCTTCGAGTTCGGCACGACGGTGAACGACCTCTCGAAGCTCGGCATGGCCGTCGAGATGGACGACGCGGTGCTCGGCCTCGTGTGCTCCGAGATGAAGTCGCCGCCGCTCTGGGCCTGCGTGCGCAACCTCTCCGATCCCACGATCAACGGCACGCTCAACCACGACATGCAGAGCAAGTGCGCCGAATACTACTATTCGAAATACGGCTACTGGACGACCGTGATGAGCGGCCTCGCCACCTGGAGCATCATCTGCGGCTTCAAGGGCTGACGCGCCATGAGCACAGCCACGTCCCACGTCGTGGCGCCGGGCAACGTTCGGGTGTGGCGAGGTTATCCGTTGAGCACGCTCAACCTCGCCTCGTTCCTCGAACTGCTCGGCGGCACCTTCATCCCCGGCTGCGCGCTCATGCAGCCGCCGCTCGGCCTCTGGGCCTACCTGCCGGGCGTCCCCGCGCAAACCGGCCTGCCCGCCGGCGTGCCGTGGGAAACCGCGCTGCTCTGCTGGGCCAGCCCGGCGGCCTACAACAACAACACCGGCACCGTCGGCGGCCGCGCCTACACGCTCACCCACAAGGGCGTGTATGACCTCAGCCCCGGCGCCAGCTCCGCCGGCTACGCGCAACCGTTCACCGGCAAGCTCGCGCTCGAGACGCCCGTGTTCCTGCTGCCGCAGTCGATCGACTGGATGCACGGCACCGCCCGGCACCTCGTCGCCGGCTTCGCGAGCAGCACGAACACCCCCGCGTTTCTCGCCGCGCTCGCGGCTTGGGCACAGGGCGTCGCCGCCGCGCCGCCGGCCGGTCTCGACGGCGCGTTCCTCTGCACCGGCGCCGGCTACGTCGCGTGGTGGGAGCATTGGTCCGGGCCGAAGCCCGGCCAGTCGCCCACCGCCACGCTGCCCGCCGGCCTGAAGAACTACCTCTGGCAATCCGCCGCGCCCACCACCATGGGCGCCTCGCTCGATCAAACCTGGCCCGGCCTCACGCTGACCGGAAACCAGTTCCTCAACATCCAATTCAAGCGCGTGAAACCGGCCAACACCTGACCGCCCGCGCATCGCACCGCTCCTCCCACTCCACATCCACCATGTCCACCATCTACGCTCTCAAATCCCGCCCCGTCCGCCTCAGCCGCGCGTGGGCCGCTGCCAACGGCAGCAAGACCGGCCTCGCCGCCGGCTACACCCAAGTCGTCTCCACCGCCGTCGGCCCGCAGACGTGCCTGCTCGGCTACAACGCCACCAGCGGCGCCATCGACTTCTACACCGTGAAACCCGGCGCGCTCGGCAAACTCACCGTGAAGGCCGCCGGCAGCGCCACGCTCGGGCCCGGCTGGGACATCGTGCAGCCATTCACGATCAACAACGGTCCCGCGCTCGTCGCCTACACCGCGAGCAATGGCAACTTCGGCTTCTTCACCATCAACGCCGTCGGCAAGATCTCCGGCATCGTCACGAAAGGCGTGCCCGCGCAGCCCGGCCTCACGCTCGTGCAGCCGTATCTCTACCGCGGCACGCCGTATCTGCTCGGCTACAACACGAACGTCAGCAAGGCCAACAACGTCTTCACCTATCAGCTCGGCCCCGCCTCCGACAAACCGCTCGCCCCGCAGGCGCTCGGCGCGTGGACCTGGGCCAACGGCTGGACGCGCTTCGCGTTCTTCCAGTTCGGCGGCGAGTGGTTCTTCATCAAGACGAACACCGCCTACAAAACCGTGTTCCTCGATCACGCGTGGGACGATCCGTCGACTTACCCGTCGCATCCGGTCGCGGAAAAACTCCCGCTCAACCAGAACCTGCAAGCCGTCGTGGCCACCACGCTCGACCACTTCCCCTACTTCATCACCTACCTGCCGAACGGCGCGGCCACGGTGAACCAAGTCTGGGGCGACGGCACGGGCTGGACGACGACCTCCCAAGCCAAGATCCAGCCGAAAGCCTCGCTCGTGCTGAGCTTCACGATTGGCACCGCACCCTACGTGCTGACTTACGGCTGATTTTCCCTCACGCCGCAGGGACCCTCGGTGGGCGTCGGTGTCCCTACCGACGCCTTTCCGCGGCGAACTCGCTTGCAAGTCGCCGCTGGGGACAGCGGCGACCACCTTCAAGTTTGGCGCTTCCGAAAACGCGTCCGACCGCTTGAACCAGACTCAGGCGCCGACCGGATGCCAGGTCGTCTTGAACTCCACGAAGTCGCGGATCTCGTAGAGGCTCTGCGCGCGATCGGAGAACCAGTCGGTCTTGTCCTCGGCGGCGTGCAGCTTCACGCGCTTCACGCTCTCGGCGGCACCGAGCTTGAGCGTCTTGCGCTCCTCGGCATTGGCCACGCCGGCCAGCGCGCGCAGGTGCGTATGCGTGGCCATCGTCGGCACGATCTCCTTGCGGAAACCGGTGAGCAGATTCACGACGCCGCCGGGCAGGTCGCTCGTGGCGAGCATTTCGCCGAGCACGATGCTCGGATACGGTTGCGTGGACGACGCGAGCGCGACGACCGGGTTGCCGCTCGTGATGATCGGCGCGATGAGCGACACGAGCGCGAGCAACGGCGCCTCATCGGGCGCGATCACGCCGACGATGCCCATCGGATCGGTCACGGTGAAATTGAAATACGGCGCGGCGACCGGGTTCACGCTGCCGAGCAGCGACTCGTATTTATCGGTCCAGCCGGCGTAGTAAATGAGACGGTCGATCGTCGCGACGATCTCCTTGGCCGCGGCCGCCTTCGAGGCGCCGCCGATGGCGAGCGCGTCGGCCATGTCGGCTTGGCGCGCCTCGAGCATCTCGGCGAGGCGGTAGATGATCTGGCCGCGGTTGTAGGCCGTGCGTTTGGCCCAGCCGGGACCGGCCTTGGCGGCGGCCTCGACGGCGTTGCGCAGGTCCTTGCGCGTGCACTGCGGGATGTTGGCGAAGAAATTGCCAGCGGCGTCCTTGAGCGGGAACACGCGCGAACTCTCGGAGCGGATGAATGCTCCTCCGACGTAGCACTTGGGCGTTTTGGTGACGGGCAGACGGGTCATGGCGGAAAGGGGAGGAAGGAGTTGAACCACGAATGGACACCAATGGACACGAATGAATGGCCGAGGCATCGGGCGCGGCGCAGCGATTCGTGTCTATTCGTGTTCATTCGTGGTTGGTTTACTCAGGTTTGAGCGGGCGCGTCGGCTTGGAGGTAATTGACCTCCTTGTAGCGGCGCGCGACGAAGCTGAAGGCGATGGCGGCAGTCATCGAGAGCACCGCAAAGAAAATGTAGAACGCCGGTCCCTGCAGCTTCGCGGTGCCGTCGGGATTGGCGATGAACCAGTGGACGGCCGCGGTGAAGAAATTGCCGCCGGTGATCGATAGGTAGAAAATCGCCTGCACGACCGCCTTCAGGTGTTTCGGCGCCTGCGTGTAGGCGAACTCGAGCGCGGTGATCGACGCCATGACTTCGCCCGCCGAGAGCAGCGCGAAGGCCGGCAGTTGCCACGCGATATTGGGCTTCAGTCCGGCCTGAATCTGCGACTCGATCCATGCGGTGACGAGGAACGAGAGGCCGATGGTGAAGATGCCGAGGCCGATCTTGCGGAGCGCGGTGAGTTTCCAGACCCGATCGATCGCGGGATAGATGAGATATTGGAACAGCGGGATGAAGCTTAGGATCATGATCGCATTCACCGCTTGCAGCTGAGGCGCGAGGATCTCGAAGCCGAAGAGGTTGCGCTCCATCTTGTCGGCCTGCAGCACCCACTCGCCGCCGCTCTGGTCCCACAGCGCCCAGAACGGCACCATGAACACGAAGATCATCGCCAGCCGCCCGAGCGTGGTGAGGCTCGCGCGGTTGAAGGTCTCGGCGATGAACGCCTTGCCCTTCGGCGGCACGTGCACGAACTGGCGCCGACCCGCCCAGAAGATGACGGTCGCGAGCAGCATCAGTCCCGCGGGAATGCCGAACGCGAGGCCAGGCCCGTGTTTTTGCAGCAGCCACGGCGTGAGCGAAATCGAGAAGAACGACCCGAAATTGACCGCCCAGTAGAACCAGCCGAACGCGCGCGAGACGAGGTGTTGGTTGGCCGCGCCGAATTGATCGCCGACATTCGCCGCGACGCAGGGCTTGATGCCGCCGGCACCCAGCGCGATCAGACCGAGACCGACGAACAGTCCCGTCCGAGTGTGATCGAGGGCAAGCGCGAGGCAGCCGACGCAATAGACGAGCGAAATCCAGAACACCGTGCGGAACTTGCCCCAGAAAACGTCGGCGATGATCGCACCCATCATCGGGAAAAAATAGTTCGAACCGACGAAGAGGTGATACCACGCGTTGGCCTCGTTCTCGTTCATCGGCGCGAGCGCCCCGGAGCGGTCGCGCAGATATTGGGTCATGTAGATGACGAGAATCGCCTTCAGCCCGTAGAAGTTGAACCGCTCGGCGGCTTCATTGCCGACGATGTAGGGGATGCCGGGCGGCATCTGGTTGGTTTCAACGGGGGCGGTGCGAAGCGGGGCGGACATGTGAGCGGATAACTAACGGCGGAAGACGAAGGCGAGGATCACGGCGAGGACAACGAGGCTGGCGACGACGGACCAAACGACGCTGGCATTGCGGCGTGCGACCGGCTTGGGCGGGCGACCGTCGTCGAACGCCTCGTCCGGCAGATCGAGGCCGTCGTAACGCGTGTCGTCCTCGTTCCAGCCCGAGCGCTCGTCGGCGCCGCACTCCGGGCAAGCGCGCGCGTCGCGCGGCACGGCCGCACCGCAGACGGGACACTCGGAAGGAGACTGGAAGGAATTTTTAACCACGAATGGACACGAATTAACACGAATGGGTCAGAGGACTACGCGCTCCCATTCGAGCTTCGGGCGTTTGAAATTGAGAATGACGCCGACGCGGAGCTTGGTGATGCGAAGATAATTCAACATCTGGCCTCGTTCGACGTCAGTGATGCGGTCGATGACCTTCGCGTCCACCACGAGAGCGGAGGCGACAAGCAGGTCCGGCACATATTCACCCACCTGCACCGACTTGTAGAGAATCGGAAACCTACGCTGCTGCTCGAGCGCGATCCGCTTCAGTCCGAATTCAACCACGAGCGCGTTTTCATAGGGCTTCTCATGCAAACCGTGACCCAGCCCGTTGAGCACCTCCATCGCGCCGCCCACGACCGAATAAACCAATTCCTTGTGCAGGAGCGGCTCGGATTCGTGTCCATTCGTGTCCATTCGTGGTTCCAAACTGCTGGCGTGCTCAGACGAGCTTGCAGTAATCGAGCAGGCCCTGGCGGCCGCCTTCGCGGCCGAAGCCGGATTCCTTGTAGCCGCCGAAGGGCGAGGTCGGGTCGAACTTGTTGAACGTGTTCGCCCAGACGACGCCGGCTTTCAGCTCGGTCGACATCTTGAGGATGCGCGAGCCCTTGTCGGTCCACACGCCGGCGCTGAGGCCGTAGGCGGTGTTGTTGGCCTTCTCGATCGCCTCGTCGACGGTGCGGAACGTGATGATCGAGAGCACCGGCCCGAAGATTTCCTCGCGCGCGATGCGGTGGCTCATCGTCACATTGGTGAAGATCGTCGGCGGCAGATAAAAACCCTTCTTCGGCAGGCGGCACGACGGCTGCCACATCGTGGCGCCTTCCTTCGTGCCTGCGTCGAGGTAGCTCTGCACGGTCTCGAGCTGGTCGCGCGAGACGATGGCGCCGACGTCGGTGTTCTTGTCGAGGGGATCGCCGACGCGGAGCACGCGCAGGCGGTTCTTCAATTTCGCGACGACTTCGTCAGCGACCGGTTCGTGCACGAGCAGGCGCGAGCCGGCGCAGCAGACTTGGCCCTGGTTGAAGAAGATGCCGTTGACGATGCCCTCCACGGCTTGGTCGAGCGGCGCGTCATCGAAGACGATGTTCGCCGCCTTGCCGCCGAGCTCCATCGTCATGCGCTTCTCGGTGCCGGCGACGGAGCGCATGATGACCTTGCCGACTTCCGTCGAACCGGTGAAAGCAATCTTGGCCGCAAGCGGGTGCGCCATGATCGCGCCGCCGGTCGAGCCGGGACCGGTGATGATGTTGACGACGCCCGGAGGCAGACCGGCGTCCTGGATGATCTCGGCGAGCTTGATCGCGCAGAGCGGCGTGTTGGTCGCGGGCTTGATGACGGCGCAGTTGCCCACGGCGAGCGCAGGCGCGAGTTTCCAAGCCATCATCAACAGCGGAAAATTCCACGGAATAACCTGACCAACGATGCCGAGCGGCGCGACGCGGCGGCCGGGCGCGACGTATTCGAGCTTATCGGCCCAACCTGCGTGATAGAAAAAGTGCGCGGCGGCCATCGGCACGTCGAAGTCGCGCGTTTCCTTGATCGGCTTGCCGTTGTCCATCGTCTCCGCGACGGCGAACTCGCGAGCGCGGTCCTGCAGCAGGCGCGCGACGCGGTAGATGTATTTCGCGCGCTCCTTGCCCGGTAGCTTCGCCCACGCGGGCTGCGCTTTCTGCGCGGCGGCGAACGCAGCCTCGACGTCGGCAGCGCCACCGAGCGCGAACTCGGCGATCTTCGTCTCGTTGGACGGATTGATGGAGTCGAAATACTTGCCCGACGCCGGCGCGACGAACTCGCCGCCGATGAAGAGTTCGTAGCGCGGCTTGAGCTTCGGGTCGGCGGTCTCGGGCGACGGATCGAATTCCCAGAGGTCGCCGAAGATCAGCTCGGCGGCGGGGCGGCCGATGGAACGCTTGGTCGGGCGGGCGGCTTTTTTGTCAGTCAGAGTGGGCATGGGCGAAAAGGCAGAAAGGGGTTAACCACGAATGGACACGAATTCACACGAATCACGCAGCGCAGCTGGATTCCTATTCGTGTTCATTCGTGTCCATTCGTGGTTTAAAGAACTCAGTAGGACTCGGAGGCTTCGCTGAAATAATAGGGCGCTTGGTAGGCGCCGGTCTTCTCTTTTTCGAGTTGGCGGAGCAGATCGTTCAACAGCGACGACGCGCCGAAACGGTAGCGCGTGTTGTTGAGCCACTCGTCGCCGAGCGTTTCCTTCACCGCGATGAGGAACGTGAGCGCTTGCTTCGCCGTGCGGATGCCGCCGGCGGGCTTCATCGCGATGGGGATGCCGGTGTCGAGGTAGTAGTCGCGGATCGCCTCGATCATCACCTGGTTGTTGCCGAGCGTGGCGTTGAGCGAGGTCTTGCCGGTGCTGGTTTTGATGAAGTCGTTCGGCCGGATCGCGCGCATCGCGATGAAGGACGCCGCACGGATGTTGTCGTAGGTCTCGAGTTCGCTAACCTCGAGGATGACCTTGAGCGTCGCCTCGCCGCAGGCCTCGACGACCGCCGCGATTTCGTCCTGCACGAGCTGAAAATCGCCCGCGAGAAACGCCCCGCGGTTGATCACCATGTCGATCTCGTCCGCACCGTCCTCGACAGCCGCGCGCACTTCGGCGAGGCGGGTTTTCAACGGCGCCTGGCCGCTGGGAAACGCCGTCGCGACCGACGCGATGCGCACCGCCGTGTCTTCGCCCAGCGCGCGGCGGGCGTGTTTGACCATCGACGGATAGACGCAAACCGCGGCGACCTGCGGGCAATCCAGTCCTTCGTGCGGGTGCAGCGCTTTCTGGCAGAGCGAGGCGACTTTTCCCGGAGTGTCTTTGCCCTCGAGCGTCGTCAGGTCGACCATCGAGGCCGCGAGCTTGAGGCCTTTGACCTTTGAGGCTTTCTTGATGCTGCGTGTGCCGTATTTGGCCACGCGCTCCTCGATTCCCACCTGATCCACCGTGCCGATTTCGTTGAACAAACGCCGGAACGCCGCATTCCCAGAGAGTGACATGATGCGCGGACTATTCGGCGGTTCCCCTCTGAAAACAATGGCAAAGTCATACGGCGCCACGGCGATTTTACTCGCCTTCGCCTGGGTCGCGGCCGTGGCCGAAACCGCTCCGCCCGCCCCGCAATTTGCCGGTCCGGTCGCGGCCGCCACGCTCGCCGAGCCCCGCAACCGCGAAGCCAGTGGCCTCGCCGCCTCGCGCCGCACGCCGGGCCTGCTCTGGACCCACAACGACAGCGGCGGTGAGCCGGTGCTCTACGCCGTCTCGCCCGACACCGGCGACCTGCGCGGCAAGGTGCGCATTAAAGGCGTCGCGAACACCGACTGGGAGGACATCGCGTCGTTCGAGCGCGACGGCCAGGCGTGGCTCGTCGTCGGCGACGTCGGCGACAATTTCGCCCAACGACCGTTCATCCTGCTCCATTTCATCGAGGAGCCCGCCGCGAGCGCTCTCGCGCCCGCGCGCGAAACCGAAATCGCCCCCGCCTACACGCTGCGTGTCGTCTACGAAGACCTCGCGCGCGACTGCGAATCGCTCGCCGTCGACGCCCGGGACGGCGCCGTCTACCTGCTCTCGAAACGCGAAGCGGTGCCGCGCCTCTACCGCCTGCCGCTCGCGCCGAGCCGCGAGACCGTCGTCGCCCGGCGCATCGGCACCGTCCCGCATTTGCCGCAGCCGGATTTCTTCCAGCGGCTGTTCAAGAAACCCACCGGCGCCTACCGCGCATCGCCCACGGCCATGGACTTCGCACCCGACGGCTCCGCGGCGCTCGTGCTCACCTACGGCGACCTGTTGCTCTTTCCCCGGGCAGCCGGCGAATCGTGGGCCGACGCCCTCGCGAAACCGCCCGTGGTTCTCGCGCCGCACGACCTGCCCCAAGCCGAAGGCGCGTGCTTCGCGGCCGATGGACGGGCGCTTTTCGTTGCCTCCGAGGAATCGATGACGCTCCTGCGCTACGACCGGCGGTGATTGGGGTGGCGTCGTCGTCCATTGGCCCCAACCTGCCCTCCATGGAACCGACCGCACCTGCACGCACCGAGCCGCAAGGCGAGCTCGTCATCCGCACCATCGCGATGCCGGCCGACACGAACGCCAATGGCGACATCTTCGGCGGCTGGCTCATGTCGCAGATGGACCTCGGCGCCGCCATCGTCGCGAAAAACATTTCGCACAGCCGCGTCACGACCGTCGCCGTCGACGGCATGGTCTTCCACAATCCCGTCTACGTCGGCGACATCGTGAACTGCCACGCACATCTCCTCCGCGTCGGCCGCACGTCGATGCGCATCCACATCGAGGCGTGGGTCCAACGCGGCCGCGACGGCAAGCTGCTGCAGGTCACCGAAGGCGTCTTCACCTACGTCGCCATCAACGACCAAGGCCGCCCCCACCCGGTCCACCGCGAATGAAACTCCTCGCGATCCTCCTGCTCGCGCTCGGCGCGGCCCTGCCTGCCTCCGCGCAAAAGGCCACGCTGGCGGACGCCCTGAAGGCCGCGGTGTTGCGCACCGACGAGACGCGCATCTACGCCATGCTGGCCGCCGACGTCCCCGCGCTCGACGACATGCTCGCCGCCGACTGCGTCTACGTGCACTCGAACGGCGTGGTGCAAACGAAGCCGCAGTTCCTCACGGCGCTGAAATCTGGCCAGCTCAAATACGTCGCTGTGCGCTACACGACGCCGCCCCAAGTTCGGCTCTACGGTGAAGCGGCGGTGTTGCAAGGCACGACGCAGATTGAAATCGCCGGACCGGACGGGAAAACGGTGAAACCCACTCTCCTCGTCACGGCCGTCTACGCGATGATCCACGATCGCTGGCTGCTCGTCTCCTACCAGTCGACCAACGCCCCGGCTGCTCCCGGTCGCTAGCCGGTTGGCCCAATTCGGGCGCCGAATCCGTTGAGTCAGGCGCGCCCTCCACGCCGCCCTCGCCGACCGCGACCACTCCGAACAGTTCGCGCCATAACTCGCGGCCAGCTGCACGCGCCCGTTGACGCCTCGCGCCGCTCGCGGCATCTCTTTTCGCTTGGCTCTCGCACCACAGCATCCCGAAGCACGTCGCGGCGCTCTCGCTGCAGTCGGGGCGTTCACGTTCTGGGGCATCATCCCGATCTACTGGAAGTTCCTCGCGCACATCAGTCCGGTGGAGCTCATCATGCACCGCGCCGTGTGGTCGCTGGTGTTCCTGCTCGGTGTGCTGCGCTGGCAAGGTCGACTCGCGAGCGTGTGGACCGCGTTTCGCTCGGCGCGCACCCTGGGCTTCAATTTCGCCACGGGCACGCTGCTGATGGGCAACTGGCTGACGTTCATCTGGGCGGTGAACAACGGCCACATCCTCGACTCCAGCCTCGGCTACTTCCTCGTGCCGCTCTTCAACGTCGCGGCGGGTTTCATTTTCTTCCACGAGCGGCCGCGTCCGCTGCAATGGCTCGCCATCGCGCTCGCGGCCAGCGGCGTGGCGTGGCTGCTGTTCCGCGTCGATCACGTGCCGTGGGTCTCGTTGATCATCGTCGCGACGTGGAGCGGCTACGGCCTCATCCGGAAAAAATCTCCCATGGGCGCGCTCGATGGCCTGACGGTCGAGACGCTGCTCTACCTGCCGCTTACGGCGGGCTACTTGATCTGGCTCGCGGCGCAGGGGAAAGGCGCACTCGGGCACGTGAGCGCGCGCGATCACGTCCTCGTGCTCTGCTCCGGCTGGATCACCGCAATCCCGCTCGTGTGGTTCGCCTACGGCGCCGTGCGCATCCGGCTCACCACGCTCGGACTGCTGCAATACATCGGGCCTTCGCTCGCCTTCCTGCTCGGCTGGCTCGTCTATCACGAGACCTTCGACGCCCTGCGCGCCGTCTCGTTCGGGCTGATTTGGTGCGGGCTCGCCTGCTACACGGCCGACAGTTTCTGGTCGCAGCGCAAGGCGCTCTTCGGCTGACGCGGCCCGACCGTCCGACGCGCGCGGGCTTGCGGTGACCGCGTCGCCCGCTCCAGCGTCTTGTCCGCTGATATGAAAAACCCCGTCCGCCGTCTCGTCCTGACGGTCGCGCTCGCCGCGGCCGCGCTCACCACCCTCGCCCCGCTCGCCCGCGCCTACGATCCCAGCGTCGGCGCGCCCAAACGCGGCAACGCCCGCTTCTACGAACTGCACGCGCAGCACCTGAAGCGCGCCAAGGAGCCGATGCAGCTGCTCTTCCTCGGCGACTCGATCACCGAGGGCTGGGGCAAGGCGCCCGAGGTCTGGAAGGCCAACTACGAGAAATTCCAGGCGGCCAACTTCGGCATCGGCGGCGACCGCACCGAACACGTCATCTGGCGCATCGAGGACGGCGTGCTGAAGGGCGTGAAGCCGAAAGTCGTGGTGCTGATGCTCGGCACGAACAACTCCGGCGACCACACGAGCGAGCAAATCGCCGCCGCCGACACGAAGATCGTCGAACTCATCCGCGCCAATATCCCGGAGGCGAAGGTGCTGCTGCTCGCCATCTTCCCCCGCGGCCCGCGCAAGGACAAGGACGGCAAGATCGTCGACGACGCCGTGAAACGGATGCAGACCATCCACGAGGCCAACACGATCCTCGCCAAGCTCGACGACGGGAAGAACGTCCGCTTCCTCGACATCGGCGCGAAATTCCTCGGCGCCGACGGCAAGATCCCCGACGCCATCATGCCCGACCAGCTGCACCCGAACGCCGCCGGCTACCAAATCTGGGCCGACGCCATGCGCCCGTTGCTGGAAGAGATGATGAAGTGAGCGGCGCACGCGCCCGCTCCTGCCTTCGGACAAAAAACAAGCGCCGGCGAAACACCGGCGCTTTTTCGTGGGCTCGCGCGGCGCGCGAGACTCAGTTCAACGGCAGGTCCTTGCCGAAATCGAGCAGCTCCATCTCGAACACGAGCGTCGCGCGCTTCGGGATTTTCGGCGGGTTGCCGCGGGTGCCGTAGCCGAGTTCGTAGGGCACGATCAGGAGCCACTTGTCGCCCTTGTGCATGCGCGTGAGCGCCTGATCCCAGGCCGGGATCAACTCGTCGCGACCGACGCGCGGCTTGAAGGCGTGCGCGGGATCGAGCGATTGGTCGAAGACGGTCCCATCGAGCAGCATGCCCTTGTAGAGCACCGCGGCGCGATCGCCAGCCTGCGGAGTCGCGCTCTTTGGGTCGCCTTCCTTGAGGACGATGTAGCGGAGGCCGGTGGAGGTCTTCTTGGCGTTGGGCCAGCGGCTCTCGACCACTTCGAGGTCCTCGACCGGCAGTCGCTCGCGCTGGGCGAACAGCGGCGAACCGCTCAGGAGAACGAAGCTGGCAAAAACGAAAACGAGACGGCGGACGACGGGGCTCATGGTTTCTTCGGCGAAGTGGCAGGAGTAATGACGCGGAAGACTACCGCCGGTTCCTTCGCCGTCGAGGAATCATCGTTCGACGCATGCGCGGCCGGGGTGGCCGGCGCGGCGGGAACCGCGGCGGTCTTGACGGTGGGCATGGTATCGGCAGCGGAGGCGCTGGCGGCGGGATGCGCCGCGGGCGCGCCCGCGGCGCCCAAATCCACCGGCTTCGGCGGCAGATTGGCGAAGGCGCGATCGATCAGCTCGATCATCTTCAGGTCGCGCGCGCGGCCCTTGTCGACCGAGCGGTTCGGGCCGAACGAGCCCATGATCACGGCGACGATGCGACGGCCGTTGCGCTCGGCGGTGGCGCTGAGGCAGTAGCCGGCGGCCTCGGTGTAGCCCGTTTTGAGACCGTCCACGCCGGCGATTTTGCCGAGAAGCTTGTTATGGTTGATCATCACGACCGGACCCTTCGCGCGCGCGGGGGCGAAGGCGCGCTCGCGAACCGAAGTGTATTTCAGGACGTCGGTGTTCTGCACGAGGTAGCGGCAGAGCTTGGCGAAGTCGCGCGGCGTCGAGAGGTCGCCCTCGCTGACGCGGCGGCTCGGCGGCGGCAAGCCGTGCGGCGAGCGGAACGTCGTGCTGTTCATGCCGAGGCTGCGCGCCTTGGCGTTCATCTGCTCGACGAAGCCCTCGACGGAGCCGGCGGCAGTGCGCGCGAGCGCGTGCGCGGCGTCGTTGGCGGACTGGATCATCATCGCGTAGATGAGCTCTTCGACTGTGAATTGCTCGCGCGGATCGAGATAGACCTGCGTGCCGCCCATTTTGGCGTCGGACGCGTCGACTTGCACCATCGTCTGGAGCGTGAGCGAGCCGTCGGCTAGTTTGTCGTGCAGCACGGCGAAGGTCATGAGCTTCGTCATGCTCGCGGGCGGGTTGGCCACGTCGGCGCTGTCTTCCCAAATCGCCTGGCCGGTGGCGGCGTCGATCACGATGGCGCCGGCATAGCTGCCGGGCGACGGCGTGGCGTGCGTGGTCGCCTTGGTTTTCGCGAGCGCGAGCGACGTCAGCGCGAGCAGTGGGAGGAGCAAAAGCCGGAACCGAAACTTCATGAAAATAGTGCGCGCAACACAGCGTCGCGCTCCAGACGACGCAACCGAAAACCCCGGGTTACACGCAGGCGCGAATCGCGGGGTGTTTCGCCACCTGCGCGAGCGCCTGGCGGAGGAGCGTTTTGCCGGGCTCCATGCGGTGCCAAGGCGAGGCGCCGCTCGGGTGCGGCAGCGGGATGCAATCGAGCGCGCGGCCGCGGTGCTCGATGCGGAATTTCTTTCCGATGATGTCGTTCAACGGCGCGGGCGGCAGGAAGCGCGTGATGGCGAGCTTGCCGACGGGGAGCACGAGCGCGGGCTCGAGGAGGTCGAGTTCCGCATCGAGCCAGCGTCCGCAAGCAGCGATCTCGTCTTCGTCGGGCACGCGGTCGCCGCCGGTGGCTTTTTTGCCGGGGAAACAGCGGCACATCGCCGCGAAGTAGATGCGGTCGCGCGTCTCGTCTTCGGTCCAGCCGAGCGCTTCGTTAAACCACTTGAAGAGCGTCTTGCCGGCGGTCCACGCGAAGGGTCGGCCGAGGACGGGCTCCTTGTCGCCGGGCGCCTGGCCGACGAGCAGGATGCGCGAGGCCACGGGGCGCCCGACGACCACGGGTTTGTGCATGCGCGGGCAAGCGCGACACGCCGCGAGGCGCGCGAGGTGTTTTTGGACTGCGGCGACGGAAGCGGGCATGACCGGTGGGGCCGGCGAGCAGAACAGCCTGCCGCGTCGCCGGGCAAGCTTCGTCCACGCGCAAAAAAGGCGCACCGAAGTGCGCCTCGTGATTCGCAAAGATGTCCGCGCGCCTCAGCGGCGCCCGCGGAAGCTGAAGCCGACTTTGCCGCCGTTGCTGTCGCGGTTCGGGTGACCGCCACCGCGTCCGCCGCGAAAGCCACCGCGCTGACCGCCACCGCCACCGCCGCCACCACCCCCACGATGGCCGCCGTTGCGATGGCCGCCACCGCCGTGCTGACCGCGCGGCTGCTTGGGCTGCGCGACGCCGAACGGCAGGTAATCGAAGCCCTCGAGGCGAAGCTCGGGGATCTTTTGGCCGATGAAGCGCTGGATGTCGCGGATGTCGTCGGCGTTTTCCGGCGTGACGAGCGTGAACGCGTCGCCGACGGCCTGCGCGCGGCCGGTGCGGCCGATGCGGTGGACATAGTCCTCGGGATTTTCCGGGACGTCGTAATTGATGACGTGCGTGACGCCGGCGACGTCGATGCCGCGCGCGGCGATGTCGGTCGCGACCATCACCTCGTATTTGCCGGACTTGAAGCCGGCGAGTGCCTCGATGCGCTGGTTCTGCGAGCGGTTCGCGTGGAGGACGGCGACGCTGTGGTTCGCGGCCTTGAGCTTGCGGGCGATCTTGTCGGCGCCGTGCTTCGTGCGCGAGAAGACGAGCACGCTGTCGAAATCGGTTTTCGCGAGGAGCGCAACTAGGAGGTCGAACTTCTGCGCGAGCGCGACGGGATAGAGTGCGTGATTGATCGAGCGGTTGACCGAGCGGTTCACGCCGACTTCAACGCGCGCCGGATTGCGCAGAGCGAAGGACGCGACGGCCTGGATTTCAGGCGGAACGGTCGCGGAGAAGAACAGCGTCTGCCGCTCGCGCGGGCAGCGGCTGATGATGTCCTTCACGACGGGCAGGAAGCCCATGTCGAGCATGCGGTCGACTTCGTCGAGGACGAGAATCTGGATGTCGCGCAGGTTGATCGAACCGTCCTTCACGTAATCCATGAGGCGGCCGGGCGTGGCGCAGATGACGTCGACGCCTTTGCGCAGTTCGCTGCGTTGGAGGCCGTAGCCGACGCCGCCGAAGACGGCGACGGTGCGGAGATCGGTGAAGCGCGCGAAATCTCGGAACGCGGTCTCGACTTGCGCGGCGAGTTCGCGCGTGGGCTCGAGCACGAGCACGCGCGGCTTGGCGGCGTGTTTTTCGAGGCGCGAGAGGATCGGAAGCGCGAAGGCCGCGGTCTTGCCGGTGCCGGTCTGGGCCGAGCCGATGAGGTCGCCGCCGCCGAGCACGACGGGAATCGCGCGGAGTTGGATGGGAGTCGGGTCGGTGTAGCCGGCGGCTTGGATGCCGCGGAGGACGGACTCGGAGAGATTGAGAGCTTTAAAAGGCATGAGAGGAACGAACCACTGTCGCGCACAGATCGACGCTAAAATGGAAAACGCGGCCGCGATGAGCGCGGAACCCGCGAGGGGCGCGACGAGCTTGGGGCTCGCACACGCGGATGATAAATGCGGCGACGACTAGCGAACTAGCGGATGAGTGACTCGCCCGGAAAAAACAAAAGGGCGGAGCCGCTTGGGCTCCGCCCCGAAAATCAGTCAGTTTGCGAGGCGCAAACGAGACGGCTTAGTAACGGTCGCGACCGCCACCGAAGCCACCGCGATCGCCACGGTCGCCGCCGCGGCCGCCACGGCCACCGCCGAAGCCACCGCGACCGCCGCCGCCGAAGCCGCGACGCTCGCCGCCGCCGCCGAAGCCGCCGCCAGCCGGACGGTCTTCCTTCGGACGGGCTTCATTGACCTGGAGGGCGCGACCGCCGAGTTGGACACCGTTGGTCTTCTCGATGGCGGCCTTCGCCTCTTCCGGCGTGCCCATGGTCACGAACGCGAAGCCGCGCGGGCGGCCCGTGAACTTGTCCATCGCGACATAGATGTCGGTGACGGCGCCGAACTGCTCGAAGTGAGCGCGCAGTTCTTCTTCGGTGGTCTGGAACGAGAGGTTACCGACGTAGAGTTTGGAGTTGCTCATGTGATGATGTCGTTGAGGGCTCTCGTCTGCTGCCAGTCCGTTCCCACTGTGGGTTTCAAATCATCACTTAAGCCAAGCAGCTCAGCCAACGACTCACCAGATCCTGTCATCTAACTCGAAAACTCTAAACGAACGGCGGGAACAGTCCACGGTCTGGGCGTAAACGCAAGGGCAATTCCGGACGCCGGACCTTTAGACCCTTGCCGCGAAGACGTTAAGCCAACTTTCCTGCGCCCGGCGAGGCGTGCTCCGTTCTCCAAAACGAAAGAGCGCCGCTTCATGCGGCGCTCAAAGATTTAAAAAGCACAACCGGCCGCGCGGTTACTTCTTGCGCGGGAATTCCTGCGCGAGCCAGTCGTTCAGCATATCCTTGTCCCAACGCAGCGAATCGTCGCGCGGGAACGGCGAACTCATCAGGAAACCGAGATTCTGGAGTTTGCGTTCGCCCTGGGCCGCGATCGAGCCGTCGGCGTTGATCAGCTTGAACTCGATCGTAGCCCGCGGGGGATAGAGGTCCTTCACGATGCGGATGTCGTTCATCTGCGGACCGCGCCACGGCTCAAAATCGCCGGCAAGATCGACGTTCGTGAATTTGATTTGGAGCTTCTGGCCCGGCGCGAGGCGAGCCGCAGCCCGATCCTGCAAGTGGGCGCGCATCTGATCCATCAGATGTTCCTGCCCGGAATCGCGCGATGTCGAGCTGTCGGTGAAATCGGAAAATTCCGCCGGATTCTGGAAGGTGACTTCGACGGGCGACGGCGTGGAGGTCTTTTCGGCGGCGAAGGCCAACGTGCCGCAAAGCGCTCCCGCGAGGATTAGGAGTGGGCGCAAAGCTTTCATGCGCCGAAGATGAGCCAACAGACCCGAAAACGCCAGCGATGTTTGGTAACATGGGCCATTGGACTGGGAGGACGCACGATTTGCTTGCGCACGCGACCACTCCGCCTCCATTCAGACCCTTCCACGCGTCACAAGCGGCGAGCGCAGGAACAAATCCTGCTCAAGTCGCTCTGAATCAGCACCGAAACACCCGTCATGTTAGTGTCCGTTATCATCCTCGCTTTGCTCTCCCTGCTCGTCGCCACTGAGCCGGAGAGCTAACTATGTCCAAGCGGGCAAAGAATTTGCTTTTGTTCTTCCTAACCTTTCGTCATTGAATCCGACGTTGACCCACTCGCTGACCATGAAACTCACACGCACACTCTCGATCCTCGGCGTCGCCGCCGGTTTGGTTCTTTCCTCCGTCAATTCGTTCGCCCAGGGCACGCCGCCACCGGATATTGGAGCGCCGCCCCGGTCAAACCAAGCTCTGCCGCCCCCGCTCGCGGCTCAGGTCCAGCGGGCCATCGCCACGGGTAATGCCCCAGCGCTCGCGGCTCTGGCGCGCACCAATCCCGCGCTGGCCGCCCAAATCGGCCAAGCCGTCGCGCAAGCCGCCAACACGGCCACACCTGCCGCCGCCGCCGCCCTCGCCCAAACAGTGGCGCAGATCGCCACCACGCTGGCCGCCTCGAATCCCGCCCAAGCGGCCAGCCTCGCCGCCTCGGCCGCCTCGATCGTGGCCAACCCCACCGTCTCCGCCGCTGCTCCGCAGGTCGCCGCCCAAGTGGCACAATCCGCGGTCTCTGTCGCTTCGCAACCGAACGTCATCGCCGCTGCGCCCGCAACGGCTGCGCAAATTGCGGTGAGCACCGCTACCGTTGCTGCCTCGCCCGCCGTTCAGGCCGCCGCTCCGGCTATCGCGAACGCTATCACCCAAAGCGCCACCGCCATTTCGCTAAACCCCGTCGTTGTGGCCGCAGCTCCGAGTGTCACTCAGCAAGTCGCGCAGGCCACCCAGCAGAATACGCAGCAGCAGCAGGGCAACGATGCGGGGCAGCAGCAGCAGCAGGACCAGGACCAGCAGCAGCAGCAGCCGGCCGAGCAGCCGGTCAACCAAGGTTCGGCCAGCCCGCGCTGATCGACACCGCTTCGCGTCAGCGATTTCACTTTCAGCCGCCTCCTCGGAGGCGGCTTTCTTTTTGCCTTCGTGCCTCTGAGCGACACGTAGAAACCAGCAACAAAATCTCCGCTGCTCGCATTGGGCGCTTGCGCCCACCGTGAGGTGGAGCTTCCGTCCGGATTCAACCTCTCGTCTCCGTCTCGTGTCATCTCCTCTCGCTTCTCTCCGCCGCTTCGGCGCCTCGCTCGTTCAGTGGGTCGATTCCGACTACACCCTTGAATCCCCCGAAGCCATCCGCGCCCAGCCGGACGGCGTGAACCTCGTCCGCTGCATTCCGTTCATCGTGCTCCACCTCGGCTGCCTCGGAGTGATCTGGGTGGGCTGGAGCTGGTTCGCCGTCTGGACCGCGGTGTTCCTCTACGTCGTGCGCATGTTTGCCGTCACCGGCATCCTGCACCGCTACTTCTCGCACAAAACCTACAGCACGTCGCGCTTTGGCCAATTCCTCCTCGCGCTCTGGGCAGGCACCACCGTCCAGCGCGGTCCGCTCTGGTGGGCCTATCACCACCGCCACCACCACCTGCACTCCGACGACGAGGAAGACGCCCACTCGCCGCACGTCCACGGCTTCCTCTGGTCGCACATCGGTTGGATCACCTCGAAGCGCAACTTCCCCACCGACTACTCGAAGGTCAAGGACCTCACCAAATACCCCGAGCTCGTCTGGCTGAACCGCTTCGACATCGTGGTCCCCGTGCTCTTCGCGCTCGGCCTGTTTGGCCTCGGCGCGCTGCTCGAGACCGTCGCGCCCTCGCTGGGCACCAGCGCTTCACAACTCCTCGTCTGGGGCTTCTTCATCAGCACCACCGCCCTCTTCCACGGCACCGCGTCGATCAACTCCTTCACCCATCTCTGGGGCAAGCGCCGCTTCCACACCACCGACGACTCGCGCAACAGTTTCATCCTCGCGATCGTCTGCCTCGGCGAAGGCTGGCACAACAACCACCACCGCTACCAATCCTCCACGCGCAACGGTTTCTATTGGTGGGAAATCGATCCCACCTACTACGGCCTGAAGGCCCTCTCACTCACCGGCTTCATCTGGGGCCTCAAGTCCGTCCCGAAATCCATCTACGAGGAAGCCGAGCGCAACGCCCACGCCGACACCATCCGCCGCGTCTCCATTTCTTCCGTGCAGGAGGAGATCAACACTCTCCGCCGCGTCGTTCCCACCGCCGCCGCCATCGCCATCGCGACGGTGAACTCGCCCGAAGTCGCCGCGCAGATGCAGAAGAAAGACGGCCCCGCGATCCACAAGGACGTCTCCGAACTCGCGCAGCAACCGCCCGCGACTTCCCCGCAAAACCAGAACCCGCTCCCGCCGACGACCTGAGCGGCAGCCACACTTCGCCCCAGCGCCTTTCGCGCGCCTGACCCACCGAGCCCCGCCTTACCGCGGGGCTTTGTTTTGCCGCCCTGCCCGCCTCACTCGTTGCGCAAGGCCACGATCGGATCCACCCGCGACGCCCGCAACGCCGGCACGAGACACGCCACCAAAGCCACCGCGCCGAACAGCCCCGCCGCCGCCAAATATATGCCTGCATCAAAAGCCGGCACATCGACCAACAAGCTGCGGATCGCCCGCGAGGCCGCCATCGCACCGGCCAACCCAAGCAACAACCCCACCGCCACGAGGCGCAGCCCGCCCATCGCCCGCTCGCGCAGAAAATCCAACGTGTAGAAATACGAAATCGCCTGCTGCGGATCGACGCTCGCCACGGCTTGACGCATCACCGCCTGCAACGCCGCTGGATCGCGCGCCGCGGCCGGATCGCCAGCCTCCGCCCATTGCGCGATCATCGTCATCGCCGCGCGACCGCGCTGCGCCGCCGGCCGCACCGGTTGTCCTTCGACGGTGTAGGCTGTTGTTGGCGCACGCGATCAGCAGCACCGCCACGACCGCGCCGAGCAGCGCGTAGAAAGCCGGGCGGAGATCCCCCGCCACGTCGTCGATCACTTCGTGATACGCGTTCACGTTCTCCGCATCCGCGCGCGCCGGTTGCTCCCGCGCATCGTTAGCCGCGATCGTGCGCAATTCCTCATTCGCCTGCTCGAGCGTCACGCCCGGCCGCAATCGGGCGTAGATTTCGAAGTAGCCCACGCCGTTTTGGATCTGTTGCGGCGTCGCATCCGACAGCTCGAGCGGTTTTCCGACGACACCGTCCACCTCCGCGAAAGGACGTCCCAGCGGTGGCAGCACGCCGATCACTTGGTAGGCAGCGCCGCCGAGACGGATCGTCGTGCCGACCACATCATCGCGTCCACCAAAACGAGTCTGCCAAATTTTGTGACTCAGCATGATCGCGTTCGCCCCGCCCGCGACGCTTTCTTCGCGCGTGAGATTCCGGCGCCGCCCGCGTGAGCGTCAACTGCGTGGGTTCGCCGACACCGGTCAAGGTGCGGGCGTCGAACGCCGAAACCGACACCACCGCGCAGCTCGTCTGCGCCCTTTGGATCGCCTCGGCCCGCGGCCAGGAAATCGTCGGGAAATCCGTGTTGCGCGACACATTCCTCGACCAAACGTGCACCAGCCGCTGCGGCTCCGGCAACGAGACCGGATTGAGGACAAACTGCTGGAGCGCGCTGAACAGCGCGCTGGCCGCCGCGATCGCCGCCGCCAACGTAAGCACCGCCGCCGCCGTGAAACCCGGCGTCTTGGCCAACGATCGCAGGGCAATCCGCGCTTCAGATATCATGGCTTGGGGAAAACCCTAGCTACGTCGCCAGACCGGTCGCCAGACGCCCCGCGGAACGGAAATCTTCCGGCGCGCTGAATCCATCCCCGCCATCCGCCCGTAAGATGGGCATGGCTCGCCCCACTCTCGCAATCGTCGGCACCGGCATCTCCGGCCTCGGTTGCGCGCATTTCCTCCATCGCGACTTCGACGTCACGCTCTTCGAGCAGAACCGCTACACGGGCGGCCACACCAACACCGTCACCGTGCCCGAGCGCGGCACAGGACGTCCGCTCCCGATCGACACCGGCTTCATGGTCTTCAACTACGAGACCTACCCGCAGCTCACGCGGCTCTTCGCGCAGCTCGACGTGCCCGTGAAGAAAACCGACATGTCCTTCAGCGTGCGCCACGAGGACACCGGCCTCGAGTTCTGCGGCTCGTCGCTCAACCACCTCTTCTGCCAGCGCCGCAATCTCCTGCGCCCGTCGTTCTACCGCATGCTGCTGCAGATCGACCGCTTCAACCGCGAGGCGCTCGACGCCCTCGACCACCCCGAGTGGGCCGACGTCACCCTCGCCGACTACGTGCGCCGCCGCGGCTACGGCGCCGACTTCCTCAATCTCTACGTCATTCCCATGAGCAGCGCCGTGTGGTCCACGCCGCCGGCGAAGATGCTCCAGTTCCCCGCGCGCACACTGCTCCGCTTTTTCCACAACCACGGCTTCCTCGGCCTGCACACGCAACACCAGTGGTGGACCGTCGACGGCGGCGCGCAACAATACGTCACGCGCCTCACCACACCCTGGCGGGACCGCATCCGTCACGACGCACGCGTCATCGCCGTGCGCCGCACTCCCGACGGCGCGCTCCTCACCACCGAGGACCGCCGCACCGAGCGCTTCGACAAAGTCATCCTCGCCGCGCACGGCCACGAATCCCTCGCGCTCCTCGCCGACGCCACGCCCGACGAGACGCGCCTGCTCTCCGAGTTCCAATACCAGCCCAATGTCGCCACGCTCCACACCGACGACGCCGTCATGCCACGCACCAAGATGGCCTGGTCCGCTTGGAACTACTCCATCGCCCGCGACCCGCACGGCGTCGCCGAGCCGATGACCATCTATTGGATGAACCGCCTCCAAGGCGTCTCCGAGCGCGAGAACTATTTCGTCTCCATCAACGGAGCCGATCGCATCGATCCGAAAAAGACCCTCCGCACGATCGCCTACGAGCACCCGCTGTTCACGCTCGGCGCCATCCGCGCGCAACGCGAGATTCCCACGCTCAACTCGCGCGCCCTCGGCGCCACGGAGACGTTCTTCTGCGGCGCGTGGACGCGCTACGGTTTCCACGAAGACGGCCTGCTCTCCGCCGTGAACCTCGCCCAACTCCTCCTCGGCCGCGACCCATGGAGCAGCGACGGCTCCACCGCCGCCGCTGAACTCGCCACCGCCTGAGTCCGACGTGAATTCCTGTCTCTACGAATGCCGCGTGATGCACCACCGCCTCACGCCGAAGCCTCACCGCTTCGACTACCGGCTATTCTACTTCGCCGTCGACCTCGACGAGCTGGAGTCGCTGCACGCCCGCCTCCGCCTCTTTTCCGTCGGCCGCGCCAACCTCTACAGCCTCCGCGAGTCCGATTTCTTTCCGACACACGAACCCCTCCACAACCTCGACGCTGGCGGTAGGGCGGGACCATTGGGCCCGCCGCGATCCACGTCATCGACGCGCCCAGCCGCCGCGCCCGGCCTCAACCTAAAACAACGCGTCCTCGCCTGGCTCGCCGACCGGGGCATCGACCTCGCTGGCGGCCGCGTCGTCCTCGTGACGCTTCCCCGCGTCGCCGGCTATCTCTTCAATCCCGTTTCGTTCTACTTCTGCTTCGACCGCACCGGCGCGCCGCTCACCGCCATCGCCGAAGTGACTAACACCTTTCGCGAGATGAAGCCGTTCCACGTCAGCGAACGCGCCGGCGAAACGACCTTTCATCTCCGCGCGCCGAAGAATTTCTACGTCTCGCCCTTCTCCGACGTCGACGTGGAGTTCGATTTCACGCTGCGCACGCCCGGCGAACGCCTCTCCGTCCAGATCGACGACTACATCGCTGGCGAACGCTCGCTCATCAGCATGTTGCACGGCCCGCGCGCCGACCTTACCGACGCGCGCCTCGCTTGGTTCACGTTGAAATATCCGCTCCTCACGCTGCGCGTCATCACCCTCATTCACTGGCACGCCTTGATTCTTTGGCTGAAGCGCATCCCTTGGTTCGCGAAAGCCGCCCGCGCCGCCGATCAGCGCGACCTCTACCGTCCCCACGCCTCTGTCGCCTCCGCCAAGTCATGAGCTCGTCCAAAGCCACCACCGCTCCGTCGCTCGCCCCCGAAATTTCCCGCCCCTCTTCGTTCGCCGAACGCGCCGTGCTCGACGCCTTCGCGCAGATGCCGCGCGGCCAGCTGCGGGTCGAGCTGCCCGACGGCACCGCCCGCCTCTTCGGCGAGCGCGCCTTCGTCGCGCGCGAAGTCGCTCCCGCCGTCTCCAACGGCGCCGTGCTCCGCGTCCGCCGCGCGCGCTTCTTCCAGCAATGCCTCCTCGGCGGCGACATCGGCTTCGCCGAATCGTTCATCGACGGCGATTGGGACACACCGGACCTCACCTCGCTCATCGGCTGGTTCATCCTCAACGTCGAGCACGCGCCCACGCTCTCCGGCTCGAAACGCGCGAAGAATCTCGCGCTCAACCTGCTCCGCTTCGCCAACCGCTTCAGCCACGCGCTGCGCGCCAACACGCGCGAGAACTCGCGCCGCAACATCGCGGAGCACTACGACCTCTCCAACGACTTCTTTTCCCTCTGGCTTGACGACACGATGATGTATTCCGCCGCGAAGTGGCAGTCGACGGAAGCGACGCTCCGCGAGGCCCAAGTCGCCAAAAACGACGCGCTGTGCCGCAAGCTCCACCTTCGCCCGACCGATCACGTGCTCGAGATCGGCACCGGCTGGGGCGGCTGGAGCCTGCACGCCGCGCAACACTACGGCTGCCGCGTCACCACGCTCACGATTTCGCAGCAGCAGCACGATCTCGCCGTCAAACGCATCGCCGCCGCGGGATTGAGCGACCGCATCGAGGTGCGCCTGCAGGACTACCGCGACGTCACCGGCCAGTTCGACAAGATCGTCTCCATCGAAATGCTCGAGGCGGTCGGCCACGAATTCCTCCGCGACTACGCCGCCGCCTGCGCCCGTCTCCTCAAGCCCGAGGGCCTCATCGCACTCCAGTTCATCACCTGCCCGGATTCGCGCTACGACGCCTTCCGCCGCGGCGTCGATTTCATCCAGAAACATATTTTCCCCGGCTCGCTCCTCCTCTCGGCCAATCGCCTCAACGACCTCTTCGCCCGCGAGGGCGGCTTCGTGCTCCACGGTCTCGAGGACATGGGCCGCGACTACGCGCGCACGCTCCGCACGTGGCGCGACGGCTTCCATCAGAAACTCGATCGCGTGCGCGCGCTCGGATTCGACGACCGGTTTGTCCGCAAGTGGGATTACTACCTCGCCTACTGCGAAGCAGCCTTCGCCCTCCGCAACATCTCCGTCGTCCAAACCGTCCACACCCGCCCGAACAATTTGAGTTTCTGACCACCCGCGCCGCGTGAGGTAGGGCGGGACCGCTGGGCCCGCCGAGCACGTGATGACACCCACGCGGCGGGCCTAGCGTTCCCACCCTCCCCGTCTACTGGCTACTTCAATGATTTGGTTCCTCCGCTTTCTCTTCATCGCCGTCATCGCCTCGATGCTCGCCGTCACGAGCTGGGCCAGCCTGCATCAGCCGCTCGGCGAGTTTGCGCGCAGCGCCACGTTCCGCGAGCCGTGGGTGATAGCCACGCTCTTCGACGCCTATTGGGCGTTCATCACCTTCTTCGTCTGGGTGGCGTGGAAAGAGGGCTCACTCGGCGCCCGCGTGCTCTGGTTCGTCAGCATCGTGTTGCTCGGCAACATCGCCATGGCGACCTACATGTTGCGCGAGCTCTTCGCCGTGCCGGCGAACGCCCCGCTCGTCGACGTCTTCGCGCACCGCAACGACGGCCGCCTCGCGTTGCCCGGCGCACTCGCCGCCATCTCCGTGGGCATTTATCTTCTCGCGTGAAGGAGCCCGTGCGCCCCGGTTTCTGGCAGCGCCGCGTCGTCCAACCCATCGTCGCGCAACTCACGCAAGGCATCACGCCCGACCGCATCGCGCTCACCCTCGGCGTCGGACTCGCGTGCGGCGTGTTTCCCTTTCTCGGCTTCACCACCGCCTTGTGCTTCGTGGCCGCGGCGGCACTGCGGCTGAACCAGCCGATCATTCACCTCGTCAATCAGCTCCTTTGGCCCGTGCAGCTCGCACTGATCCCCGTCTACGTGAAACTCGGCGCGGCGCTCTACGGTGCGGAAGCGCTGCCCTTCGATCCGCAGGAGGTCAGCCGCGTGTTTCTCGCCTCCCAACGTGAGTTTTGGTCCCGCTTCGGTCTCATGGGGCTGCACGCCCTCAGCGCCTGGGTTCTCTCCCTACCGCTCTTGGTGGGCGGCGTCTGGCTCGTGACGCGGCCCATCCTGAAACGCCTCGCATCCGCCCGCTCCGCTCACCCGTAAGTGGGAAGTGACCGCTGTCCTCCTCGCCTCCGTCGCGCTCGCCGCGCTATGCCTCGCTTTCGCTGGGCTCTATTTCGTTGCGCGGCGAATCGACAACTACGGCATTGTCGACGTCGCGTGGTCCTACGCCTTCGCACCGGTCGCGTGGTTCTATGCCTTGGCCGGACCGGGCTGGCTCCCGCGGCGATTGGTCGTGGCGGCGCTCGTCACGCTTTGGGCCGGACGCCTTGGCACGCACTTGCTGCGACGGGTCGCGAGCCACCACCCCGTGGAAGACGGCCGCTACGTGCAGCTGCGGCGCGACTGGGCCGGCAATTTTGCGCCGAAGATGTTCGGCTTCTTCCAGCTGCAGGCCGGTTCGATCGTTCTCCTCACGCTTCCGTTTCTCCTGCCAGTCGTGAACCCCGCCCCGGCGTTCTCCGCGCTGGAAATCGCCGGCGTGGCGCTCTGGTTGTGCGCCCTCACCGGTGAAACCATCGCGGACGCCCAACTCGCAGCCTTCAAACGCGACCCAGCCAACCGCGCCCGCGTCTGCGACGCCGGCCTCTGGCGCTACAGCCGGCATCCGAACTATTTCTTCGAATGGCTCGTGTGGGTCGCCTACGCGCTCTTCGCACTTGGCTCGTCGTGGGGCTGGCTCGGCCTCGTTGCTCCCGCATCGATTCTGTTTCTCCTGCTGCGGGTCACCGGCATTCCACTCACCGAGGAACAGTCGCTCCGCTCGAAAGGCGACGCCTACCGCCGCTACCAGCAAACCACGAGCGCCTTCGTGCCGTGGTTTCCGCGCCATCTCCCATGATCGATTCCCTGCTCCGCCGCGATCTCCTGCCCGATCCGGTCATCCGCTTCGGCATCCGCCGCCTGCTCCGCCAGCGCCTGCACGAAATCGACGCCCCGTCGGCCAACGCCGCCACGGTGCGCTTCGCCGAGGAGTTGCGCGCGATGCCGATCGCGATCAACACCGCCGAGTCGAAGGAGCAGCACTACGAGGTGCCGACGCGCTTCTACGAACTCTGCCTCGGGCCTCGCCTGAAATACTCCTCGTGCTTCTACGCAACCGGCCGTGAAACTCTGGCCGAAGCCGAGGAAGCCATGCTCGCGCTCACCTGCGAACGCGCGCAGCTCCGCGACGGGCTCGACATCCTCGAACTCGGCTGCGGCTGGGGCTCGCTCACGCTCTGGATGGCGGAAAAATATCCCGCTGCGCGGATCACCGGGGTCTCCCACTCGCGCACGCAGCGCACTCACATCCTCGGCGAAGCCAAACGGCGCGGCCTGACCAATGTCCAGATCGTCACCTGCGACATGAACGAGTTCGACATCGCCGCGGGCCAATTCGACCGCGTCGTCTCGGTCGAGATGTTCGAGCACATGAAAAACTGGCCGCGTCTGATGGCCAACATCGCGCGCTGGCTGCGACCGGGTGGCATGTTCTTCGCCCACGTGTTCACGCACTCGCGTTTCCCGTATCATTTCGTGGCGCGCGACGATACCGACTGGATGAGCCGCTACTTTTTCACCGGCGGCATGATGCCGTCGCACGACCTGTTCAAACAGTTTCAGGATGACCTCCGTCTCGTGAGCGACTGGAAGGTCAACGGCACGCACTACGCGCGCACCGCCGAGCACTGGCTGCAAAACATGGATCGACACCGCGAAGCGATCCTGCCGCTCTTCGCCGCCACCTACGGCCGCGAGAACGCGACGCGCTGGTGGGTGTGGTGGCGCGTGTTCTATCTCGCCTGCGCCGAGCTCTGGTGGTTCCGCGACGGCGAGGAGTGGCACGTCAGCCACTACCTCTTCCAGAAACGCTGAGCGCCCTCAGTAGTTCGGCCAGATGCCGGGCGTGACGAGTTCGAGCAAGTGACCGTCCGGGTCGCGGAAATACATGCTGCGGCCTCCACGCTCCCATTTCGCCTCACTCTCGATCGACACGCCCGCGGCCGCGAGCTTCGCCTTCCACGGTTCGTAGGCCTCGTGCATGATCGCGAGGCCGATGTGCGACGAGCCGCTGCCGTCGTGCGGCGGAATCACGCCTCCCGGCAGGGTCAAAGACACGAGCGTGCCACCTCGCTTGAAGAGCAGCAGCACCTGACGGCCACCGGGATTCAGCGCCTGAAAGCGCACGCCGTCGCCGCCCAGGACATTCAGACCGAGCACATCGCGATAAAACGCCACCGCACGCGGCACGTCGTCGACGTAAAGGATGGTTTCGACGACACCTTCGATGCGCGGGGGAAGTTGCATGCCGCCAAGTCAGCCGCTTTCGCTCCAAATGCAATTTTTCGTGCGCCCGAGGCGGTCGGTCGGGCGTAACTCCCGCATGTGGCGGCTACCCGCGATTCTTCTGCTCGCCCTCGGCGCCGTCGCCAGCGGCCGCGCCACGTCGCTCGCGGACGCGCTCGCCGCCGAGGCCCGGCTCGATTCGCGCGCTGCACTCGCGGGCTTCCTCGCGGCGGAAAAAGAGGTGCCCCAGAGCGCGTTCATCCTGCAAAAAATTGCCCGGCAATACTCCGACTTGGTCGTCGAGCAGATGACCGACGAGGAGCGCCGCCGCTACGCCACGCTGGCGCTCGCCTACGCCGAAAAGGCCGCCGCGCTCGAACCGCGCAATGCCGTCAACGTGCTCTCGGTCGCCATCGCACGCGGCAAGCTCGCCGTCTACAGCGGCACGCGCGAGAAGATCCGGTTGTCGCGCCTCGTTAAGGCTGACGCCGAACGCGCTCTCGAAATCGATCCGACCTACGCGTGGGCGCACCACGTCCTCGGACGCTGGCACTACGAGGTGAGCGAGCTCGGCGCCACGGCGCGTCTCCTCGTCCGGCTCATCTACGGCGGCTTGCCGCCGGCCAACCCGAACGAGGCGGTAACTCATTTGGAGCGCGCGACCCAACTCGAGCCCGACGAACTCAATCACTGGCTCGACCTGGGTTTCGCCTACCTTGCGACTGGAGACACCGCCCAAGCACGCACCGCCTGGCAGCGCGGACTCGCCATGCCCTCGCGCAGCAAGCACGACGAGCCCGCCAAGGTGCGGGCGCGCGAAGCCTTCGCGAAGCTAGACTAACACGAGGGCAATCGCGCCGATCATCAGCGCCGCGCCGATGAAACGGAACCGCAGCACGCCGGGCGCGAGGTGTTGCTCCGTGCTGGCGAACCAGTGCCCGATCGCCCACACCGCGAGCACGCTGAACAGCCCGCGCACGCTGTAGACGATGTTCACTGCCGTCGCGCCGCCCCAGATGCCGAGCGTCAGCACGATGCCGGCGTTGTTGAGCGCGAGAAACACGCCGCCGAGCGAAACCCAGCGCCACGCCTGGCCATCGAGCGCCGACAGCGGCGCGCTGAAAAACGGCACGAACGCGAAGGAGTAGACGCCGACGAGGAAGAACATCGCCGGGAAGTAGCTCGCCGTGCCCCACGCCGGCACCCACTTCTGCATGAGCACGTCGCCGAGGCCGTAGGACAACGCGCTGGCCGTCGCGAGCGCCACCGCAGTGCCGACGTGGCGACGTTGCCCGTGCTTCTCGCCGGCGTGCAACAGCGCCACCGCACCAGCGCTGAGCGCGGCACCGAACCACCACTTCAGCGGCACGTCGCCGACGCGCAGCAAGCTGCTGAAAAGCGCGACGAGAATCACCTTCGTGCCCATTACCGGTGTCGTGACCGAGACGTCGCCCTTGCTCAGCGCGAGAAAGATGAAGATTTGTCCGCCGAGGAAACACAGCGCGGTCACGGCGGGTTGCCAGTAGTCCGCAAGCGGGTGCATTCGTCCACCCTGCCAGAACCACCACGGGAGAAAAACGGCGAACATGATCCAGTTCGCCACGAAGCTCGTGCGCCACACGCCAACGCCGAACGCCGATGCGCGCTTGATGGTGAGCGCCGCCAGCACGTAGAGCAGCGCGCAGGCGACCGGAATCAGCAGATGCAGCGGGAAGTTCACGCGAAACAAAGAGAAAGCCGGACCCGAGGGTCCGGCTTCAACGTCAAAAGCGCGGCGCGGCTCAGAGCAGCTGCTTCACGAGCGCCTCGTATTCATCGTGCTCCATCGAACCCGTCTTCTGGTGGCGGATGTTGCCTTGGCGATCGATGAGGAAGGTCGTCGGGATCGCGTCGAAGCCGCCGAAGGCTTCGGCGAGCGCCCCGTCCTCGCCCATCACGATGGCGTAGTTCATGCCGTTCTTCGCGGCGAATTTCTTCACCTTGTCGAGCGGTGGACGGTCCATCGACACCCCGATGATCACGAGGCCGTCCTTGCCGTATTTCTTCTGCAGCGCGACGTAGCCGGGAATCTCCGCAACGCACGGACCGCACCACGTGGCCCAGAAATCGACGACCACGACCTTGCCCTTCAGGTCGGCGGCGGTGAGCGGTTTGCCGTCGAGGGTCGTGACGTTGATCTCGGGGGCCTTCTTGACGACGGGAAGATCCGCGGCGAGCGCGGGAATCAGGCTGGCCACCGCGAAAGTCGCCGTGGCTACGAGGAAACGAAAGAGGGATCGCATGTTCGTGAGAGGATGCAGGCCGGCGGATTCTTCCAGCGAATTTTCCCGGGCCATTGCCCGGCAAAACAAAAGCGCGCCGTTGCGGGCGCGCTCGGATGCGAACAAAGACGAATTCCACTCAGACGAGCGGCTTCGACGCCGCCGCGTCGGCCGCGGCCGCCTCGGCGCTGAGCGTCTCGATGAATTTCTTCATCGCCGGGGTGAGCACGCGGCCCTTGCGGTGAAGGATGGCGAGCGGACGGGTGAATTCCTTGCCCTTGAAAGCGATGGCCGAAAGCGTCCCCTGCCGCACTTCCTGCACGACAGTCGCCTGCGGGACGATGGCGATGCCGTGGTCGATCTCGACGGCGCGCTTCACCGTCTCGATGTTGTCGAATTCCATGACCGGCGTGATCTCGAGCTTGTTGTCGCGGAAAATCTGGTCGACGGCCTTGCGCGTCGGGATGTCGGGGTCGAAGCCGATGAACTTGTGGCCGGCGAGCGTCTTGAGGTCGACGTCGGTCGTCTTCGCGAGCGCGTGATTCGGGTGCGTGATGAGCACGAGGCGGTCGTTGCGGAATGGGATCGTCTCGATCTGGCGAAGCTTCTGCGGGAACGCCACGAGGCCGAAGTCGACCGAGTTGTGCAGGATGTCTTCGTAGACGAGGTTCGAGCGGCGATACTCGATGCGCACGTTGACCGAGGGGTAATCGTGCAGGAATTTCTTGATATAGGGCGGCAGCTCGTGGAGGCCGATGGAGTAGATGGTCGAGATGCGGATCGTGCCGCTGATGACCTTCTTCATCTCCTGGAGCTCGCTGAGGAGCTTCTCGTAGACGTGGAGGATCTCCTTCGCCGCGTCGTAGATGCGCTGGCCCTCACGCGTCAGATTGAACTGCTTCTGCGAGCGGTCGATCATCAGGGTCTTGAAGTTGCGCTCCATGGAGCGCGCCTGCTGACTGACCGCCGACTGCGTGATGCCATTTAACTTCGCGGCCTTGGAGAACGACTTGGTCTCCACAAGGTCCGCGAAAATCTTGAAGTTTTCGATTTGCATGGCGGCGAAATGGAGCACCCGTATAAACGGCACTTATCTGGAAACCAATCTAAAAGCGGCCCTCATAGATGTTTATCGATTTCGAGACCTTCCAAGCCCGCGCCGATAAGTTGCGGGCTCTGATGGACGAAGCCTGCCGACAGGCGGGCCGCGATCCGCGCGACGTGCTCCTGTTGCCCGTGACGAAGACGCATCCCGCTGCCGCCGCGGAGTATGTCGCCCGCTATGGCTTGCCCGCCGTGGGCGAGAATCGCGTGCAGGAGGCGATCGAAAAACGCGCCGGCCTCAGCGCCAGCGCCGCGTCGCTGCACTGGGAACTCATCGGCCATCTCCAATCGAACAAGGCCCGGCTCGCCGCGCAGCACTTCGACCGCGTGCAAAGCGTCGACAGCGAGAAGCTCCTCAATCACCTCGATCGCGCCGCCGCCGAACTCGGCAAGACCCTGCCCGTCTTGCTCCAAATCAACGCCGGCAACGATCCCGCCAAATTCGGCGCCGAGCCCGCCGACGCGCCGCGCCTGCTCGACGCCGCGCTCGCGAAGAAAAGCCTCCGGATCGACGGCCTGATGACCATCGCGCCGCTCGGCGCCACGCCCGCCGAAACCGAAGAGCACGCGCGCCGCACCTTCGCGAATCTGCGTTCGATCCGCGACGACCTGGCCGCGCGCGCGGGCACGCCGCTGCGCGAACTCTCGATGGGCATGTCCGGCGACTTCGCGCTCGCGATCGCAGCCGGCAGCACGCTCGTCCGCGTCGGCACAGCGCTGTTCGGCGCGCGCGAGTAGCGGAGCGGCCGCAGTGTGTCCCGGGCGGGATTCCGCGTTGCCACTCTCACGCAATCGACTTCCCTCCTGAACGTGGAACCGAGGACGCTCACGACTGCCGAAAAAGACGCGTTGATCACGCTCCTCGACGACGAATCCCCCGCCATCCGCCAGGCATTGCTGGCGCAGTTTCTCCAGCTCGGCGACGCCGGCCGGATCTTTCTGCAGGAGGTCGCGCGCGGCCCCAACCGCGTCGCCGCGCTCAGCGCCGGCTGGTTTCTGCGCGAGTTGAAATTCAGCGACCCCGTGGCCGAGTTCCGCGGCTTCATCCAGTCGCTCAACTACGAACTCGAGACCGGCATCCTGCTCCTCAGCCGCACGGTGAATCCCGCGCTCGATGTCGTGTCCGTCTGCGCGCAGCTCGACGCCTTCGCCGCTCGCGCGCGCAAGCTCATGCCGCGCACCGCGACCATGCGCACGCAGGCGCGCGTGCTCAACCGCGTGCTGTTCGAGGAATACCGGCTGCGCGGCAACGTCGATCACTACACGGACCCGAAGAACAGCTTCATCGATCAGGTGCTCGCCCGCCGCCTCGGCCTGCCGATCTCGCTCTCGATCGTCTACCTGCTGGTCGCGCAACGCATCGGACTCGAACTCGAACCTGTCGGCGTGCCCGGCCATTTTCTCGTCGGCGGCTACGAGCCCGAAGGACCGTTCTTCGTCGACGCGTTCAACGGCGGCCGGCTGCTCTCTCCCGAGGACGTCTTCGAGCGCATCCGCTCGTTGCAACACACCCCGCAACTCGCCGATCTCGCCCCCACGCCCGTGCGCGAGGTGCTGAGCCGCCTGTGCCGCAACCTTGTCAACCACTACGCCGCCGCAGACGACGCGGCGCATGCGCGGTTGTTCGCTGAGTTCGTCGCCGAGTTCGACGCCACCTACGAACGGCACGCCAGTCCCTGAAGATAATTCTCGGCGTCGGTCGCGTTTCCGCCCATGCAAAGGGGCCCATGACTAGCTGGAACGGCGAAACGACCCTGACGCTCGACGACCTCGCGACGTGGGCGTTCGACGGCACCGCACTCGCCGTGCTCGGGCACCCCATCGGTCACTCGCTCAGCCCGCGCATGCACAACGCCGCGCTGCAGGCGATGACCGCGCGCGACCGCGCCTTCGCGACGTGGCGCTATTTTCGCTTCGACGTGCCGCCCGAGCGCCTCGCCGAGGCCTTGCCGCGACTGCACGCCGCCGGCCTGCTCGGCCTCAATCTCACCGTGCCGCACAAGGTGCTCGCGTTCGAACTCGTCGCCGAGATCGATCCCAGCGCGCGCAGCGTCGGCGCGGTCAACACGCTGCGTCGCACCGCCACCGGCTGGCGCGGCTACAACACCGACGGCTACGGCCTCGCCACGGCGTTGCGCGCCGATCTCGGCGTCACGCTCGCCGGAGCGCACGTGATCCTGCTCGGCGCCGGCGGCGCCGCGCGCGGGGCCGCGGTCGAGTGCCTGCGCCAGGGTTGCGCGTCGCTCTGGATCGGCAACCGCACGCGCGCCAACCTCGACACGCTCCTCGACGCGCTCCGCCCGCTCGCACGCGAAGTGCCGCTGCACGGCTTCGACCCCGCGGCGCCTCCCGCCGGGTTGCCCGCCGGCGCCGTGCTGGTGAACGCGACGTCCGCCGGCCTGAAGCCCGACGAGCCGCCGCCAATCGCGTTGCGGAGCCTGCCCGCCGGTCTCAGCGTCTACGACATGGTCTACAACCCGCCGCAAACCGCGCTGCTTCGCGAGGCGGCGTCGCTCGGTCTGCGCCACTCCAACGGCCTCTCGATGCTCGTGCATCAAGGGGTGCGCGCACTTGAAATTTGGACCGGCGCCGAGGTCCCGGCGGACGTCATGCGCGCCGCCCTTGCCCGATGAACGCCGCCACATTCCACGAAGTCGCCGCCGTCTGGCCGTGGTTTTTTCCGCTCTGCGCGTTCCTGTTCGGCGCGTGTGTCGGCAGTTTTCTCAACGTCTGCATCTACCGCATCCCGAAGGATGAATCGGTGGTGACGCCCGGCTCGCATTGCGCGTGCGGCCAACCGATCGCGTGGCACGACAACATTCCCATTCTGAGCTGGCTGCTTCTGCGTGGACGCGCGCGGTGTTGCGGACGGCAGTTCAGTTTCCGTTATCCCGCGATCGAGTTACTCACGGCGCTGCTGTTCGTCGCGTGTTGGATGCTGTTCCCGCCCGCGAAGGCGCTCGGAGGCATGGTGCTCGTCTCGACCGTGATCTGCGCAACGTTCATCGATCTCGACCACATGATCATCCCCGACGTGTTCACGATCGGCGGCGGCGTGGTCGGCGTGGTGTTGTCAGCGGCGTTGCCGGCGCTGCACGGGCAGGCGCACGAGTTGTTTTTCGTTGCGAGTCTGCGCAGCACGCTCGACGCGGTGCTCGGGCTGCTCGTCGGCTCGGGCTTGGTGCTGTGGATCGCACTTGTTGCCGAAGCGGTGCTCAAGAAGGAGGCGATGGGCTTCGGCGACGTGAAGTTTCTCGGCGCGCTGGGCGCGTTCGTCGGCTGGCAGGGCGCGGTGTTCGCGATGTTCGGCGGAGCGATGATCGGCTGCGTCTGGATTCTCTTCGCGGGCGCGTGGCAGCAGTTCTTCGGCAAGGCTGCCGCGGGCGCGCGACTCGAGACGCCCGACGGCCAACAGACGGAGCGCGTCGGATTGGGCGTGCACGTGAGTTTCGGGCCGATGCTGGGGCTCGGGGCGCTGCTCTACTTCTTCGTGCTGCACCGCTGGGTCGATCCCTACTTCGCCAGCCTGCGTTTCCTATTCTGAACGCGGCGGAGCGAAGCCCGGCGGCGTCTCGCCGCGTCGCCCGTGGACGACGAGATTGAGCAGGTGCTCCATCGCGGCGACGCGCGTGATGCCCCGCTCGGCGGCGAGTTGGTCGGCGCGTTTTTGCAGCTGACGCGCCATCGTCTCCGCCTGCGCTTCGGTGGCTGCGCCGAGGTTGCGACAGAGCGCGGTCAGTTTTGCCAGTTCATCCATGACAAACCTCCAGCGCGCGTCCGTCTTCCAGCGCGAGCGGCGCGGCGCGGTTGAAACTCACGAGCGAGACCATCGCCGTCGCGACAAATCCCTCGCCCACCCGCGCGCTCGAACGGATCTGGCCAACCGACTTGCCCTCCTGCTGCACAGAGGCGAGCGCGGCCGGCCGCCCGCCCGCACCGGCAATCACCATGAGCCGACGGCGAATTTGGCCGAGGTTCTTCAGGCGCGACATGACCTCCTGGCCGAGGTAGCAGCCCTTGGTGTAGGAGATCGCATCGACATCCAAACCTCCTTCGTTGGGCAGGTCGTTTAGTCCGATATCGTCCGGAACCGCCGGCAACGCACCGGCAATGCGCTCGGCCTCGAGCGAATCCCGCGTGCCGCGCCTCGCACCCGCTTGCTCCAGCTCCCGCACGGTCGCCTCCGCGTCCGCCGTGAGGCACACGAAGTTCTCCCCGCGCGCGAACCGTCCCCTGAAAACCAAGCCGTCCGGCCCCTGCATGAATCGGTCCGGCTTCGGCGCAGCGCCGAAGCGCTTCGCGACGACCGCCGCCGCCCCATCGCCCCAAATCACTGCCGCCCCGCCTACGGCCGGAGTCGCATCCACAATCTCCACGTCATCCGCAATGATATACTCTCCAAGACGTTGCCCAATTACCGACCCCTCGACTCGCGGGGCCCAAATGACGAATTCGTTCTCCGCCACCCGCAAAACGAAGCTGTCGGCGATGCATTTCCCCTTCTGGTTCAACCACAAGCCATACGAAACGCCTCCGACGGGCTTCCGGAGATCCTGGGTGAACTGACCCTGAAGGAACGTATTAGAATCAGGGCCTCTTATCCGGAGCGTGGCTGATGCGACTTCCAAGTCCCTGACTGATAACGTTTGCAAAGCGACGTTGGCGGACGATGGACCCATGCGTTAATTGTGGCAGGCGAGTGACTTTTATCAGGTGACCACCGTTTGATTTGACGGACGGTCGGAACAAACTACCTCGTAAGCAATCTCACTTTTCGCTTCTCCCGCCTAGCGGGAGTTTTGGGGTAACTAAGAAAGCAATGGCGGGCCGCTTAGGGGTAGGCGGCCCGCCTTTTCTTTTCCTGTCAAAAGGTCAGCCCCCCATTGCCCGCCGCGAGCAAAGCCCACCAATCTGGCCGCCTCGCATGCAACGCACCTCGGACATCAACGTCCTCGAAACCCGCACGCTCCCCTCGCCCGCCCAACTGTTGGCGGAGCTTCCCAAGACCGACGCGCAATCCGAACTGATCGCGCGCGCCCGCGAGGACATCCATCGGGTCATCTTCACCGACGACCGCCGCTTCCTCTTCGTCGTCGGCCCCTGCTCGATCCACGACCCCGAAGCCGGCCGCGACTACGCCCGCCGCCTCGCCGCCCTCTCGCGCCAGGTTTCCGACCGCATCCTCATCGTCATGCGCGTCTATTTCGAGAAACCCCGGACCACCGTCGGCTGGAAGGGGCTCATCATGGACCCGCACCTCGACGGCTCCCACGACATCGCCGCCGGTCTCCGCCTCGCGCGGACGTTTCTCCGCGACGTCCTCGACCTCGGCCTGCCCACCGCCACCGAGCTCCTCGATCCCATCACCCCGCAATACATCGCCGACCTCATTTGCTGGTCGGCCATCGGCGCCCGCACCGCCGAGTCGCAGACGCATCGCCAAATGGCTTCCGGCCTCTCGATGCCCCTCGGCTTCAAGAACGGCACCGACGGCTCCATTCAGACCGCCATCAACGCCATCCGCGCCGCCGCGCATCCCCAGACCTTCCTCGGCATCAACCTCGACGGCGCATCCTCCGTCATCGTCACGCGCGGCAACCCGAACTGCCACGTCGTCCTCCGCGGCGGCACCGCGGGCCCGAACTTCTCGCCCGAGCACATCGCGCGCACCGAGCAGCTCCTCGCCGCCGCCAAGCTCCCGAAATCCATCCTCGTCGACTGCTCGCACGACAACTCCGCCAAGAAACCCGAGCTCCAACCCGACGTCCTGCGCGCCGTCCTCGAGCAGATCGCCGCCGGCAACACCTCCATCATGGGCGCCATGGTCGAGAGCAACCTCGGCGCCGGCAACCAGCCCTTCCCGCAACCGTTGGACAAGCTCCGCTACGGCGTATCGATCACTGACGGCTGCATCGATTGGGACTCCACCGAACGGCTCGTCCGGGAAATCCACGCCGCACTCGCGCCGCGGTTCGCCTGACACACGGATTGTCGCCCTCCCGCGCGCACAAAGTAGTTCCCTTGGTCCGCGCGCCAAGCCGGCTAAACTCGCCGCACGGACAAACTTCGCGCGTGTTTTTCACGCGATTCGTGGTTAACTGCCCGCCCTCTCTATGAAAGCCCCTATCCGTGTCGCAGTTACCGGCGCCGCCGGCCAAATCGGCTACTCGCTCCTGTTCCGCATCGCCTCGGGCGCGATGTTCGGCCCCGACCAGCCGGTCATCCTCCAGCTGATCGAAGCTCCCATCGAAAAGGCCCTCAAGGCCCTCGAAGGCGTCGCCATGGAACTCGACGACTGCGCCTTCCCTCTCCTTAAGGGCATCGTCCAGACCTCCGACGCCTCCGTCGGCTTCAAGGACGCCAACTGGTGCCTCCTCGTCGGCGCCAAGCCGCGCGGCCCCGGCATGGAGCGCGCCGACCTCCTCAAGGACAACGGCAAGATCTTCATCGAACAGGGCCGCATCATCGACGCCGTCGCCGCCGCCGATGCCCGCATCGCCGTCGTCGGCAACCCGGCCAACACGAACTGCATGATCGCCGCCTCGCAGGCCAAGCGCCTCCCGGCCGACCGCTTCACCGCCATGGTGCGCCTCGACCAGAACCGCGCCCAGACCCAGCTCGCCAAGAAAGCCGGCGTCGACCTCACCGAGGTCAAAGACATCTTCATCTACGGCAACCACAGCCCGACCATGTTCCCGGCCTTCGCCCACGCGACGATCTCCGGCAAACCAGCCGCCGCCGTCATCAACGACGCCGCCTGGCTCCAAGGCCCCTTCTGCGAAACCGTCGGCAAGCGCGGCGCCGCCATCATCGCCGCTCGCGGCGCCTCCTCGGCCGCCTCCGCCGCCAACGCCCTCGTCGACCACGTCCGCTCGCTCGTCACGCCCGGCGCCATCCACTCCATCGCCGTGAAATCGAACGGCGTTTACGGCTTCGATCCCGAAGTCTGGGCCGGCGTCCCCGTCCGCACGACGACCCCCGGCAGCTACGAAGTCATCACCGGCTACGCCATGGACGACTTCGCGAAGTCGAAGCTCGCCGCGACGAACAAGGAGCTCGTCGAAGAGCGCGCCTTCGTGGCCGAGATGATCAAGTAAGCGGAAGCTCTTTCCTCTTTCTCTCAATCTTTCTCTTTCCTCCCACGGCGCCCCGCAACGGGCGCCGTTTTTGTTACTTGAGTGGCTTCACGCCACTCAAGGTTGCTTGGCAGTCTATCAGGCAGAGGGTGGAAGCGGTGTCGCAGCGGCAGCTGTAACTGTTGCAGACGGCGGCGGCGCGTCCGGTGTGACCTCAGCTGATTCGGGCTTGGCGCGAAGTTGCTTCGAGGCGGCTTTGGAAACCTTTCGTTTGGCCTCAGCGGCGCGATCACCCTCCAGAACATCTCGTTTGATTACTTCCTCGGTGATGACGTGCGTAATCTCCTCAATCTCTATCTTCACATCAGGCGAAAGCCGTTTCAGTTCGCGCCGAATCACAGCAAGCACAGGGTCGCTTAACACAACGGCTCCGATGGCGAATCGGCTCAGCGCTTGGCGCTGTTGGTGATACTCGCTCAGAAGTGATTTCGACTGAGCTTCACGGGAAAGAAGAAACAATGCTTCGACATCATCCTTCGATTTAGGATTCAGCGTATTCAGGTCCAGTGTGACGAGAAGTTCGCTGCCAATCGGCTGACCGTATGTGATTTTGTAGATTTGCCAGTGCTGCGCATTGGTCAGCACCACCCATTCGATGCCTTGGTTGGCTCCGTAATCTACGGCCTGCTTGATCTGGGCCTCTTTTAGTTCGGTGTTGATCGCTTTAACTTCGATCAGGAGAACCAACTTGCCCTCGATCTTGATCGCGAGGTCGCAGTAGGTGCTCTTGATCTGATACTCGGCAGTGATTTCGGAGTATTTGTCGAAGCCGAACATTTCGGCGATGATGTCCTTGCACAGCGTGGACGTGTCAGCTTCGCCAACATCTCTTGCCTTCGCTTGAGCCAGAACCGGCTGAAATCTCTTCAGCGATTCTTTGATGCGAGTTTCAACCTTAGCGGGAATAGAGGCCATTTTAGCAATAGTGTCCTAGTTGCGTTTGGCCCGCAGTCCGAGAAAGGCAGCGACTCGCCGTATCGTCAAAGCGATTGTCGGACGAGAGAGATTTCTCAAATCAACCCCGCCAGCACGCGCTTCTTCGTCAGCGCAAATGCATCCCGCACCGCCAGAAACTCCCGCGCCAGTTCGCTCGGGGAACCACTCCTCGGGAAACGCATCTCCAGCGTCGTGCCGTCGCAGATCACTTCCGCCGCGACGCCATCCACGCGCAACACGCAGTGCGCGCAACTCGACGGATAAGTCACCGTCAACTTCGCGCCGTCCGGCAGCTCCTCCACCGCATCGATCACCGCCTCGACGCTCACGCCCTTGCCGAGACCGAATACGATGCCGCCGAACGCGCCGGCGAACACTTCGTCCAGTTCCGTCCGCTCCAGCACCGCAGATGACGCCACGCCGTGCAGCGTGCGCGTAACCTCGAACTCCGTCGGCTCGCGCTCGATCAACGCATAGCCGATCTCGAAAACAAAATCCTTCGCCGTCAGCACCGCGTGCGGACTCGCGACGTCCAACGAAAGCTCCGCGCGCTTGTAGCCGAAGGCCGCGCGCACCCGCTGAAACATCGCCTCGCCCTCCTCCGCCAGTTCGCCCCCGCAAAGCTTCGCGAGAAACGCCGACGTCGCCGCGTTCACTGCGTCCGGCAACGTGTGGTGCTGCTTGCGAAAGCCACCGAGATTTTTGACTGCGCCACTGCTCCGCCCGATAAAACTGATGCGCGACACCGGCGACGCGGAGCTGGTTTTCGATTTCGACACGCCGCGCAGTCAGGCATGCCGCCCCGTCGGAATCAAGGAACCTGCGCAAACGGAAACGGCGGCCCGCAAAGGCCGCCGTTCGTTGCTTTACCCCTGTTGCTTGCAGAAAATCAGGCCGGAATCGGCGGCGGGACATTCGCCGCGGGCGGCGGCGTGGGGGTCGCATTGCCGTTGCGGCGGAAGAGGCTGACGAGGCCGATCACGCACAGGACCGGAATCCAGATCGGCGACAGCGCGACCGCGAAGGCGATGACCACCGCGACCAGCGCCGCGAGGAGAGAGATACCCACCGCACCCAGCACGGCGGCCACAATCAGACCGGCCAGCGCGGCGACGAAGAGGATCGGGCTTAACTTGATCGCCACGATGAGGAGGACCGCAGCGAGGAGAACTTTGAGGAAAGTTTTCATGGTGATTCAACAACACGGCACCACCGAGAAAAGTTGCAGCGCGCGCATTGGGCCGGTTCAAAACCTCGCGTGAATCAGCCTGTTCCAGTCGTTTGCGCGGTCATCGAAAAAGACGGCCTCGTCCTGCTCGCGCAGCGCCCGCCAAACAAACTGCTCCCGTTGAAATGGGAATTTGCCGGCGGGAAAGTCGAGCCGGGCGAAGACCCCGCCGCCGCCATCTTGCGCGAGATTCGCGAGGAACTCGGCTGCGACATCGCGATCACGCACGCTTTGCCGCCGTTCACGCACGACTACGGACGCGTCGTGATCGAGATGATTCCTTTCGTCTGCACACTCGTGCCCGGCTCGCCCGCACCGCACCCGCACGAGCATATCGCGATCGCATGGGTCGCGCTCGACGAACTCGCGACCTACGATCTCGCCGCTGCGGACTATCCGGTGATCACCGCCTATCGGCTAGTTCGCGGAAGTTGAATTGCGCGCGACGCAGCGCGTCGTAGGGTGGCGGCCTCCCCCATGACCACCCCCGCCAAGAAGCCGTCGTTCCGTTGGGAAGATCCGTTCCTCCTCGAAGACCAGCTCACCGAAGAAGAACGCATGGTGCGCGATTCCGCGCGCGACTTTTGCCAGGGCCAGCTCATGCCCGGCATCATCGAGGCGAACCGCCACGAGAAATTCGACCGCAACATCATCTCCGGCTTCGGCGAACTCGGCCTGCTCGGCGCCACCATCAACGGCTACGATTGCGCCGGCGTCAGCTACGTCGCCTACGGCCTCATCGCGCGCGAGGTGGAGCGCGTGGACTCCGGCTATCGCTCGGTCATGAGCGTGCAGTCGTCGCTCGTGATGTTCCCGATCCACGCCTACGGCTCCGAGGAACAGCGGCAAAAATTTCTGCCGCGCCTCGCGAAGGGCGAAATCGTCGGCTGCTTCGGTCTCACCGAGCCGGGCTCCGGCTCCGATCCCGCGAGCATGGCGACTCGCGCCCGCCGCACCGACGGCGGCTACAAGCTCAGCGGCACCAAGACTTGGATCACCAACTCACCCGTCGCCGACGTCTTCGTCGTGTGGGCGAAGGATGACGATGGCGAGGTCCGCGGCTTCATCCTCGAAAAAGGCATGGCCGGCCTCACCGCGCCGAAGATCGAAGGCAAATTCTCCCTCCGCGCCTCGCCCACCGGCATGATCATGATGGACGATGTCTTCGTCCCCGACGCGAATCTCCTCCCGAACGTGAAAGGCCTGAAAGGCCCGCTGGGCTGCCTCACGAAGGCGCGCTACGGCATCGCGTGGGGCGCGCTCGGCGCCGCGGAGTTCTGCTGGCACGCCGCCCGCCAATACACACTCGACCGCAAGCAATTCGGCCGCCCTCTCGCCGCCACACAGCTCATTCAGCTCAAACTCGCCAACATGCAGACCGAGATCGCGCTCGCGCTCCAAGGCGCGCTCCGCGTCGGCCGCCTGATGGACGAAGGCCGCGCCACGCCGGAGATGGTCTCGCTCATCAAGCGCAACTCCTGCGGCAAGGCGCTCGAGATCGCCCGCCTCGCCCGCGACATGCACGGCGGCAACGGCATCGTCGACGAGTTCCACGTCATCCGCCACGTGATGAACCTCGAGTCGGTGAACACCTACGAAGGCACACACGACATCCACGCCCTCATCCTCGGCCGCGCGCAGACCGGCATCCAGGCCTTCGGTCCGGAGTAGGGTCGGTCTCCGACCGGCCTCTCAGTCTTATTGTTAACTCTCGTCCCGCCGGTGACGAATTGGCTGCGGCTTCTTTGTGACTTCGTATGCCTCGATCAGACGGATCCCGCGATTCACTTGATCGGATTCTTTCGGATTCATGTGCTCACGTTCAACGAATTCCCTCACCTGATAATACTCTTCGTCTGATTTTAGACTTCTTTTCCTGATCAGCTTCTCGATCTGTCGCCGTCGCACTCGTCTAGAATAGGTTAAGCCTCGCGCCGCAACAAACGCCTCAAACGCAGCGAGGTCACGTGGATCAAAGTGATCAACGCACTGCAGCAACTCATCGAGCGCCTGTTTCATTTTCCGCTCCGAGTTACTCGCCCGTAGCGATTCTACTACGGCAGCGAACTGATCTGCTATGCTCCGGGCTTCCTCAAAGCGCCTCATGAAGTCCACAACGCATCGTGCGAGCAGGTAGTGCTCATTCACCGCGCCTTGGTCTTTTGCCAACTCAGGTTTCTTGTTTCGTAGTCCCTCTTTCGCGACCCTTTTCACAGCACCTTCGCCTCGTCGCGGAGTTTCGCGATCAGCTCGTCCACGGTCTTCACCTTCACGCCCGCCTTGCGGCCGGCGGGTTTCTCGAGCTTCAGCACCTTCGTGCGGCTCGCGGCAGCGACGCCGAGCGCGTCGACGGTCGTCTCCTCGAGCGGCTTCTTCTTCGCCTTCATGATGCCGGGGAGCGAGACGTAGCGCGGCTCATTCAGGCGGAGATCGGCGGTGAGCACGGCGGGCAATGCGACGCTGAGCGTTTCGATGCCGGCGTCGGTCTCGCGTGAGCAGCGCGCGGTCGCGCCCGCGATTTCCAGTTTCGACATGAACGTCACCTGTCCGACGCCGAGCAGCGCCGCGAGCATCTGGCCGGCCTGGCTCGAATCGTCGTCGATCGCCTGCTTGCCCATGAGCACGAGGCCGGGCGCCTCCTTCTTGTAGACGGCAGCGAGCACTTTCGCGACGGCAAGCGAGTCGAGCGACGCGGCGGATTTCACGAGGATCGCGCGGTCGGCACCCATGGCGAGACCGCTGCGCAGCTGCTCCGCGCACTCATCGCCGCCGATGGTGACGACCACAACTTCGGTCGCGGCGCCTTTTTCCTTCAGGCGAAGTGCTTCCTCGATGGCGATGGCGTCGAACGGATTCACGGCGAACTTCACACCGTCGGTGTCGATGCCGGAGCCATCGGCGAAGACGCGGATCTTCGTGTCGGGATCGGGAACGCGTTTCAGGGGAACGAGGATTTTCATAATCGGCAGTCAGCGAGGATTGGTCTGTAGGAGCCTGCTTGCAGGCGACAAAGAACGTTCAGCTGCATCATTGGCAGCGTTGCCGGCAGTCGCCTGCAAGCAGGCTCCTACATGACGAGGAACTAAGCGCGACATTCTCATTTCGCGGCGATCAGCGCCGAGTAGCTGCCGACGGTGTGGAGGCGCGCGGCGATGCGGCGGCGCATCGCGACGGTGTCGAGCGGAGTCCAGCGGAGCATCTTGCGCGCGAGGCCGAGCTGCATCTTCAGCTCGTCGCCGCTGGCCATGTGCGCAATGGCATCGCGCGCGCGGTTTTCCATGCGGGCGACGGAGTCGTTCACCCACGTGAGCGCGAGGTCGGCCTGCACCGCCGCCGCAGCGCCGCCGCGCGCACGCGCCTTGAGCGCGCGCAGCACGGCGCTTTCGCCGAGGAAAAGGTCGATGCAAATGTCGCTGAGCACGGCGAGGACTTCCTGCTCGTGGATGATCTTGTCACCGAATTTCTGGTGCGCGCCGCCGAAGAGCAGCAGCACCGCCTTCTTCGCGCGACCGAGGAGGAATTGTGCGGTCGCGAGGTCATCGCCGGATTTTTCCGAAGGCGGTTCCTTCTGCGCCTCGGCGAAGGCGCCCATCGCGGCGGCCATGAGCGCGAGCTTACCCTTGGCGGCGCGGCGCAGGAGATTGGTGGGGATGAACAGGCGGTTGATCTCGTTCGTGCCCTCGAAAATGCGATTGATGCGCGCGTCGCGCGTGGCACGCGCGGGTGAATACTCCTCGGTGAAGCCGTAGCCGCCGTGGATCTGCAGCGCCTCGTCGGCGACGAAGGTGAGAATCTCCGAGCCGGCGACCTTCACGGCCGAGCACTCGAGCGCGAATTCCTCGATGGCGCGGAAATAGCCGGGCTTGGTCGTCGTGACGAGTTCGCCGGTGGCCTTGACGTCGTCCATCTGCTTCGCCGTGCGGTAGAGCGCGGACTCGATCGCGTAGATGCGCGCGGCCATTTCGCCGAGCTTGTGCTGGATCATGCCGAACGTGACGAGCGGCTTGCCGAATTGCTGGCGCTCGCCGGCATATTTGACCGCGACGCGCAGCATGTCCTTCGCTCCGCCCATCGTGCCGGCGCCGAGGCTGAAGCGGCCGAGGTTGAGAATGTTGAACGCGATGTAGGCGCCCTTGCCGACTTCGCCGAGGACGTTTTCGACAGGCACCGGCGTGTCCTCGAGGATGACGCGGCGCGTGGACGACGTCTTGAGGCCGAGCTTGTGCTCCTCGCGTCCGGTCGAGACGCCGGGGAACGTCTTCTCGACGATGAACGCAGTGACGTGCTCGCCGTCCACCTTCGCGAAAATCACGAACACGTCGGCCCACGCGGCGTTGGTGATCCACATTTTCGCGCCGTTGAGGATGTAGTGTTTCCCGTCGGGCGAGAGCACGGCCTTGGTTTTCATGCCGAGCGCGTCGGAACCGGAGCCGGCTTCGCTCAAGCAATACGCCGCCATCCACTCGCCGCTGGCGAGCTTCGGGAGGTATTTCGCTTTCTGCGCGTCGTTGCCGAAAAACGTGATCGGGCCCGTGCCGATGCCGCTGTGCGCGCCGCACGTGATGCCGAAGCCGGCGAGGCGGCTCAACTGCTCGGCGACGCCGACGGCCGCGACCTTGCCGACACCGAGGCCGCCGTATTGCTCGGGGACTTCGAGCCCGAGCAGGCCGAGTTCGCAGGCTTGGGTGAAGACTTTGCGGGCGAGTCCTTCCTCGCGGTGCTCGAGCGCTTCGAGGTGCGGGAGGACGTCCTTGTCCATGAACTTCTCGGCGGTCGCGGCCATCTCGCGTTCGTCGCCGCCGAGGTCTTCGGGCGTGAAGACGAGTTCGGGCTTGGTGTCGCTGAAGAGGAAGTTGCCACCGATGAGGTGCGCGGGGAGTTCTTTTTCGGCCATGGGGAGCGGGGGTTAAGAAGTGGCGGGGGCGTTATTGGCGGGCGCGGCAGGCGGATTGAGGCCGAGGCGCTCCACGAGCAGCTCGGCGATATCGAGGACACGCGCCTCGCCGCCGTTCGCGGCGACGCCGTCGGACATCATCGTCAGGCAAAACGGACAACCCGTCGCAACGGTCTTGGCGCCGGTGGCGAGCGCTTCGCCCGCGCGCTGCGTGGAGACGCGCTGCTTCGGATCCTCTTCCATCCACATGCGGCCGCCGCCGGCACCGCAGCAGGAAGTGTTGGCGCGATTGCGTTTCATTTCGCAAAGCGACTGGCCACCGATGGCGGTGTTCAGCACTTCGCGCGGCGCCTCGTGGATGCCGTTCACGCGAGCGAGATAGCAGGGGTCGTGGTAAGTCACCGCGCCGGCCGCGGCAGGCGCGCTCGCGCCGGCGACGGCGGGCAGCTTGCCCGCGCTAATTAGCTCGGCGAGAAGCTGCGTGTGGTGGACGACTTCATAGTGGCCGCCGAACTGCGCGTAATCCTTCAGCAGCGCGTTCACGCAATGCGGGCAGTGCGCGACGATGCGCTTCACGTTGTATTTGTTCAGCGTCTCGATGTTCGCCGTGGCCAGCTCTTGGAAGAGGAATTCATCACCAAGCCGGCGTGCGGAGTCGCCAGTGCATTTCTCCTCCTTGCCGAGGATCGCGAAGTTCACGCCGGCGTGCCGCAGCAACCGCACCATCGCACGCGCGATGCGTTGCGCGCGCCGGTCGTAGGAAGCGGCGCAGCCGACCCAATAGAGGATTTCGAAGGACGGATTCTCCTTCACGGTCGGCGCGGCGGGAAGGTCAGCGGGCGTGCTCATGATTTCGGCGTGAGGGCGTCGGTCCAGTTGGTGCGCTCGGCGGCGGGCAGGCCCCAAGGGTTGGAGTTGGATTGCATGCGGCGCAGCGCTGTCGCCGCGGTGCCGCTGAGCGCGCCTTCGGCCACGAGATGGCGGCGCAGCGTGAGAATAAAAGTGAGCTGGTCGATGCGCACGGGGCAGGTGTTCACGCAGGCGCTGCAAGCCGTGCAGCTCCAGAGCGTCTCGGGCGCGATCACGGTGCCGTGCAACGGCGGCACATCGGCCTCCTTGCCGGCGGCGAGCGCGGCGGCGGTCTTCTCCATCGCGCCCTTGAGGTCCTGCACGACGCGCTTGGGCGAGAGCGGCTTGGCGGTGGCGAAGGCCGGGCAGACTTCCTCGCAGCGACCGCATTCCATGCAGGCGTCGAGACTGAGGAGCTGTTGTTGGGAAAAATGCCGAATGTCGGCCGGGCCGACGCGACCTGTCGCCTCGACCTCCTCCATCGTCACCGGCGGCATCGCGCCGAGGACGTTTTTCGCGAGGAAGATGTGCATCGGTCCCGCGACGAAATGGAAGAGCCGCGTGAACGGAATCGAGGCGATGAAGCCGAACACGAGGAACGAGTGGATCCACCACACGAGGAAGTGCGAGGAGCGCGCCGCCGCGACGTCGAGATGCAGCACGCCCGCGAGCCAGAGCCCGACTGGTGAGCAGTGCGCGCCGATGCCCGTCGGCTGCTGCCAGAGGATGCGCAACGCCTCGACGATGTAGCCGGTCACGCCGATCGCGAGAAAGCCGAGCAACACATACCAATCGGTCGCGCGATGTCCGAGTGCTGGTGGCTTCACCAGTCGGCGCCCGAGGAAGAACAGCGTGCCGAGCAGGAACAGCAGTCCGAGCACATCGAGCGTGAATTCGTAGGCGACGTAGTAGGCACCTTCGTGGAATTTCAGCGCGTGGTGGATGTGCGAGAGAACGTTGTCGGCCTCGAGCAGCACGGTGCCGACGAACAGCGCCATGAAGCCGACATACATGCTGACGTGCGCGAACGTGCCGATGCCGTGGCCGAACACGCGCTTTTGCGCGCCCGCGTCGACCGCCACGCGCTTCGCGCCGCCACGAATCTTCTGCCACACGGCCGCGAGACTGCCGGTGATCAAATCGCGCGCGTTGATGGACGTGCCGAGCCGCCAGAGCTTCCAGCGGCGATAGACGCCCCACGCAAACACAGCCATCGACGCCGCGGCCAGGGCGTAGAACGCCAGCTGCGACGACAACGGGATGTTGCCGAAAGTCTCGCGGGTCGGGGTCATGGGTGGGCTTGCGGTAGGGCGAACCGTCCTCGGTGAGCCGCGGCTCGGCGGGGACGCCTCGCCCTACCTCCGGCAAATCGTTCTGTGCCGCGCGTGCTCACTTCTTGAGTTTCTGAATCAGCTCGGGAACGGCTTCGTAGACGTCGGCGACAAGGCCGTAGTCGGCGACTTCGAAGATCGGCGCCTCGGCGTCCTTGTTGATCGCGGCGATGACCTTCGTGTCTTTCATGCCGGCCATGTGCTGGATGGCGCCGGAAATGCCGACCGCGATGTAGAGTTCGGGCGCGACGATTTTGCCGGTCTGGCCGATTTGCAGGGAATTGGGCGTGATGCCCGCATCAACGAGCGCGCGGGACGAACCGACCGCGGCGCCGAGCGTGTCGGCGAGACCGCCGACGAGGCGCTCGAAATCCTCGGCGTTTTTGAGGGCACGACCGCCGGAAACGATGATGCGTGCCTCGGTGGCGTCGGGCCGCGCGCTCTTCTTCACCTCGCGGCTTTCGAATGTGGCGAAGCGCGGGAGTTTCGCGGCGTCGAAGGCAACGGTCTCGACCGGCGATTGCGCGTCGATCGGAGTCGCGGCGGAGAACGCCGCGCTGCGCACCGTGGCAAAACGCACTTCGCCCTCGAGCTGGACGGTGGCGATGACGTTGCCGGCGAACATCACGCGGCGAAACGCGAGCGTGCCGGATGCATTGTCGAGACCGATGACGTCGCTGACCATCGCGGCGTCGACGAGCGCGGCAGCGCGTGGAAGGACGTCCTTCGTGAACGTCGAGACGGCGCCGAGGACGAGCTTCGCGCCACGCGCGCGGACGACGTCGGCGACGACGGCGGCGTAGCGATCGGCGAGCGGCTGCGCGAGGTCGGCGTGGTCGGCGACGAGCACGGCCGCGGCACCGGCGTGGCGCAGGGCCTCCGCGGCGGCACCGATGCCGGAACCGAGGAGCAGGATGTCGAAGGGCGCGCCGGCTTTTTGCGCGGCGGCGGCGGCCGCGAGGCTCGCCGTCTTCAGGGTGCCCTGATCGTGTTCAGCAATGACGAGGGTGTGAGACATCGTGGAGGGAAGTCAGCGGGAGGGGTAGAAACGGGCCTGCGATTGGGCCATATGGACCAGCTTCGCGCACGGCTCAAAATACGGCGCCACGTCCGTTTGAAGTTTCTGTAGCTGGGCTACAACGTCCGCTACTCCGCGCGCGTCGGCGTAGCGCAACGGGCCGCCGCGGAACGGCGCCCAGCCAGTGCCGAAGATCATGCCGAAGTCCACATCCTCGGGCGCGGCGACGACGCCTTCCTCGAGGCAGCGCGCGGCTTCGTTGACCATCACGAGCACCATGCGGTCGAGCAGCGTGGCGTCGTCCTGCGCGCGGCCTTTGCCGTTGGTCTGGAGGAACGCGAGGCCTTCGTTCGGTGTTTCCTTCGCGCCCTTTTCCTTCGGGAAAACGTAGAAGCCGGTGCCGGATTTTTTGCCGAGCCAGCCTTTCGCGATCATCTGCGCGAGCGTGTCGTTGATCGGCACGGGCTTCGCGAGACGGTTCTGGAGATCGACGGCGACGTGTTGCGCGACGTCGAGGCCCACTTCGTCGGTGAGGCGCAGCGGGCCCATCGGCATGCCGAAATCGAGCATGATTCGGTCGAGGCGCGCGGCGTCGACGCCCTCGTTGAACAGCCGGACCGACTCGACCATGTAGGGGAGCAGGATGCGGTTCACGAGGAAGCCGGGGCTGTCCTTCACGAGCACCGGGAGTTTCCCGATGGCTTTCACGAACGTCAGCGCGGTATCGAGCGCGGCGGCGGAAGTGCGCGGGCCGCGGACGATCTCGACCAGCTGCATCCGATGCACCGGATTGAAGAAATGGATGCCGACGACGCGCGTCGGATCGGCGAGGCCGCCCGCGATGGCATCGATCGAAAGCGCGGAGGTGTTCGTCGCGAGGATCGTTTGCGGACCGGCGCGTCGCTCGAGCTGCTGGAAAATCTTCTGCTTGAGCTCGAGCTTCTCGACGGCGGCCTCGATGACGAGATCGACGCCGGTGAACGGCACGTCGGTGTGCACGGGCGTGATGCGGTCGAGGGCGGCGGTGGCCTCGGCGAGCGTGAGTTTCTTTTTCTTCACGCCGTCCTGATAGATTTTCTCCGCCGACTTGAGGCCCTTCGCGAGCGCCTCGGGCGCGACGTCCTTGAGGATCGTCGGGTAACCGCGCGAGCTGGTCCATTGCGCGATGCCGGCGCCCATGACGCCCGCGCCGATCACGGCCACGCGTTTCACCCGGATCGCGGCGCCGTCGGCGTCAGCGGCCTTCAATTTCTTCGCGCGCTCCTGCAGGAAAAAAATGCTCATCAGACTGTGGCACTCACTCGTCTGCACGAGACTGAGAAATGCGGCTTTCTCAATCGCGAGTGCGGTCTCGAGCGGCTGGCCGAGCGCGCCGACGGCGGCATCGATGGCTTTGAGCGGCGCCGGATAATGGCCGCGCGTCTTCGCGAGGACATCCTTGCGCGCCTTCGAAACGACGATCGGGCGGAGCAGCGCGGAATTCATCCAGCCGCGCGGCGCGGGCGTCGGGCGCTTGCCCTTGGCCAGTTGCTGGCGCGCGGCGGCGACGAGGTATTCGGGATGCGCGACCTCGTCGACCAAACCGACCTTCAGCGCTTGTTGCGCCACGAGTTGTTTGCCCGTGAGAATGATGCCGAGCGCCTGCGGCAGACCGATGAGGCGCGGCAAACGCACGGAGCCGCCCCACGCAGGGAGGATGCCGAGTTGCGTCTCGGGCAGACCGATCTTGGTCGACTTGTCGGTCGAGCCGACGCGCCAGTCGCAGGCGAGCGCGAGTTCGCAGCCGCCGCCGAGGCACACGCCGTTGATGGCGGCGACCGACGGGATTTTCAGCGCCTCGAGCCGCCGGAAAACGCGATGGCCGAGGTCGACGATGTCGCCGAGCTGCGCGACGGTGGCGCCGGCAAAGGCGTTCAAATCGGCGCCGGCGACGAAGATCTTTGGCTTCGCGCTGACGAGCACGACGCCGTTCAGATCGCCGCGCTTCTCGAGCGTGGCGAGGTGGGCGTCGAGCTCGTGCAGCGTGGCGACGTCAAAGACGTTCGCCGAGGAATTGGCGCGGTCGAAAGTGAGCGTGGCGATGGCGTCGCGCTCGAAAGTGAGAGTGATGTTGCTCATACGACCTCCAGCCAGAGTGCTCCGCCTTGTCCGCCGCCGACGCAGAGCGAGACGAGCGCGCGGCGAGCGTTGCGACGTTTGAGTTCCTTCAGCGCGGTGAGCGCGAGACGCGCGCCCGAGGCGCCGACCGGGTGGCCGAGCGCGATAGCGCCGCCGTTGACGTTGAGTTTCTCCGGCGGGATGACGCCGAGCGCGCGGTCGCGTCCGAGGTGCTGGCGGGCGTAGTCGTCGGACGCCGCGGCGGCGCAACACGCCATCACCTGCGCGGCGAAAGCTTCGTTGATTTCGATCAGATCGGCGTCGGCGAGCGTGAGACCGGTGAGTTTCTCGGCCTTGGCGAAGGCGTGAACCGGACCGATGCCCATCCGCGTGGGATCGCAGCCGGCGTAGGCAAACCCGGTGAGTTTGCCGAGCGGCGTGAGGCCAAGGCGTTTCACGCCGGCTTCGGTGGCGACGAGCAGCGCGACGGCGCCGTCGGTGACTTGCGAGGCGTTGCCGGCGGTGACGGTGCCGCCGCGTTTTTCGAAGACGGCTTTCAGCTTGCCCAACGCCTCCATCGTCTGGCCTTCGCGGATGCCGTTGTCGGCGTCGACGGCCGACGCGTCCTTGCCGCGGCGCGGATAGACGGGCGTGATCTCCTCCTTGAATTTCGCGCGCGCCGCCTCGGCTTTCTGGTGCGAACGCATCGCGAACTCGTCCTGGGCGTCACGCGAGAGTCGCCAGTCGCGAGCGAGGTTTTCCGCCGTCTGGCCCATGCCGAGGCCGCACACCGGATCGGTGAGGCCGAGCATAAGGGCGATTTTGGGCGCAAAGAGGTCCTTCGGACGGAAGGCGGCGAAGGCGGCGAGCTTCTGGCCGAGCGACTTGGCTTTGCCGAGCGCGGCGAACTTCTTCACGGCGCCCTCGTTGTAGATGAGCGGGTAGTTGCTCATGCTCTCGGCGCCGCCGACGAGGAAGATGTCGCCGCGACCGGCCGCGGCCTTGTCGGCGGCTTGCGTGATCGCCTCGAAACCGGACGCGCAGTTGCGCGAGACGGTGATGGCGGGGACGGCTTGCGGAATGCCGGCGCGCAGCGCGATGACGCGCGCGACATTGGCCGCGTCGACGGGGTTGCCGACGCAGCCGAAGACGACTTCGTCGATCAGCGCGGGGTCGAATCCGGTGCGGGCGAGCAGCGCGGCGGTGGCGGTGCGGCCGAGTTCGGCGGCGTCGCACGCGGCGAGCGTGGTGCCCATTTTGGCGAAGGGCGTTCGCACGCCGTCGACGATGTAGAGGGGTTCTTTCATGATTTCACGGTTTGGAGGCGGGATGCCGGCGGCGGCTGGTGCGGCGCGGCGGTGGCCTTGGGGCGATTGTCGACGACCTTCTGTTCCTTCAACGCGACGCCCACCTTCTGCAGGGTGCGCATCTCCTCGGCGGTGTGGAAGGTGATCTTGTTCGGTCGAATCTCGAAGTGCGAGTGGAGCATGTTGCTGATCTGCGTGCGCAGCGTCTCCTCGGGCAGATCGCTGGCGCGCGTGACGTGGAGGTGGATCTCGTCGAGATCGAGCGGGTCGTCGTTCACTTTGCGCATCTCGATCTGCCAGGAGCCGATGGTGCGCACGTCGTCGAGGGCGTGCTCGAGCTCGTTGAAGTCGATGATCGTGCCCTTGATCTTCTGGAAGCGCATGGCGCGGAAATCCGACACGCGCGAGATGCGGCCCATGAGGCGCGGCATGCGATGGCCGCAATACGGGCACGGCTCATAGGTGATGCCCTGTTCGATGTGGTCGCCCGTGCGGTAGCGGAGGACGACGGTGCCGCGCTGCTCGAGCGGGGTGTAGACGAGTTCGCCGCCGGTGCCGTCGGGGACAGTCTTGCCGGTCTCGGGATCGATCACTTCGAAGATGCCGAGATCGGGGAACAGGTGGTAACCCGGCGGCGTGTGGCCGGGCGTGAACGGGCACTCGGCCCACGCGAGCTTCGCCTCGGTGAAGCCGTAGGTGGCGACTACTTTCACGTCGGGTGAGCCGACTTGGGCGCAAAGCTCGGCGAGTTTGCGGCGGGTGCCTTCGGCGACTTTCTCGCCGCCGAGGAGGACGCATTTCACGCCTTCGATGCGCAGGCCTTCGTTCACGGCCTCGCTGAGCACGTGGTAGAGGAAGGTCGGCATGCCCGTGATGACGGTCGGGCGGATTTTCTGCATCGCGCGGAGGTTGCCCTCGGTGCCCATGACTTTGCCGCCGCCGGTGGAAAGGCAGAAGATGTTCCGGTCGATGCCGGAGTAGAACATATACCAAAACGCCAGGTGCGGCGCGAAGGGGAACATGTTCAGCATGCGATCGTCACGCGTGCGCCCGCCGAGCTCCGCGATGCGGCCGCTGCCGAGGCCGAGGTGGGCGATGTCGTGTTGCGTGTAGAGGAACGCCACCGATTCGGTCGAGCGGCCGGTCGTGGCCGTCATGAACGTCGGGCGCCACTCGCGGTCGAGTTCCTCCTTCACGCGCGCGGGGCCACGCAGGAGCGCGCGGACGATCGTCGAGGGGCGCTTGCGCAGGACCGCGGGGTCGGGCTTCAACACGAACTCGAGCGCGCGCCGCGGGTTCTCGGGCGTCGGCAGGAGGTCCTCCTTGGTCGTGAAGGGGATCTTGGCGAGGTCGTCCAGCGAGCGGACATCGCGCGCGGTCAAGCCCGCTTGGGCGAAGAGGCGCTGGTAGTGGCTGGAAAACGGCAGCACGCAGTCGCGGAGGTAGCGGTGGAGTTTCTCGCCTTGGAGCGCGCGCGTGCGGTCGCGATCCAGGCGGTGCCAGTGCGTGGTGAGTTGTGTGGGGGACATAGCGGAACGGCGCCAAAGCGCACGTCAGGGGTAGTTCGCAAGCGCACCTTGGTTAGCCTTTTATCGTGTGCAAGCGAAAATTCGCCATTGACGAAAAGTGCCCAGATAGTTCGCTCCAAGCGTAAACAACCCGACCGCTCCGCAAGTCCGCGACATGGCTGAATCCTGGAAAATGAAACTGCTCCGGTGGCGCTTCAATCGCTACCCCGCCTACCGACAATCGGGAGCGCGCGTCGTGCGCATCGCGGAAGACTTCCGGGAAATCATCGTCCGGCTCCCGCTGAACCGCAGCACGCGGAACCTCCACGGCACGATCTACGGCGGGGCCATGTATGCGGCGGTCGACCCCTTGCACGCCGTGATCGTCGCGGCCAATCTCGGCCCCGACTACCACGTGTGGATGAAGTCCGCCCAAATCGACTTCAAGCGCCCGGGCCGCGGCGACCTCTTCGCGCACGCCCGGGTCAGCAAGCACGAGATCGAGGAAATCCGCGAGGCCCTGCGCCACACCGCCAAGCTCGACCGCAACTTCACCCTCAACCTCGTCGACGAGTCCGGCCAGGTGTCCGCGCATTTCATATTCACCGTGCACATCAAACGCCGCGGCGCGCACGAAGCCCCGATGGAAGAACTCGTTTTCACCCGATGACCGCTCCCCTCGCCGATCAAGTCGTCTTCATCACCGGTGCCAGCCGCGGCATCGGCCGCGCCATCGCCCTCGCCGCCGCTCAAGCGGGCGCCCACATCGTCGTGGCCGCCAAGACCACCGAGCCGCATCCGAAGCTGCCCGGCACGATTCACACGGTCGCCGACGAAGTCCGCGCGCTCGGCCGCGAAGCGCTGCCGCTGCAACTCGACGTGCGCGACGAGATCGCCGTGCAGGACGCCTTCGCCGCCGTCGCACAGAAATTCGGCCGCCTCGACGCCCTCGTGAACAACGCCGGCGCCATCTCGCTCACCAACGTCGAGAACACGCCTATCAAACGCTTCGACCTCATGCAGGAGGTCAACGCCCGCGCGCTCTTCGTCTGCGCGAAAAACGCCCTCCCGCTCCTGCGCGCTACCGGTCGCGGCGGCCACATCGTGAGCCTCTCCCCGCCGCTGAACCTCAAGCCGCGCTGGATCGCTCCCCACGCACCCTACACGCTCTCGAAATACGGCATGACGCTCCTCGCGCTCGGCATGGCGGACGAATTCGGCCGTGATCGCATCTCCGTGACGACCCTCTGGCCACGCACCACGATCGCGACGGCTGCGATCGAATTCGCGGTCGGCGCCGAGCTCATGCGCTTCTCCCGCACCGCCGACATCATGGCCGACGCCGCGCTCGCGATCCTCACCACCGCGGATGGCTCGCTCAACGGCCGCACGCTGCTCGACGAGGATCTCCTCCGCGAGCGCGGCCAGACCAACTTCGACCGCTACGCCGTCGAGCCCGCGAACGCCGCCCGGCTCTATCCCGATCTCTTCCTCGACGTCTGAAACCGCGATTTGCCGTATTACGGCAAATTATCCGCTCCCACTCTGCCAATTCAACCGCCCATGCGCCCGCTCTCCGATACGTCCGAACCCGCCTCGCCCGCCAAGTCGCCGCCCAGCGAGCAAAACCTCCGCTTCATCCTCGGCCTCAAACTCAGCCAGCTGCGCAAGCAAAAGGGCCTCCCGCTGAAGGACGTCGCCTCGCGCGCCGACCTCGCGATCTCCTACCTCAACGAAATCGAGAAGGGGAAAAAATACCCCAAGCCCGAGAAGATCCTCGCCCTCGCCAAGGCCCTCGGCACGACCTACGACGAACTCGTCTCGCTCCAGCTCGGCGAAAGACTCCACCCGCTCTCCGGCGTGTTGAAGTCCGGCGTGCTCGAGGAAATCCCGCTCGAAGTTTTCGGCCTCACGCCGACCGGCCTGCTCGAGATGATGTCCGCCTCGCCGGAGAAAATCAGCGCGCTCTTCGACACCTTCGTGAAGATCGCGCACCGCTTCGACGTCACGATCGAGCACCTGCTGCTCGCCGCGATGCGCTCCTACGTCGAGCAGAACCAGAACTACTTCGAGGACATCGAGCTCACCGCGGAGAAATTCCGCTCGAAGCACGAATGGGCGCGCACGCAAACGCCCGATCTCGCCAAGCTCCGCGAACACCTCACGAAACGCTACGGCTACACGATCGACGACTCCGCGCTGCCCAACCGTCCGGATCTCCAGGACATGCGCGCGGTCACGTTCGGCGGCGAGTCGCCGCAGCCCCGCATGTTCCTCAACTCGCGGCTCTCGCTCTGGCAACAGGCCTTCCTCCTCGCGCGCGAAATCGGCTACCGCGAGATGGACCTCGTCGAGCCGGTCACGACCTCGCCCATCGTGAAGGTCACCTCGTTCGACCAGCTCCTGAACAATTTCCGCGGCTCCTACTTCGCCGGCGCGATGCTGCTCGACCGCCACCTGCTCGTGTCCGACCTGCGCCAGTTCTTCGCCCGCACGCAATGGGACGGCAACATGCTCGTGGCGATCAACCGCCGCTATCAGGCCACGCCGGAAATGTTCTTTCACCGCCTCTCGCAAATCGTGCCGCGCTTCTTCGGCCTCGAGCAGATGTATTTCGTGCGCTTCGACCACCACCGCGGCACCACCGACGTCCGCATCGGCAAGGAGCTGCACTACCAGCGCATGCACGGCACGCACAGCGTCGGCGTGAACGAGCACTATTGCCGCCGCTGGGTCTCGCTCCGTTCGCTCGTGGAACTCGACGCCCGTCGCGCCCGCGAAGGCTCCGCGCTCATCGTCGCCGGCGCCCAGCGCTCGCGCTTCTACGCCAGCAACGACGAATACTTCTCCATCTCGCTCGCGCACCCGCGCTCGGCCAATCCCGAGATGAACTCCTGCGTCACGCTCGGGTTCGTGATGAACGACGCGCTCAAGAAGTCCGTCAATTTCTGGAACGATCCCACGTTGCCCAGCGCGCTCGTCGGCGACACGTGCGAGCGCTGCGGCATCGCCGACTGCGAGTCGCGGGCCGTGCCGGCCGCCATCCGCCAGCGCGAGGACCGACGCGCCCGCCAGCTCGCCGCTCTCGCGCAGCTGCAAGTCGAGGTCTGAGACCGCTCAGTATCCGCCTGGGCTGCGCAGGGGTCCGTCGTTGGCGGGCGGGCGCTGGCTTTGCGCGAACGCGTTTTTGCGGCGCGGCGTAAAAAAGGCCTGCACGGCGAAAATCATGTCCATGTCATCCTTGCTTTTCGACGCGCGCACGGCGCAGCCGAGATAACGCAGCTTTTCATCCACGATGTTGGCGCGATGCCCCGGTGAATTCATCCATTCGCTCACGATGGCTTTCGCGAAGCTCGCGTAGGTGTGCAAGCGCACCGGCCCGCCCGTGCGCGAGTCGCGTAGCGTGGAATCGTTTTTCAGCCAGTAGACGGTCGTGTTTCTCGGGACGTCGTAGATCGAGAGCAGCGCGATGTTCTCCGAGACTCGCAACGGATCCAGTCCGGCGAACCGGACGCGATCCTCGGGCGTGGCGATGAGCGGAAACGGATTGGTGTGGCTCGGCGGGCGGAACAGCGCCCCGATGTTGGCCTGGGTGTCGGCGGCCTCATCCAGCCTTTGCTCCCGCGCGAAAGGCTTGCGGCCGAGCTCCACGCGGACGCGGTTAGTCTCGTCGAAAATGGCGCGGGCCAGGAGCGGTTGGTCGAGCCGCGCTGCGTCGATCGTATCCGTCAACTCCGCGGTCCAGCCGCTTGCCACGAACAAGAGCAAGCCGGCGAGCGGGAGGATGGCGCGCGCGTGGATCACGCCGGCACAAAATCTACCGACAACCACCGAGTCAAATCCACGGCGACCAACAGCGCTCGACCGTAGGCGTAGGGCGCAAAAAAAGCCGCGTGATGGCGCGGCTTGAGTCTGCGAGGCGGAGAGCGCTGGGCCTACTTCCCGCCGAGCGCCATGTCTTCCATGAGCGCGAGCGCGGTGGCTTCGGCGATATCCTGCACATCGAAGCGCGAGACGATGCGGCCGGCATCGCGATCCTTGCCGATCACGTCGCGCGAGCTGGCTTGGCCGACGATGGCGGAATCACTGAGGCGAATGGCGGTCGCCTGGATGTCGGGGATCACGGTCGTCGTGTCGCCCGAAACCTTCGGGAGCAGGATCTCGCGGCTGGAAATCAGAACCTCGATGACGATGTCGGCGACCTTGGCCAGCGCCTCGCGGTCCTTGCGGGCCTGCTCGTTGCCGGACGCGGTGAAGTGATCGAAGGGTTTGTCGGCGATGAGCGCGGCGGCGACGCGTTGATCGGCCAGCTGCGCTCCGGCAGCGCGGAACGGACGGCCGAAGAGCCGCTCGACGTCGCGCACGGTCTGCTTGTCGGCGAGCGCTTCCTTGGTCGCGCCGCTGGATTCGTAAGTGTTCTCGGCGGAGACATGCTCCTTGGTCGAGGTCGTGGTGCCACGACCGGCCGCGACGACGGTGCCAGGCTGCGAACCGGAGTTCACGTTCACCTGCACCTGCGGCGCGTTGGTCGGCTGCGCGGCGGCATCGACGTCGCTCTTGGTTTCGCCGCGATCGGCTTCGGTGCGCTCTGAGCGTTTGGTGAGGCGCAGGCCGGAGCTGGCGTCGACGAGGTCGCGGTTCACGTAGAACAGGAGGCGCGGCTTGCCGAGCTTGCCGTAGGCTTCGGCGAATTTGTCGACGACCGCACGCGCCTGCTCCGGCGCGACGATCGAGCGATTTTCCGGAGCGTAGAGTTTCTGCCCGGCATCGGTGGGCGCGAGCGAGGGCGGCGTGGCGACGACTTGCTGCGCGAGTGGCGGGCGTTCGCCGTCGGTGCGGGATTGCGCGTGGGCGGCAACGGCGGCGCCGATCGCCGCGAGGAAAACGAGAGCGGGTGTGTGTTTCATGGTCGGCTCAGCGCGCCTGGCGGACGGCGATGGTGTATTTGTGCGCGGCGTTGGTGTGCGCCGTGAACGTCGCGGTCTCGGTCGCGTTCTCACCGAGGATGAGCGTCTGCCACGGCGTTTCGTCGCCGGTGGAGAAGCCCGCGTCGTCCTTGAACACGCAGCGGATCTGGACCTGGATGCGGCGCGCTTCGCGGTTCTTGATGTTGGCGAGGACCTCGAGGCGGCCGTCACTCGTGGTGCGTTCCTGGAGGCCGGTGCAGGTGACGGAGATCTGCGTGGGACGATCCATGAGCACGAATTTCTCCGTGCTCTCGAGCGTGTAGCGGGTGGTTTCCTGCGGGAGGAATGGGCCGGGCGGCTGCTGGCAACCGGCGAGAAAGGCGGTGGCGGCCAACGCGGCGAGGCAGAGGGGCGTCTTGACGGTGTTCATAACGGAGCGGTCTGGTGTTGAGGTGTTGGACAGCGCCAGAGGGGAAAGTTCACCCAGCGGCGGGGTTTTTTGCTAATTCGCTGAGAAACAGGACGGTGTCCCGATCGCGGTCGGCGGGCACGTGCAGAGTGAAATCGCGGGTGTGGGCATCGAGCACGCGGCCGTCGGCGTCGAGGTAGGTGATCTTGGCCGGGTAATCGCCGGGAGCCAATTTGAGCGCGGTGAAACCGAGGTAGCGCGGCAGGTTGTCCCAAGCGCGGAGGTCGGCGTGGGCGACGGTCGAGGCGGAGAGCGCTTTGCTCAGGAGGCCGATGGCGGCGAGCGCCACGGCGGTTTGGTCGGAGCCGCGACTGCTCTCGCCTTCGTCGCGTTTGCGCTCGGCGCGTTCGTGGGCGATGGCGGCGCCGATCAACGAGAGGTCGCCCACAGTGTCGGTCGCGCCTTTGAACACCGCCTTGTTGCCGAGGATGTAATCCATCACGCGGCCGCCGCGCGTCGTCGCCTGAAAGTAGAGGTCGTCCCACGGTGCGAGTTCGAACGTGCGGCCGGCAACTTCGAGGCGCGCGCGGCGCGCGGCGGACTCGCGCTCGGAGAAACGCAGTTTCTCGCCGTAGGCGCCGTCGGCGTATTTGAGCGGGCCTTGGCCCCACTCGGCGAAGACGAGCACGTTGGCCTTCAGATTGTAGGCGGGGAGAGTGTGCTTCGCGTTTTTCTCCGCGCGTTGGAGCGCGTCGCTGCCGTCGGCGGCGAGTTTGGCGCTGGCAAGTCCGTCGAGGTAATCGAGCAGGATGTAGTCGGCGCGGTAATCACCTTCCTCGGCCACGCTGTCGATGAGCTGGCCGGAACGGTAGCAGGCGCGGGCGTTATCCGGTTCGCCGTCGCGCCAGTAGAGGAGCGCGCGGTAGTAATAGGCCATCACGCGCTCGTAGGGTTCGCCGATGAAGGTTTTGCGCTCTTCGCCTGACCACAGGCTGCGCGCGCGCTGGGCGTCCTCGCGGTTGGCGAGGATGCCGCCCATGGTGAGAATGGCGTCGTCGAAGCGCTCTTTCGCCTCGTCGTAGGCGCCGGCGCGGAGCGCGGCGAGGCCGAGGCGGTATTGCCAGAGGACCTTGTCGCGCACGACGGTGCCGGCGAGCTTGGGGTCGTTGGTGACGAGCAGTTGGTCGGTGGGCAGCGCGGGGCCAACGCAACCGGCGAGGGTGACGACAACGGCCACGAGCAGAATCGCCCGTGGCCCCATGGAGCGGAGACGCGACATCGCGAGAAAGTGAGCACGGCAAACCGCCGTGCGTCACGCTCAACGATAAGCGGCGTCCTCGAGACCCTGTTTCTTGATCTCGGCGGAGCTCTCCCAGACGATCTCGCTGGTGCGGGCGTCGGTCAGGCGGAAGCTGTAGAGGACGTAGTCGCTCACGCCGGCGGACGTGCGCGTGGTCATGCCCTGGAGCTTGCCGGTGAGGAAGTAGTCGGCGCCGCGGAACTCGACGACGTTCGGGTCGCTGCTGGCGGTGACCTGGCCGTTCATCTTGAGTTCACGCTCGCGTTCGAGCGTCTTCATCATTTCGCGATCGAGGAAGCGCACGCGGCCGGCGGCATGCTCGTTCAGGTTCGAGCGGATGCGGGTGAGAAAAATGTCCTTGTTGATCGGGAAGCGGGTCTCGTTGACCACCGGCTCGAGGACGACGCGCGGCGTGGTCTTGGCGTTGGCGACCTCGGGGATGCCGAGGATGCCGCGGACCATCTTGTCGGTGACGGTGACGAGGTCCTGCGATTCGACGCCGGTGCCGGCGACGAAGCCGCGTTCATCGGGACGCATTTCAGTCACGGGGACGCCGTTGGGATTCTGCACGCCGCCGACGGGTTGTTGGCAGCCCGCGAGAACCGCGGCGCCGAGCGCGCAGGAGGAAACAATCAGGAGACGAGGGTTCATGGGTGCTTGGTAACGAAAAACGGAAGGCGCGACGGCGCGGTCAACGCCCGAAAAGACTGTTCGCGCTGCTCATCGGCGACGAGTTGCCGTAGTAATTGTTGATGATCGTCACCTGCTGCGGCTGCTGTTGCTGCTGCACGGGCTGCGCGGCGACGACCTCGGTCGCATAAGCACGGGCCGGGACGACGCGGCGATACGGACGCGCGACGGCCGCGTCGCGGGTCGAGCCGAGGACCGCACCGGCGAGCGCGCCCCAAAGCGCACCGCGGGCGCCGTTGCCGCTGCCGGTGTTGTTGCCGATGATCGCCCCGAGGCCGGCGCCGACAAGCGCGCCACCGAGGGCGCTGTCACCGGAGCCGTAGTAACCCGTGTCGTAGCTGTAGCTCGGGTAGCTGTAGGCGTAGCTCGGGTAGTCGTAGGTGCCGTAGTAGCTGCTCGGCCAAGCCGAGTAGCGCGGAGAGTAATAGCCGTAGTAGGGCGTGAACGGCCGGTAGCCGACGTTCCAGTAGCCGTAGCTGCCACCATGGCGGCGGTGATCGCGACGACCCCAGCCGTCGTGGTAACCGTAGCCGACGCCGACGCGCACGTTCGTCCGCGACTCGCCGCGCCACGCCGAGCGCGAGCTGTTGGCGTCGTCCGCCGCCGCGCCGAGCACCGCGCCGGCCGCGGCACCGATAAGCGCGCCCTTGCCGCCGTTACCATGACCGCTGTTGTTGCCGATCACCGCGCCAGCGATGCCGCCGAGCACGGCGCCGCTGACGGCGTTGGGACGAAACGTCTGCGCGGAAACCGACAATGCGGTCGCGCCCAGCAAGGCGATGGCGAGGAATTTCTTCATGGTTGGTGAGGGCCGACGGATGGGACACATACCCTAGGGAAGTGTTTCACCCAGAATCAACGGATGAGCGCACGGAGCCTTAGGGCACAGCCCGCAGTTGCGTTGGACAGCAAGGGAAGCTACTTGGATTTCTCGTCAAAACAACCACTTAGCCCACGTGATCCGCGGCACATTCGATCTTCCGGTGCTCTTCGACTACGGCGCGACCTTCGCGTTCGGCCTGTCGGCTGCGCTCGCCGGCATCAAGCGGCACTATGACATTGTGGGCGTGCTCGCGCTGGCGCTGGTCACGGGCCTCGGCGGCGGCCTCATCCGCGACGGACTTTTCCTCGTCCAAGGCCCCACCCCGCTCCTCACCAACCCGCGCTACATCCAACTCATCGGCGCGGCGGTCGTGTGCGGCATCCTGTTCGGTTCGCGCATCCATCATTTCGCGCGCCTCATCGCCGTCGTGGACGCGCTCGGCCTCGGCGCTTACGCGGCGTTCGGCGTCCAAAAATCTCTCCACGCCGGCTTGTCCGCGCCCGCCGCCATCCTCGTCGGCGTCGTCAACGCCGTCGGCGGCGGCGTCCTGCGCGACTTGCTCTGCCGCGAGGAGCCGCTCGTTTTCAAGCCCGGCCAATTCTACCTGCTCACCGCGCTCGCGGGCGCCGTCACCTTCGTCTTCTGCAGCGTGAACCTCGAGATGTCCGCCAACCGCGCGGCCATCGTCGCGGTCGTGCTCACGTTCGTCTTCCGCGCGCTGACCATCCGCTTCAACTGGCGCACCGCGCCGGTGTCCTCCGGCTCGATTTTCGAAAACGACGACGAGCCGCGCCCCGGGCGGACCTAGTCCCGCGCGCATTCGCCGGCCAGAGAGCCGCTCGGTCCATCGGGGATTTTTCTCCGGTGATTTGCCGGCCATTCCGCGCTACCGCCGGCGGCGCGGAAGGTTCCGACCAACCGACGGGAATAGTTTCGCCCCGCCGCGAACTTCGCCGCCGCGCGCCTAGTCCGAGGGAATGCGAACCCAACCCTCAAACCAAGGATACAGCATGAATACCACGATCCGTTGCCTCCTCGTTGCCGCTTCCGTCGCCGGTGTCGCCGCCAGTGGTTCCGCTCAGCTGGTCAACTCGGCGACCAATGCCGCTGCCAGCGTCCGTCCCGTCGTGCCGCCGATGCCGCCTCCGCCCGCCGCCGTGAACGCCTCGGCGGCCGCGCAGAACGCCGCCGCCACCGCAGCCACCGTCCGCGCGCCGGTTCTGCCGCCCGCCACCAACGCCGCGACAGCGGCCACGGCCACCACGAGCGCCGTCGGCGCCTCCGCCAGCGCCTCGAATTATCCCACCGTCGTGGGCAGCGCCAACGCCTCGGCGACCGGCCAGCTGCATGGCGCCGCTGGACTCGACGTCGCCGCGACCCAAGGCATCAACGCCACCGTCAACACGGCCGCGACCACCACGCAGATCCAACAAGCGACGTTCGAATCGCGGAAGCAGCTCTCCGCCGACATCGAAGCGAGGATCGAGATGAGCGAAAAGGCGCTCGCCAACCTCAAGACCCGCGCCAACGCCGCCGGCGATCGCGCCCGCGACGACCTCGCCCGCGCGATGCGGAACGTCCGCGCCAAGGAAAAGGAGCTGCGCGCCTCCCTGCGCACCGCCGTGAAATCCGCGAAGGAAACCACGTGGGGCGAAGTGCAGGCCCAACTGGCCCAGGACTACTCCGCCTACGCGGATGCAGTCGTGGCTGCCAGCGCCGCGGTCGACAGCAGCGCGTCCGCGACCGAGCCGAAGTCCTGACCCGCATCCGCACCCACCACCCGGACATCCTCTCCCTTTCCGCCGGGGCGGCGCACGCCCCGGCGTGAATCGGAGCCTTCACCCATGAAAAATCTCCGCCCCCTCCTCCTCGGCGGTGCGCTCACGGCCGGCGCCTTGCTCGCGCAAACCGACGCACCCACCGCCAAGACCAGCCTCGCCACCGGCTTCGACTATTCGCGCGGCAGCTACGGCCTCGCGAGCGACACGACCGTCACCTCGGTGCCCGTCGAACTCACCTACGATTCGGGCCCGTGGATCTTCCGCGCCTTCACCTCCTGGCTCACGATCAAGGGCCCCTCCGCCGCCGCGCTCACCGGCGGCTCCGGCAACCTCACGCGCCCGACCGCGGCCTCGGAGTCTGGTCTCGGCGACCTCTTCGCCGACGCCACCTATCGCGCCGATCCGTTCGCCAACGGCGTGCGCATCGACACGACCTTCCGCGCAAAAATCCCGACCGCCGACGAAGCGCGCGGACTCGGCACGGGCGAAGCCGACTACTACGGCCAGCTGAACGTCTATCGCACGTTCGACAACGTGACGCCCTACGTGACGGGTGGCTACCGCGTGCTCGGCGATAGCGACCGCTATCAATTGCGCGACGGTCCCTACGCGTCCGCCGGCGCACACTTCCGCACATCCGACCGGACGGTCGTCACCGTCGGTTACGATTGGAGCTCGCGCATCGCCGACGGCGCTGACGCGGCGAGTGATGCGATGCTGGCCGTGACGCACGACGTCAACGACCGCTGGCGCGTGTTCGCCTACGCGCTCAAGGGCTTCACTGATGCCAGCCCCGACGTCGGGGCCGGACTGCGCCTCAGCTACCGATTCTGAAGAAAGGTGGAGCGCGTTGACCTCAACGCGCTCAAGCGAGAACGCGTTCGGGACAACGCGCTCCACCACGGCGGCGAAGCGACCCGCCGCCCTACTCCGTCGGTTCGCGCTCGTGTGTGGTAGGGCGGGACCGCTGGGCCCGCCGAAACGTGATGCCGCTCACCCGGCGCGCCCAGCGGTCGCGCCCTACCCTCGCAAACTCACTTCGCCAGCGCCTCGGCGGTGGAACTGCCGTGCACCGGACGACCGCGACGCGTCGCGAGCCAGCGCGTGAAACGATCCATGTAGACGTAGATCGCCGGCGTGATGTAGAGCGTCAGCGCCTGCGAAACGACCAGGCCGCCGACCACCGCAAGACCGAGCGGCCGGCGCGAATCGGCGCCGGCACCGAGACCGAGTGCGATCGGCACGGCGCCCGCGAGCGCCGCGAAGGTGGTCATCATGATCGGACGAAAGCGCACGAGGCACGCCTCGAAGATCGCTTTCTCCGCCACGAACGCCTCGCCCTGCTCGCGCTCCTTCGCGATCGCGAAATCGATCATCATGATCGCGTTCTTCTTCACGATGCCGATGAGCAGGATCACACCGACATAGCCCATCACGTTCAGCTCCTCGCGGAACGCCCAGAGCGTGAACAACGCGCCGAAGCTCGCCGCGGGCAGGCCCGAGAGAATGGTCAGCGGGTGAATGAAATCCTCGTAGAGGATGCCGAGCACGACGTAGATCACGAGCACCGCCATGATCAGCAGCAGGCCGAGTCCTTGCAGCGACGACGCGAACGCCTGCGCCGAGCCCTGGAAGCCGTAGCTGATCGTCGCGGGCAACTCCTTGCGCGCAAGTTCGCTCACGACGGCGGACGCTTCGCCGAGTGAGTAACCGGGCTTCAGGTTGAACGAGATCGTGACCGCTGGCAGTTGCCCGAGGTGGTTGACGGTGAGCGGGCCGACTTCGCGGCGCAGCGCGGCCACGGTGTCGAGCGGCACGAGTTTGCCGTTCCGGCCCTTGATGTAGATGAGCGAGAGTGACTCGGGGCTCTTCTGGAATTCCGGCGCCGTCTCCATGATGACGTAGTATTGGTTCGTCGGCGTGTAGATCGTGGAGACCTGCCGCGAACCGTAGGCGCTGTAGAGTGCATCCTCGATCTGCGCCGGTGTGACGCCGAGCGCGGCCGCGCGGTCGCGGTTGATGTCGACGCGCAGCTGCGGATTCGAGATCTGCAAATCCGAGTTCACGTCCTGCAGCCCGCCGAGGTCGCGCATCTTGCCCTCCATCTTGCGCGCGGCGGCGTAGAGTTCGTTGAGATCGCTGCCGAAGAGCGTGAACTGATACAGCGCCTTCGTGAGCGAGCCGCCGAGGCGGATCGGCGGGAGCAACTGCGGGAACACCCGCAAGCCCGGGATGCCCGCCAGCTGCACGCGCAGCTGCTGCGCGATGACGGCGGCGTGCGGCCGTTCGTGGCGATCCTTCAAGATGATAAAGAAGCGGCCTTGGTTGCTGTTCGTCGCCGACGGACCGCCGCCGATCGCGGACATGAACATCGTGACGTTCGGGTTCTTCGCGAGGATCGCGGCGGCGGCCTGCTGGTGCTTCACCATTTCCGCGAACGACACGTCCTGCGCCGCCTCCGTGAACGCGAAGATCTGCCCCGTGTCGTCGGTCGGGATGAAGCCCGTCGGCAACACGCGCGCGACCACGACCGTCAGGATCGCCATGAGCAGCGCGACGCCGACCGTGATGAGGCGATGCCGCAGTGCGAGGCGCAGCGTCCGCTCGTAGAAATCGCGCATGCGGTTGAAAAACGTCTCGAACGCCTCGTAGAGGCGGCCGTGTTTCTCGACCGAGCCGACCGGATGCGCCTGCAGGAAGCGGCTGCACAGCATCGGCGTAAGCGTGAGCGACACGACGCCCGACACGAGAATCGACGCCGTGATCGTCACCGCGAACTCGTGCAGCAACCGACCGAGAATGCCGCCCATGAACAGCACGGGAATGAACACCGCGACCAGCGACAGCGTCATCGAGAGAATCGTGAATCCAATCTCGCCCGACCCCTTGAATGCCGCCTCGCGCACCGGCATGCCCTGCTCGGTGTAGCGGACGATGTTCTCGAGCATGACGATCGCGTCGTCCACGACGAAGCCGACCGAGAGCGTCAGCGCGAGCAGCGAAAGGTTATCGAGCGTGAAGCCCGCGAAATACATCGCGACGAATGTGCCTGCGAGCGCCAGCGGGATGGCGATGCCCGGGATGACGGTCGCGCGGACGTTGCGCAGGAACACGAAGATCACGAGCACCACGAGGACGATCGCGAGCGTGAGCGTGAACTGCACGTCGTTCACCGACTCGCGCACCGTCTCGGAACGATCCGCGAGGACGTTCAACTGCACCGACGCCGGCAACTGCGCCACGAACGCCGGCAGCAGCGCGCGCACGCGGTCGACGACCGCGACGGTGTTCGTGCCGGGTTGTTTCTGCACGGCGAGCACGACGGAGCGGTTGCCCTGGCCGTTGCGATAGAACCAGCTGGCGACGCGGTTGTCCTGCACGCTGTCGATCACCTGCGCGAGTTCGCTCAGGCGCACCGGCGCGCCGTTGCGGTAGGCGACGGCGATGTTGGAAAACTCGCCGCTGCTCGCGAGCTGGCCGGTGGCGACGACCGTCATCGCCTGCTGCGGGCCGTCGAGGACGCCCGTCGGCAGGTTGACGTTATGCGAGGAGAGCGCAGCCCGAACTTCCTCGAGAGCGATGCCCTTGGCCGCGAGCGCGCGCGGATCGAGGCGGACGCGCAGCGCGTATTTCTGCGCGCCGTAAATCTGCACCTGCGCCACGCCGTCGACGGTCGAGATGCGCTGGCCGAGGATGGTTTCGGCGTATTCGTTGACCACCGAGAGCGGCAACGTCGGCGAAGCGAGCGCGAGGTAGAGGATCGGCTGGTCGGCGGGGTTGGTTTTGCGAAACGACGGCGGCGCCGGCATGTCCGTGGGCAACCGGCGCTGCACGGCCGCGATGGCGGCCTGCACGTCCTGCGCTGCGGCGTCGATCGTGCGATCGAGGGAAAATTGGATCGTGATCGTCGTGCTGCCGAGCGCGCTGGTCGACGTCATCGAGTCGATGCCGGCAATGGTGGAAAACTGTTGTTCGAGCGGCGTCGCGACCGCGCTGGCCATCGTTTCCGGAGTGGCGCCGGGAAGGCTCGCGGTGACGACGATCGTGGGGAAATCAATGTTCGGCAGGTCGGAGACCGGGAGAAGCTTGTAGGCCATCGCGCCGAAGATGCACAGCGCTGCGGTCAACAGCGTCGTCATCACCGGCCGGCGGATGCAGAGGGCGGGGAGATTCATGGCTCAGTCCTGCGCGGCGGCGGCGGCCGCGGCGGCAGCTCCGTTTCCGCTGTTGGTGGTGGCGAGAGTGGCGAACTCGACTTTCGCGCCCGGCAGCAGGCGGAGCTGGCCGTCGGTGACGACCGTCTCGCCATCCTGCACGCCCGAGGCGAGCAGCGTGCGGTCGCCGTCGGTGCGCACGACCTTCACGTTGCGCAGCTCGACGGTCTTGTCTGCCTTCACGACGTAGAGCGTCGAGCCGTCCTGCGTCGTCTGCACCGCCGTCGTGGGCACGACGAAGACTCCCTTGGTCACGTCGACGAGCGTCTTCACGTGCACGAACTGCCCGGGCCAGAGCACGTGATCGGTATTCGCGAAGACCGCCTTCAAAGTCACGGAGCCCGTCGTCGCGTCGACGGTATTGTCGATGAAGCCGAGTTTGCCGTCCGTGCGTCGCACACCCGAGGCGCGCTCAGTGACGGCGACCGCTGCCGTGCCGCTGGCCATGGCCGAGCGGATGAGCGGCAGCGCGGTTTCCGGCACGGAGAAACTGACAGCGATCGGCGCGAGCTGGTTGATCGAGACGATCGAGGTGTTGGCGTCGTTGGCCTTCACGAGCGCGCCTTCGTGCAACAACAGCTGGCCGGCGCGGCCCGCGAACGGCGCCTTGATCTCGGTGTAGCCGAGCTGCAGCTCGGCGTTGGCAAGCGCGGCTTCCTTGGCCTGCACGTCGGCTTTCGTCGTCTGCGCGCGCGTCATGTATTGCGCGTAGGCCTCCTTCGAAATCGCCGATTGCTGGTCGAGATGGGAATAGCGTTCGGCGTCGATCGTCGCCTGCTCGGCCTGCGCCTTCGCGGTGGCAAGCGCGGCCCGGGCGACGAGCACGGCGTTCTCGAACGGCCGGCGATCGAGCGTGACGATGCGGTCGCCCGCCTGGACCTCGTCGCCTTCCTGGAGGTGCACCTGCGCGATGATGCCGTCGACCTGGGATTTCACGACGACGGAGCGCTGCGCCTGCACGTTGCCGATGGATTCGATCCAACGGGGCACGTCGGCCTTGCTCGCTTTCGCGACCTGCACCGGCACGGCGGGCGCGCTTCCGCCGCGCGCGGCGGAACCGGACTTGCCGCAGCCGGCAAGCAAGCCGAGCGCGAGCGCCAAACTCGCAACGAAACACAGACGAGAGGAAACGAACGTTTTCATGAAAGGGAGGTGCCGTTGCGCCCGGCCGATTCGGCGTCGCGCAGGCGGAGAAGATTGCCGCGAATGCGAGTGAGGTCCTCGATCAACTCCGTCAGCCGCTCCGGCGGAACGCCGTCGAGGTAATCGGCCCGCAGTTCGTCCGCGAGTTCGTTGAGCTTCGCCACCACGCGGCCAGCGCGCGCCGTCGGATAAAGCCGGTAAGCCCGCGCGTCCGCCCGGTCGTCGCGCCGCTCGATCCAGCCAGCACGCTCGAGGCGGTCCGCCTGCCGGCTCACGCTGATCTTTTCCATCTGCATCAGCTCCGCGAGCTGGCTTTGGGTGATGCCCGGCTCCCGCCCGAGATAGAACAGGAACATCCACTGCGCACGCGTCAGCCCGAGATGCCGCACGCGCCGGTCGAAGACGCGCCGCACCTGCCGGTTGATGTCAGCGAGCAACAGCGAGACCTGGCGGGTGTCGGCGGCGTGGAGGCGTGGCACGGGAGGCGGCATCGGTAAGCTAGCTTACTATCGGTGGCAAGTCCGACGACGCCGGCGCCCGGCGCACAGTTACCGCCATCACACCGCGGCACAGCCCCCTCAGCACAGCTTTCCCGCGACACAGCCCACCGCGGCACGCCACCCTGCCCCCACTCAACCGCCCCCAGGAAAACCTCCGCCTTCACCCACTCTCAGCGCCCCGCCTCAATGTTCGTATTACGAACATCCTCGACTCCAGGGGCGCGCGTTTTGGAACTTGGGTGCGGGGATGCAGCCTCGCTAGGTTGTCGCCATGCCGCGCTACGTCCTCGCGCTCGATCAAGGCACCACTTCATCCCGCGCCATCGTCTTCGACCGCCGCGGCCGCGCACACGGCACGGCGCAGCAGGAATTTGCCCAGCACTTCCCCCGCCCCGGCTGGGTCGAGCACAACGCCCACGATCTGTGGGAAACCACGCGGCTCCCCGCGCTCGGCGCGCTCGCCGACCTCAACGCCGCGCCCAACTAGCCGGCCTCGCGACGCGGAGGAAACCCGGACCGCCGCCCGCCGCGCCTCCGCCCAGGCGTCAACCTCCGCGCGGCCCCAGCCACCGGCCGCCGATCCACACCGAGGGCAGCGCCGTCAACGTCAGGCCGATGGAATACCATTTCGGTCCGAAATCCGGTCCCTGGTTCCAAGTCGCCGCGACCGCCACCGCGCAGAGCGCCGTGCCGATCCAGCCCTGGATCCACACATGCCGCATGGGATGGTGCGGCGCCCACCGCGCCGTCAACCCGCCACCGATCGTCTGGAACACCAGCCGGTAGCCCCACGCCAACAGCCACAGCGCATCGGGCATGGGCCGGCCCGCCGGCGGATACAGGCCCGTAGCGTGGCAGAGCTGATCCGTCGCGGTCGAGAGCACAGCGACGAGGATGAATCCGCCCGCCACCGCCAGAATGCTGCGGCCGATGTGGCGCGGCGCCGGAGCGTCGGACCGGTTGTCCGGTGAGTCGTTTTTCATGGGTGGAGAGGCTCGTTTCCCGGGACCGCCGGGCGGCCGCGCAGCTCGGTCAGGTTGGGGCTGAATTCCGCGACCGGCCGCACTTCGACGCTGAGGCCGAGCGGCAGGCTCGGGCACTGTTTCGCAATCGCGACCGCCTCCGCAAAATCGCGGACCGACAGGAGGAAGTATCCGCCGACACCTTCTTTGGATTCCGCGAACGGGCCGTCGGTCACGAGCCCGCCGGCCGCGCCCGAGACCACGCAGCCGCGCTGCTCGAGCGGCTGGCCATGCAGGAGCTGGCCCGCCGCCGTCAGCTCGTCGAGCCATGCGCCCCAGCGCTGCATGAGCCGTTGGCGCTCTTCGGGAGATAGCGCCCGGTAGGCTTCCGGCTGCGAATCCCGGAAGAGCAGCATCACTTGCGTGGAGGGTTTTTGCACGGCGAGCCTTAGGCGCGGGCGCGACCCTCCACCAACGCCTTCAGCGCGGCCAGACCTTTCTCCAGCTCACGCTCGATGGAGCGCCGCATGAGCAGGTGAATCGCCTTCATCAGGAAACTGTTCCGCCCCGTCATCGTCCAGGTCGCGCGCGTGGCTCCGCCCTCCGCCGCCAGCGCGAACTCCATCTGGCAACTCGCCGCCAGCGGCTTCTCGTAGTCCTCGCGCAGCCGCACCAATTCGCCGGCGCGGCTCTCGATCACGACCATGCGGCCGGCGCCGGCCGCCGCGTTGCCGCGCCAGGCATACGTCGCGCCGACGCCGCTCTCCGGCCCCGTGTAGCTGCGCTGGATCGTCGGATCGCACTCCGTCTTCACCCACGGCTGCCACGCCGCGTGGCGGCGCAGGTCGTTCAGGTGCGGGAACACCGCGCCCGGCGGCGCCGCGATCGCCACGCTGCGCGCGTAGCGGAAATCCGCCGGTTGCCGCGCGACCACGAGCGCGAGTCCGGCCAGGAGCGCGGCGAGGAAAACAAGGAGCGGGATAAGCATAGAGGAGGAAGGAGTCCGTCGCGCGAGACACGCCACGGGATATTTTCAGCCCCATTTATTAACGAACGAACCCGCGCCATCCGGACATTTTCCACCGAAAAATCCATCGCCCCCGTCCGCCGCGGCGCTGCGCCCGCCCGGCGTGGCGGCTTGCTCCGCGCGCGCGGACGCGTCAGTTTGCCGCTCGCCCCGCCCGCGCCCCATGAGCCAACCCCGCTACGTCCTCGCGCTCGATCAAGGCACCACTTCATCCCGCGCCATCGTCTTCGACCGCCGCGGCCGCGCGCACGGCACGGCGCAGCAGGAGTTCGCCCAACACTTCCCCCGCCCCGGCTGGGTCGAACACGACGCGCACGACCTCTGGGAAACCACGCGCCTCACCGCCCTCGGCGCCCTCGCGAAGGCGAATCTCACCGCGCGCAGCATCGCCGCGATCGGCCTCACCAACCAGCGCGAGACCACACTGCTCTGGGACCGCCGCACCGGCCGGCCGCTCCACCGCGCCATCGTCTGGCAGGATCGCCGCACCGCCGACGCCTGCGAAAAACTAAAACGCGCCGGCCTCGCGCCGCTTTTCCGCCGCAAGACCGGCCTGCTCCTCGATCCGTATTTTTCCGGCACGAAGCTGGCGTGGCTCCTCGATCATATTCCAGGCGCCCGCCGTCGCGCCGAGCGAGGCGAACTCGCCTTCGGCACCGTGGACACGTGGCTGCTCTGGCGCCTCACCGGTGGCACCGTGCACGCGACCGACGCCTCCAACGCCTCGCGCACGCTCCTCTTCAATCTCCGCACCGGCGCGTGGGACGACGAGCTCCTCAAAATCCTCCGCGTCCCGCGCGAGGTCCTCCCCGAAATCCGCGACAGCTCCGGCGCCTTCGGCGAAGTCACCGCCGTGCCCGCACTGCGCGGCGTGCCCATCACCGGCATCGCCGGCGACCAGCAAGCCGCGCTCTTCGGGCAGGCCTGCTTCCGCCCCGGCATGGCGAAAAACACTTACGGCACCGGCTGCTTCCTGCTCCTGCACACCGGCGACAAGCCTGTCGCTTCGAAAAACCAGCTCCTCACCACCGTGGCGTGGCGCCTCGACGGCCGCCTCGAATACGCCCTCGAAGGCTCCGTCTTCGTCGGCGGCGCCGTGGTGCAATGGCTCCGCGACGGCCTCGGCCTCATCGCGCGCTCGGGCGACGTCGAGCAACTCGCCGCGCGCGTCCCCGACAACGGCGGCGTCTACCTCGTGCCCGCGTTCACCGGCCTCGGCGCGCCGCATTGGGACGCCGCCGCGCGCGGCGCGATCATCGGCCTCACGCGCGGCAGCAACGCCGGCCACGTCGCCCGCGCCGCGCTCGAAAGCATCGCCTACCAAAGCGCCGACCTCCTCGCCGCGATGCGCGCCGACTGCGGCCGACCGCTGCGCCAGCTCCGCGTCGACGGCGGCGCCACCGTGAACGACGCGCTGATGCAATTCCAAGCCGACCTCCTCCGTGTGCCCGTCGTGCGCCCGCGCACCACCGAGACGACCGCGCTCGGCGCCGCCTACCTCGCCGGCCTCGCCGCGGGCTTCTGGAAAAATCGCGCCGAAATCGCCGCGCTCTGGCAAGCCGACCGCACCTTCACCGCCCGCGCCAAACCCGCCGCCACCGCCCGGCTCCGCCGCAACTGGCAGCGCGCCGTGGAGCGCACGCTCGACTGGCAGGAGTGAAGTCAGCCGAGCCGCCCGTAAATTCCCGCTGAATATCGCGCGGGAAGACCGCCACCGGGCTTGCCGCCGCCCGCGCGAACCGGCACAAGTCGCCATCTGACTTTTGCCATGAAGTTTTCCCGCGTCCTCCGCCACGCCTTCCTCGCCTCCGCGCTCACCGCCGGCCTGTCCGCCGCCGAGAGCGACCTCGCCGCCCTCCGCGCCAAGGCCGAGAAGGGCAACGCCATCGCGCAATACAACCTCGGCCTCGCCTACGCCGAGGGCCGCGACACCCCGGTCGACCGCGTCGAAGCCTACGTCTGGCTTTCCCTCGCCCTCGATAACGGCGCCCGCGGCCGCGCGCTCGACGCACTCACCGCGCAGCTCAGCGCCCCCGAACTCGACGCCGCCAAGTCCCGCCTCGCCGAGCGCCGTGGCGCGAAAGCCGCGCCGGCCACCCCCGCAACCACGCCGGCCTCCGTTCCCGTTTCCAATCTCGAAGCCGAACTCGCGCAAACCAAGTCCGACCAAAAGCAGCTCAGCACCGAGCTCGCCGCCGCCTGGAAGGAGACCGACCAGCTGAAAGCCGAACTCGAGAAAGCGAAAGCCGCCGCCGCTTCCGCCGGCGACGTCGAGCAACTCCGCCGCGAGCGCGACTCCCTCTCCGCCAAGCTCACCGAGCTCGCCGGCGACCTCGCCACCCTCCGCTCCGAGCGCGAGCGCCTGCAGAAACTCGCCGCGCAGATGCAGAAGGAAGTTTCCGATTCGCGCGACACCACGCGCGCCGCCGAGGAACAAGCCCGCACCTCCGAACAGCGCATCGGCGAACTGGTCCGCCAAGTCGAGTCACAGAAAGCCGAACTCGCCCGCGCCGACGAAGCCCTCAAGTCGCTCCAGGCCGCGCCCGCCACCGCCAAGGAATCGCCCGAACTCGCGCAAAAAATCCGCGAGCTCCAGGCCGCCCAAGCCGAGATCGAGACCGCCCGCGCCGCCAACGCCCAGCTGAACGCCACGCTCACCAAAGCCGCGCAGGACCGCGCCAACCTCGAACGCATGCTCACCCAGGCGCAGACCGCCGCGATCGATTTCGGCAAGCAGATCGACGCCCTCAACGCCGAGGTCGCCGCCCTCAAACAAAAGCCCGCCGTCGCGGCCTTCCCCGACCTCCGCGAGCGCGTCGCCGATCTCGAGGCCCAGGTCACCGCGCTGCGCAACGCACCACCGGCCTACCCCGATTTGCGCGAACGCGTCGCCGACCTGCAGGCGCAAGTCACGGCCCTCCGCAACGCCCCGCCCGCTTACCCGGACCTGCGTGACCGCGTCGCCCAACTGGAGAACCAACTCTCCGCCGCCGCGAGTTCCGGCGCCGCCAGACCGGCTGCGCCCGGCTATCCCGATCTCCGCGACCGCGTCGCCACGCTCGAGAAACAACTCGTCGAGACCAACCGCCGCGCCGACACGCTCGACACCCGCGCCACCGAACTCACGAACGCCCGGGCCGCCCTCGAGAACGACCTCGCCACCGTCCGCGCCCAACTCAGCCGCAGCCTGCAACAAGCCGGCGTCGCGCAGGAAGCCGCCGACAAACTCGGCGCCGCCAATCGCGCCCTCGAGGAACAACTCGCGTCCGCGAAAAACGCCGCACCGGCCTATCCCGATCTCCGCAGCCAGGTCGCCGATCTCCAACGCCAGCTCGCCGCCGCGCAAAGCGCCGCGCCCGCCTACCCCGACCTCCGCCGCCGCGTCAGCGAACTCGAAACCCAGCTCGCCGCGACCAGTGCCCGTCCCACCGCCCCCAGTTATCCGGATCTCCGCGAGCGCGTGGCTGAGCTCGAAGCCCAAGTCACCGCGCTGCGCAACGCTCCGCCCGCGTATCCCGACTTGCGCGAACGCGTCGCCGACCTGACACAGCAACTCGCGGCCCGCCCGGCTGCCCCGAACTATCCCGACCTCCGCAACGACGTCGCCGATCTCCGTCGCCAACTCGCCGCCGCCCGCGACGCCAAGCCCGGCTACCCGGACCTCCGCGAGCGCGTCGCCGATTTGGAGCATCAGCTCGCCCGTGCGTCCCTCCCCAGCACACCGGCCTACCCGGATCTCTCCGCGCGGGTCGCGCAGCTCGAGTCGGCCCTCGCCACCACGCGCGCCCAGCTCGCCGTCGCCCAGCGCGAGACGCCGGCCACGCCGACCGAGGATCCCGCCGCGCTGAAGGAGAAGCTCGCCACCGCCGAGGACAAACTCGCCACCGCGCTCAGCGGCTACTCGCAACTTCAGAAAGACTACGACGCACTCCAGGAGAGCGTGACGAAGTCCACCGGCGCGCTGAGCAACGAGAAGGATTCCCTCTCCTCGCGTCTCGTCGCCGCCGAGGAATCCGCGCGCAACGCCCAAGCCGAAGTCGCTCGCCTGAACGAAGCCCTTGCGGCCACGCAACGCGGCAGCAGCCAAGCCGGCACCGAGCTCGCTTCGACGCGCGCCCTGCTCCAGCAGGTCCAAGGCACCAACGCGCTGCTCGCCCAGGAGAACTACCAGCTCAAGGCCGCGCTCGCCAACAACCCCGCCGCACGCAGCGCTGCGACCGTCGCCGCCGCGGCGAATGTCCGCACGCACACGGTCGAGGCCGGCGATTCCCTCTCGAAGATCAGCCAGCGCTACTACGGCAACACCGGCCGCTGGCAGGAAATCTACGGCGCGAACCGCGAGCTCATCGGACCGCAAGGCCAGCTCAAGGTCGGCCAGGTGCTCCGCATCCCGTAAGCCGGCTCCGCACCTCCCACTCCCAAGGCCCGCCGCGCGCGGGCCTTTTTGTTTTCACTGCGGGAACAGCGCCACGCACACCGCCAGCGCCGCCAGCGAAGTGACCACGCTCACGACGATCGTCGTCGAGGCGAGTTGCTCGTCGCCCTTCATCTCCACCGCCATCGTGTAGGAGACGATCGCGGTCGGCGAAGCGGAGAGGATCATCAGCAAACTCGTCTCGACCGCGCCGAGGCCGAACATCCGCGCCGCCGCCCACGCCAGCAACGGCCCGCCGAATGTCTTCAACAACGCGGAGCCGACCGGCGCCTGCCACGACGCGCCGAATCGCGCCGTCACGAGCGATCCGCCAACGCCGAGCAAGCCGAGCGGCAGCGCCATCTCGCCGAGCGCTTCGAGCGTCTGCGCGATCGCGTGCGGCAGCGTCCAGCCCATGACCGCGAAGCCGATGCCCGCCAGCGTCGCCAACAGCGGCGGCGTCACCGCCAGCTGCTTCACCACCGGCCGCACGGACGCCCAGCCGAGTTCATGCTGGCTCGCCACGAGCACGATCACGGCGCCGAGATTGTAGACCACCATCGTAGGCGCCACCACGAGCACCGCCGCGGAATGCAGCGGGATGCCGCCGAGCACCGGCACGTTCGGCAACGCGAACACGATCGGCAGGCCCACGAACGCCAGGTTCCCGCGAAACGCGCCCTGCACAAACGTGCCCATCGCCGCACCCGGCACACGCAACAGCACCGCCAGCGCGTAGCCCGCGACGAGCGACAGCGCGAGCACCGCTCCCATCGCGCCGAGCAGTTTCTCGGCCCCCGCCGCCTGATGCAACGAACTCACGAGCTGGCTGAACAACAGCGCCGGCAGGCCGAGCCAGTAGGTCACGCGGTTGGCCTCGCGCAGGAAGCTCGCGGACACGAACTCCGTGCGTTGCATCCACGCGCCGAGCGCGATCATCAGGAACACCGGGGCAAGCGCGTTGAGCACGAGCATGGTGCCGGACTTTGCGTGGCGCATCCCGGGGCGTCCACGTCGAAAGTCCGACCGCGCGCGCCGCGCGCAGGAATAAACGACGCGCGACGATGCTCCGAACTTCACCCATGAACACCTTCGCCACGCTTCGCCGCTCGCTCTTCCTCTCCGCGTCGCTCCTGACCCTGCTGCTGCCTTTGCCGGTCCGCGCCGCCACCGACATCGCCGCCTCGCCCGCGACCGCGCATCCGCTGGCTGTCGGCGCGCGCGTGCCTGACGCTGCGATCAAAGCGATGGACGGCACCGACGCCTCGCTCGCCGCCCTGCTCGCCGGCAAGCCAACGGTGCTGATCGTGTTCCGCGGCGGCTGGTGCCCGTATTGCACGCAACACCTGGCGGAGCTGGCCGCAGCCGAACCGAAGCTGATGGAACTCGGTTTCCAAATCGTCGCGCTCAGCACCGACCAGCCGAAGAACATCCGCTTCCTCACCGAGGAAAAGCATCTGCCCTACCGCCTCTTTTCCGATCGCGACATGCACGCCTCGCGCGCGCTCGGTTTGGCCTACCGCGTCGATAGCGCGATGCAGAAGAAATACGCCGAGTGGGGCATCGATCTCCCCGCCATCCCGGGCGACGCCGCGGCGCGCTGGCTGCCCGTGCCCGCCGCATTCGTGATCGCGCGCGACGGCACCGTGCGTTTCGCGCACGCCGATCCGGACTACAAGGTCCGCGTGAGCGGCGAAAAGCTACTCGCCGTCGCGCGCGACGCAGCACGCTGAAAGCGGGGGATTTTGCTTCGCGTCGCCGGACCAAACTTGCTCGGCTCGCCGGCATGTCGACTCTCTCGATCGCGTTCATCGGCACGGGTGTCATGGGCCGCAGCATGGCCGGCCACCTCCAGAAGGCGGGCCATCGGCTGCACGTGCACAACCGAACGAAGGCCAAAGCGGAGGATCTGCTCGCCGCCGGCGCCGTGTGGCACGACACGCCCGGCGGCGCCGCCGCGCAGGCGGACTTCGTCATCACGATCGTCGGCTATCCGCGCGACGTGGAGGAGACCTACTTCGCGTCGACCGGCGTGCTCGCGCACGCGCGGCCCGGCGCCGTGTTGATCGACATGACCACTTCCAGCCCCGCGCTCGCGCGCCGCATCGCCGCAGCTGCGGCGGCGAAGGGCGTCACGGCGCTCGACGCGCCCGTCACCGGCGGAGATGTCGGCGCGCGCGAGGCGCGGCTCTCGATCATGGTCGGCGGCGACGCGGCGTCATTCGACCGCGCGAAGCCGCTCTTCGAGGCGATGGGCAAGATCGTCGTCTTCCACGGCGCGCCCGGCAACGGCCAGCTCTGCAAGCTCGCCAACCAGATCGGCATCGCCTCGGTGATGATGTCGTGGTGCGAAGCGCTGGCCTTCGCGAAGTCCGCCGGGCTGGAGCCGCAGCGCGTGTTGGAGAACATCGGCGGAGGCGCGGCCGGCAGCGTCGGCATGACGGTGCTCGCGCCGCGGGCGTTGCGGGGGGATTTCGCGCCGGGCTTCTACGTGAAGCATTTCATCAAGGACATGAACCTCGCGCTCGAGACGGCCGCCGAGCTGAAGCTCGACCTGCCCGGCCTCGCCGCCGCGAAGAAACTCTACGACCTCGCCCGCGCGAAAGGCTACGACGACTGCGGCACGCAAGTCCTCTGGCGCCTCTACGCCGAGCGCGGGTGAGGGTCTGAGCCACGACGGGCTCCCGCTTGCGGGAGCGAGCGCGGCCGAGCGCGGATCACGCCGCGTTCGACGGCGAGGCTCGACGCGAGGTCGAGCCCGACAAACAGCCGCCTGCGACCGCGAAGAGACCCGGCCTGCGCCGAGTAACCCAATAGGTTACCCGTGGTGCGGCGCGCGCGACGAGTTCCAGAGAGGGACGGAGGCGAACGAGTAACCTATTAGGTTACCGGGCGGCCGGCGCTCAGAGTTCCTTCGGCTCGAGCATCGCGAGGCCGCGCATCGTGGCGTCGGTGACGGCGCGGTAGGTCCACTTGCCGGGCCAGTCGCGGCGCAGGATGACGTCGAGGCGGTCGGAGCCGCCGGAGACGGCAACGTTGCGCAGGAGCGGCGTGCCGGACTCGGCGAGCAGCGGCAAGCGCTCGGCGCTGGCGCGGATGAGACTCTCGACGACGGCGGAAAGCATCTGCTCGCGCGTGCTGGCGAGCGTGAGCCCGGTGAAAGCGCCCTGGCGTTGCACGATGCTCGTGCGCTCGCCGGCCATGTAGGGCTCGAAGCGAACGGAGCCGGAGGCTTTCGGACCGAGCTTGGCGAGGCGGCGGAACTCCGCCTGAAATTCCGCGATCGGCATCGTCGGACACATCTGGTCGCGCACCCAGTAGATCGCGGACGCGACGGCGGCGAGCGTGCTGACTTGGAGGAATTTTCCTTCGATGCCGAGCGCGCGGGTGAGGAGGCGTTCGTGCGGCTTCGGCTTGTTCGTGCAGAGCGCGAGGACGTCGGTGGAGCCGGTGACGTTGAAGAGTTGGCCGACCTTGGCGCCCGCAAGGATCATGCCGGCGCTGCCGTCCATGAGACCGACGATCATCGGCGTGCCGGCGCGCAGGCCGAAGGCGCGGGCGGCTTCGGGTGTGATGCGGCCGCCGATGCGGTCGGCGTCGTGGACTTCGGGCAGGAGCGCTTGGTCGACGCCGAGGTTGGCGCAGAGTTCGTCGCTCCAGCCGTCGAGTTTCAGCGTGCGGTAGAGGCCGGTGAACGACGCGTTCGATGGATCGGTGACGCGCGCGCCAGTCAGGCGGCGGTGGAGGAAGGTGTTGAGGTGGCCGACGAGGTCGGCGCGGCGGAGGCGTTGCGGCTCGTGTTGCTTGAACCAGGCCCAAGTGGTCGAGCTGATGCCGCCGGGGAATGGCCGGCAGCCGCAGGTGTGGAGGTGCGCCTCCTTGCCCATGCGGGCTTCGAGTTCCTCGGCTTGGGCGACGCTGCGGCGATCCTGGTGGGTGACGATGGGCGTGAGGGCGTTGCCCTTGGCGTCGAGGGCGACCCACGCGGGGCACATGACGGCGAGGTGGATGGCGTCGACGCTTTGGGCGAGGCCTTTCAGGCCGGCGATGGCGGTGCGGACGGCGCGGAGGAGTTCGTCGGGCTCGACCTCGACCTTGGGGCCGTCGCAGCGGGACTTGAAGAAGGCGCGGGGGGATTCCGCGAGGGTGGTTTTGCCGCGGAGGATGCCCGCGATGACCGAGGAGGAGCCGACATCGATGCCGAGAATCGTCGCCATGGACGCGGACGCTACGGCGAGGTGCGGCGGCGGGGCAACGCTGTGCTCGGGCGCATTGTTGCCCGGGAGGAGGAGGCGCGGGCGAAGCGCGAGAGAAGCTTGTCGGGCTCGCGGCGGCCCGGCGGTCTCGCCCTACCGCACGCTTCGGTGCGGCGGGGCGATGTCGGTCTCAGGCGGCGGCGCGTTTCGGCAGGAGCTTGATGGCGAGCCAGCCGGCGAAGAGCACGGTGACGAAGTTCGCGACCCAAAACCAAGCCGGGTGCGGGAGCGCGAGGAGGTTCATCAGGGAGGCGACGACGAAGAGACCGGTGACCATCACGGCCTGACGCGGACCGCCGTCGGAGGAGAAGCGACCGGCGACGTGGGCTCCGGCTGTCACGCCGACGAAGTAGCTGACGAGCACGGCCACGAATGCACCGACGGGCAGCGTCTTGAAGTAGGCGGCCATGGCGGCGGGATCGCGCGGGTTGAGGCCGGCCGGCAGCGGGTAGAGCACGCGTTGGCTGAAAATCTGGAGAGCGGAGATCAACAGCAGGGCGGTGAGCGCGCCAGCGAGGGCGGCGAGGGTGTTGCGCACGACGTCTTTCATGGGAGCGGGCGCAGCATTGGAGCCGCGGCGATGGAGTCGAGCGGAGTTTCGCGGGTTTGGGGCCGCGTCCCAACGACGACAAAAAAAGAGCCGGGCGGTGAGGCCCGGCTCGATTTAGACACACACACTAACAACTAAAGCGGCGCTTAGAATTCGCGGGAGATGCGAACATACCAGAAGCGCGGATCGATCATCGCGATGCCGGCGTTGTAGCCCTGGCTGGCGGGCAGATAGAGCGGCGGCTCGGAGTCGAACACGTTGCGGACACCGACCGTGATCCGGGTCTTCCAGAGGCCGGCGTAGCTGACCTGCGGGTTGACGAGGATCTGCGCGTCCTGCTTCGGCGAGAGGTAGTTCGTGACGATCGTGCTCGTCGGCATCTCGCCGAGGTAGTTCACGAACACGGAGGCGGCCCAATCGGCCTTGTTCCACGCCAGGGTGACGTTGCCGCGCCAGAGAGCGGAACCGTCGGTGCCGTCAAGGTCGGTGACGCTGGCGGTGCCGAGCGAGTTGATGTTCGTGCGCTCGAAGTTCGCGACGTAGGTCGCGGCAGCGCGGGCGCGGAAGTTGCCCCAGCGCGCGGTCTTCCACTGGTAGCCGATCTCGAAGTCGTAGCCTTCGTAGACCTGCTTGCTGGAGTTATACCAGTCGGTGCTCACGTAATCGATGATGCCGACGGGATAGCCGAGGGCGATTTCGGCGGGCGTGAGCGGCTTGCGGACGACGCGGCCAGCGGGGAGCGTGAGCTCGTTGTTAAGCGTGAACGTGGCGCTGTCGCGCGTGATGAGGTTGCGCTGGTCGAACTTGAAGTAACCGGCTTCCATCACGAGGCCCTTGAGGAGGCCGGAGGGAACTTCGATCACCGTGGAGATCGAGTAGGTGTTGGTCTCCTCGGGCTGGAGGCCCGGGTTGCCCTTGCCGAGCGTCTTGATCTGGGCGGAGGGCTGATCCGGACGGCGCGGGTCGAACACGGCGCCGGAGGTGAAGCTAACGGAACCAGCGCTGTAGAGATACTGCAGGTCCGGCGCGCGGAAGGACTCCGAGTAGGAACCGCGGAGGAGGAGCCACTTGTTCGGGCGGTAAGCGAGGGCGATCTTCGGCTTGGTGGTGGTGCCGAAGTCGGAGTAGTCCTCGAAGCGGGCGGCGAGCTGGGCCTCGAGGGCGCCGACGCCGGAGCTGCGGGCGAGGATCGGCACGCTCAACTCGGCGTAGGCCGACGTGACGTTGCGCTTGCCGGTGTAGCCGAAGCCTTCGGAGCCGCCGACGACGTTGCCGTTCTCGTTCTCGAGCGTGCGGGTATCGGTGATGCTCTCCTTGCGGAACTCGGTGCCGGCGGCGACGCCGACCTTGCCCGCGGGCAGGTCGAAGAGGAAGCCGTTGGCGCTCAGTTCGTAGATGTTGCTCGTGAAGGTGGTCTTGGTCGGATTCGCGCCGGAGTAGTAGTCCGTGATGCGCGGGTCTTCGGGGCCGAACGGATTGGCATACAGCAAGGAGCCGTTGATGACGACGCCATTGAGCGCTTCCTGGACGCGGCTGTCGAACGCGGTGCCGGGCGAGGAATTGTAGAAGCTGCCCTGGGCATACATGGCGGAGGTCTGCCAAGCCCAGTCGTTCGGGAGGTCACCCTTGAGGCCGACGAGCATGCGCGGGTAATCCGACGTGGTGTCGCTGACTCGAGGGCCGGCGTTCACGAGGCGGTAGGTGCTGAGCTCGATGGTTTGACCGGCGCCCGGGAAATAGCGGTTGCCATACGGGTTGTAGGGATTGTCGGCGGAAACGCGAAGGCGGCCGTTGGTGCCGGCGCCCTTGTCGGTCGTGGTGAACGGCGACGGGGCGGCGTTGTTGATGCCGGTGATGCGGCGGTAGAACAGATCGGCGAAGCCACGGATGGTGTCCGAGAATTCGTGATTGATATACATCTGGAACCCGAAGCGGCTCTCTTCCGGCGAGAGGAGCGTGTCCTTCTGGAAGTCGTAGAGACCGGCGCCGGTCACGCGGCTGGTCGCGACGGCGTCAGCGACGCGCGGATCGGTCGTCGGATTGAGGAACGAGCGGATCGTGTTCGTGCCGGGGATGAAGAAGCGGGCCGGGAACGTGCTGGACGAGCGCCAGTCGACGCCGGTGACGGTGCCGAGGATGGTGCCGCCGGCGCCCTCATCGCTGACTTCAACCTGGTCGGTGCCCTTCTTGTCGGCGCGGAGGTCCGCGGTGTTGGACCACGAGTAGTCGCGGTCCGCGATCGCGTTGCGCTTATAGATGTCGGCCATCGCGGTGAGGCTGGTCTTGCCCGTGCGCGCGCCGGCGATGATGAAGGCGGAGGTTTCGAGGGAGTCGTTGCCGAAGGTGTTGCCGATCGACAGGTCCGTGCCGACGCCCGTGTAGTCCTGCTTCAGCTTGATGTTGAGCACGCCGGCGACCGCGTCGGAACCGTAGATGGCGGAGGCGCCGTCCTTGACGATTTCGATGCTCTCGACCGCGGCGGCCGGGATCTGGCGGAGGTCGACGACGGTCTGGAAGCCGTTGAACGTGCCCGCGCCCGACGGAGCCGCACGGCGACCGTTGATGAGGACGAGGGTGTTGTTGTTGCCGAGGCCGCGGAGGTTGACCGTGGACGTGCCGGAGGCAAAGCCGGTGCTGGAACTGATCGGGGTGATGGATTGACCGGTGTTGAACGGCATGGCGCGGAGCGCGTCGTCCACCGTCGAGAAGCCCGTGGCCTGCAGGCTTTCTTGAGTGATGCGGACAACGGGGCTGGGCGTCTCGGCGTCGACGCGGCGAATGCGCGAACCGGTGACTTCGAACTGCTGCAGCTTGACGGTTTCTTCCGGCTTGGCGTCGCTCGTCTGGGCAAATCCAGGCGTCGCGGAGAGGATGGCCAGGAGCGCGCTCAAAACCGAGGCGCTCGCCATCCGCGAGGGATGCGAGTTGTTCTTGTTCATATGTTAGGTTGGTGGCCCGCTGCGCAGGAACGCACGAGGGCAACGCACACCTCACTCTCCTGTCCTTCGGCGGACAACGCGCCGTCGACTCAGCCTGCCGGCCTTACGACGAACACGGAAAAAAACAGGTCAACCGCGCCAGACTCACGGCCAACCGTCAAAACCGGCACGTCGGAGTCCCGCGCTGGAATCAGCGAGAATGCGCTACAAAGCGCCGCACAAAGTCACTTCAGTCTATCGAGCACGCCGCGATAGCTCGGCCCGATTGGCAACGCCGTGCCGTCGTCGAGCTCCATTCCGTGACTGCGCGCGAGCATCGGCATGACGCGGCGCACGTAATTCAGGTTCACGATCGTGCTCTTGTGGATGCGGACGAAAATCTCGGGATCGAGCATCTCCTCGATCTTCGTGAGGGTCATGCGCACCATCAGGCCGCGTTCCTTGAGGTGGAGCTTCACGAAATCCCCCTGCCCTTCCACCCAGCGGATGTCAGGTTGGTTTAGGAAATGGAGCTGGCCGTCCGCCTTCACCACGAGGCGCGAAAAGTCCGCCACGCCCGGCGCCGGCGCGGAGGCCGAGCCACCGGGAGCGAGGGTGGGTTGGAGTTTTTCCAGCAACGCGCGCAAAGCCTGCTCGGTGGCGCCGAACGATCCGGCGCGGATGCGGCGCTTGGCGCGATCGAGCGCAGCGTGGAACCGTTCGTCGCTGTAGGGCTTCACGAGATAATCCGTGGCCTGCAGTTCGAAGGCGCGCAGCGCGAACTCGTCGTAGGCGGTCACGAAGATGATCTCGGGACGCTCGCCGGCCGGCAGCTTTTGCAGCAATTCGAGGCCCGTGAGGAGCGGCATCTGGATATCGAGGAACACGAGCTGCGGGCGCAGCTTGCGGATCATCTCGAGCCCACCCTCTCCGTCCGTCGCTTCGCCGACGACTTCGATGTCGGTTTCGTTCTCTAGCAAAGTGCGCAGCGCTCGCCGGGCGGGGCGCTCGTCATCGACGATGAGGACGCGGATCTTTTCCATGGTCAGTTGAGTTGGCTGGCGGCGCCGGCGGTGCGGAACGGCAGTTCGATCGTCACCACGCAGCCGGCGGGGTTGCTGAGGTCGTAGGTAAGCTTGTGGGTCGGGCCGAAGGCGCGCTCGAGACGGGCGCGCGTCGCCTGCAGGCCGATGCCGTGGCTGTCCCGCGCGTCGGCTTTGCGTCCGCCTTCGGCGGGATCGTTGAACACCTCGAGGCGCATCCGGCCCGCATCCAGGCGTTGCGCGATCACCCGCACGCGGCCGGGGTTGCGGCGCTGCGCGATGCCGTGTTTCACTGCGTTCTCGACCAGCGGCTGGAGAATGAGCGTGGGCACGAGGGCGTTGAGGCATTCCTCGTCGGCCTCGAAACTCGTGACGAGCTTCTCCTCGAAGCGCACCTTCTCGACCGAAAGGTAGCACTGGGCGTAGTCGAGTTCGCGCCACAGTTCGATCTCCTGCTTGCCGCCGTTGGCCATGAGCTGGCGGAGCAGTTGCGAGAGCAGCGAGATGGCCTCCACGGCCTTGTCGCGCTCGCCCTCGCGCATGAGCGACGAGATGGCGTTGAGGGAATTAAACAGAAAGTGCGGCTGCACCTGTTGCTTGAGCGCCGCGAGCTCCGCCTGCACGAGCTGCGTCTGGAGCTGCTCCTCGCGCAGATCGGTCTGGACCTTGTGATTGACGAGGTAGCGGATGTAGTCGGCGGTGACGACGATCCAGTAGACGTAGAAATCGATGAACGAGCGCGCGCTGAGCATGTTCCAGATCGCGTCGATCCCGTAATCCTCCAGCCGCCACCAGCCGAAGGTGATGTTGAGCGCCCACAGCCGCACGATGTTGCACCACGCGAGCAGCGTGAGCGCCGTGAGCATGTGCAGCGCGAAGCGCACGACGTGGTTCGGATGCCGCCGCACCAGTTCGCGTCGGAGCAAAAATACCGCCGGCGTCAACAGCGCCCACAACCACGCGCGATACATCTGCGCGACCCAGAGCACCACGTGCGCACGGGGCGAGTCCGGCATCTGCGACAGACTGATGTAGGTCTGCAGCGACAACAGCACGCCCACGGCGGTCCAGACGCCGAAGATGAAAAGCCAGTTGTGCCGCCGGGGCTCGGACATCGCGGTCGTAAACCGGGCCAGTCCGTCCGACGCAAGCCCCGGGCGCGCAGACGCACTCAACCCAGCCTCAACGGCAACGGGATTGGACGCCGCAGCACCCGTGTTGGTCGTGGAATTTTCCGTGTTCGTCGAAAACCGGGGGTTCGACGTCAGCCGCGAGCAGCCTTAGTCGCCCCAACAGATACCGAGTGCCCGGCCGGTGCGAATCAAATCTCCGTCCGTCGGGACCGTCTTCAGCTTGCCGACAGCATCGGCGATCGGGATCGGCACGATGTCGGGCGGGCGCGAGGCGACCATGTGGCCGTAGCAGCCCTCGTCGATCAGGCGCACGGCGTTCGCACCGAAGCGCGTGCAGAGCAGGCGATCGAACGTCGTCGGCACGCCGCCGCGCTGCAAGTGACCGAGCACGCAATTGCGCACTTCCTTGCCGGTGCGGCGACCGATCTCCTCCGCCACGACGGCGCTGATGCCGCCCAGGCGAGCCTCGCGGTTCTTTTCCTCGGGGCCGCCGTGGGTGGTGAAGTCGCCCCCCTTCTGGCGCGCGCCCTCGGCGACGACGACCATGGTGAAGTGCCGGCCCTCGGCCTCGCGCTCCACGATCTTGCGCACGATGCTCTCGTAGGTGAATTCGATCTCGGGGATGAGCACGACGCTCGCGCCACCGGCGATGCCGGCGTGCGCCGCGATCCAGCCGGCGTAACGGCCCATCATCTCGACGACGATCACGCGCTTATGGCTCTCGGCGTGTGTGCGGAGGCGATCAATGGCGTCGGTCGCGAACGAGACCGCGGTGTCGAAGCCGAAGGTCACGGCCGTGCCGTCGATGTCGTTGTCGATGGTCTTCGGCACACCGACGATCGGGATGCCGGCGCCCATGCATTGCAGGCCGATGGAGAGCGAGCCGTCGCCGCCGACGACCACGAGTGCGCGCAGACCGAGCGCGTCGAAATTGCGTTTCGCCTCGGCGAGGACGGCGGGGTCGATCTCGCGCTTTTCGCCGTGACCGGCCTTGGCGACGAAGCGACCCTTGTTGGACGTGCCGAGCACGGTGCCACCGAGATAGAGCAGGCCGTCCATCTCCTGGTAGTTCATCGGACGGGCCTGGACAGGCGACAGAAGGCCGTCGAAGCCGCCGTAAATACCGAGGGTTTCCCAGCCGCGACGGTCCGCGGCCTTAACGACCGCGTAGATGACTGCGTTCAATCCCGGGCAGTCGCCGCCGCCAGTGACGATACCAATGCGTTCTTTCATGCGTGGGTGTGGTTAAAGGAAAATGAGGGAAGAGTGGAGCTGACAGTTCACCTCAACGTATCGGGCCGCTCAACCCCCAACTGTGTTCAAACTTGCGCGCATATGGGCGAAGTTTGCGCATCTGTTGCGTGCAACGTGTTAAGGCGAAACGAAAAGCCCCGCCGCGCCGCCCGCCGCCGGCATGTGTGTCAATTCGCGGTGACGGGGCCGCATTACCCTCCGTAGCTTCCGCTGCCGAATCTGCGCCCGCCCCTGTGCTCAAGTGCCGCCCCAGCCACTTGGCCTTAAATAAGCACACCTCGCTCAAAGAGCCCTACCGCACCATGACACCCGCGAGCACCTCACGCACGATATTCGTCCGTTCATCCATTCCGCGCCAATCGGGCGGGAGCGCGCTCCGTTCAGGAACCTATTAATTAAGGCAACGCGGCGGGCTGCCGCACGGAGGGAGGTGCGCCTCGACGGAGGAGCGGTCGTATTTGTGCACCTTAGCGATCGTCGCGATCGCCTCGGCGGCAGCGAAAATCATGGGGGACCTGATTGGCCGGTCTCAAACGGCTCGCCGTCCTCCCGCACGACCCAGCCGTCGCTCGGCGGGCGGACGAAGCCGCGCATGATGGCCCAGTGGATCAGCCGCGCCGTGCTGTGCAGGCCGAGTTTAGTGAGGATGTTCTGCCGGTGCGACTTCACGGTGTGGATGCTGAGTCCGAAAAGCGTCGCAACCTCCTCATCCGACAATCCCTCGCCGAAACGCGGGAGCAGCTCGAGTTCGCGGTCGGACAGTATCTTGAAGTAGGCCTGCGGGTCCGCGCGGAATTTCCGCAACGCCTCGCGCACGTCAGGCGGATGGTATTTGCCGCCCGCCGCGACCGTGCGGATCGCCTCGGGCAGTTTGTCCAGCACGTCGCCGGTCTTCCAGAGCAACGCCGCGATGTGAGGGCTGCACGCCGCCTGCAACACCACGTCGTCCCGGCGGACCGAGAGCAGCACGATCCGTGGCGGCGTCTTCAGCGCCGCGAGCGTCCGCGCCACCGCCAAGCCGTCGCCGTCGGGCAACACGACATCGAGGACAACCACGTCGGGCCGCAACACCGGCGCCCGGTCGAGCGCGGCGGCGGCACTGGTTACCGTCTCGAATTTTCGGATGTCAGACATCCCGGCCACCGCCGCAGCGATGGTCGTTTGCCAAAGGTAGTCGTCTTCAACATGGAGCAGGCAGATACGGAGATTCGTCACTCAACCTGGCCCGTGAGTTGCCCTAGACAAAGCGACGCCACGGGGGCAGCAAGCACGAACCCCCAACACGCCGCATCCAGCGCGCGCCGGAAAAATCGGACTAGCAGCGGCGACTCAATCGCCGCCGTCGCCGCCGCTCGGTGGGCGGATGACGCTGCCGTAGAACACCGCGTTGAAGAACACGCGGTTGCCGCCATACCAGAAGCCGCGGAAGTTCGGGTCGTCGGGCATCGCCACCACGGCGCCGCGCCCCACCGGCAAGGCGACGATCGCGGCGGTGTTGGCGAGGGCGGTCTGGTTGGCCTCGGAGACAAAGCCGGATTGAAGCGGCTTCGCGGTGTAGACGGCGGGCGTCTCGTAGGGCGACTTGGCGTGCTTCAGGAAAATGCCGTTCTTGCGGCAGAACGAGACGCGCTCGTCGCTGAAACCGTAGCCGAGTGGGTGCGTCGGGTCGATGGATGCGGCCACGACGGCGCCGGCGATCAGGCGCTGCGCCTCGCGGTCGCTGGCGGAGGCGTAGGGGAAGCGCTTGCCGGCACCCTCGCTCTCGTCCGCCGCGGCGCTCGCGCGCGTGCGACCGCCGCTCGTCGCCGCCGTTTCCGTCGAGCCGCGGCCAGCGAATTCGAGCGTGGCGAGTTCCTTTTTCGCGGCCCAGGGCGCGGCGCGGCCCATGAGCACGAGCGTGCCGCCGTCGCGGACCCAGCGCTTGAGATTGGCGACGGTCGTGTCGTTCACGTTGTCGTCGTAGCGCCCGTCGGCGAAGATGATCGTGGTGTAGCGCGCGAGATCGGCCCGGCCGAGTTGCGCGACGTCGAGGAGCGTGGGTGTGAGGCCGACGCGTTGATCGAGCACGTGCCACGCCGCGCCGATGTCGTGCGGGTCCACGCCGTCGCCGGTGATGAGCGCCACGCGCGGGGCGGGCAACACGGCGAACGAAGCGCTGCCGAGATCCACGCCCTTCGGGGTGAGGCCCGTGCCGCAACCGTAGACGGTGACGGCGTCCTCTTTCACGATCGTGTCGACGACGGCTCGAATCGCAGCGGCGCGCTCCGGTTGCAGGCCGACCGGCACGAGCACGGCGCCGTAGCCGAAGGCGTGGCGTGCGCCATCGGCCGTGAGCGCCTCGATGGGCGACGTGAGACCTTTCACGAGGACGCCGGCGGCGTGGAGGCGTTGCAGCGCGCGCGGGGCGAAGTAGCCGTTCCAGTTGAAAAGGTAGGCGTAGTCGCTGTGTCCGCCGACGAGCTGGCCGGCGGGGAATTCCGGCGCGCCGAGCGGCTGGCCGGCGGCGGGGGCGCGTTCGAGCTCGGCGTAAGGCAGGTTGAACGCGAGCGGCAGCGTCCACGCGGAGACGTCGTAGAAAACCGAATCCTCGAACGTCGTGCGTTTCACGAACATCTCCGTGAGCAGGCGGAATTGCGCTTGGTTGGTCAGCGCGACCCAGGCCGCTCCGGCCTTGTAGGTGCGGCCGTCCGCGGTGACGTCCTCGCCGAGCGCGCGGACTTCGATGTGGTGTTTCGCGAGAAGAGAGAGGAACGCCCAGGCGCGCGCGGGGTCGCCGTCGTCGCCGAAGACGTAGGCCTTCACCTTGCTCTTCGCGGCGAGGTCGGCGGTTTCGCGCGGGAAGTCCTTTTGCAGGTCGAGCAACTCGGTGCGGAGCGCGACGGAGGCATCGACCGAACTGAGCGAGGAGAGCACGTGGTTGCGGATCGCGAAGGCGAACGTGAGCACGCCGTTGGCGCTCTCCTGCGCGTGACCGCGCGCGCTGGCCTGTTCGAAGAGGATGCCGATCGTGCCGTGCAGGTCCGGATACGTGGAGCCTTTGCCCGGATAGAAATCGTCGAAGCTCTGCTCGCTGTAGTAGAAGATGCCTTTGCCGTTCAGCGCGCGCTCGTGGAACGCGGCGACCTTGGCGGTGAGCTCGAAGACTTTGGCGGGCGAACTGGGGTTGTTGCGCGTTGGCACGCCGGGCTGGAAGAAGAACGTGCCGTTCGTGCCCATTTCGTGGTGGTCGGTGAGGAGGTTCGGACGCCAGCGGTGGAACAACTCCGCGCGGGCCTGCGCCTCGGGGTGCACGAGCGGAAGCCAGTCGCGATTCGGGTCGAACCAGTAGTGGTTGAACCGGCCGCGCGGCCACGCCTCGTTGTGCTCGCGATCGAGCGGGTCGACGGAGGGCGCGCTGAGCGACTTGTGCTGGTTGAACCACTGCGCGGCGCGATCGCCGCCGTCGGGGTTGCGCTGGGCTTCGACGAGGATGACAGAGCGGCGGAGGATTTCCGCGACCTTCGCGTCCTGCGCGGCGGCGAGGTAATAGACGACGAGCGGCATGGCGTTCACGCCGCTCGGCTCGTTGCCGTGGACGCTGTAGCCGAGGTCGATCACGACGGGCATCGCCGCGACGTCGAGCGCGGCGCTTTTCGCCGGATCGAACAACGCCAGGTGGTCGGCGCGGATCTGCTCGAGCTTCGCGTGGTTGTCCGGCGCGGTGATCGTGAGCAGCACGAGCGGCTTGCGCTCGTGAGTGTAGCCCATGATTTCGAACTTCACGCGGTCGGGCGCGGCGGCGGCGACGGCGCGGAGGTAGGCGGTGTTGAGCTCGCTGCGAATGTGCCAGTCGCCGACTTGGAAGCCGAAGAACTGCTCCGGCGTCGGGACCTTCGGGTTGTAGGTCGTGCCGGCGGGCAGGTAGTAGTCGAGCGACACACCGGCGCGCAGTGCCGGGGCAGCGGAGGCGAACAACGCGAGCGCGAGGGGTAGCAGGCGGCGAAGCAGCATAGTGCCGCGACGTTGCACAGCCGGAGTTTCCCCGCCAATCGAAATGGATGGAGTAGAATTACTCCCTCGCGCGCGCATGCGCGCTGGCCAAAGCGCTGCGCGTCCCTACAACCAGCACACCCTCCTCCACCATGCGACGACTCCTGTTCGTGTTCGCGTGCGCCGTGCTTTCACTCGGCGCCCAGGAAAAATCTCCCGCGGCGATCGCCGCCGCGCCGGCTCCCTCGCCCACACTGCCCGACGGCCTCTACGCTGAGTTCACGACGTCGCACGGCGCATTCGTGGCCGAGCTGTATTATCGGAAAACACCGATGACGGTCGCGTCCTTCGTCGGGCGCGCCGAGACCGGCATCGCCGGGCGCGACGGCCAGCCGTTCTTCAGCGGCCTGACCTGGTATCGCGTTGTGCCCAACTTCGTCATCCAAAGCGGCGACCCGATCCGCAGCGCGATGAAGCCCGATGCGAAACCCACCGAGGCCGACGACGCGGCAGGCCACCCATTTCCCTTCCCCGACGAGATCGCGCCGGGCCTGCACCACGAGTCGGCCGGCATCCTCTCGATGGCCAACGGCGGCCCCGACACGAACAGCAGTGAGTTTTTCATCACGCTCCGCGACACGAACCGCCTGAACTACCTGCACAGCGTCTTCGGCCGCGTCGTGCGCGGCGGCGAGTTGCTCCCGCAGATCAAGCAGGACGAGGGCTTCACGGTGAAAATCCTCCGCGTCGGCGCGGCCGCGAGAGCCTTCAAGGCCGACCAGATCGCCTTCGCCGGCTACATCGACGCCGCGAAGAAATACACCGCCGCGCGCGAGCCGGGCCCGACGGCGCACTTCGACGATCCCGACAAGGTGCTGCCCACCGAGCCGCCGCGCGCCATGTATTTCAACTACAAGCTCGCGAACTTCGAGCGCTTCACCGGCAAGAAAATCTACGCGCGCGTCTTCGCCAAGTCCCCGACCGAAGCCGAGGACGCCCAACCCGGCGCCTACATGAGCACGCTCGCCAAGAAACTCGGCACCGATCGCGACGGCGTGCTCGCCGTCTATTTCGCCGACGAGAAGGACTGGCGCATCTGGTTCGGCGACGAGGCCGTCGCGATCTTCCTCGGCCGCAAGCCCACCGCCGCCGACCTCGCGCTCGATGGCCCGCTGCACAACGCCAAGATGGCGTTCATCGACGCCGCCGTCGCGCGCGGCGACGCCTTTGCCAAGCAAGTCATCGCCGAAGGCCGCCCCGTGAACGATGCCCAGCGCATCAAGCTCACCGTCGACGAAGTGCTCGACGGCCTGATCTATCTCTTCGAGCCGAAGAAGTGATCCTGCGCGTTCGCGACTGTAGGAGCCTGCTTGCAGGCGACCGGAAGCGTGCGGCGACAGGCGAGCGCCGCCCAGCCGGCGCTCGCATTCCCAACCGGCCCGTCACCCCTCCTTAAATCCGATCCTCATGCTCCCCCGCCCCACCCTCCTCGCGCTCGCTCTCTGCGCGCCCTTGACCGCGTTCGCCGGCCCCGAACTCAAGGACGCCGTCGCCGCCAAGGTGAACGCCGAGTATCCCTCGCTCGAAATCATCTACCGCGACCTGCACACGCACCCGGAACTCTCGTTCGTCGAGAAACGCACCGCAGGCATCGCCGCCAAGCAGCTGCGCGCGGCCGGTTTCACCGTGACCGAAAACGTCGGCAACACGGGCGTGGTCGCCGTCCTGCAAAACGGCGCCGGTCCCACGCTCGCCATCCGTGCCGACATGGACGCGCTGCCGATCAAGGAGGCGACCGGCCTGCCCTACGCGAGCCAGGTCAAGATGGCCGACGTCACCGGCAAGGAGCAGCCGGCGATGCACGCCTGCGGCCACGACACGCACGTCACCACGCTCATCGGCACCGCGCGCACGATGGCGGCGTTGAAGGCGCACTGGTCCGGCACGCTCGTGCTATTCGCTCAACCCGCCGAGGAAATCGGCGGCGGCGCGCGCGCGATGTTGAAGGACGGCCTGTTCACCAAGTTTCCGCGCCCAGACAACGTGATCGCGTTCCACGTCGGCGGCGACTCACCCGCCGGCCAGGTCGCCACGCTCGAAGGCCCGAGCTACGCCAACGTCGATTCGATCGACATCCTCGTGCGCGGCATCGGCGGCCATGGCGCGCGCCCCCACTCGACCCGCGATCCGGTCGTGCTCGCCTCGGAAATCATCCTCGCGCTCCAGACCGTCGTCAGCCGCGAGCTGAAGCCCGGCACGCCCGCCGTGATCACCGTCGGCGCCATCCATGGCGGCACGAAGCGCAACATCATCCCCGCCGAAGTGCGGCTCGAGCTCACGCTGCGCAGCTACAGCGACGAAGTGGCCGCGCACCTGCTCGCCTCGATCAAGCGCATCGCGGAAAACACCGCGCGCGCCGCCGGCGTGCCGGACGACCTGCTGCCCGTCATCACGGTCGAGCAAACGCGGACGCCTTTCACGTTCAACGACCCGGCGCTCACGCGCCGCCTGACCGGCGTGTTCGCGCAATGGTTCCCCGCCGAGCAACTCGGCACGGCGGAGGCCGGCACCTACGGTGAGGATTTCGCCGAATATGGCCGCACCCAACCGCGCATCCCGATCTCGATTTTCTGGGTCGGCGGCAGCGACCCGAAGGTCCTCGCCGACGCGACCGCCAAAGGTCAGCTCGCGCCGTCGAACCACAGCGCCTTCTGGGCGCCGCTCCCCGAGCCGACGATCAAGACGGCCATCACCGCAATGAGCGCCGCGGCGCTGGACTTGCTCGCCAAGAAATGAAACGCGCCGCACTCGGATTTCTTCTCGCGTGCGCATTCTGCGTGGCCGGCCGGCTCGTTGCCGCTGAATCGCAGGACGCGGCCGACATCCGCGCGATGCTCGACGCGCAGGTCGCGGGCTGGAACAGCGGCGATGTGGCGCGCTACATGGATTACTACGTGAAGTCCGAGCAGCTCCGCTTCGCCTCGGGCGGCACGATCACCTACGGCTGGAAGGAAACGCTCGAACGCTACCGCAAGAGTTACCCGGACAAGGCGACGATGGGCACGCTCACTTGCACCTACCACGACATCAATGTCGTCGCGCCCGACACCGCGATCGTCTTCGGCCGATGGGAGCTCCAACGCGCCGCCGACAAACCGTGGGGCCTGTTCACCCTGCTCGTGAAGAAGCTCCCCGAAGGCTGGCGCGTCGCCGCCGACCACACCTCGAGCGGCGGGAAGTGATTCCCAAAAATCGCGCATAGTTCCGGCTTGTCGATGGCGGGTGGCTGGGATGTGTTGCGCACGCTTCGAGCGCGCTTGGGCCACGCACCGAGGCTCTTCTTCCTATGAAAATTCGGCTCATCGCCCTGCTCTTCGTTGCGGTCCCGGTCACGTTGCTCGCCCAAGTGACCTACGCTTTCACCGATCTCGGCACCCTCGGCGGCAACTACGCCACTGCCGTTGCGATCAACAATGCCGGTCAGATCGTCGGGACTTCCAAGAACGGTAGCGGCCAATCGCGCGCGTATATCTACTCCGGCGGCGTGATGACCGGTCTGGCAACCCTGGGTGGCACCACCGGGAATGCGACCGGCATCAACAACGCCGGCGTCGTAGTCGGAGATTCGACTCTGGCCGGCAATACCGTCACGCACGGATTCGTCTATCAAAGCGGAACCACGACGGACCTAGGCGCCATCACCGGTAACTCATATGCCAAAGGCATCAATGACAACGGACTTATCGTCGGCTACACCGGTGTAACGGGAGGAACGAATGCGTTCTCCTACCTGAGCGGGACCATGACTGCACTTGGCAGCTTGGGCGGCACGCAGAGCTACGGCAATGCGGTCAACAATGCCGGCCAAGTCGGCGTGCAGACCTACGGCCTTAGCGTCTATGGCGGCGTGATCTATGACAACGGCACCACGACCTCGCTGGGAACCTTGGGCGGCAGCAACACCTTCGTGTTCGGCGTGGGCGAGGCAGGGCAGGTTCTCGGCCACTCCAACGTGGCAGGCGACGCCCACTATCACGCCTATATCTACTCCGGAGGAACTATGACCGACCTCGGCGCACTGGGCGCTACCTACAACAGCGCCGCCTTCGCAATCAACTCGTCCGACACGATCGTCGGCTACTCGGGGAGTCCTTCCGGCAATCACGGCTTCATCTATTCCAGCGGACAGATGCTAGACCTGAATTCTCTCACCACTGTCCCTACTGGCTGGGTGATCAACAACGCCTACGACATCAACGACGCCGGCCAGATTGTCGGGACCATCTACAACAGCTCGCTGAGCCAGACGCGGGCCTACCTATTGACGCCTGTTCCAGAACCCGCGACTTGGACTGCCTTGGTCGGAGCCGTCGCCCTGGTGGCCACAGGATGGCGCCGCTCGCGGAAGCGCGCGTCTGAATGAAAAAAGCCCGCGCTGTCGCGGGCCTCGCATTTCATCGGACGGATGACCGGGCGCTCAGAGCAGCTCGGGCAGGATCTTCAGCTTGCCGTCGGCGGCGGGGCGCAAGCGGTCGCGCGCCATCTCGTGCGCGATCTCGCGCCACGTGATGTCCTTCGCGCGGTGCGACGCGCGGCGGGCGAACATCTCATCGATGTTCTCGGTGATGATGCGCGTGACGACCTTCTCGATGAACGCGCGACCGATGCCGTCCTCGGCCATGACGCGCGCGCGGAACGCCGCGTCGACGTCGGCCTTGGCTTCGATGAACGCCGCGATCACGCCGCCGGAGTTCGCGATGAAGTCCGTGAGGCACACGATGCCGCGACGGTGTTGCAGGAAATACTCGCTGACGAGGTCGGCCGGGTTGTTCGCGCCCTGCAGCACGATGCGCGTGTGGATGTGCGGCGCGTTGTCCGGGTGGATCGCGTGCGGGCGCGCGGCGGGCACGAGGATCGTGCACGGCATCTCCATCATGCGATCGAGATGCTCGCCGTCGAAGCGATGCTTCACCGGGCCGGTGTAGCCGGCGAGACCGGTCTTGGTCTTGCGGAGCGCGAGTAATTGCGGGACATCGAGGCCGGCGGGGTTGTAGAGGCCGGCGTTGATGTCCGACGCGCCGACGATGCGCGCGCCGAGCGAGGCAAGCTTCTCGGCGATCGGCGCACCGACGTTGCCGAAGCCCTGGATGACCACGCTCGAGTCCTTGATGCGGAAATCCGGGATGTGTTTCTCCGACGCGATGGCCGCGGCGAAGAGGCCGTGCGCGGTGATCGCCCACTCGTCGAGCGGGAATCCGCCCTTCGCGGGCGGACGGCCGACGCCGCCGCGACCGTGGTTCGCCGCGCCGTTCTTCTGCGCGAAGACCTCGTAGATCGTCTGCATGTCGGTCTCGTTCGTGCCCATGTCGGGACCGGGGATGTATTCCGGGATGCCCCACAGCGCCTCGGCGAGCATGGCCACCAGCGCGCGTTTCTCGTCGGGCTTGTCGGCAAAGTAGCGCGGCTCCACGCGGAGGCCGCTCTTCGCGCCGCCGAGCGGGAGCATGGCGGCGGAGCTCTTCATCGTCATCGCGGCGGCGAGGCCGTAGACCTCATCGACCGTCACATCGGGCGCGAGGCGCACGCCGCCGAGGCCGCGGCCGCGCACGAGATTGTCCACCGCCACGAAGCCCCACGTCGTGTCGTCGGCGGGGTCGTGAATGCGGTAGATGCACTCGGGCCCGAATTCGTTGCGGGCAATTTTGAAGCGCTGTTCGATGGCTTCGCCTTTCACCGGCTCGGCGACGAGGCGGCTGGGCAGACGGAAATTTTGCATGGGGGGATTTTTTGGGGGCGGAGCGCCAACCCAAGGGCAAAACCCCGCGCCGCCGCAACCATGAGGCGGTGAACACCTGTGATTATTCGCCCGAATAATCGGCAAATCGCGCTTTCTTCACGTTGCGAAAACCGGCAGGGTCGCGGACCGGTCCTTCCTCTCCATGCGCAAATTCGGTTTCATCCTCATCCTCGGCGGCGTGCTGGCGTTCATCGCAATTCAGGCGCGCACGGGCGTCTTCCGCCGCGCCAATCCGGGCAAGCCCGCCAACAAATACGTGCGCGAGATGCAGGAGGCGCAGGAGCTGGCGCCCGAGGACATCGCGGTCATCAAAGAGAAATACCCGGACGCGATCGTCACTCCCTCGGGCCTGCGCTACGTCGTGCGCCGCGAGGGCGCCGGATCGCCGCCGTCGTTCGGCGCGACCGTCTCGGCACACTACGACGGCCGGCTCATCAACGGCACGAAGTTCGACAGCAGCTACGATCGCGGCGCGCCGTATGCCTTCCGCGTCGGCACGGGTGAGGTCATCAAGGGCTGGGACGAAGCGTTCGCGCACATGAAAAAAGGCGAAAGCCGCACGTTGATTGTGCCGTCGTGGCTGGGTTACGGCGTGCAAGGCAAGGGGCCGATCCCGGCGCGCGCCACGCTGGTTTTCGAGGTCGAGTTGGTGGACATCCAATAGGCTGCGCTCCCGTCGAGTCGGGAAATTAGCTCGCCGCGCCGAGCCGCGCCGAGCCTACTGGAGGCCGTGGCTGCCGTGAAGTCACCGCTTCTCCCCCTGCGCGCGCTTGGCGTGCGCGACACGTTGAAGCTTCGATTGGTCCTGCTTTCGCTGGCACTGGCCGTCCCCCTGATCGGACTCATCGGCGTCGGCATCCGGAAGAAATTCGTCGACGACCGCGCCGCCGCACTGCAGCGGCTGCATGCCCAGCGCGTCACGGCCGAGCAGACGCTGAACAACTACCTTGAGCACGTGCACTTCATGCTCGAGGAACTCGAAGGCGTCGTCGGCTTCAGCGACCTCGCCTCCGCACGCGCCCACGAGCGAACGGAGCAGTTCCTCCGCCTGCATCCGGAATTCATCAACGTCGCCGTGCTGGATCGCGGCGGCACGCTGCGCTTTTCCTCGGCATTCCCCGTCGCCAACCCGCCGCAAAACTACCGCGGCATGGCCAACATCGCGGAGGTGCTGAACACGCGCGATTTCGTCGTGAGCGGCGCCGCCAAGGGCGTGACCACCGGCCAGTGGGGCTGCGTCGCCGCGCATCCCCTCCGCGAGCAACCGAACCTGATCCTCGCCGCGCCCATCGATCTCGCGCGGCTTTCCCGACAGCTGTTCTTCGCCCCGAACAGCTCGGCGCTCGTCGTCAGCGTCATCGACGCCCGCAACACCGTGGTGCTTTCCTCGTATCTTCCGCAAAGTCGGATCGGCCAAATCCGGCCGGTCGGCGACGAGGTGCGTCGCGTCCTCGCCGCCGGCTCGAGTGTCGGCGAGTTCGTGAGCGAGGACGGCACGCGCCGCACTTTCGACGCGGCCCGGTGCCGCATCGCCGACTGGCTCATCGTCGCCACCGTGCCCACGGACGAGATCTACGCCGGCGCCTGGCGCAAACTCCGCCTCGCTCTCGTCGCTGTGACCGTCGTGTTGCTGGCCGTCGCCGTGTTGATCCATTTCTACGCCCACACCTTGATCCGGCCCGTCGCGGCGCTCGCCGAGGTGGCCCGGGCCCACGCGACCGGCGACCACCAGCGCCTCGCCCCGGTGGCCGGCCCCGAGGAAATCGCCGACACCGCGCGCGCGTTCAACGAAATGGCTGCGGCACGCGAGCAGGCGCAGGCCGGCTTGGTGGAGAGCGAGCTGCGCTACCGCACAGTCGTGGACCAGTCCGGACAACTCGTCTACGACCTCGACATCCCGAGCGGCCGCATCGAGTGGTTCGGCGAGCGCGCCATCGCCGAGATCACGGGGCACACGGCCGAGGAATTCTCCCGCGTGGACGGCCCTGGCTGGGAGGAACGCATCCACCCTGACGACCGCGCGCGCGTGCTCGCCGAGTCCCGCCATTCCTTCGCCACGCGCGAGCCCTTCCTCGCCGAGTATCGGTTCCAGCGCAACGACGGCACGTTCCGCATCGTCGAGGACTTCGGCGTCGTGCTGACCGGCGCGGACGGAAAACCGCACCGCCTGCTCGGCCGCATGAGCGACATCACCGCGCGGCGCCGGACGGAAGACGCGTTGCGCGAAAGCGAGCAACGCTACCGGCTGGTCATGGAGCAGACCGGTCAGTTGATCTACGATCTCGACGTCGAGGCGCAGCGTGTCCGCTGGTTCGGCACCGCGGCCGCCGAGCAAATCCTCGGCTGCACCGCGGAGGAATTTTCCCGCCTCGGCATCGATGGCTGGCGCTCTCTCCTGCACCCGGAGGACCGCGAAGCTGCGATCGCCCGTCTCGAACATTCCCTCCACACCGGCGAGCCGTGCCAGGCCGAATACCGCCTGCGCCACCGCGACGGCAACTATCATCTCGTCGACGAACGCGGTGCGGTGCTCCGCCGGCCCGACGGCGTCGTCTACCGCATGGTCGGCCGCATGACCGACATCACCGAGCGCCGGCGCGTCGAGCTCGAGCGCCAGCAACTCGACAAGAAACTGCTCGAGACCCAGAAGCTCGAGAGTCTCGGTGTCCTCGCCGGCGGCATCGCGCACGATTTCAACAACCTGCTCACCGGCGTCCTCGGCAACGCCGGCCTCGCCCGCATCGACCTGCCTGCCGATTCCACCGCGCGCAGGCAAATCGCCCAGATCGAGCACGCCGCGCAGCGCGCCGCCGACCTCTGCAAGCAGATGCTCGCCTACTCCGGCAAAGGCCGCTTCGTCGTCCAAACCCTCGACCTCAACGAACTCGTCGAGGAGTCGCTCGCGCTGCTCTCCGTTTCCATTTCCAAGAAAGCCACGCTGCGCTTCGAAGCCGCCCCCGATCTCCCGCCTGTCTCCGCCGACGCCACGCAACTGCGGCAGGTCGTCATGAATCTCGTCATCAACGCCTCCGAGGCCCTCGAGGGCGCCGCCGGCCAGATCACCGTCACCACCGGGAAGCTCGCGGTGGATCCGGCCTATCTTGCGACCGCGCAATTCACCGGCGACCTCCGTCCCGGACCGGCCGTGTTTCTCGCCGTCACCGACACGGGCACCGGCATGTCGCGCGAGACCATCGCCCGCATCTTCGATCCGTTCTTCACCACGAAATTCACCGGACGCGGTCTCGGCCTCGCCGCCGTCCTCGGCATCATCCGCGGACACAAGGGCGCCATCAAGGTCGACAGCGAACCGGGATCCGGCACGACGTTCCGCCTGCTCTTTCCCGCCGCCAAGGGATCAGCCCAACCAATCGCTCCACCGACGCCGCCGCACTCGGAGTGGAAAGGCAGCGGACGCGTGCTCGTGATCGACGACGAGGAGGCGGTGCGCGAAGTGACCCTCTCCATCCTGCGCGCACTCGGTTTCGAAGCCGACGCGGCGCACGACGGCATCGAAGGCATCGAGAAATTCGAAGCCGGCCCCGGCCGCTACGCCGCCGTGCTCCTCGACCTCACGATGCCGCGCATCGACGGCGAGGAGACGTTTCTCCAGCTGCGCAAGCTCCAGCCGGACCTGAAAGTCATCCTGATGAGCGGCTACAACCGCGTCGACGCCATCAATCGTTTCATCGGCAAGGGACTCGCCGGCTTCGTCCAAAAACCCTTCCAGGTCGAGACGCTCGCCGCCGAATTGCAGCGGGTCTTCACCGCCGGCAACGGGCGCTGACCGCTTCCGCGTCCCGCCCGGCCGATCGGCGCGGCACCCGCGCCGCGCTCACAACCCCAGCAGCGAGCCGTTCCGTTTCAGCCAGCGCTCGGCGTCCTTCCACCACGGGCAAACCTCCTCCACGCGCGCCCAGAAGCGCTCACTGTGGTTCATTTCCTTCAGGTGCATCAGCTCGTGGTAGATGATGTAGTCGCGCACCGTGTCCGGCGTCTGCACGAGCCGCCAGTTGAGCGACACGCCGCCGGCCGCCGAGCACGAGCCCCAGCGCGCGCGCTGGTTGCGCACGCTCACGCTCTTTAAATCGACGCCGGTCTCCGCCGCGAGTTCCCACGTGCGCGCGGGCAGCTCGATCTTCGCGCGTCGGGCGAAATGCGCCTCGAGCGTCGGCCGCAGGTCGCCTTCCAGCGACGCGACGCGAAACACATCCGCCGCCACGCTCACCTGCGGCTTTTCGCCCTCCACGGCGACACGCACCTGATGCATCTCGCCGCGCCAGAGCACGTGCGTGCCGATGGTCCAGATTTCCGCGGCGCGCGGCCGTTTCGCCTGGCGGGCGCGCGCGCGCTCGAGCCAATCGCGGTGCTGCTCGACGAACCGCTGCGCCTCGCGCTCGTTGCCGCGCAAGGGAATCGTCGCCACCCCCACACCGTCGCGCCGCAACGTCAGCCGGTAGCGCCGCGCCTGCGCGCTGCGCACATAGATGATCTCAGGCGACGGCGCGATGGCCGTGCCCAGCTGAAAAAATTCCTGCTCCCCGCTATTCACAATCCGTGAGCTAAATTCGGCCGCCCCGGTTTTCCAACGAAAACTCGCGGCTCCTAAATTCGCTTAAAGAAGATTGCGTTCGTCGCGAAAGTGCCGTCGGGGTCGCGCGCGTAGTCGGGAATGCCGCCGCAGTGCGTGTAGCCGAGCTTCTCGTAGAAGCGCACCGCGCCGCTCGCGCCCACGCTCGTGTCGAGGAAGAGCAACGTGCGACCCGCGCGCACGCCCTCGGCTTCCAGCCCGCGCATCAACGCCGCGCCGATGCCGCGACCGCGCGCCGCGTGGAGCACCATGAGTTTCTGGATTTCCGCGCGATGCCGGCCGTTGGCGCGCGACTCGAACGCGATCTGCCCGCTGCCGAGCAGCGTGCCATCGGCACCGAGCGCCGCGACGAGGACCTTGCCCTCCGCGGCCAGCTGCGCGGCCACGTTTTCCCAATAGGCCTTCGCTTCACCGTCGCCGAGCGGCAGCATGAAACCGATCGATGCGCCGTGGGCGACGGCGTCGGCGAGGAGATTTTCGAAATCCCGCAGGCGGGCGACCAGCTGCGGGGCGGAGAAACGGACGATTTGCATGCCTTCGTTTTGCAGGAAACGCGCCAGCGCGCCGCCTCACAAACGCATCAGTTTCCACTCCGGAGGCGCGCCCGCCTCGAGGGTGAGCCACGCGAAACTCGCCGGCGCGCCGCGATTGGGCCGGGAGACGCAGCCGGGATTCAGCCAGCGCACGCCGGCCGCGTCGACCTCGTCGCGCGGCACGTGCGTATGCCCGTGCAGCACGAACTGCGCTCCCCGCGGCGCCCGACGCGGCGGAATGTGGGTGAGAAAAAAACGCCAGCCCGCGCGCTCGAGCGTCAGCTCCAGCGGCCAGAGATTGTGCGCCTCGTTATTGCCGAGCACGACGTGCAGCGGTTTGCCGAGCTGCTCGAACTCCACCAGCACCTCGGGCTCGCACACGTCACCGAGATGCCAGATCTCGTCCGCCGCCGCGAGCCGGGCGGGGAGATCGGCGGGGTATCGATCGTGCGTGTCGGAGAGGACCGCGATGCGCATCGCGCGAATCAAAATCGCCCGGTGTCGACGGGCAATGCCAGAGTCGCCGGGTGGCGCCGGCGCCGCGAAACCTGAAATATTCTTAATCGAGTTTGCCCTCGCGACGCTGCGCCCCGCGGGCTTTCATTTTTCCGTCACCCCACCCCGTGAAAATCCTGATCGTCGAAGACGAGCGTCGGCTCGGCCAATTCATCCGGAAGAGTCTCGTGGAACGAAGCTATACCGCGACGTGGGTGGCGAGTTGCGCCGCCGCGCGCGATGCGCTGTGCGAGACCGGTTACGACGTCATCATCCTCGACCTCGGCCTGCCGGATGGCGACGGCCTGGAGTTGCTGCGCGAGTGGCGGCGCAGCGGCTTCAATGAGCCCGTGCTCATCCTCAGCGCGCGCGACGCCGTCGAGGATCGCATCAAGGGTCTCGACGTCGGGGCGGACGATTATCTCGCGAAGCCCTTCTCGCTCGAGGAACTCCTCGCGCGCGTGCGCTCGCTGCTGCGTCGGCACAGCGCCGTGAAGGACACTGTGCTCGAACACCGGAACATCCGCATGGACCTCCTCGCGCGCACCGTCGCGCAGGACGGCCGGCCGGTCGACCTGACCACGCGCGAGTTCGCGCTCCTCGAGGTGTTCCTGCAAAACGCCGGCCGCCTCCTGCCGCGCACGCTCATCGCGGAGAAAATCTGGGAGGCGCACTACGACATCGATGGCAACCTGCTCGACGTCTACATGAGCAAGCTGCGCGCGAAGTTCGACACGGACCCCGCGCGGCCGCTGTTCAAAACCGTGCGCGGCGTGGGCTATCAGCTGTTGCCATGAGATCGATCGGTGCGCGGCTGGCCCTCTGGTATGCCAGCGTTTCGACCGCGACGCTGGTGCTGCTCTTCATCGCCGGATACTACCTGCTGCAACAGCATCTCGTGCGCGGCCTCGACGCGCTCAACCGCGCCGAGTTCGAGCAAATCAAATCCAGCCTCGGCCCCGACTACGCCAAACTCACCCGCGCTGAGGTCGAGGAACGCATGCGCGGCGTCGCCGAGGTGGCGTCGGTGCTGTTCTACGTCGAGATTCACGCGAAGGACAAAAGCCTGCTCTTCGCCTCGCCCAACCTCGGTCCGCGACGACTGCAGGATGTGCCGGGCGAACACGAGTTCGACGGGCGGCTTGAAGGCCTGGGCGCCGTGCGCATCGGCGAATTTTTCCTCGGGCCGATGGACATCCTGGTCGCGACTTCGGCCGATCAGGTGCGCCAGGTCATGAACGGCTACGCCGAGATCAGCCTCATTCTCGTCTGCCTGATGCTCGTGCTCAGTCTCATCACCGGTCTCGTGCTCAGCCGCGCGGCGCTCAGTCCGGTGCGCGCGATCCAGGAGACCGCCCATCGCATCCGTTCCGACAATCTCAGCGAGCGGATTCCCGTGGGCGAGGTGCAGGACGAAATCGCCAATCTCGCCCGGTTGCTCAACGAAATGTTCGACCGCCTGGAAATCTCGTTCAACCAGATCCGCCGCTTCACCGCCGAGGCCTCGCACGAACTGAAGACGCCCCTCTCGCTGGTCCGGCTGCAGGCGGAGAAGCTGCTGGTCGAGGGCGGCCTCACGCCCGCGCAGGAGGAAGCGGTGCAGGTGCAACTCGAGGAAATCGCGCGACTGAACAAGATCATCGAGGAACTGCTCTTCCTCTCGCGCGCCGAGGCGCGGGCGGTGCGTCTCGATTTCCGCCGCGAGGATCCGCGGGCGTTTCTGCAGTCCTTCGCCCAGGATGCGCGCGCGCTGGCGGAACACCGCGGCGTGAACTTTGCGCTGCGGCTCGAAGGCGACGGCTTGGTGGAATTCGATCCCAGCTGGCTGCGGCAGGTGCTGTTCAACCTCGTGCAAAACGCGCTCAACGTTTCACCCGCGGGCGGCGCGATCCGGTTGGTGTCGGACTTCACCGTCGAGTCGTGGCGCGTCGCACTCGAGGACGAGGGCCCGGGCGTGGCGCCGGAACAACGCGAACGGATCTTCGACCGGTTTGTGCGGCTCGAACCGGACGGGACTCCCACCGCGCCGAAAGGCAGCGGGCTCGGCCTGACGATTTCCCGCAGCATCGTCGGCCTGCACGGCGGCACGATCCGCGCCGAAGCCGGCGAATCCGGCCGCGGTCTGCGCATCGTCTTCGAACTCCCCGTGCTCGAGCGCCGCGTGGGCGACGGCGCACGGGCGGGAGCCTGAGGTTCACCACAGCCCGATCATCCGCCACCACGGCAGCCCGACGCCGAGCCAGATGCCGAGGTTCGCGACCGAGACGATGAAACCGAGCTGCCACCAGTGGCCTTGGCGCACGTAGCCGGCGCCGAAATACACCGGCGCCGAGCCCGTGCCGTAGTGCGTGATGCCGGCGTTCAGGTTGGAGAAAAACGCCAGCGGCCACACCGCCAGCGCCGGCGGCACGCCTGCCGCAAGCGCCGCGCCGAGGAAGCCGGGATACAGCGCCGACACATGCGCCGTCATGCTGGCGAACGTGTAGTGCGCATACAGGTAGGCCACCACCAGCGCGCCGAGCGCCATGGCCCATGGCCAGCCGTGCAGATGGGCGAAAACCTCGGCGGAGAGCAGACGAATGACGCCCTGTTGCTGGAGTTGCTCGGCCATCATCAACAGCGGTGCGAACCAGATCAGTGCATCCCACGCCATCTTGTCGCCGAGCAACTCGTCCCAGGTCACGACGCGACAGAGCAAAACCAAGCTCACGCCGGTGAGCGCCACCGTGGTGTTACCCAAACCGTGCCACGGCGCCGTCACCCACGCGCCGAGCACGAGCAGCATGATGCCGACCAGCATGCGTTCGCTGCGACTCATCGGTCCGAGATCGTGCAGCTTCGCCCGTGCATGCGCGCGCGCGTGCTCCGTTTCGCGCAGATCGGGCGGGCTGAGCTCATGGAGCAACCACGGGATCAACGCGAAGGAGCACAGCCCCGGCACGGACGCCGCCAGCGCCCAGCGCCCCCAAGTCATGTCGATGCCCGCGGTCGTCTTCGCGAGGCGCGCGATCAGCGGGTTCGCCGCCATGCCAGTGAGGAACATCGCCGAAGCGGTGTAGGTGCAATGAAAGCCGACGAGCGTCAGGTAGGCGCCGATGCGATTTGCCGTCGGGCCCGGTCGCGAATCGAGCGCCTCGGCCAGGCTGCGGACGATTGGCGCGATGATGCCGCCGCCGCGCGCGGTGTCGGATGGCACGACCGGCGCGAGCACGAGATCGGAGACCGCCACCGAATAGCCGAGCGTGAGCGAGGTGCGTCCGAACCAACTGATGAAAAAATAGGCGATACGCGCGCCGAGCCGCGTCGTGTGGATCGCCCGCGCAAAAAGAAACGCCGCGAAGATGAGCCACACCGTGGTGTTGCCGAATGCCGCGAGGGCCGTCTCCGCCCCGAGCGTGCCGGTGAGGATCAGGAGCACCGTCGCGAGAAAGACGCTGACCCCCATCTCCACTGGACGCACGACGAGCGCGAGGATCGTCGCCGCGAAAATCGCGAGCAGGTGCCGTTGCGGCTCCGTGAACGGCCCGACGGGCGCGAAATACAGCGCGAGTCCCGGCACCAGCACGAGCGCCCAACGGCGCAACGTCGTCGCGGCGGAAAGTTTCATCGGCTGAGGGGTGATCACCGCGGCCCCGACGCTGCGAGACGCCTCGCACGGAGGCAAGGGAGTTGCGCGCTCAGCCCAGCGCCCGGAGGGCGAGAAGTGTTACCGTGACCGTGATCGCGCCGCCGATGCGCGTCGCGATTTGCGCGAACGGCATCAGTTGCATGCGGTTCGCGGCGGTGAGGATCGCAACGTCGCCCGTGCCGCCTTGGCCACTGTGGCAGGCGTTCACGATCGCAGCTTCGAGCGGGTAGAGTTTCACCCAGCGCCCGACGATCCAACCGGTCGTCATCAGCGTCGCGACCGTCGCGACGATCGTCACGAGATTCGCCCAGTGGAACGCGGCGATCAGCTTGTCCCACGGCGTCATCACGCCACCGATGGCGAAGAGCAGCGGGTAGGTCACCGCGATGCGGAAGAAGCGATACACGACATAGGCGCCGGCCTGCGTGCGCGGCGGAACGACAAACGCGAGCTTCGCCGCCACCGCGAGGACCAGCATCGTGACCGGCGCCGGAAAACCGAAGGCCTCCTTGCCCATCAATCCCGCGAGATAGAGCGTGACCGCGAACATGCCGGCAGCGGCGATGTGATCGATGTCCATGTGGTCCGGCACCTCGTGTTCGCCGGCCTTCAGGTCATCCTGCTCGCCGGGCTGCAGGCGGCCCTCGCCGGTGAGGTGGGGAAATTTCTTCCCGAGGAAATTCAACAGCCCGGAGAAGACCACGGCCGTCAGGCTGCCGAACATGACGGGGGGAAGGATCTGCGCAAACAGCTCGCCCTGGTCGACGCGCAGCAGGTCCGCGTAACCGGCGGAGAGCGGGATCGCCCCCTCGCCCACTCCGCCCGCCATGATCGGCACGACGACGAAGAGCAGCGTGTGCCGCGCGCCGAGCCCGAGCGCCGTGCCGACCGCGGTGCCGACGATCAACGCTGCGATCGAGCCCGCCGCGAGCGGCACGAAGATTTTCACGAATCCCCGGATCAACACGCGCCGGTCCATGCCGAGGATGCTGCCGACGATCACGGCGGTGATGAACACGTAGAGGAATTGCGAGGACTTCGTGAACTCCGCCACCGGCTGCATGAGCGTGTTCGGCAGGATGCCGTAGAACGCCAGCGCCGACGGCACAAACGTCGCGCAGATCGCCGCGCCTCCGATGTGTCGGAGCAGCGGCACATGCTTGCCGATCTCGGCGCAAAGGAAGCCGCCGACGCCGATCACCGCGATCATCATGCACATTTCGGCCGGCACTTTGCCGAGCCACACGAAATACCCGACGATGCCGATCAGCGCCACGAGCACCGGCAGCGGCACGACGCCGACGCGCCGCTCCATCCAGCGCCACCAGCCCTGCGGCCAGAACGGCTCGCGCGCGGGCGGGTTGGCGGGCGTGGCGGCGGAATCTTCCGCGCGCGGCGGGCGCGTCACCGGTTCAGTGGACACGGGGAACCTCCGGGAAAGCCGCGCTCGACGCGGCGGCGGGATTGACGCGAGCGACACCTGGTGCGGCTCGGTTCGAGCGGCGCCGCAGCCAGCTCGCGACGCCGGTGTAAGTGAGCAGCGGCACCGAGAGCGCACCGAGCAGCAGCACGATCTGCATCACCGGTCCGCCCCAGACGCCCGTGTGGAGCGACATCATGAAATAGTAGACGCGCAGTCCGGTCGGTGCCGTCGCGCAAGGCTGCGCGCGCAACAGCGTCCCGCTCGCGCCGTCCCAATAGGCGTAGGAGCGAGCATTGGGATGCGCGGCACCGGCCTCGATGCTGTAGGCAGCGACGAGTCCTTTCTTCGGCAACGGAAGGTAGGTTTCACGCGCGGCGGGAAATTGCGCCGCCATCGCCGCGGCGAGGCGGTTGAAACCGACGAACGACTTCGCGCCGGGCGCGTGCGCCGGGGGCGGCGTGGCTTTCGTGGACCCCGTGAGCGGATAAAGCGCGTTCTTCAGCCAATCGATCGAGATGGGCGAGCCGGTGAGCGCGAGCACGGCCAGCACGAGCGCCGCGTAGATGCCGACGGTCTTGTGCAGGCTGAGATTCCACGGGCGGCCGGTGAGTTTCCAGTTGAGCGTGAGGCCAGCCATGAGCGCGCGCCGCGTCGCGGGCCACCAGAGCACGACGCCGGTGGCGACAATGAGCACGAAGGCGAGCGCGTTGTAGCCGCTGATCGTTTCGCCGACGGAGGAAGGCGCGATTTGGAAATATTTGTGCAGCCCCTCGATCCAGCCGAAGCCCTCGCCATAGCGGGCGCGGACGCCGAGCACTTCGCCGGTGTAGGGGTTCAGGTGCACGTAGTCCTTGTTGGAAAAATAGACGAGGAACGGCGCGGTGGCGTCGCCGAAATAGCGCAGGCTCTCGAGTTCACCGGCGGGATGAGCGGCGACGGCGCGCGCGACGAGTTCCTCCGGCGCGAGGCGCGTGGCACCGGGCGGGACGAACCAGCGATGCGGATCGAGCCGGCGTTCGAGATTGCTGCGGAAAACCAGCAGCGCGCCCGTGAGCGAGACGATCAGCAGCAGCACGCCGAGCACGAGGCCCGCCCACAGGTGGAAGTTCAGAAACCATTTGCGCGCGGCGGGAGTCATGCGGTGAGGAGGCGGGAGAGGCGGCGATAAATCGATGCGCGGTGCAGGATCGGCGGGCGCGCTCAGAAAATGTAGCGCGCGCTGAAGGTGATCTTGCGCGGCTCGCCGGGATTGAGGCGCGTCGCGTCGCCCGGGAGCGCGCCGGCGATGTAGGCGCGGTCGAGCACGTTGCCGATGTTCAGGGCGTAGTCGAAGTGCTTCGTGCGGTAGTAGAGGCCGGCGTCGATGCGCGCGTAGCTCGGCAGCTCGAGCCGCGAGGTCGCTACGTTGGTGATGACGGCTTGCCGCTGGCCGGCGTAGACGCCGCCGAGACCGAAGCCGAGGCCCTTGAGGCGGCCGTCGGGGATGTTGTAGCGCGTCCAGAAGCTCGCGCCGTGATGCGGCGTGTTGTCGAGGAGCGCGTCGACCAGGGCGGCGGTCGTGGAGGTTTTCACCGTCGCGTCGATGTAAGTGTAGCCGACTTGGATTTGCCAATGGGGCTTCGGCAGCCATGCGGCGGAGACCTCGACGCCGCGGCTTTCCTGCAGGCCGGAGAGGTTCGCGATGGAGTTGCCCGACGGCGACGTGGTGCCGGTGGTGGTGAGGACGTTCTTCTTCTTGATGTCGTAGAGCGCGACCGAGGCGGTGAGGCCGTGCGCGGGCAATTCGAGTTTCACGCCGGCTTCGACCTGGCTGGAGGTCTCGGGTGGGAAGCTCGGGTTGTCGTTGAGGTCGACGTTGCCCGGCGACTGCGGTTTGAAACCCTCGCAATAGCTGCCGTAGACCGACCACTCGGTGGTGGGATGAAACACGAGACCGAGCGAGGGCAGGCTCTTCGACTCGGACGGCTTGAGGCCCTTGTTGGGAATCACGTCGAGCTGGTAGGAATCCTGTTTGTCCCAGCGCCAGCCGATGGAGGCGTCGAAGCGCTCGCCGAGCTTCATCACGTCGGAGGCGTAGAGGCCGTAGTTCCAGAATTGCGTGCGGCGATCCTGCAAGCCGGAGGGCGTGAGCGCGTAGTTGCCGGGCGCGTCGGGAACAGAAACGTAGAGGTTGACGGGCGTGACCTGCGGACCGAAGGCCTTGCGATTGGTGTCGAGGAACTCGTGTCCGCCGTTCGCGCCGAGGATGACCGTGTGCTTGACCTTGCCGGTGGCGAACTCGCCGACGGCGTTCGCGTCGACGAAGTTGTAGCGCTTGGTGTTCAACTGAACGCGGTAGCGCGGACGGATGGTCGAGAGGAGATAGTTGGTGGTGTTGCTGACGATGGCGCCTTGGGCGGTCTCGAGCGCGAGCCGGGAATCGGTGTGATAGGTCGTGCGATACGCCGCGCGCACCGTCCACGTGTCGAGCACGCGCGTCTGGAAACTGAGGCTCGCGGACTCGCCGTAGTCGGTGTCGCGAGCGTCGGGCGCCTGATAGGTGACGTTGATCGGCGGGAGCAGCGCGACGTTCAGGAACGGCACGGCGAGGCCGTCGTCCGCGTGGCGATTCTCGCGGACATACTCGGTTTTCAGGGTGACGAAGGTGTCCTTGTTCCAGCGATAGGTGAGCGAGGGGTAGAGGTATTTGTTGCGTTCCATCGCGTAGTCGCGGAACGAGGTCTTGTCCTCGTAGCTGGCGACGATGCGATAGAGCCACTTGCCCGCCCGGTCGATCGGACCGGTGGAGTCGAAGGACGTGGTGAGACTGTTGGCGTCGCCGAGGCTGCTGGTGTTGCCGGAGTAGGTGCTGGCGAAAACCGAGAGCGTGGTCTGCGCACGCGCGAGCGGGGATTTCGTGACGATGTTGAGCAAGCCGCCGGGATTGGCCTGGCCGTAGAGGACGGACGTCGGGCCCTTGATCACCTCGAGACGCTCGACGTTGACGGTCGGCGGCGAGGCGAAGCGCGACGGCGGACCCGGGAGGCCGTCGACCTGGATGCTCTGCAGATTCGAACCGGCCGCGGAAAAGCCGCGCAGCGTGAAGGCGTTGGCGTTCGTGCCCTGCTTGTTCAGGCCCACGACGTAGCCGAAAGCGTCCTCGAGCCGCGAGGAGCGCACGTCGTCGAGGAAGGCGCGGTTCAGCACCTGCACGCTGAACGGCAAGTCGACTTGCGCGACCGGCATCTTCATCGCGCCCGTCGTGGTGGCGTCGGTGTAGCGGCCGAGCGTCGTGGTGACCTTGTAGGCGTCGAGATGGACGACGTTTTCAGCATCGCCGCTCGTTGCCGAGACAGGCGTCGCCGCCTGCGCGAGCAAGAGCGATGGGCAAAGGAGAAGACCGGCGACGAGCGCGACGCAGCGCGTGGGGTGTGCGGCCGAAGAGTTCATGAGAGCTTGGGGTGATCGGGCGGAAATGCCCGGAGGTGCGCCGCGAAGGTAGTCTCTGAATTTTAAGGGAAACTGAAGCCCGTCTGAAAATATTTTCAGGTCGGGTCCGCACGCGGGGAGATGCGCACCACCCCCAACCGAAAATTGCTCGCTCGCTTCGACTCGGAACGCACTGTGGGAGTGCACCGCGCAACCGGGCCTATAGCTCAACGGTTAGAGCAGGGGACTCATAATCCCTTGGTTCTGGGTTCGAATCCCAGTGGGCCCACCACGCGCCGGCCCCCATCCCGCTACGCGGGCGGCCTCCCTGGCGTCAAATAGCGCAGCCATCGCATCGATGCTCACTCCGTGCGCAATGCGACGAGCGGATCGACCCGCGCCGCGCGACGCGCCGGCAGCAGGCACGCGAGCAAAGCGATGCCGAGAAACAGGACCGCCACCACGGCGAAAACCAGCGGGTTGAACGGCTCCACGCCGAACAGCAGCGCGCGGATGAGCCACGCGCTGCCCGCCGCCGCGGCAATGCCGAGCACCAGCCCCGCGCCGACGAGCCACAGGCCCTGTCGCAGCACCATCCGCACAATGTCGCCGCGCTCCGCGCCGAGCGCCATGCGGATGCCGATCTCACCGGTGCGCTGCCCCACGGAATACGCCAGCACGCTGTAGAGTCCGACCGCGGTGAGAAGCAACGCCACACCGGCGAAAAACCCCGTCAGTCCGGCCACGAGGCGCTGGAAGCCGGTGTTCGCGGCCACGAGATTCGGCATCGTGCTGAAAGACGCCACCGGTTGCGCGCGATCGACCTCGCGCACTGCGGTGCGAATCAAGGCCTGCGCGCTCTCCGGCTCTCCGTCCACGCGCACGAACAACAGGGCCGACGCGCGCGAGAGCTGAAAAAACGAATAGTAGATCACGTCCGGCGCCGGCACGCCGAGTCCGTTGGAACTCACGTCGCCCACGACGCCGACGATCTCGTTCACGATCTCCGCATCGCGCCCGCGACGGAGATGCCGGCCGAGCGCCGACCTGTGGGGAAACAGCCGGCGCGCCAACGACTCGTTGATGATGCACACGCCCGGCGCGCCTTCCCGGTCGCGCGCCGTGAAGAACCGGCCCTCGCGCAACGGGATCCCGAGCACCTGAAAAAATTCCGGCATCACGAGCTGCAAGCCAACGAGCGACCGCTCCGACAGCGGCTTGATCGGCTCGCCGTCCACGGTGTAAGGCGCGAGCGGAATGCCGCCGAGCGGCAGGCCGACCCCCGCCGCCGCGAACCGCACCTGCGGCACCGCTTTCAATCGCTCGACGACGCGCTCGTAGAATTCCCCCTGTTGCGCGACGGTCCGGTAGCGCTCGATCGGAATGCCGATCTGCGCGTAGCCAACGCCGATGGGATCCAGGCCCGCCGGCGCCTGCTGCAGGCGGAAAAAACTCACGAGCAACAACCCCGAGCCAACGAGCAACACAACCGACAGCGCGACCTCCGCGACGATCAGCGCCGCGCGGAACCGCCCGCCCCGCGTGCCACCGGGCTGACCGCGCGCCGTGTCTTTCAACACTTCGGCCACTCCGATGCGCGTCGCTTGCCAAGCCGGCGCCGCCGCCACGCCGACCGCGGTGAGCGCACCGATGCCGGCGGAAAACAGCAGCACCGGACCGCCGATGGTGAAATGAGTGTTGGGCAGGAGTTGATTCGCCGCGAACTGCTCGATCAACCGGAGCCCAACATGGCCGAGCAGCACGCCGCCGCCGGTCGCCAGCGCGGCGAAGAGCCCGCCCTCGACCAGGAACTGGCGCACGAGGTCGCCCGGCCTGGCGCCCAGCGCGAGTCGCACGGCGATTTCCTTCTGCCGCGTGGAGAGCCGGGCGAGGAAGAGATTCGAAACGTTGGCGATGGCGATCAGCAGCACCGCCGCCACGGCGGCGAGCAGCATGTGCACCGTGGGCCGGACATTGCCGCTGAGCTCCTCGGTCAACGTGCGCACGTCGATCAGGCTGTCGGCATCGAGCCGGGTGGCGAAATCGACCTTGTAGCGCCGGCTCAACGCGGCGAGTTCCTCGTTGGCCCGCTCGAGCGCGACGCCCGGCTTCAGGCGGGCGGTGACCTGCAGGTAGGTCGCCCCGACCTGCACCTGCGCCGCCGTCAGGTAGTTCGGTTCCCACCAGCGCGAGGTGAACACGGAAAACTGGCTGAACGGCAGGCTCAGCCGCGGCGGCAACACGCCGATCACGGTGTGCGGCACGCCGTTCAACGACACCGATTCGCCGAGCACCGTCTCGCGGCCGCCGAGGCGCGTCCGCCAGAATTCATGGCTCACCACCGCCACCGGCGCGGCGCCGGGGACGTCCTCCTCCGGAAGGAAATTCCGCCCGCGCGCCATCTCGACGCCGAGCGCCGGAAAAAACTCCCGCGACAGCTGCAACGCGGGCACCTGCTCCGGTTCGCCGTGCGCCGGCGCAAAGGCGAACGAGCCGGACACCGAGGCCCCGAGGCAGGCGAACACCGTGCTGTGCTCGCGCAGTTGCTCGTAACGCGCCCGGGAGACGGCGGGCGCCACGAGGTTGCGCGCCGGGTTGTTGATCCACACCCGCACCAGCGTCTCGGGTTCGCGAAAGGTGTGCGGACGCAGCACCAGCCGCTCGAAGACGCTGAACAGCGTCGTGTTCGCCCCGAGGGCGAGCGCCAGCGACACGACGGCTGCGAGCGAGACGAGGGGATTCTTGCGCAACTGCCGAAACGCGAGCGATAGGTCGGTGAGCATGGGGCGTGGGCGGGTTCGCGAAAATTTTTCCCGAACTGGCATGGCCGCAACGACGGCACTTCCACTCCGGCCCCGGACGCAGCGAACGGATGGTTTTCTGCGACGAGTCGTCCCGGGCTCCGGCGCACGCAGGTCGCACCCCGATGCACGAACGAATAAACGCTTGAGTCGCGTGTCGGGCCACGGCGTGGTTCGCGCGTGGACTCTCCGCCGCACCGCACGCCGTGGCTCCAGCTCGCGCTCGTCTGGAGCATTGTCGGATTGCTGCTGAGCGGACTGCTCTACCTCGAGGTCTACTTCCCGCTCGACACTGTCGCGCTGCGCGAGATGCCGGGTTGGATGTTCTTCACGCAGGTCGCTCGCGCGCTGCTGTGGATCCCGCTCACGCCGGTGGTCTTCGAACTACGTCGGCGCGTGCCGTTCGCGGGCTGGGGCTTCCTGCCCGGGCTCGCGATCCACGCGGCGTTTGCCACGGCGTTCATGATGTGGATCTACATCGTGCGGCTCTGGTGCCTGCACCTGCACCTCGGGCTGCCGCTGGAGTATTTCGGCATCGATGTCCTGCTCGACAGCTTCGCGGTGCGCACGCTGGCGGACTTCGTCATCTACTGGTTGGTGCTCGGCGTCGGCTACACGCTCGATCTCCAGCGCGCGCGCCAGCACGAATCGATCGAGCGGGCGCAGATGGAGACGCACCTCGTGGAGGCCCAGCTCGGGGCGCTGCGGCAGCAGATGCACCCGCACTTCCTGCACAACGCCCTCAACGCCATCGCCGAGCTCGTGCGCGGCGGCGAGAACGCCGCGGCGGTCGAGGCCATCGTCAAACTCAGCCGCCTGCAGCGCCGCCTGATGGGCAACGTCACCGATCGCGAGGGGCCGCTGCGCGACGAACTCGCCTTCGTCGCCGACTACCTGGACTTGGAACGCCTGCGCTTCGGCGATCGCCTGACCGTGGTCTTCGACGTGGACCCGGCGGCGGAGGCCGCGCTTGCTCCGTGCCTGCTGCTGCAGCCGCTGGTGGAAAACGCCGCGAAGCACGGCATCGCCCGCCGGCTTGCACCCGGCCGCATCGCGATCAGCGCCCGGCGCGACGGCCGGTGGCTCGTCGTGCGGGTGGAAAACGACGTCCCGGAGGCGCGCGCCGAGGCGGACCTGTTCGAGGGACACTCGGGCATCGGTCTCCCGAATCTGCGCCAGCGCCTCGCCCGGCTCCACGGCGCCGACCATGCCCTCACGCTGGACATCGACGTCGAACGCGGCGCGCACGTGGAGGTGCGCCTGCCCTTCCGCACCGCCGAGGACAAACCATGAACGCCCCATCGCGCATCACCACTCTCATCGTCGATGACGAACCGCTGGCCCGGAAAACCGTGCGTCGCCTGCTCGCGACCGATCCGCAGATCGAGATCGTCGGCGAGTGCGGCGACGGCTGGAGCGCGCTCAAGGCGCTGCAGGAGCTGAAACCCCAGCTCGTCTACCTCGACATCCGCATGCCGGGCCTGTCCGGCATTTCCGTGCTCGACCGCATCCTGCCGCGCGATCGGCCGAGCGTGATCTTCGCGACCGCCTACGACGAGTTCGCCGTGCGCGCCTTCGAGCTCCTCGCGATCGACTACCTGTTGAAGCCGTTCACCGACGACCGCTTCCTCCAGAGCCTTGCGCGCGCGAAGTCGCAGGCGACGGCGCCGGATCTCGCGACGGTGGCCCAGGAGATTGATGCGTTGATCGCGCGGTTCGGCGCCGGGCCGGCGGCGAACACAGCCCCTGCCGCGGCGGCCAAGCCGGTGCCGCCCGCGCCGTTCCTGCTCAAGACCGGGCACGACCGGCTGCTGTTGAATCCGCAGGAGATCCGCTGGATCGAAGGGCAGAGCGATTACGCGCGCGTGCACCTGCCGAAGGGCTCCGTGCTCGTGCGCCGCACGCTCACGAGCCTCGCCGCGCAACTGGCGGGGAATTTCGTGCGCATCCACAAGTCGACGATCGTGAACCTCGACTACGTGACGCGCATCCGCGCGCGCACGTCGGGCGACTGGGTCGTGGAGCTGAACGACGGCACGCAGGTCCGCGCCAGCCGCAACCACCGGCAGCGGCTGAAGGAACGGCTCGGCTGACGCGTCGGGCGTCGCCGCAAAAAAAGGCGCGCCCTTGCGGGGCGCGCCGGGGGAACGGAATTCAGGCCGCGGGCGGTCAGAATTCGCGCCCGATGCGGAAATACCAGAAGGCCGGCTCCGTGCTATTGACGCCGTTGGTATTGACCAGCGAGGTGCTGGAGAGATCGAGCGGCGGGTTGGAGTTCAGGGCGTTGCGGACGCCGAGCGTGAGGTTGCAGTTCATGAATCCGCGGTAGGAAATCTGGGGATTCAGCGTGACCTGCCGCTTCACGTCGGGCAGGCCGGCGATGCCGGAACCGATGGTGGTGTAGGGCCCGACGTAGTTGACGAAGAGCGAAGCCGCCCAGTCGCCCTTGCTCCACGCCAGCGTGGCGTTGCCGCGCAGGAGGGGGAACAGGTAATCGGCGTCGCCGTCGAGCAGGTTGCCGAGGGTGTCGGACTGCTCGTAGTTGTCCAGGTAGGTGGCCGAGAGATCGACGCGCAGTTTGCCCCAATGGTATTTGGGCGAGACCCAGCGGACGTTGAAATCGTAGCCCTCGTATTCGCCGCGGCTGATGTTCTGCCAGGTGGTGACGACGCCACTGATGGTGCCGACCGTCTCGCCGGCGACGGGAGGATTGCGGAGGATGAGGTGTCCGAAGATGCCGGGATTCGTCAGAATCGTGCTCGCGCTGGGTCGGTTGATCAGGTCGGACTGGTTGAACTTGTAGTAGTCCGCGCTGAACGAGAGTTCGCGCAGCGGACTGTCCTTGCTGCGCGCGAACGGTTGGACGACGACGCCGAGGTAATAGACCTTGGTGTTCTCGGGCTGGAGGTTGGGATTGCCGCCGCCGAATTGCCGGATCTGGACCCGCGGGTCGTTGGGCCGCAGCGGATCGGCGAGCGTGTTGGAGGTGAAGCTGACGCTTTGTGTCGTGTAGAGAAACGCGAGGTTCGGCGCGAGGAACGACTCGCCGTAGGAACCGCGGACGAGGACTTCGGGGACCGGCCGCCAGACGAGCGCGGCCTTCGGTTTCGTCGTCTCGCCGAAATCGCTGTAGCTCTCGAAGCGGCCGGCGAGCTGCATCTCGAGTGAACCGGCCGGGCTGTTCTTCAGCACGGGCAGGTTGAGTTCCGCGTAGGCGGAGTAGAGCCGGCGGTCGCCGTAGGTGTCGCTGCCGGTGCTGCCGCCGACGATCTGGGACTCGCGATTGAGCGCCGTGCCGATGTTCTTCATGCGCTCGGTGCGCATCTCCAAACCGCCCGCCATTTCCACCGCGCCGGCGGGCAGGTTGAAGAGCGGACCCGAGGCGCTGAAATCGGCGCCGCGCACCTCGAACTCATCGTAGTTCGGGTTCACGATGCGGAGGTATTTGATGACCGCGGGATCGTTCGGCCCGAAGGGATTCGCGTATTTCAGGACGCCGTCGATCGTCACGCCGTTGAGCGCGTTCTGCACGAGCCGGTCGGAGGTCGTGGTCGAGAGCGTCGTCACGGTGTTCTTCGAGTAATTCAGCGCGCCTTCCCACGTCCAATCGCCGCCGGGGATCTTGCCCTCGAGGCCGAAGACCATGCGCGGCGAGTCAGCGATCACGTCCTGCAGGCGATTGCCCAGGTCGCGCATGCGCCAGCGCAGGTCGAAGATGGGTTGGCCGAACGGATTGTAGGGATTGTTCGCCGGCATCATGCCGAGGCCCGAAGGCGCATCGCCCAATTCCTGCAGCGCGACATACGGCACGGGCGCGCTGTCGATGCCGGTGCGGCTGCGGCGGAACGAAACCTCCGCGAAGGCCGAGAGCGCGTCGCTGAAGTCGTAGGAGCCGCGGCTGTAGAAACCGTAGGAGAACGTCTCCGGCGTCCACTGCTGATCTTCGTTGAAGTCGTAGAGCGGCGTGGCGTTGACGGCGTTGGCGAGCGTGGGATTGGTCTGCGGCGTCAGGAACGTGGCGCGGCCGTTGGGAAATTGCGGCAAACCGGTCAAACCGCGCACGCCGGCGATGGGCGTCGAGGTGCTGCGCTGGTCGAGGCCGCCGAGCGTGGAGCCGTCGGCCGAGCGCGCGTAGCTCAGATCGCGCGCGTAAAGCGACGCGCGGCGCTGGATGTCGAACGTCATCATCACGGACGTCTTGTCGTGATGGGTGCCGAACATGAGGAAGCCGGAGCGTTCGTTCGAATCGGTGCCGAAGGTGTTGCCGAAGGAGAGCTCGGTGGCGAAGCCGGTGTAGTTCTTCTTGAGCTTGATGTTCACCACGCCGGCGACGGCGTCGGAACCGTAGATGGCGGAGGCGCCATCCTTGAGAACCTCGAGCGATTCGAGCGCGGACGCCGGGATCGAGTTGAAGTCGAAGACGGATTGGAAGCCGTTAAAGCCCGCGGAGGCGAACGGCGCCGCGCGGCGGCCGTTGATGAGCACGAGCGTGTTGTTGTTGCCGAGGCCGCGGAGGTTGAAGGAGTTCACGCCGGGCGTGAAGCTCGTGCCGCTGGCGATCGGGTTGAGCGAGGAGCCGGACGCGGCTGGCATCGCGCGGAGGGCGTCGCCGAGCGTGCTAAAACCGGTCGCCTTGAAATCGGCTTCGGTGAGGCGGACGACCGGTTGCGGCGTCTCGTCGTCGATGCGCTTGATGCGCGAACCGGTGACGGAGAACGCCTCCATTTTCACGGTGTTGTCTTTCTTTTCGGGCTCGTCGGTGGACGAGGTCTGGGCGAAGGCCGAGACGAAGGAGAGCGCGAGCGCGCTGGCAAGCAGGCGCGGCGCCGCTCCGCGAATGACGGATCGGGGTTGGTTCATGGTGTGGTGGTGTGCGAGAGGGCGGACGCGCGCCGGAGCGCGCCGTCCGCCGAGGATGCGCCGTTGTCGCGCAAGCGCGGGCGGTTGGAAAACGCACTGCGACCGGCGCGGAAATCGACGCAGCCAACCGCGGCGGCCGTGCAGCGAACCGCACGCGGCGCGCGGCCGCGGTCCGTGGTCCGTGGTCCGCCGGGCGCGGGGCGGCGCAAAAAAGCGGCCCGCCGTTTCAGGCGGACCGCGGAGCAGGAACCGGCGCCGAGCGCGCGCTCAGAATCGCGTGGTGAGACGCGCGTAGTAGTAGCGGCCTTTCACATCGTAGAGGCCGGCGGGCGTGTCGTTGTTCGTGGCGAGGCTGGTCTGTTGGGGCGGCTTGTTGCCGATGTTCTCGCAGCCGATCGCGACGGTGGTGTGGAACCACGGCAGCTGGTAGCTGATCTGCGCGTCGTAGGTCGTCCACGACGGCAGCGCGTCGCGGTCGTAGCTGGAGTCGAAGTCGTCGAGCTTGAGCCCGGACAGGTAGTTGACCGCGGCGGTGACTTGCAGGGCCTTGAAGGTCCACGTGGGCGAGAAGCGCGAGCGGAACTTCGGCCAGCCGCCCTCGGCCGCGGCGGAATACGAACCGGCGAATTCCTCGTCGGGGGCGCCGGCGAAGGAGCGTTGCCGGGAGTGGAACATGAAGGAGTTGTTCCAATCGAGCGTGAGGTTGCCCCAATCCTGGAGGCTGCGGACGTAGTTGAGGTTCACGTCGACGCCCTCGGTGGTGTTGAGGCTGAGGTTCGAGCGGTAGGCGCGGTTGATGAAGTCGATGCCGCCGAGTCCGGCATCGCCGCCGACATCGCTGTATTCGAGCACGATGCCGGTGCGCGCGGCGATGGCGGCAATCGCGGCATCGCGGCGCGCGGGAATGCGGGCCGCAGCGTCGCGCGCGGCGTCGGTCGCGCCGAGGGAGCTCCAGAACTCGTCGATGAGCCGCGTCGCGGTGGACTCGGCGCTGGCGATGACGTCCTTCTGCTCGATGCGGTAGTAGTCGACCGAGACGGTGAGGCCGCGGATTTCCGGCGGCGACCAGGCGAAGCCGGCGTTGTAGGAGTTGGCCTGTTCGGACTTGAGCGCGCGATTACCGATGCGGCTCATGCCGATCTGGCGGGCGGAGCCCCACGTGCCATCGGAGTTCTTCGTGGTGGGATCGTAGAGCGTCGGATTGGTTTCCTGCTCGCCCTCGTAGAGCTGGAGGATCGAGGGGGCGATGTAGCCCTTGCCGAAGGAGGCGCGCAGCACGAGTTCCTTGGCCGGCTGGTAGCGGGCGGCGGCCTGCCACACGCGCGCGTTGCCGAAATCGCTGTAGTGGTCCCAGCGGCCGGCGACGCGGAGGGAAACTTCCTTGGTGAGCGGCGCCTGGAGTTCGGCGGCGGCGCCGTAGATGCGGCGGCTGCCTTCGGTGGCTTCGCCGACGCGGTTCCAGCCGGCGGAGCCTTCGAGCGCCTGGGCGTCGGGACGCGAGTAGGCGGACTGGTTCTGGTAATTCACCGTGAGCGCGCCTTGAGCCTCGCCGGCTGGCACCGCGAAGAGCGGGCCGTGGACCGAGAGTTCGGTGTTCATCATGCGGCTGCGGACGTTGGTGTAGGCGTCGCGGCGAATCCGGCCCCAGTAGGCGGCGTTGGTGGCGGGATTGCTCGTGAAGGGATTGAACGCATCGGGCGTGGTGAGCGCGAGGAGCTGGTTGAGCACGGTGATCGAGCCGCCGTTGCCGTTGAGGTCCTGGCGGTTTTCCTGCGTGAAGGTGTTGCTCAGCTCGTAGCGCCAGTCGCGGATTTTGCCCTTCACACCGAAGTTGAACCAACCGGAGGTGACTTCGTTCGTGTCGATGCGCGTGCCGAGGCCGAGAAGGCGCCAGCCGCCGGTGGTGATCGGCACCGCGGACGCGCCGAAGATGCGCTGATTCCAGTAGTTCGTCGCCGGGATGACGATGGTGTTGCGCATGGGCTGCGCGGCCGGCGCGAGCTGGTTGTAGGAATACGAGTAGTTATACATCACGTCCGCGTAGAACGTGGTGTCGTCGTTGAGATGAAAATTCGTGAAGGCCGACACGTTCCACCGCTCCTCGGGGCGGATGAGCGGCGTGAAGAGGAAGAACGGGAACATGTCGCCGCCTGCGTCGGGGTTGGCGAGGTTCGGCAGCGTGCCGTTGTAGGGACGGAAATCCGCGATCGACGTCGCGTCGCGCGGGCCGCCCTCGCCCGGCTTCCATTTCACGACGTAGGACGACGAGCCGGTCGCGCCCGGCGTGAACAGGCTGTTCGGATACGTCATGGTGTAGGGAAAGTTGTTGCCGGTCGTGCCGGGCTGGCGGCTCCAGTCGAAGTCGGAACTGTAGATGCCGTTCTGCTTGTAGTATTGGGCGCCGACGACGAAATCGATCCGCCCTTCGGAGCCGCCCCACGAGAGCGCGAACTGGCGACGCGAGAGCGCGGTCTGGTGGTCGGTGTCGCCGTAGTAGGCGCTGAGCTCGCCGCCGTTCATCTTGCGCGTGATGACGTTGATCACGCCGCCGATGGCGTCGGTGCCGTAGACGGCGGAGGCGCCGCTGGCGAGGACCTCCACCCGCTCGACGGCGGTGACGGGAATCTGGTTCACGTTCACGATGTTTTGGACGCCGCTGTAGGCGAGGCGCCGGCCGTTGAGAAGGACGAGCGTGTATTGCGAGCCGAGGCCGCGCAGGTCGACGTAGCGGCTGCCGTCGCCACCGTTGGTCGAGGAGTCGTTGAGGTTGCCCGCGCCGGTGAAGGCCGGGAGCGTCTTGAGCAGGTCGGCAACCTCGACGAACGAGGTGTGCTCGAACTGCGCACGCGACACGACCGTCACCGGCATGTCGCTCTGGCTCGCCGCCGTGCCGATGCGCGTGCCGGTTGTCACAAATGCGTCGAGCTTCACGGGCTCGGATTCCGGGTCGGATTTTGCCGCGGTGGAATTCTGACCGAAGGCGAGCGCCGGCAGCAGCACGGCACCCAGGAGCAACGGAGTGCGCCAGATGCGCGCACGCCATCCGCCCCGAGGGAGGGAGGTTTGGTTGGTGTTCATGTGTTGGGACGCGCGGGCCACCGAAGGCGGCGCCATTCGCGCGGAACCGTTTCAGGCAAAGCCGCGGCGAGTTGAGAACGCCGACGCGACCACTCCCGCAGGCGCGCAGTGAAACGCATCGTGCCCGCAGCGAACGGCACGACGAAGAGGACGCCGCACGGCGCGGCATCCCCGCTCGGACGCGATCCGCGGGTCACGCGCCGCACTTACGAAAGGACTCACTTACGGGGGGAAATAAAAACGCCGGACCAAACGGTCCGGCGTTGAGTTCTCGAAACGACGAGCGGGCGCTCAGTTCTTTGCCGCAGTCGCGGGGTTCACGAGCTTGTCGCGCAGGAGCTGCGCGGCGAGAAGCTCGACGATGTTGCTGGCACCGCTGCCGCTGCCCGCGCCGGCGACGATGTCGGGCACGAGTTTCTGGCCGCTGCTGGCGAGGGCGCGAGCGACTTCGATCGCGACGAAGCTCTCGCGGCTCGTGGCCTCGGCCTTCTGCTTGATGACGGCGGCCTCGGCCAAACCGATCTTCTGGGTCTTTTCGGCTTCGGCGGCGCCGACGAGCTTGATGACCGCGGAATCGGCCTCGGCGATCGCAGTGCGCGCCTTGGCCTCACCCTCGGCTTTGCGGATGGAGGCCTGCGCGGCGAACTCGGCGATGGCGACCGAGCGCTCGGAGTCGACAACCTTGGCCTGCGTGGCGGCAACGGCCTTGGCTTGCTCGAGTTCCTTGCGCACGACCTCGGCCTGGCGCTGCGTCTCGTAGGTGACGCGCTCCTGCTCGGCGATTTTGCGGTCCGTGAGGGTTTTCATGAGATCCTCGGGCGGAACGATGTCGCCGATGAGCGTGTCGACGGCGCCGACGTTGTAGTGCTCGAGCGCGGCGCTGATCTGTTTGCGCGCGTCGGCCTGCTTTTCCGAGCGGGCCTTGAGGAACTCGATCACGTCGGAACTCTGCGCCGCGTTGCGGAAGTAGTTGCCGATGGTCGGCTCGAGGACCTGCGTGACGAGGTTCACCATGTTGCCGAAGCGCGCGATGACCTTGGGCGCGTCGTTGCGCGGGATGTGGATGATCTGCGAGACATCGAGGTTGAACTTGAAGCCGTCGGAGGAGCGCACGGTGATCGTCGAGAGCTTCTCGTCGAGGCGGTGCGATTCGGTTTTTCCCGTGGCCCAGTTGAGGACGACGTTGGCCGTCGGAACGTTTTCGACGCGGTGCGTGCGCGGGTTGATCGCGTAGCGACCCGGGTCGAGCGGCTCGGCCCAGACACCCTTCTTGCCCTTCTCAACGAGGTTGCCGTGCTTGAACGACTCGCCCGTGACGTCGCGGCCGGCCTCGCCCACGTAGGCGATGACGACGCCGGCGTGAGCGATCGGCACTTCGGTCATGTCGACGGTCTCGACGGTGGCGAAGGCGGGATTGATGAAGTAGCGGCCCGCGAGGAGCACTTGTTCCTGTAAGCCCTTGAAGCCGCCAGCGGTGACGAAGGTTTCGCCGTCCTGGAAGGAGTTATGGCCATCGATGGTCCGACCCGCGATCTCACCTTGCGGAAGGCTGCGGCCTTCCTTGGTCGTCACGATGCCGACGCGGTTCTCCTTGATTTCGAGCACCGACGCGTCGCCCACGGTGAAGAGCGCCGTGTTGATACGGTAAGTGCCGGGCGGAATGATCGCGATCTGCGGGCCGCGCTGGCCGCCCTTCTGGAGGAAGGCGCGCGCGTCCTGGAAGGAATCGCAATCGACCTTGCGGCCAAGCACGCGGCCGCCGGAAAGCGGCTCGCCGTCCCGCGCCTCGACCACGCCGAGCTTGCCCTCGGGCACGGTGACGAACGGCACGATGTCCACGGTGTATTGCCACGGCCAGAGCCAGCAATGCAGGCCCGGCGCGAGCGTGTCGGCTTGGATGCCGGCCTCGGCATTGAGCGCGATGATGCGGCCATCGGGCAGACGCGAGCTGGCGCCGCTGAGGCCGAATTTCTTGGTCACGATGCCCACGCCGTTGTTCGGCACGATGACCACGCCGAAGAGGCGCAGCCACAGCCGGTAGGTGGCGAGGAGAAGGACCGCCAGCAGGCCGGCGGACGCGAGAACGATCAGGAGTGTATTCATGGTGGGAACGGGTTCGACGCCGCCCAGCATGACCGCCGCCGGGCGGGCGACAACGCAAACTGGTTTAAAACTACACTGCTTTATTGTATCTCGATAATGCTTAATTAAATTGCGCCTTGAATTTACAACCGCGGCGCCGCAACCTGCGGTCATGCCGAAAGTGAGGGCCATCACCGAAGCGGAACGCGCCTACCTCGAGCGCCGGTTGGCGCCCGTGCTGCAAGCGTTGCGGGACGACGAGGTGCTGCGCGATGAGTTCTTGGTGTTCGTCCGGGAACGCGGCGGAAGCATGACGCTCACGCTGGATCGCTTGAAAACCGTTTGGTGGCCGAGCCGGAAATCGATGTATCCGGGCTTCTTCGTGCTGGCGGTCGCGGAGTTCGGCATCGCCCACGGTTTGTGGACAATCGAAAAACCGCGCCACACCGCCAAGCGCTGACCGAGAAGCTTGTCAGCGAAGCACCGGGATGAGCTTCGGCTCGGAAGCCGGCGCACCGACCGAAGCGCGCGTGACGAGTTCAACCGGGAAGACGATGGGCTTGTCGGTGGACCCGGCGATGGTGTCAGGCCGGGTGATGCGGTTGAGCAAAACGTCGACGGCGCGCGCGCCCATGGCGCGGAGTGGCTGGCGAACGGTTGTCAGTTGCGGGACGCACATGCGGGCGGCGAGCGAGTCGTCGAAGCCCGCGACGGAAACATCCTCCGGCACGCGAAAACCGCACTCGGCCAGCACCTCGATGCAGCCGATGGCGACGCCGTCATTCACACAGAAAATCGCCTCCGGCAGCGGCGCGCCCGCGTGCTGGCGCAGCCAAGCGCGGAGCGCCGCGGCACCCTCATGGGTATTGAAGCCCGACGGCACGACCAACGCGGGGTCGAAAGGCTGGCGCAACGCGGCGAGCGCGCGTGTGTAGCCGCTGACGCGGCGCTGGGGCCCGATCAGGTCCTCCGGGCCGGCCAGGTGCAGAATGCGGCGGTGGCCCTGCACGAGCAGGCGGCGCGTGATTTCGTAGGCACCGCGCTCCTCGTCGCTCTCGACGTTCAGAACGCCCGGCAAGGGAATGTTAGCGTGGATCGAGACGAACGGCGTGTGCGTCGGCAACGGCACGTGGTCTTCGTGAAACGTCGGCGCGAGCAGGATGAGTCCGTCGATGCGGCCGTCGCAGAAGCGGTGCAGCCGTTCCGGATCCTTCTGCCAATCGTGCAGCGAAAAGACGGTCGTATTCTGGTCGTGACGCGCCGCAGCCTCGAGGATCCCATTGAACACCTCGAGGAAGTAGTGGTTGAGCTCGCCGTCGGTGATGACCGCAGCGACGCCGATGGTGTCCATGCGGCGGTTGGCGAGCGCGCGGGCGGCGGCGTTGGGGCGGTAGGCGAGCTTGCTCGCGGCGGCGAGGATGCGCTCCCGCGTTTCCGGCGAGATGCGTGACGACGTGCGCGCGCCATTGAGCACCGCGGATGCGGCCATGGCGGACACGCCGGCAACGCGACCGACATCGGCAAGCGTGGCGGCGCGCACAGGCTTGGTCTTCTTCTTCGCGGGGCGCGGCATGGTTAGGCGGACAATCTCACGGTTGATGTGCTCCGGTGCAAGCCGCTGCGTGCGCGCGCATCGGCGTCATGCGAGGGTGAGAAACACCACGTCGCCACCTGTGGCAGCGGCGACCGCGGGACCATTCGCAATCTGGGCGGACCAACGAGCGGGCGGGGCGCCCAACCATTTCACCTCGATCTGCGAACCGCTGCGGCGAGCTTGCGCGCGAGCGCGGGATTCGCCGCGCGCATCGAAGAGTTCGCACGTTGCGACGGCACCATCGGCGAGTTCGTAAACGCGAAGGTTGACCCCCTCGGCGAAATCGTAGTCGGGCCGGTCATCCCGGGCGCCGAACGCAATGAGGCTGCCGGGCCGAGCGAAGAGCGGCAGGCTAAGGAAACCGTGTCGCGCGTGGTGCCAGCGCCCGCCTTCGAGGACTTCGCCCGTGAGCACATGCGTCCAACGGCCGGCCGGCAGGTAGTAGTCGACTGTGCCGTCCTCGGTGAAGACCGGCGCGACGAGCAGCGACGGGCCGAGCAGGTATTGGCGATCGAGCGTGTCGCAGGCCGGGTCGCCGGGAAACTCGAGCAGCATCGCGCGCATCGTCGGCACGCCTTCGCGGTGCGCCTCGAGCGCGGCGCTCCACAGACAAGGCATGAGGCGGCACTTCAACTTGGTGAAGAAACGCACCACGTCGCACGCCTCGTCGTCGTAGACCCAGGGCACGCGGTAGCTGCCGCTGCCGTGCAGGCGGCTGTGGGACGAGAGCAGGCCGAACGCCGCCCAGCGTTTGTAGATGTAGGCGGGCGCCGTGCCCTCGAAGCCGCCGATGTCGTGGCTCCAAAAACCGAAGCCGCACAGGCTGAGCGAGAGTCCGCCGCGCAGCGACTCGGCCATCGACTCCATCGTCGACCAGCAGTCGCCGCCCCAGTGCACGGGGAAGCGCTGGCCGGTCGCGTAACTCGAGCGCGCAAAGAGCACCGCGTCACCGCGGCCGCGCGCAGCCTCGACCGCGCGGAAGACGCATTCGTTGTAGAGAATCGGGTAGAAGTTGTGCATCTTCACCGGATCGGAGCCGTCGTGGTAGACGACGCCCTCCGTCGGGATGCGCTCGCCGAAGTCGGTCTTGATGGCGTCGACGCCCATGCGCAGCAGTCGCGTGATATGGCCGGCGAACCACTCGGCGGCGGCGGGATTCGTGAAATCCACGATCGCCATGCCGGGTTGCCAGAGATCGGTCTGCCAGACGGAGCCGTCAGTGCGCTTGAGGAAATAGCCTTTCGCCGCGCCTTCCGCGAAGAGCGGCGAGCGCTGCGCGACGTAGGAGTTGATCCACGCGCTCACGCGGAGGCCGCGTGCGTGGAGCCGCTGCAGCAGTCCCGCCGGATCGGGAAACACGCGCGGATCCCACTCGAAGCTGCACCAGTCGAACTCGCGCATCCAAAAGCAATCGAAGTGGAAAACGTGGAGCGGCAGGTCGCGCTCCTTCATCCCGTCGATGAAGCTCGTGACGGTCTCCTCGTCGTAGTTCGTGGTGAACGACGTCGAAAGCCACAGGCCGAACGACCATGGCGGCGGCAACGCGGGCCGGCCGGTCAGCGCGGCGAGACGGCGCAGCACATCCTTCGGATCGGGGCCGAGGATCACGAAATACTCGAGGCTCTCGCCCGGAATCGAAAACTGCACGCGCGAGACTTTTTCCGAGGCGATCTCGAACGAGACATGCCCACACTCGTTCACGAGCACGCCATAGCCGCGGTTCGTAAGATAGAACGGGACATTCTTGTAGGCCTGCTCGCTGCCGGTGCCGCCATCCTTGTTGGCGATCTCCACCGTCTGGCCGTTCTTCACGAAGCTCGTGAAACGCTCGCCGAGACCGTAGACGTTTTCGCCGACGCCGAGCCCGAGGCTTTCGACAACGTGATTCTTTCCGTCGGCGCACTGCATGTAGGCCGAGCCACGCCAGCCACTGCGGGTGATCACGCGTTGCCCATCGAGAAAACTCAGCGCCCAACCGCCCTGGCGTTCGACCCGCGCGGTGAGCGCGCCGCTGGTGAGCGCAGCCCCCTGCTCGTCGCTCGTGATGCGCACGTCGGCGGCATTTTCTGCGAGCAGCGGCAGACGCGGACCGCGATCGAGTCCGCCCGTGAAGTGTTCGATGCGCACGCGCACGACATTTTCGAGCGGTGAACTCAACCGGATCGTCAGCAGCGGCCCCTGCAAGGTGTCGCCGCGATGGCGGATCGGACGCGTCGCCGCGTGGATGACCAGCGAATCGCCTTCACGGGTCACGGTGTGCGCTTCGGCGGGATAGTGGGCTTGCACGCCCGGCTGCAGCAACCAGGCGCCATCGGTGAACTTCATGGGATTCCAGGGGCGGAATATCGTGATGTAGCGTTAAATCTTGCAACGCAACCCGATTCTTCCTCTCAATCGCCGCCCCGCTGCTCCCCTCCCCCATGAACTGGCCGGTCCGTCTCCGCTCGTGCTGCGCGCTACTGAGCGCGTCGTTTCTTCTCTCCTTAGTTGCTTCACCGATGCTCGCGGCAACATCCGCCGCCGAGCCCTACGCATGGCGCAATGTCGCGATCCGCGGCGGCGGCTACGTGACCGGGCTCGTGTTTCACCCGAGCGCGCCGGACGTGCTCTTCGCACGCACCGACGTCGGCGGTGCCTACCGCTGGGACGCCGCGCGCCGCGCCTGGCAGCCGCTGAACGACGGCATCGATCGCGCCAACGGCGATCTCTACGGCGTGCTCAGTCTCGCCATCGATCCGCGCGACGCGCGGAACGTCTACCTCGCCTGCGGCGCGTATTTCTCCGAGTGGGCGCGCAACGCCGCGGTGCTCCGCTCCAGCGACGGCGGGCAATCGTGGGAAGCCGTCGACTTGCCGCTCAAGCTCGGCGGCAACCAGGACGGCCGCGGCATGGGGGAGCGCTTGCAGGTCGATCCGCACGATGGCTCCCATCTCCTCCTCGGCACCAATCACGATGGACTGTGGCGCAGCCACGATGCCGGACGCACCTGGTCGCGCGTCGGTCGCTTTCCCGCGCCGGGCGTCACGTTCGTGCTCTTCGATCCGCGCGCCGGCGAGAGCGGCAAACCCACCAACACGATCTACGCCGGTGCCGCCGATCCGCAGCGCCCCGTCCTCTACCGCTCGACCGATGCCGGCAAATCCTGGAGCCCCGTGCCCGGACAACCCGCAGGACTGCTCGTGCATCACGCCGCCCTCGATGCGCGCGGGAGGCTCTACCTCGCATGCGGCGACGGTCCGGGACCGAACAATGTCACGCACGGCGCCGTCTGGAAACTCGACCCCGCGACCGACGCGTGGACCGACATCACGCCCGAACATCCCGATGCAGCCGCGAAGAGCGGCTTCGGTTACGCGGGGCTCACGCTCGACCCGTCGCGACCCGGCACGATCTATGTCTCGACTCTCGATCGCTGGTCCAAGGGCGATGAGATTTTTCGCAGCACGGACGGCGGTGCGACGTGGACGGCGCTGCTCGCCCACTCGCAGTGGAACCGGGCCGGCACGCCTTACGTGAAGGACTTCAAGCCGCACTGGATCAGCGACGTCGCCGTCGATCCCGCGCATCCGGAACGCCTGTGGTTCGTCACCGGCTACGGCGTGTGGGCGACCGATCAGGCCAACGCCGACGTCGCCGCCGGCAAGACCATCACGTGGCTCTTCCCCAACAAAGGCCTCGAGGAAACCGTCATCGACGAACTCGTCAGTCCGCCCGAAGGCGCGCCGCTGCTGAGCGCCATCGGCGATCTCGGCGGCTTCCGCCACGACGACCTTGCGGTGTCGCCGAAGAGCGGCGTGTTCCAGCCGTTTCACGGCGGCAATCCGAGCATCGCGTTCGCCTCGCTCAAACCCGCGCTGGTCGTGCGGACGCACTGGGGCCCGGCGCGCGGCGCACTCTCGCGCGACGGAGGCACGACTTGGGAAAACTTCGCCGGCACGCCCGAAGCCGCCGCCAAATTCGGCCCCGGCATCGCCGCCCTCTCCGCCGACGGACAGCGTCTCGTCTGGCTCCCCAAGGGCGCGAAGCCGTTCTACTCCACCGACGAAGGCCGCACTTGGACGGAGAGCCGCGCCGATCTCGTCGCCACCACCGAGTGGCAAACCTACGGCCCGATCGCCGATCCGGTGAACCCGCGCCGCTTCTACATCTACGACCCGATCGCCGGGGAACTGCACGCCAGCGCCGATGGCGGCGAGAGCTTCGCGAAGGTGAAGTCGCTCCCCACCGAGGGCGGCAAGCTCCGCGCGGAACCCGGTGCCGAAGGCCACCTCTGGCTGCCCACGGCCGAAGCGTTGCTCGTTTCGAGCGACGGCGGGAAATCCTTTCGCGCACTGCCCGGAGTGGAGAGCGCCCGCCAAGTCGGCTTCGGGGCGTCCGCGCCCGGGCGGACCAATCCGGCGGTGTTTCTCGACGGCAAGGTGCGCGGCGAAGAAGCATTCTTCCGCAGCGATGACGGCGGCGAGAGCTGGGTGCGGATCAGCGACGCGCGCCTGCGCCTCGGCTGGCTGCGCTGTCTCACGGGCGACGCCCGCGTGCACGGCCGCGTCTACCTCGGCACGAGCGGGCGCGGCATTCTGGTCGGCGATCCGCTACCGGCCAAACCGTAGCGCGAGCGTCACACGATCGCGTTGCGCGCGACGATCTCGGCGTAGTAGCGCGCGGAGAACTTCGGCGTGCGCTTCTGGGTCGCGTAGTCGACATGCACGATGCCGAAGCGCCGCTCGTAGCCGTCTTCCCACTCGAAGTTGTCCATGAACGACCAGAGGAAATAGCCGGCGACCGGCACGCCGTCGCGGATCGCGCGCTCGAGTTCGCGCAGGTGCGCGCGCAGGAAGTCGCGGCGGTGCAGGTCGAATACTTCGCCGTTCACGACGGGCTCCTCGTTGTAGCCGCAGCCATTTTCCGTGATGTAGATCGGTCGTGCGCCGTAGGTCTCGAACGCCAGACGCGTGCCCCAATACATCACCTGCGGCGCCCAGTGCAGCCACGGGCTGTCGGCCTTGGGATAATGCGCGGGCAACGGCAGCTCCTCGACTTTGCCGTCGCGCCCGGCGCGCACGAACGTGCCGGTGTAGAGGTTGAGGCCGAGAAAATCCGTCGGCGCGCTGATCAGCGCAAAATCGCCGTCGTGCACCACCGGCGCCGCCGCGCCGCAGCGCGCGAGGTATTCCGGCGAGTAGCCGCCGCGGTAGATCGCGCCGAGGAGGAAGTCGTTGCGCCAGCTGAACCACGTGCGCGCCGCCGCGATGTCGGCCTCGGTCTCCGTCGCCGGCATGCAGATGTCGCTGTTGTCCGTGAGGCCGACGCGTGCCCCGGGCCCGCCGAACTGCCGCACCGCGCGCACCGCGTGGCCGTGGCAGAGGATCGCGTGGTGATAGGTTTGGTTGAGTTCCTGCGCCGTGACTTTGCGGCCGGGCGCCTTGCCGCCGAAACCGTAGCCCAGCGTGGTGAAGCAGCGAATCTCGTTCAGCGTGATCCAGTTTTTCACCACGTCACCGAAGGCCTGCACGACGGTGTCCGCGTAACGCGCGAACGCCTCGACCGTCACCCGATTCACCCAGCCGCCCCGGTCCTCGAGCGCCTGTGGCAGGTCCCAGTGAAACAGCGTCACCCACGGCGTGATGCCGTGCTCCGCCATCGAAGCGAAGAGCCGACGGTAGTAGTCGATGCCCGCCTGATTCACCGCGCCGTCGCCTTGCGGGAAAATCCGGGGCCACGCGAGCGAGAGGCGGTAGTGGCGGATGCCAAGCGAGCGCATCAGCGCGAAGTCTTCCGCGTAACGGTGGTAGTGATCGCACGCGACATCGAGCGTGTCGCCGCCGTGGATTTTCCCCGGCTGGCGCGCGAAGCGATCCCAGATCGACTCGCCCTTGCCGTCCTCTCGAGCGGCGCCCTCGATCTGCGGCGCGGCGGTGGCCACGCCCCAGACGAAGCGTTGAGGAAAGGACGATGAAGGGAGCGTTGAGGGCATGCGTTGAGCGGGACGACAGGCGAACTAAAACGGGGAGTCTGCGCGAAATGAACGTCGAGAAAAGCCTGATTTAACGAAAAACTTGCGGTTTTTCGGACCATCGCCCACGGTCGTCGCCCACCCCGCGGCGCGCCGCAAGCTCCTCCTTCCCCATGAAGCGACTGATTCTCCCAGTGCTCTTCGCCGTGTTGTGTGCGACGAGTTTGACCGCCGCACCGGCACGCGAGCGATTGAATTTCGACGCGAGCTGGCGCTTCGCGTTCGGCCATCCCTCGGACGCGACGAAGGATTTCAACCACGGCACCGGCTACTTCTCCCATCTCGCGAAAGCCGGCTACGGCGACGGTCCCGCCGACCCGAAGTTCGACGCCAGCGCGTGGCGCGAACTTGATCTCCCCCACGATTGGGCGGTCGAGGCGCCGTTCGATGCCAAGGGCAGTCACAGCCACGGCTACAAGGCGATCGGCCGCAATTTCCCCGAGCGCAGCGTCGGCTGGTATCGCAAAACCTTCCGCGTGCCGGAGAGCGACCTCGGGCGGCGCATCGCACTGGAATTCGACGGCGTGCACCGCGATTCGCAGGTGTTCGTGAACGGCTTTTTCCTCGGTCGCCAGCCGAGCGGGTCGACGAGCTTTCGCTACGACCTCACCGACTACCTGAACTACGGCGGCGAGAATGTCGTGGCCGTGCGCGTGGACGTCACGCTCGAGGAAGGTTGGTATTACGAGGGCGCGGGCATCCACCGCCACGTCTGGTTGACGAAAACCGCTCCGCTCCACGTCGGACACTGGAGCACGTTCGTTTCAACGGAGCTCAGCGCCAACCAGTCCGCCGCCGTCGTCACCGCGCGCGCCACGCTCGCGAACGACGGCCCCGCCGCGGCCGCTTTTCAGCTCGAGCAAACCATCCTGCGTCCGGATGGCAGCACCGCTGCGACGTTCCTCGGCGCCCCCGCAACCATCGACGCGGGCAAGCAGCAGGAAATCGTCGCCACGATGAACGTCGCGCAGCCTCAGCTCTGGTCGATCGAGACGCCAGTGATGCACCGCTTGATCACGATCGTGCGCGACGCCGCGGGCGTGGAAGTCGACCGTTACGAGACGCCGTTCGGCATCCGCTCGGTGCGCTTCGATCCGGACCGCGGCTTCTTTCTCAACGGCCAACGCGTCACGCTCAAAGGCGTGAATCTCCACCAGGATCACGCCGGCGTCGGTGTCGCGGTGCCGGACGCGTTGATCGAGTTCCGTCTGCGCCGCCTGCGCGAATTCGGCTGCAACGCCATCCGCACCTCGCATGAGCCGCCAAGCCCCGCGTTTCTCGACGCATGCGACCGCCTCGGCTTCCTCGTGATCGACGAGAACCGCCTCATGGGCGCGAGCCCCGACCAACTGGGCCGCCTCGAAGCGATGATCCGCCGCGACCGCAATCACCCGAGCATCATCCTGTGGTCCGTCGGCAACGAGGAGTGGCGCATCGAGGGCAACATCCTCGGCGCGCGCCTCACCGCGACGATGCAAGCGCTCGCGCGCCGCCTCGATCCCACGCGACGCTCGACCGTCGCCATCAGCGGCGGCTGGGGCGGCAGCTCCACGACCACCGGCGTCGTCGGCTACAACTACATCGCGCAATCGAACCCCGACGAGCAGCACAAGAAGTTCCCGCAACAACCCGGCGTCGGCACCGAGGAGACCACGACGCAGGGCACGCGCGGCATCTATTTCGACGACAAGCCGCGCGGACACATGGCACCGCTCGCGAAGGGTGACAGCGGCGGCAATTGCGAGATCGGCTGGCAATACTACGCGGCGCGTCCGTTCCTCGCCGGCCTGTTTTTCTGGACGGGCTTCGACTACCGCGGCGAATCGACGCCGTTCAGCTTCCCGGCGATCAGCTCGCAGTTCGGCATTCTCGACACCTGCGGTTTTCCGAAGGACAGCTTCTATTATCTGCAATCGTGGTGGACCGACCGCCCTGTGTTGCACGTCGCACCGCACTGGAATTGGCCCGACCGCATCGGTCAGGAGCTGAAGGTCACGTGCTACAGCAACCACGAAGCCGTCGAGCTGTTCCTCAACGGTGCCTCGCTCGGAAAAAAGGAAATGCCGCGCAACGGCCACCTCGAGTGGCCAGTCACCTACCAACCGGGTGTGCTTGAAGCGCGCGGCTACCGCGGCGGCGCGATCGTGCAGACCACGCGCGTCGAAACCACCGGCGCTCCCGCGCGACTCGTGCTCACGCCGGACCGCACGGAGCTCCGCGCCGACGGCACGGACGTGTCCGTGTTCGCTGTCTCGGCCGTGGATGCGCACGGGCGGCACGTGCCGACGGCGGCGAACTTCGTCGAATTCTCCGTCGAGGGCGGACGCGTCCTCGGCGTCGGCAACGGCGACCCGAGTTGCCATGAGCCCGACGCCGCGAGCGCGCGCAGCCTGTTCAGCGGCTACGCGCAGGTCATCGTTCAAGCCCCGCGCCACGTCGGCCCGATCAAGCTCACCGCCCACGCCGTCGGACTCGCGTCCGCCGAAGTCACGATCAACGCACGCTGAAGAAATCTCCCATGAGTTCCCCCGCCCCGCATGTCACCGCTCTGGAAGATCGCGTGCCCGTGCCGCAGAAGCTCGGCTACGGCCTCGGCACCGTCCTCGATATGTGGGGCCACTGGCTCTACCCGACGCTGGTCAACCAGGTCTTCAACATCGGGCTCGGGGTCTCGCCGGCACTCGTGAGCACGGCGATCATGCTGAACCGCGTGTTCGACGCGTTCTCGGATCCGCTGTTCGGCTGGTGGTCGGACAACACGCGCACGCGCTGGGGGCGGCGTCGGCCGTTCATGCTCGTCGGCTCGATCATCGCGGGCGTTTGCCTGCCGCTCTTGTTCTGGGTGCACCCGGGTTGGAGCCAGATGAGTTACTTCTGGTTCATGGTGATCTCGTCGGCGCTCTACATCCCCGTGATGAGCTGCTTCTACATGCCGTATGTCAGCCTCGGGTCCGAGCTGACGCCGGACTACCACGAGCGCACGAGCGTGCAGTCCTACAAATACGCCGTGCAGAAGCTGCCGGAACTCGGCCTGTTTTTCGCCGCGCAGTTCACCACGCTCGCGCTCTGGGTCGGCGCCACCTCCACCAACGCCGGCGAGCGCGTCCTCTCGCTTTTGCACAGCACCGCCGCGTGGGCGCCCGCACCGGCGGGTTCGCACCCCAACATCGTTCTCGCCGCGCAGGTTTACTGCATGATCCTCGGCGCGCTGATGGTCGTGGCCGGCGTCGTGTTGTTCCTCACGGTGCGCGAGCGCTACTACGACAAGCTCGTCGCGGGCAAACAGGAGCGCACGTCGCTCATCACGTCGGTGAAACAGACGGCATCGTGCCGGCCGTTCCTGCTGCTCATCGGCATGCGCCTCGCCTACGGCATGGGCCTGAGCATGGTCGGCACGCTGGGTTACTACGACACCGTCTACTACGTCTGCCGCGGCGACCTTGCGGCGGGCGCGGGCTGGAATTTTTGGATGGGCGTCTCGGGCATGCTGCTCGGCTTCGCGGGCATTCCGACCTTCACGGCGATCGCGCACCGACTCGGCAAACGCCACGGCATGCGCGCGGTGATGCTGACCGCGATCGGCGTGTTCGTGGCGACGTGGTGGTTCTACGACCCGGCGCATCCGTGGCTGCAGCCGCTGGCGTCGGGCTTCATCGCGTTCACCGGCGCCGGCTTCTGGACGCTCGACGGCTCGATGCTCGCGGACGTGATCGACTACGACGAACTGCAAACCGGCCAGCGCCGTGAAGGCGTGTTCTCGTCCGCCGCCTCGTGGATCATGAAGTGCGGCATGGCGCTCGGCGCGGGCGCGGCGGGCTTCATCCTCGCCGGCACCGGCTTCGACGTCGCCCTCGGCGGCAACCAGACCGAGCACGCGCTGTTCATGATGCGCTTCCTGCTCGCGACGATTCCGATCGCCGGCCTGCTGCTCGCCTTGGTGGCGCTGGCGAAATTTCCGCTCACGCAGGACGTGATGCTCGACATCCGCCGCCAGCTCGAGGCGCGGCGCGGCCGGGTTTGAGCACGGTGGAACGCGTTGACCCCAACGCGTTCAAGGGCTCCCGCCGCCGGCGCGACGTCCGAGCGCGTTGAGGTCAACGTGCTCCACCTCTCAATCCCGCAACAAACGACCTCATTCCCCCGCCGCGCACTTTGCCCTAAACTGTCGTCTCCCCCACTCTTCACCCCATGCACACGCCTCGTTTCCTGTTCGCGAGCGCACTCGTCCTTGCCGCCATGAACGTCTCCGCCGGCGACTTGTCCGCCAACTCCGCCATCACGCCCGTCCCGCCGCAGGCCCAGCTGCGCATCGCCACCGTCCAGGTGCGCGTCGCGCCCGACCATCGCGACTGGACCTATCAGCTCGGCGAGTCGGCGAAGTTCCGCGTCAGCGTCGTCGCCGACAACGAGCCGATCGAGAATGTCGCCGTCACCTACCAAGCGGGCCAGGAACTGCGTCCCACGGAAACGAAGAGCGCCATCGTGCCGCTCGACGGACTCGTGATCGACGGCGGCACGCTCAAGGAGCCGGGCTTCCTCCGCTGCATCGTCACCGCCAAGGTCGCCGGCCGCGAAGTGAAAGGCGTCGCCACCGCCGCGTTCGCGCCCGAAAAAATCGCGCCGACGCAGACCGAGCCCGCCGACTTCGACGCGTTCTGGCAAAAGGGCCGCGAGGATCTCGCGAAGGTTCCGATGGAGGCCAAACTCACGCTCCTGCCGGACCAATGCACCGACAAGGTGAACGTCTATCACGTCAGCTTCCGTGTCGTCAGCCCCGACTGGAACGCGATCAAGGGCCGCATCTACGGCATCTATTGCGAGCCGAAGCAACCGGGCAAATATCCCGCGCTCCTCCGCGTCCCCGGCGCCGGCGTGCGGCCGTATGCCGGCGACAAAGGCACCGCCGCCGAGGGCGCGATCACACTCGAGATCGGCATCCACGGCATCCCGGTCAACCTGCCGCAGGAAGTCTACGACCAGCTCGGCGCCGGCGCGTTGAACGACTACTGCTTCTTCAACTTCGACGACAAGGAAGCCTATTACTACCGCCGCGTGTTCCTCGGTGTGCTGCGCGCGAACGATTTTCTCGCCTCGCGCGGCAACTGGGACGGCAAACGTCTCGTCGTCGCCGGCGGCAGTCAGGGCGGCTGGCTCTCGCTCGTCGCGGGCGCGCTCGACTCGCGCGTCACGGCGATTGCGGTCACGCATCCGGCCGGCTGCGACCTCACCGGCGACTTGCATGGTCGCGCCTCGGGCTGGCCGTGGCCGTTCCGCCAATGGCACTTCCCCGATCCGGCGCCGCACGCGACGCCCGCAAAGATCGCCACGACCTCCTACTACGACGGCGTGAACTTCGCCAAACGCATCAAAGTCCCCGGCTACTACACGTGGGGTTACAACGACGACGTCTGCACGCCGACCTCGATCTACGCCGCCTACAACCTCATCCGCGCGCCCAAAACGCTCGGCCTCACGCTCGAGCTCGCGCACGTCTACACGCCGGAGCAGGGCGAGGCGATTCAGGAGCACATCCGGCAGTTCCTTGGACTGAAGTAAGCCATCGCCACCATGTCGTTTCCGAAAGACTTCACCTGGGGCGCCGCTGCGGCCGCCTACCAAATCGAAGGCGCCGTCGCGACCGACGGTCGCGGTCCGTCCGTGTGGGACGTGTTTACGCACGAGCCCGGCAAAATCTTCGAGGACCACAATGGCGACGTCGCCTGCGACCACTACCACCGTTACGCGGAGGACGTCGCGCTCATGCGCGACATGGGCGCGCGAGCCTACCGTCTCTCCGTCTCCTGGCCGCGAGTGATGCCCGAAGGCACCGGCCGCGTGAACGACCAGGGCCTCGCCTTCTACGATCGCCTCGTCGACGAACTGCTCGCCGCCGGCGTCACGCCGTGGGTGACGCTGTTTCACTGGGATTTGCCGCAGGCGCTGCAATTGCGCGGCGCGTGGGGCAATCGCGAGATCGTCGAATGGTTCGGCGACTACGCCGCCGTCGTGGCCGACAAACTCGGCGATCGCGTGAAGCACTGGATGACGCTCAACGAGCCGCCCGTCGTCATCGGCCTCGGCTATCACGAAGGCATGTTCGCGCCCGGCCAGCGCCTCAGTTTCCGCGAGTGTCTGCTCGGTTCGCACCACCTGCTCATGGCGCACGGCCGCGCCACGCAGGCGCTGCGCGCCCGTTGCAAGGGCCCGATCCAGGTCTCCATCGCGCACACCGGCCGCGAGCGCATCCCCGCTACGAATTCCGCCGCCGACATCGAGGCCGCGCGCCGCGACTACTTCGGGTGCACGAACAAAAACATGTGGAACATCTCGTGGTGGATGGATCCCGTGCACCTTGGCCACTACCCGCACGACGCCGCAGCCGCGTTCGGCGCCGACATGCCGCAGGTCACCGACGCCGATCTCAAGCTCATCGCGCAGCCGATCGATTTCACCGGCTACAACTGCTACTCCGGCTGGCTCGTGCGCGCGAAGCCCGACGGCTCGCCGGAGAACGTCCCGAATCCGTGGGGCATCGGCAACGCGCGCGGCACGCTCCCGTGGCTGAACATCGCACCCGATGCGACGTATTGGGCCGCGCGGTTCATCCACGAGCGTTACCAGCTCCCCGTCGTCTTCACCGAAAACGGCTACTGCAACACCGACTTCGTCCACCTCGACGGCAAGGTCCACGACCCGCAACGCATCGACTTCATGGCGCGCTACCTCGGCGCGATGAAGCGCGCTGTCGTCGAGGGCGTGCCCGTGGCCGGCTATTTCTATTGGTCCGTGATGGACAACTTCGAGTGGAAGGAAGGCTACAAGGACCGCTTCGGCCTCATCCACGTCGACTACCAGACGCAGAAGCGCACGCCCAAGGATTCTTATTACTGGTATCGCGAGCTCATCCGCACCAACGGCGCGAACCTGCCGGCGTGATTTCCGACCCAACCGTCCAACCACGAATGGACACGAATTCACACGAATACCGGGAGCCAAGATCGTCGCCGCGGTCTCTCGCGTCGGCAATCGCACGCCAGTTCATTCGTGTCCATTCGTGTTCATTCGTGGTTTCTCCTCTTCCTCCCCCATGAAAATTCTTTCCGCGTTCGTTCTCTCCTCCGCCCTAGCTTTCACCGCCATGGCCAAGAAATTCGACAATCTCGCGCTCACGCCGCCCATGGGCTGGAACACGTGGAACACGTTCGCGTCCGACATCCACGAAACGCTGATCAAGCAGACCGCCGACGCCATGGTCGCGAACGGCATGCGCGACGCCGGCTACGTCTACATCGTGATCGACGACTGCTGGTCGCTCAAACAGCGCGACGCCAACGGCAGCCTCGTCCCCGATCCGCAGAAATTCCCGAGCGGCATGAAGGCGCTCGGCGACTACCTGCACGAGCGCGGCTTCAAGTTCGGCATCTATTCCTGCGCCGGCACGCGCACCTGCGGCGATTACCCGGGCAGCTGGGGCCACGAATTCCAGGACGCGCGCCTCTTTGCCTCCTGGGGCGTCGACTACCTCAAATACGACTGGTGCAACCACGGCGACGCGAACGCCAAGGACGCCTACACGCGCATGCGCGACGCCCTCTTCGCCGCCGGCCGGCCCGTGGTCTTCTCCATCTGCGAATGGGGCCAGAACAAACCCTGGGAGTGGGCCGCCGACATCGGCCACCTCTGGCGCACCACCGGCGACATCTACGACTCCTACGACGGCCGCAAAGGCTGGGAGTCGGGCTGGAAACGCCTGCTCGATCTCCAATACAGCCTCGTCGAAAACGTCGGCGCCGACGGCCTGAACAAGTTCGCCGGTCCCGGTCACTGGAACGACCCCGACATGCTCGAAGTCGGCAACGGCGGCCTCTCGCTCGCCGAGTCGCGCGCACATTTTTCCCTCTGGTGCATGCTCGCCGCGCCGCTCATGGCCGGCAATGACGTCACGCACATGAAGCCCGAGATTCGCGCGATCCTCACGGACAAGGACGTCATCGCCATCGATCAGGACAAGCTCGGCAAACAGGGCTTCCGCGCCCTCGCCGAACCCGCGAAGAACATCGAAGTCTGGATCAAGCCCCTCAGCGGCGGCGACTGGGCCGTCTGCGCGCTCAACACCTCCACCGCGGCCGCCGATCTCACGATCGAGTGGGATCGACTCTGGACGCTCGACCGCCGCACCTACCAAGTGCGCGACGTGTGGGCGAAGAAAGACGCGGGCGACACGAGCAAGCCGCTCACCGTGCGCGTCGAGTCGCACGACGTCGCGCTGTTCCGGCTCACACCGGCCGCACGCTAGAACGCGCCCGCCTTCGCCGCCCATGCGCCGCCTCGCTCTCCTGTTTTCCCTCGGCGCATTGGCAACGCTCGCCGCGACGGAATCACCCCTTCGCACCATCGCCGCCGACGCCACGCAAGCGCGCGGCCCGATGAGCCGGATGTATAACTTCTGCGTCGGCGCCGGGCGCGCCAACGAGGGCCTCCGCGCCGACTGGCAGCGTCAGCTGCGCTTCGTCCGCGAGAACTGTGGCTTCCGCTACATCCGTTTCCACGGCCTGTTTTGCGACGACATGGGCGTCTACCACGAGGACAAGCAGGGCGGCGCGGTCTACAACTGGCAGTATGTCGACGAGCTCTTCGACTTCATCACCGGCATCGGCATGAAGCCGTTCGTCGAGCTCGGCTTCATGCCCGAGGCGCTCGCGAGTGGGAAGGACACGATCTTCTGGTATCGCGCGAACGTCACGCCGCCGAAGGACTACGCGAAATGGGAGGCGTTCATCGCCGCGTTCGTGCGCCACGTCACCGAGCGCTACGGTGCCGACGAAGTGCGCTCGTGGTATTTCGAAGTGTGGAACGAACCCAACCTTGACGGCTTCTGGCTCGGCAAGAGCAGCGGTCGCACCTTCGAGGAGTTCCTCCCCATCGGTCTCGCCGAATACAAGAAGCTCTACGCCACCACCGCGCGCGCCGTGAAGTCCGTCGACGCCACCTATCGCGTCGGCGGCCCGGCCACCGCTGGCAGCGGCTGGATCGACGAGACGCTTGCGTTCTGCGCCGAGCAGAAGGTGCCGCTCGATTTCCTCAGCACGCACACCTACGCCACCTCCAGCGGTTACCTCGACGAGACGGGCAACGCCGGCACCGTGTTCTCGCCCGACCGCAATGCCGTCACGGGCGAGGTCCGCGGCACGCGCGCCAAGATCGAGCGCTCGTCCTTCGCCGGCACCGAGCTGCACTACACCGAGTGGAGCAGCTCCTACACGCCGTCGGATCCGCTGCACGACAGCTACCACAGCGCCGCCTTCATCCTGGACAAGATCCGCCACATCGGCGCGGCCGCGCAATCGATGTCGTATTGGACCTTCACCGACATCTTTGAGGAAGCCGGTCCGCGCACCACGCCGTTCCACGGCGGCTTCGGACTGCTCAACTACCAGGATCTGCCCAAGCCCTCGTATTTCGCCTATCGTTTCCTTCATCGCCTCGGCGAGACGGAGCTCGCGAACAACGACACGGAGTCGTTCGTCTGCCGCGACACCGGCGGCGGCGTGCAGGCGCTGTTCTGGGACTTCACGATCACGCATCCGGGCCCTTCGGCGATCAATCAGCAGTTCTACGCCAAGGATCAGCCCGCGAAAGCGAAGGGCGAAGTCGCGCTGCGCCTCGCCGGCCTGAAGCCCGGCCGCTATCGGCTCACCGCCACGCTCGTCGGCTACCGGCAAAACGACGTCCAATCCGCTTGGCGCGACCTCGGCTCGCCCGCGCAGCTCACCCGCGCGCAAGTCGCCACGCTGCGCACCGCCTCGGCGGGTGTCCCGCGCATCGACGAAGCGGTCGAGATCGGCGCCGACGGCTTGTTCACCCGCACCTTTCCCCAGCGCGAAAACGACGTCTGGCTGGTCGAACTCCGGCCGCAGGCACCGCACAACGTCTCAAGTGGCGAACAATAAAACTCATTAACGGCGGCGCGCGCACCGCGTAGACTGTCACCGTAGTTTTCCCACCCCTTCCATCGCTCGGCCGCCGGCACCCCACGGAGCCGTCGGGCGTCCGCCCCTCCTGTTAGCTATGCAACTCAAGATCGTCGGTCCCGCTCTCCCCAACATTCCGTGGCAGCCCCGCCCGGCCGGCAACCCGGACCTCGTCTGGCGCTACGACGCCAACCCGGTCATCGGCCGCCGCCCGCTGCCCCGCGTCACCGGCATCTACAACAGCGCCGTCGTGCCGTGGCAGGGCGGTTTCATCGGCGTGTTCCGCACCGAGGGCATGGACCGCGTGCCGCATCTCCACGTCGGCCGCAGCGCGGACGGCTTCAAGTTCACCTTCGAGCCCAAGCCAATCGATTTCCAGTGCGACGACCCCGAGGTGCGCCGCCACGAATACGCCTACGATCCGCGCGTCACGCTGATCGACGACACGCACTACGTCACCTGGTGCAACGGCTACCACGGCCCCACCATCGGCATCGCGAAGACGAAGGACTTCGTGCACTTCGAGCAGCTCGAGAACGCCTTCCTGCCCTACAACCGCAACGGCGTGCTCTTCCCGCGCAAGGTCAACGGCAAGTATCTGATGTTCTCGCGCCCGTCCGACACGGCACACACGCCCTTCGGCGACATCTTCATCTCCGAGTCGCCCGACATGGTCTATTGGGGCAAACACCGGCACGTCATGGGCCGCGGCTGGCCGTGGTTCCAAGGCGTCAAGGTCGGCGCCGGTCCGTCGCCCATCGAGACCAGCGAAGGCTGGTTGCTCTTCTACCACGCGGTCACGAGCACTTGTAACGGCTTCGTCTACTCGATGAGCGCCGCGCTGCTCGACCTCGATCAACCGTGGAAAGTCATCGCCTCCGCGAACCAGGCGCTGCTCTGCCCCGAGGCGCCGTATGAACTCTCCGGCTTCGTCCCCGGCGTGTGCTTCCCCGTCGGCTGCCTCTGCGACGCCGCCACCGGCCGCATCGCGATCTACTACGGCGCGGCCGACACGTTCTCCGCGCTGTGCTTCTGCACGGCGCAGGACGTGATCCAGTTCATCAAGGAAAACCCCTTGCAGCGCTGACGGCGCTCCCGCTCCGCCGCCATGCAGCAACTCCCGCTCAACACCGCGCCGTGGCGCTTCCGCGACGCGACCGCCGGCGGTCCGTGGCGCGAAGCCATCGTGCCCGGCTGCGTCCACACCGATCTCCGCCGCCACGAACTCATCCCCGATCCGTTCTGGGGCACCAACGAACTCGACCTCCAATGGATCGAGGAACACGACTGGGAATACACCGCGAAACTGCACGTTTCCGCCGAGCTGCTCGCCGAGGATAACGTCGAACTCGTCGCGGACGGCCTCGACACGATCGCCACCGTCACGCTCAACGGCCGCAAGGTCGCGCGCACGGCCAACATGTTCATCGCGCACCGGTGGGACGTGAAGAAACTGCTCCGCGCCGGCGCCAACGAACTCACGATCCGCTTCGACAGCGCGATGGCCTACATCCGCCGCACGCGCCGCACCCACGCACCGAAGGAGTTCAACGACCCCGTCGGCCGCAGCCAAGTCATCCGCAAGCAGCAGTGCCAATTCGGCTGGGACTGGGGCCCGCGCTTCGTCACCGCCGGCATCTGGCGCGACCTCCGTCTCGAAGGCTGGAGCCAGAACCGCCTGCTCGGTGTGCGCATCACGCAGGAACACGCCGCCGACGGCCCCGTCACGCTCGCGCTCGCGCCCGAGCTCGCCCGCGCCGATCGCTCCGCCACCTGCCACTACCGGCTCAAGCTCAGCGGCATCGTCGTCGCCGAAGGCGTGGGCACGCGCATCGTCATCGATCACCCGCAGCTCTGGTGGCCCAACGGCCACGGCGCGCAACCGCTCTACACGCTCGCGATCGAGATTCGCCGCGCCGATGGCACGCCGATCGGCGCGCGCGTGCACCGCGTGGGCTTGCGGACGATCGAGCTCGACCGCCACGCCGACGCGGCGGGCGAGACGTTCCAGTTCAAGGTCAACGGCCGGGTCATTTTCGCCAAGGGTGCCAACTGGATCCCCGCGCACGCCTTCGTCACCACGCTGAAACGCTCCGACTACGAGCGCGATCTGCGCAGCGCGGTCGAGGCGCACATGAACATGATCCGCGTCTGGGGCGGCGGCATCTACGAACACGAGGAGTTCTACGACCTGTGCGACGAACTCGGCCTGCTCGTCTGGCAGGATTTCATGTTCGCCTGCGCGATCTATCCGGGCGACCGCGACTTCGTCCGCAGCGTGAAGACCGAAGCCGAGCAACAGGTCCGCCGTCTCCGCCACCGCGCCTGCCTGGCGCTCTGGTGCGGCAACAACGAGATCGAGGCGCTCAACAAGGACCCCGCGCAAAGCAACCCGCCGCTGCTCGACCTGCCCGCCAACCGCGCCGCCTACGCCGCGCTCTTCGACGAGGCGCTCCCCGCCGTCGTGGCCGCGCACGACGGCGTGACGCCCTACTGGCCGTCGTCGCCGCATCGCCCCGACGGCGGCTTCCGCCACGCCGACGGCGAGAAGCACGGCGACACGCATTACTGGGACGTGTGGCACGCGCGTCATCCGGTGAAGGATTACGAGAAGTGGCGTTTCCGTTTCGTTTCGGAGTTCGGCATGCAGAGTTACTGCTCGCCCGAAACCCAGGCCACCTTCTGCCCGCCCGCGGACCGCAACGTTTTCGGCGCCGCGATGGAGAACCATCAGAAGAACCGGGGCGGCAACCAGGTGATCCTCGACTACGTGTCGCGCCGCTATCGGTTCCCGCGCACGCAGGAAGACCTCATCTACCTCTCGCAGCTCAATCAGGCCTATTGCATGCAGACGGGCGTCGAGCACTACCGCCGCCTCATGCCGCACTGCCAGGGCGCGCTCTACTGGCAGCTCAACGACTGCTGGCCCGTCGCCTCATGGAGTTCGATCGAGTTCACCGGCCGCTGGCGCGCGCTGCATTACGTCGCGCGGCGCTTCTTCGCCCCGGCCCTCGTGTCGGCGCATCTGCCCGGAGACGAGATCGCCGGCATCGGCAACTACCGCCGCTCCACCGTGCACGAGGTGCATCTCCACACCATCTACGACGCCCCCGCTCCGGCGCGCGGCGTGTTGCGGTGGGACCTCTTCACCGTCGCCGGCAAGATCGTGCTCAACGGCGAAAAGAAAGTCGCGCTCCGCTACGGCGAGAGCGTGCGCCAGCAGACGCTCGATCTCGCCAAGCCCATCGCCGAACACGGTCGCGGCTCGCTTTACCTGCGCGTGGCGCTCGACGTCGAAGGCACCTGCGTGAGCGAGGACACGGTTTTCCTCACCGCGCCGCGCTTCATGGACCTGCCGCGCGCCGCCACACAGGTGCGCACGGAGCTGCTGCATCCGCGGCAGGCGCAGGTGTCGTTCCTCTCGCCGGTTTTCCAGCACCGCTTCGCGTTCGAGCTGCCCGGCCTCGCGCACAAGGCGAGCGACAACTACTTCGAACTCTACCCGCGCGAAGCGAAGACCGTCACCCTCGACTTCGCCCGGCCGATCACGCTCGCGCGGCTGCGCGAGGCGCTGCAGTGGCGGTCGCTCGTCGACACCTACTAGCGTCCGCGCTCTCCGCGCCCCTGTTTCCACCACACCCCACCCCATGAGCCAGATTTCCCCCACCGCCGCCGGCGATCGCGTGCCGCTCGCCCAGAAATTCGGCATGGGCCTCGGCTCCGTCCACGACATGTGGGGCCACTGGCTCTACGTCGGGATGGCCTACCAAGTTTTCAACATCTATCTTGGTGTGTCGCCGGCGTGGATCGGCCGCGCGCTGCTGGTCAAACTGTTCTTCGAAGCCATCTGCGACTCCGTCTTCGGCTGGTGGTCAGACAACACCCGCACGCGCTTCGGTCGCCGCCGGCCGTTCATCCTCGTCGGCTCCGTGCTATCGGGCTTCGCATTGCCACTGCTCTTCGCGGCGCGCCCCGGCTGGAGCGAGGTGCAGTATTTCTGGTTCATGGTGGCGACGCTCGCGGTGTTCGTGCCGATCATGAGCTGCTTCTACATGCCGTTCCTGAGCATCGGCGCGGAGCTCACGCCCGACTACCACGAGCGCACGGCGCTCGCGGCTTTCCGCAGCGTCTGCCAAAAAGTGCCCGAGGTCGCGATGTTCGCCGCCGCAGCGTTCACGACGGCGGGAGTGTGGGTCGCGGCGAGCTGGGCCGACGTGCCGGCGCGCCTCGCGACGCTCGCGCACCAGACCGGCGCGTGGTTCGCGCACGTGTTCGGCGGGGTGTTGCATCTGGATTTTCCCCGCCTCGGCCAACTCGCGCAGACGCTCTTCGGCTGGCTGCCGCCGGTGGCGGGCGCGAAGCCCAACATTCTCCTCGGCGCGCAGGTCTACACGGTGCTCCTCGGCAGTGTGATGATCGTCGCGGGCGTCGTGATGTTCTTCCTGCTCCGCGAGCGCTACTACGAGAAACTCGTCGTGGGCCGCAATCAGGAGCGCGTCACGATCATGGAGACGCTCGTGCTCGCCCTGCGCTGCCGGCCCTTCCGCGCGAACCTCTGCATGGCGCTCGCCTACGGCTCGGGCACGGCGCTCGTCGGCACCTTTGGCTACTACGCGACGGTTTACTACGTCTGCCAAGGCGACGTCGCGGCCGCGGGCACGTGGAATTTCTGGATGGGCCTTTCGGGAATGGTGTTCGGCTTCCTCGGCATCCCGGTCTACGCGACGCTCGCGCGCCGGCTCGGCAAGAAAACCGGCATGATGGCCGTGCAGCTCTCCGCCATGGCCGTGTTCATCGCCACGTGGTGGCTCTACACGCCCGAGGTGCGCTGGCTGCAGGTGTTCGCGTCCGGCCTGATCGCGTTCACGAGCGCGGGTTTCTGGATGATCTACAGCTCGATCGGCGCGGACGTGATGGACTACGACGAACTCGAGTCCGGCAAACGCCGCGAGGGCGCGTTCTCGGCGTGCGGCGCGTGGATCATGAAGTTCGGCATGGCGATCGCGGGCTGGCTCACGAGCGAGGTGCTCGCGCTCACCGGCTTCGACGCCGCGCTCGGCGGCAACCAGTCCGCGCAGACGATCTTCACCATTCGCTTCCTGCTCGCCGCAGTGCCGGTCGCCGGGCTGCTCGTCGCCTTCATCCTGCTCGCGCGCCTCGGCCTCACGCAGGAAAAGATGGCCGAAGTCCGCACCGCACTCGAGGCGCGGCGCGGCCAGGTCTGATTTCTCCACGCTTCCCCAACCCCGCCGTCCGCCATGTCCGCTCCCGTTTCCCAGAACAAACTCCCGCTGCGCGAAATGCTCGCGTTCGGCTGCGGCGACTTCGCGTCGGTGCTGTATTGGCAGACGTTCATGAAATACCTGCCGTTCTTCTACACGGAGGTGTTCGGCATCACGGCGGGCGCGCTGGCGACGATGTTGCTCGTGAGCCGCATTTGGGACGGCGTGAACGATCCGATCATCGGCATGTTCGCCGATCGCACCGAGACGCGCTGGGGAAAATTCCGGCCGTTCATCCTCTTCGGCTGCGTGCCCTTCGCGATCTTCGGCGTGCTCACGTTCACGACGCCCGGCTTCGGACCGAGCGGCAAACTCATCTGGGCCTACCTGACCTACAACGGCCTGATGATGCTCTACACCACCGTGAACATCCCCTACACGGCGCTGATGGGCGTGATGACCAACGACGCCGTCGAGCGCACACGCCTCTCGTCGATCAAGTTCATCTTCGCGTTCTCCGCCGGCATGGTCATCTCCGCGACGCTGCTCCCGATGGTCTCAGCGCTCGGCGGCGACAAGAACCCGCAGCTCGGCTGGCAACTCGCGTTCACGATCGTCGGCGTCGTCGCGATCGGCTTTTTCCTCGTGACCGTCTTCGGCACGAAGGAGCGCATCAAACCCGCGCCCGAGGAAAACACCTCCGTCGCCCGCGACATCAAGTTCCTTCTCGCGAACAACGCCTGGGTGCTCCTGCTCTGCACGACGCTCACGTGGATCCTGTTCGTCGCGCTGCGCAGCTCCGTCTCGGCGCACTACTTCAAATACTACCTCTACAACGGCGCGCCCGATCAGCCGCTCACTTTCCTGGGCCGTCCGTTCGCGCTCGAAGGCTTGCTGTCGGCGTTCAACACGCTCGGACAGGCCGCTTCGGTCGCGGGCGTGCTGCTCGTGACGTTCATCGTCGGCCGCTTCCCGAAGAAGGGCCTCTTCATCGCGCTCTTCACGCTGCAGATTCTCACGACCGTCGCCTACCTGTTCCTCCAACCCGGCCAGCTCGGCGCGATCTTCGTGCTCGAGATCGTCGGCAGTTTCCTCGGCGCGCCGCTGCCGGTGCTGATGTGGGCGATGTATGCCGACACCGCCGACTACGGCGAATGGAAGAGCGGCCGCCGCACCACCGCCCTCGTGTTCTCCGCCTCGACCATGAGCCAGAAATTCGGCTGGGCGCTGGCCGCCTACCTCGCGTTCCAGTTGCTCCAGTTCGTCGGCTTCCAGGCCAACGTGCTCCCCTCCGCCGCGGTGAAAGAGAGCCTCGTCCGCCTCATGAGCATCTATCCCGCCGCGCTCGGCGTGCTCTCGCTCGTGATCTTCCTCTTCTACCCGCTGAACGAGGCCCGCATGGCCGCGATCAACACCGACCTGACCGCGCGCCGCGCCCAACGCGAAACGGCCGCGACCTAGCCGTGCACCTCGCGGCTTGCGAAACACGCGCGCCGAACTAACTCTCCGGCCCGTGCGTCCGCAAGTGCTGCTCGTTTTCCTGAATCGCTTCGAGGAGAGCATGGCCATGCTCCGCGGCGTCGTGCACTACGAGCGCACCCACCAGATCTGGACCGCGTTCCACGACGACCAAGCCCGCGCCGAGATCGATCCGCGCTGGCTCGAGCACAACCAATGGGACGGCGTCATCAGCCGCCACACCACGCCGGGCCTCGTCGAGACTTGCCGCCGACAAAAGATCCCACTCGTCGACCTCAACGACGTGCCGCGCTTCCCCGGCGTGCCGAAAATCCGCCCCGACAACGTCGCCATCGGTCACCTTGCCGCGGAGCATTTCCTCGAGCGCGGATTCCAGAACTTCGGCTTCACCGGCTTCTCCAACGACGGTTGGTCGTGCGAACGCCGCGAGGGCTTCATGGAGGCGTTGCGGCTCGCCGGCCGCACCTGTCACCTGCACGACATCCACTACCCCGGCGACGTCACGCCCGCCTGGGACCTCGAGCAAATCGGCGGCCTCTCCGACTGGCTGAAGCGCCTGCCCAAACCCTGCGGCGTGATGGCGTGCTTCGACCTGCGGGCGAACCAGATTCTCACGGCGGCCCACGCGCACGGCATGCTCGTGCCCGAGGAGATCGCCGTCATCGGCGCCAACAACGATCCCATCCGTTGCGAGCTCGCCTACCCGCCGCTCAGCAGCGTCGCGCCGAACGCCTTCCAGTCCGGCTACCGCGCCGCGGAAGTCCTCGCCTCGATGCTCGCGGGCGAACGCATCACCGATCTCGACGAACGCATCGAGCCCATCGGCGTGGTCACGCGCCCGTCCTCCGACGTCCTCGCCATTGACGACCGCAATGTCGCCGCCGCGCTCAGCATCATCCGCGAACGCGCCACGCAAGGCCTCACCGTCGACGAAGTGGTGCGCCACGCCCACGCCTCGCGCAGCCAGCTGGAAAAGAAGTTCCGCCGCCACCTCGGCCGCTCCCCGCAGGCCGAAATCCGCCGCGTCCAGGTGCAGAAAATCCGCCAGCTGCTCATGGAAACCGACTTCCCCCTGAAGAAGATCGCCGAACTCGCCGGCTTCGAGCACGTCGAGTATATGTGTGTGGTCTTCAAGCGCCTGACGGGTGATTCCCCCGGAGAATTCCGCCGGAAAACAGAAGCAAAGAGAATCCAATGAGGTCTGCCCCTCCTGGGGCATTTACCGGGCATGTAGCGTTAAATCACCCCGGCAATAAGACTTAATTGCGGTGCAAGTGAACTCATTCACCGCGACCCGGTCGCGCGGTATAGTGCGCACGCTGCGAAAGCCTCCGGTCCGGAGTTCGCAGCACGGTTCGCCCCCGCGCGACCGAGCCCCCCAACTCCTACACCCCCAAACCCCGATGATCATGTCCCGCCAATCCTTGCGGCTGCGCGCACTTTGCGTCACGTCCGCACTGACCCTCGCGGCAATGCACTCCGCCTCCGCGCAGAGCACGCCGCCCGCTTCGCCCCCCACCACGGGCGACCAGAAGACCGACGAGACCGTGGTGCTCTCGCCGTTCGTCGTCACCGCCGACGAGGACGTCGGCTACACCGCAAACAGCACGCTCGCCGGCACGCGCGTGCGCACGGAACTGAAGGACGTCGCCTCCGCGATCAGCGTGGTGACCTCGCAGTTCCTGCAGGACACAGGCTCCAAGAACCAGCAGGACCTGCTCGTCTACACGACCAACACCGAGGTCGCGGGCGTGCGCGGTAACTTCTCCGCCGCCGGCGGCGCCGCCACCTACAACGAAAACAGCAATCTCCTCCGCCCCAGCAACAACACCCGCGTCCGCGGCCTCGACGCCGCCGACAACACCCGCGACTACTTCCTGACGGAGATCCCGTGGGACGGCTACATCGTGGATCGTGTCGACCTCCAGCGCGGCCCCAACTCCATCCTCTTCGGCGTGGGCAGCCCGGCGGGCATCATCAACACGAGCATCAACACGGCGACGTTCAAGAACTCGAACAAGATCGAGAACCGCGTCGGCCGCTACGGCTCCATCCGCACCTCCGGCGATTTCAACTACGTCGCATTGAAGAACACGCTGTCGTTCCGCGCCGCCTTCCTCGACGACGACACGAAGTATCAGCAAAAACCCGCGTTCAATCACGACAAGCGCCTCTTCGCCGCGATGCGCTACGAGCCGAGAATCTTCGGCGAGGGCGCCCACACCACCATCCGCGCGAACTACGAGAACGGCAACGTCAACGCCAACCGCCCGCGCTCGCTCCCGCCCATCGACGCCATCACCCCGTGGTTCCAAACCGGCACCACCAACGGCGTCGCCAACCTGAACAAGCTCACGCTCAACCCGGTCACCACCTGGGCCCGCTACGGTGAAAATTACAACGGCACGAACGCCGCGTATCCGTGGTTCCGCGAGGCCTTCCTCGGCCGCATGATGAGCTCCAACATCGCCGGCTTCTTCGACGCCAGCAGCGGCGGCCTCTTCAACCAGATGCCGAACTACGGCACCCCGCTCGGCCGCGGCAGCGACGGCTCCATCGACACCACCATCGCCGGCGTCCCCTTCGCTCGTCCGTGGGGCATCGCGACCTTCAATAACTACGCCCGCGTCGCCGTCCCCGGCGGCAAATACTACTCCAACGTCTCCCTCTCCGACACGTCGATCTTCGACTTCTTCAACAACCTGATCGACGGAGACAATAAACGCGAATGGCAGGACTGGGACGCCGCCAACGTCGCCATCTCGCAGACCTTCTTCAACGACCGCGTCGGCTTCGAGTTCGTCTACGACTATCAGCGCTACGGCGACGGCCAGCTCTCCTTCCTCCAAGGCGACCAATTCGCCCTCTCCGTCGACATCAACACCCACCTGATCGACGGCTCCGCCAACCCGAACGTCGGCCGCCCCTACGTCGCCAACTCCGGCCAATACGGCAACGCCGAGAACTACATCGACCGCGACGCCAAGCGCCTCACCGCGTTCGCCGACCTCAACACCGAGGACTACCTCGGCAAGAACTGGGTCAGCAAACTGCTCGGCCGCCACGTCTTCACCGGCCTCTGGTCCAAGGACACCAAGGAAACCGACCAACGCTCCTTCTCGCGCTGGGCCTCCGATCCGGCGTTCACCACCGGCCTCGGCCTCGACAACTCCATCATCAACGGCGCCCGCCAGTATGACTGGATCGCCTACCTCGGGCCCTCCCTGCTATCCAAGTCCAGCGCCTCCGGCGCCAACCTCAGCCGGATCAACAGCGTGATCAACCCCAACGGCAACGTTAACGTCCGCTACTTCGACTCCCACTGGAACTCGAACGTCGCCTTCGACGCGCCCTACACCTACACGACCTACGACGCAAACGGCAACCCGGTCAGCAACACGAGCACCCAATCCGAAAACCCCGCCAACTACGCAGGCTGGCGCTCGGGCTCGTTCAAGATGCTCAACTACGAGAATCCCGCCGACCGCGCCTCGCTCTACAGCAGCGCGCAATACGCCAAGAACGTCATCGAGTCCAAAGCCTTCATCTGGCAGGCGTATCTCTGGGACGGCACCCTCGTTCCGACCTTCGGCTGGCGCCGCGACGAGATCACCAACGAAAGCCGCCAAGGCAAGAAGCTCGCCAACGACGTCTCGAGCACCGACTACAGCCTCTCCACGCCGAACCTTCAGGACGTCGCCGGCGAGAGCAAGAGCTGGGGCGTCGTCCTCCACTCCCCCCGCGGCCTCCGCGCGAAGCTCCCGTTCAACTCGAGCCTCAGCCTCTTCGCCAACAAGTCCGAGAACTTCAAGGCCGACGCCCCCCGCGGCGACATCTTCGGCAACCAGATCGACAACCCGAAGGCCGAAACGAAGGACTACGGCGTCATCATCAGCACGCTCGACGACCGCCTGACCTTCAAGATCACCAAGTATGAGACCAAGATGCAGAACGCCACGCTCCAAGCCGACAGCGCGGGCTTCTCCGGCAATCTCTACTACGCCTGGGCTCTCCCCTACTGGGGCGCCACCCACGCCCTCGCCGCGCTCGACGGCATCGCCGATCCGCAGCTCCGCCAAGGCAACTGGGGCTGGCCCTGGAACGGCATCGAAGGCGGCGACCCCGTCCGCATCCAGGCCGTCGTAAACGACTACTTCAAGAGCTTCCCGCTCACGCAGGCCTTCGCCGACGAATACGGCCTCGGCCTCAACATCGCCGCGATGCGCGCCGCCACCACCAACTCCCAACGCTACGCCGCGGTTCCCACCTACGGCGTCAACGGCAACGGCGCCGCCGCCCTCGGCCTCCAGCCCGCCTATGGCGGTCGCCTGAAGAGCTTCGGCTCCGGCCCCGTCGCCTCCGTCGACACCACCTCCAAGGGCGTCGAATTCGAAATCACCGCCCAGCCCACCAAGAACTGGTCCGTCGCCGTGAACTTCTCCAAGACGAAGGCCACCCGCGACGCCATCAGCCCGACGATCGACACTTGGATCTCCACCTACACCAAGTTCCTCGCCGGCGACGCGGGCCTCATCCGCCTCTGGGGCGGCGACACCCTCCGCAAGGTCTGGGCCGACAACATCCTCGCGCCCTACGCCGTGCTCCAAGCCCAGATCGGCAGCCAGGTCCCCGAGATCTCCCCGTGGCGCTTCAATGCCGTCACGAACTACAACTTCCGTGAAGGCGTCCTGAAGGACGTGAACGCCGGCCTCGCCTACCGCTGGGAAGACAAGCGCATCCTCGGTTATCGCTACAACAAGACCAAGGACGTGCTCGACATCGACCAGCCGCTCTACGGCCCGACCGACGACCACTTCGATCTCTGGATCGGCTACCAACGCCGGCTCACCAAGAAGGTCGGCTGGCGCGTGCAGCTCAACCTCCGCAACGTCGGCGAGAAGACCCACCTCGTGCCCGTCAACCTGCAGCCCGACGGCACCGTGGCCCTCTCCCGCATTCAGGAAGGCCTCGGCTGGCAGATCACCAACACGTTCTCGTTCTGAGGTAAACCGAGGTTCCGCGGCCCGGCTTGGGATTCGCGCCGCGGAACTGGGGTGCTAAAAGGCGCCGGAAGCAATTCCGGCGCCTTCTTCTTTTCCGGCGCTCGCTCTCCACCCGCGTCCAACCAAACTCATTTCCCGAACCCCACTGTCGTGCGATAGTCCACGTCGCCATGCGCCGCCCCGCCCCCCTTGCCCGCCTCGCCGCCGCGTTGCTCTCGCTCCTGCTGGTCGCCGCACTCCACGCCGGCCCCGTGCGCTTCGAGTTCACCGTCGCTCCCGCACCCGGCATCGCCAATCCCTTCGCCCGCGAAATCTGGGCTGAAGTCACTCAGCCGTCCGGCGAGACGCTGCTGCTGCCCGCCTTCTACGTCGGCCAGCAAGTCTACGCCGTCCACGCGCGCCCCGACCAGCGCGGCACCTACACGCTCGGCCGCATCCTCGAAAGCACGCGCGGCTCGCCCGCCGCACCGATCGCCGCCGGGCCGCACTCTGCCTCCACTTTCGAAAATCCCGCGCGCCTTCGCCTGCCCCCCGTCGGCATCGATCCCCGTCGCCCCGGTGGCTTCGCCCGCGCGGACGGACACGCGTTCATTCCCTTCGGCGCCAACGTCGCCTGGGCGCACGAGCCCGACGTCCTCAATTTCTACCGCACCACGCTCGCTGCCTTCGCCGCCAACCATCTGAACTGGATGCGCGTCTGGATGGTGCACTGGGGCCGCACCAATCTCGACTGGGTGACCCCGGAAGACGGCGCCCCCGTGCCCCCCGGCGGCATCGACGCCAACGTCGCCGCCCGCTGGGATGCGCTCCTCGCCGCCGCTGAGGAGCACGGCGTCTATCTCCAGATCGTCCTCCAATACCACGGCCAATACAGCACCACCGTGAATCCCTCGTGGGTCGACAACCCCTGGAACGCCGCCAACCCCGGCGGTTTCCTTCGCTCTCCGTCGGATTTCTTCACCGATTCCCGCGCCCGCCTGCTCACCGCGCTCAAATACCGCTACATCGTCGCGCGGTGGGGCTGGTCGCCCGCCGTCTTCGCTTGGGAACTCTTCAACGAAGTCCACTGGGTCGACGCCCTGAAAATCGCCCACGACGAAGCCGCCGTCGCCCAATGGCACGCCGACATGGCCAAGCTCATCCGCTCCATCGACGTTTACCGCCACCCCATCACCACCAGCACGGAAAACCTCCTCAGCCCCATCAACGCGGAGATGGATTTCCTCCAGCCGCACCTCTACAGCGCCAACCTCATCACCGCCGCGCGCACATTCGCTCCGCGCCGCAATGGCGACGCCCGTCCGATTTTCTACGGCGAATTCGGCGACGATCACCTCCGCCTCCCTGACAACGTGAAGAAGTCCGGCCTCGTCGAGCCGCCCGCCATCTGGGCCAGCCTCATGGGCGCCGGCTCGCTGCCCGCGCAAGCGTGGGAAGGCGAAAAGCTCCGCGACACCCGCCGGCTCGCGGAGATCGGCGCGGTGCATCGCTTCGTCGTGCTCTCCGGCTGGTCCCGCCACCGCGATCTGCAGCCGTTCTCGGCCGCCGTGGAATGCGACCCGCGCGTCCCGCTTCAACTCGCCGGCGCCCAGCAATGGCAACGCCGCCCCGCCCGGGATTGCACGCTGCCGCTCGACGGCCGCGAGCCGCTCGAACTCGGCGACTGGCCCGCCACGTTCGTCACTCCGGCGGCGGAAGCCAATGAATCCTTCCCCAGCCGCGCCGCCTTCCGCGTCACTCTGCCGCGCGACACCACCATGCGACTCGAAGTGGTCGGCGTCTCCGAAAAAGGCGGCGCCCTGCGCGTGACCGTGGACGGCAAGACTGCCGCCGAAAGCGCGTGGCAACCCACCGGAGTTTTCCCGGCCACCCTCGCCGTCGCGGTCTCCGCCGGCGCGCACACCATCGCGATCGAAAACACCGGCGCCAGCGACTGGGTGCAAGTGTCGCACCTCGACCTCGGCCTCACCGCACCGGCGCTCGCCGCCATCGGTCAGCGCAACGACCGCTTCATCGCGCTCTGGCTGCGCCACCGCGCCAATCTCCTCGCCCTCGAACCCGGTGCACCGGCCGAAGGCACTCTGGTTTTGGAGGACGTCCCGCCGGGCACTTGGAAAGTGACCTGGTGGGACACGGCTAACGCCACCGTGACGGCATCCGACGTCGTTTCCCACGTCGGCGGCACGTTGCGGTTGCCGACGCGCGCCGTGACGCGCCACTCCGCCCTCGTCCTCACGCGCCAACCTTGAGCCCATGAATCCCCTCCGCCTCGTCATGATCGGCGACTCCATCACGGAATGGGGCCGCCCCGCCCCCACTGCGCCCGACTACCCCACGGCGCTTGGCCACGGCTACGTCGCCCTCACCGCGCAACGCCTCGCCGGGAAAAACATCGCCGTGCTCAACCGCGGCATCGGCGGACACACCGTCCGCGACCTCGCCGCCCGCTGGCAACGCGACGTGCTCGACCTCTCGCCCGACTGGCTGACCGTGATGATCGGCATCAACGACGTGTGGCGCTTCTTCGATCCGCAGCGCCAGGCCGATGCCGTGCCACCCGCCGAATACGAAGCCACACTCGATCGGTTGATCGCCACCGCCCGCCCGCGCGTGCGCGAGATCGCGCTCCTGACGCCGTTCTACGTCGAACCCAATCGCGCCGACGCCATGCGCCGGCGCATGGACGAATTCGGCGCCATCGTCGCGCGCCTCGCCCCGAGACATGGGGCGCGCTTCATCGACACGCAGTCGATCATCGACCGCCTGCTGGCACTGCACGCTCCCGAAACGATCGCCCTCGACCGCGTGCACATCGGCGACCTCGGCCACGCCGCCTTCGCCGACGCCGTCGTCAGCACGCTCGCCGATTCACCGCGCGGCCGACCGTAAGCGAGCGCAGCGGCGGCACGCTGGGGCTGTCCGATGATCTGCGACCGCGGCGCGCAACAGCTCGAGTGCCGCATCGCTCACGAACGTGAAGCGCCGCTTCGTATCCTTGATCGCCACCGGCAACGGCAGGCGCCGCAGAAGTTCGCGGTGCAGGTGATCGCCCTCGAGCAAGCGCTGGAACCGCTCATCGGCGTCGCGCTCGCTGACACAGCGACAAAGGACATACCCGTTCGGAAGCTTCTCGGCAGTCGCGCGGAACGAGCGGGGCGAGCGAACTCGCGCCGCTCCGGCCCGATCAACGCACCGACACCTGCCGGCGCATCCCCACGCCGACGATCAACAGGCTCAACAGCGAGCTCGCCGGCATGATCACCGCGGCGATCAGCGGATTCATGTGGCCGAACGCCGCCAGCGTCACCGTCGTGCAATTGTAGGCGACGGAGAACACGATCAGCACGAGCTGCGTGATCCGCCGTGTCTCGTTCACCGCAAACATCCGGCGCAGACCGTCGAGGCCGCGGCCGAGATAATAGAAGTCGGCCTTGCCCTCGAGCACGCCGCGATGGACGACCGGCGTGCCGCGCACGAACGCCGCGTCGAACGCCAGCGAGTCGTTCGCGCCATCGCCGAGCATCAACGTGTCCTGCCGGTCGGTGCGCTGCAGCCATTGCGCCTTCTCCGTCGGGGTGGCTTCAGCGATGGCATTCTGCGGCGGAATGCCGAGTCCGTCCGCCATCGCCTCGACCTTTTCCTTCCGGTCGCCACTGAGGATGAACGTCTCGAAACCAGCCGCGCGCAGCGCCGCGATCTCGTCGCGCGCGCCGGGCCGCACCGCATCGGTGAACTTGAATCGCGCCAGCACGACGCCGTCGCACGCGAACTCCGTGTCGTGCGCTTCACCGGAGGTGTAACCTAATAGGTTACACTTCGCGTCGCCCAGCCAGCCGGGACGGCCGAGCGACCAGCGGCCGAGTTCGCCGCGCAGCGTGACGCCGAAGCCGGTTTCTTCGTTCACCTCGCCCGCGGCCGGCTCGACGCCATTCACCAAGCCGTCGGCGAGCAGGTTCTCGTTCAGGCACTGGCTGATCGGGTGCGGGTTGTCGCGCACGAGCGCGAGCAGCGCGGCGCGCGCGGACGACGAGAGGGCGTGCAGCGCCTCGGGATTGGATAACACCGGCGTCTCCAGCGTGAGCGTGCCGGTCTTGTCGAAGACGATTTTCTTCAGACGCGCGAGGCGCGGGAACAGGTCGTTCTCGCGCACGAACACGCCGAAGCGGCGCAGCGCCACCGTCGCCATCTCGTCGGCCAGCGGATATGCGAGGCCGATCGCGCAGGGGCACGAAACAACGAGCACCGCGGTGACAGCGGACCACGTGAGCGCGACGTCGTGTTTCGTCACCCACCAGCCGATGGCCGTCGCCGTCGCGACGACGAAGATGCCGACGAGATAGCCGGTGACGACGCGTTCGAGCAGGCGGTGGCGGAATTGATCGCGGCCGGTCGGGCGGAGCAGTTGCGCAAGGAGCGAGACGTGCCACGGCTGCAGTGCGCGCAAGCGGATCGAGCCGCGGGAAAGGTTCAGCGCGCCGGATTGCACGCGGGCGCCGGTGCGCGCTTCGCGCGGGTCCGCTTCGCCGCTGATCCACGCGGTGCCGAGGGTGGCGGCGGTGGATTCGAGCTGCGATTCGACCGGGATGACCTGGCCCGAGCGAACGGTGTAGATGTCGCCGACAACGAGTTCCTCAACCGGGCGATCGACGGCGCCGCGCGGCGTGTCGACGGAGACCTTTTGCGGCCGCGTGTTCGTCGTGAGCAGGCGCCGGCGGTTGCGCTCGACGGCGACGACTTGCGCCCAGCGGCCAAAGAGCATCAGCACGATGAAGGTGCCGACGAAGTCGAAGTAGACCACCGAGTGGTTGCCGGTCAGCCAACCGTAGATCGAACCGGCGTAGGAGCCGATGATGCCGACCGCGATCGGCAGATCGATGTGCATGACGCGATCGCGCAGGGCGCGCGCGGCGCGACTGATGAAATAGGTGCCGCCCGCCAGCACGCTCAGCGTGGCACAGGCCATCGCGAGCGTATCGAAGAGTCCGGCGTAGGCGAACGTCCGCTCCATACCGAAGTAGGCCGGCAACGCGAAGAGCATGATGTTCATCGCGAACGCGGCACACAGGCCGATGCGACGAATCAGGAACTTGCTCTCGGGGACGGCCGGCTCCTCGCCGGGCGGGCCGACGAGGTAATTGAAAGACTGCAGCGCGCGCGCGAACTCCGTGGCGTCGAACTGGCCGCGCTCCCAGCGGAAACGCATGCGGCCGAGCTGGGCGTCGGTCTCGATGAAGAGCGCGCCGGCGTGCTTGTGGAAAATCTTCTCAATGAGCCAGACGCACCCGGCGCAGGAGATGCCTTGCACCTCGAGCGTGAGCTCGGGCGCAGGCGCGACCTCGGCGTGGCGTTGCAGCTCGGCCAGCCAGGTGAAGTCGCGCGGCTGGAACACGGTCTGATCGACCGGCGCGATGACGGAGTCGCGGATTTTGTAGTATCCCTCGAGTCCTTGCTCGTGCACGAGGCGGTGGACGTAGGTGCAGCCCGAGCAGCAGAAGCCGGACTCGCGCGCGGCGTCGGTTTTCAGCGGGGCGCCGCAGTGAAGGCAGGAGTGGACGGGGGCGGTCCTGCCGACACGAGGTCCACGCACCTCCGTCGGGGCCACTCCCCCGTCCACCCAATTCGATCGAGATGTCGAAGAATCGGACATCTCAGTGACAGACAAAATTGTTCACGTCCGGGCCGGGAAACCCGAGCGTCGAGCGCAGGCGCCACGCGAGCACGCCGGCGATCACGAGCGCGAGGGCCGTCTGAGCGCGCGCGAGCCAGACCGGGCCGAGTTTCAGGCGCAGCCAGTGGTAGTTGGTCTGCGCGAACCACAGCAGCGGCACCGTGCCGAGGCCGAAGGCCAGCAGTGTCTCCGCACCGCGTGCCGCCGAACCGGAAAGCAGCGCGAGCGAGATCAGGAAGTAGAGCGGACCGCAGGGCAGCAGCGGCGTGGCGAAGCCGAGCGCGGCGGCGGCGCGCAGGCGCGAGCGGTTTTGCGAACCACGCAGATGGCCGGCAACCCAACCGTAGGCCCGTCCGAGCACCGGCAGGCGCGGGAGGCGCTGGTCGAAGCGAATCGCAACGGCGATGAAGAACAGGACGAGCAACCACGGCAGGTAGCGCACGACGTCGTCGCTAAGAAAATTCAGCGGCAGGCGGCCGACTCCGCCGGCGAGCGCGCCGAGGGCGCCGTAGCCGAGCAGCCGCGAAACATGGTAGACGGTGCTGACCGTCTGCGGGTCGGCGTCGTTGCGGTTCGCGGGCATCACGGCGCACGCCAGCGGGCCGCACATGCCGGCGCAGTGCAGGCTGGTGACCAGTCCGGCGAGGAAGGCGGTGGAGGCGCTGTGGATGCCGGCGAGCTCCATCATGGCTTGGCTCCCTTGGTCGCGAGCGGGACTTCGCGCGTGTCGATGTGGCGCGAGGCGGTGAACATCACGGTCCACAGGATCGCGCCGAAAGCAAAGAGGAGGGCCACCCACAGCCAAAGGCCGCGGCTGGATTTCGACTCGGTCGGTTGGCTGGCGATGGACTGTGGCGTGGAGGAGTCCATGGCGTCAGCGTTTGATGCCCTTGTCGTGATCCTCTTCCTCGAGGAGGCGGGCGTCGGGCCCGAGGAATTCGATCTGCCGCGAGAGCGTGAACGTCCCCTTGTCGTCCTGGACGAGGACCGTGAACTTGAAGGGGCCGGCGTAGTGCTTGCGATCGATCGTGAGCACGAGGGGCGAGACTTGCTCGGCCAGCGGGGCGACGGTGAGGGGTGCGGTGAAGCCGTTTTGCTCGACATGCTTCGGCACGCCGTCGAGGCGCACGCGGTAGGTGGCCGGCACATTGCGCTTGTTGACGATGCGCAGCATGAACTGATTCCGCACGTCGTCGTGGTCGACGAAGTAGGCGGCGCCGGTCATGCGAAACACGATCATGCTGGCGGGCTTCACCGAGGAGAACGCGAACGCCGCGACGGTGATGCCGATGAGCAGCAGCACGAAGTAAACGATGGTGCGCGGGCGGACCCAGCGGGTCTTGCCACCGGCGAACGCCGCGAGCGAATCGTAGCGGATGAGGCCGGTGGGGCGCTTGACCTTGGTCATCACCTCGTCGCACGCATCGACGCACGCGGCGCACGCGATGCACTCGAGCTGGAGGCTGGCGTGGCGGATGTCGATGCCGGTCGGGCACACCTGCACGCAGCGGTTGCAGTCGATGCAAGCACCGGCGTCGGGCGTGCCGACTTTGCCGCGCGGCTCGCCGCGCTTGGAGTCGTAGCCGATCGTGACGGTGTGGTCGTCGGAGAGGGCCGATTGCATCCTACCGTAGGGGCAGATGACGATGCAGAGCTGCTCGCGGAACCAGGCGAAGTTGAAATAGAGGATGCCCGTCGCGATGCCCATGAACACGAAGGCCGCCCAGTGGTCGCGCGGGGCGGAGGACATCATGTGCCAGACCTCAGGCCAGCTGACGAAGTAGGCGAGGAAGAGGTGCGTGATGACGAGCGTGGTGAGGATGTAGAGGGCGTGCTTGACGACGCGGCGGGCGATCTTGGCGCCGGACATCGGTGCGGCGTCGAGCTTGCGGCGCTGGATGGCGTCGCCTTCCACCATGCGCTCGATGCGGCGGTAGATGTGCTCGAGGAAGACGGTCTGCGGGCAGGCGTAACCGCACCAGAGGCGGCCGAGCAGCGCGGTGATGAAGAACAGGCTGAAACCGACGCCGGTCAGCGCGAAGAACAGCAGCCACGCGTCCTGCGCCGCGAGCGTGTAACCGAAGAAGTGGAAGCGGCGCTCGGCGAGATCGAGGAACACCGCCGGATAGCCGTCGACGGGGATCCACGGCAGCAGCACGTAGACGGCGACGAGGAACAGACCGAGGAAGCGTCGCACCCGCGTGAACCAGCCGTGGACATCGGCGGTCTGCAGGAAGTAGCGCGACCCGTCGTCGTTGATCGTGGTGACGGAGTCGCGCGACGGCACGTGGCGCACGGGCGCAGCGGGCTTGGGCGGCGTCGGCCGCGCGAAGGGCGCGGCCGGAGGAGTCGGTTGGTTTTTGGGATCTGCGCTCATGTCGTGGTTAGAGCGTAGGCGGGTGGCGGCGCCCATGGCGTGGCGCGCGCCTGTGATCGACTACTTGGAAACTTCGACGGTGATCTCCTCGCCTTTCTTGTGCTTGGAGAGAACGTAGGCGACGACCTCGGCGACTTTCTTCTGGCCGAGCACCGGTTCCCACGTGGGCATGCCTTTCACGAGGACGCCCTTGGAAACGGTAGCGTAGACTTCCTTCGGCGTGCCGCCGTGGATCCACGCAGTGTCGATGAGGTTCGGGCCGACGGCGGCGGGATTCTCGCCCTTGCCGCGCATGCTCGGGAGGTGGCATTGCACGCAGAGGGAATCGAAGGTCTGCTTGCCGGCGTTCACGAACTCGGGGTTCTGGCTCATCTGCCAGAAGAGGTCGTCGTTGTTGACGTCGATGGAGGACGCCATCTTCACGGCGTTGATCTTGGCCATCGCGGTGTCGACCTGCGCGCCGTCCGACGGGACGATGTGCGCGATCTGATTGGCGAACCAGTAGAACACCCAGAAGGCGATCGTGCCGTAGAGGGTGTAGAGCCACCAGTTCGGCAGGCGCTTGTCGTATTCGCGGATGCCGTCGTAGGTGTGCGGACGGAATTTCTCGTCGCGGTCGTCGGCGGGATGTTGGGGATTCATGTGCGTGTGCGGCGGAGAGGTTATTCTTTTTCGAAGGGCAGGTTCGCGAGGCGATCGATCTGCGCGGGTTTCATCTTCGTGGCGCGCCAGGCGGCGGCGACGTAGACGAGGGAGGCGACGGCGAGCGCGACCACAGGGAAGATCAGCTGCCAGTCTTCGTAGATGATGCGGCGAAGCATGGGATAAGTGGGTTGAAGATTAGTGCGTGGCGGCGGCGCCGGCGTTGGTGGGGGTCCACTTCTTGCCGAGGCATTGGAGGTAGCTGATGAGCGCGACGATCTCCTTGTCGGGCGCGATGTAGCGGCCCTGGGCCTGGAGATCCTTCGCGATTTCCTTCGCCTGCTCGTGAGCGAGCGTGGAGATCATCGAGTCGGACCAGTTCGGGAACGGCACGCCGAGCATCTTTTGGACGGCGATCTTCTTCGGAAGGACGGAGTAGTTGGTGTCGTTCTCCTGGAGGTGGCCGTAGGTGGGCATGTTGGAGCCGGTCGAGATCGAGCGCGGGTCCTTCATGTGGTCGAAGTGCCAGGCGTGGTTGTATTTTCCACCGACGCGGGCGAGGTCGGGGCCGGTGCGGCGGGAGCCCCATTGATACGGGTGGTCCCAGATGGATTCGCCGAGGCGGGAGTAGTCGCCGTAGCGCATGACGTCGGGGACGAGCGTGCGGATCATCTGTGAGTGGCAGGTGTAGCAACCCTCGCGGACGTAGATGTCGCGGCCGGCGAGTTCGAGCGGCGTGTAGACGTCGGCCTTGCGGTCTTCGGTCTGCAGCTGCTTGTCGATCGTGAGCATCGGAACGATCTGGATGAGGCCGCCGACGGCGACGGCGAGGAACGTGAGGACCGTGAAGGGCATCGCGTTCAGGAGGAGCTTGTCATACCACTCGCCCCACGCGGTGCCGCGGGTCTGGAAGTGGCCGATGGCCATGAGCGCCGCCATGACGGTGGCGAAGAGGCCGAGCAGGTTGACCCAGCCGCTGGTGAACATCCACACGCACGCGGCGATGGTGCCGAGGGTGGAGTAAACGACCGGGGCGTTGAGGAAGGTGGCGGGGAGCGAAAGGTTTTCCTTCTCCTCGAATTTCTCGACGTAGACTTCCATCGTGCCGTTCACGACTTTGGCGCCGGCGATGGATTTCCAGATGTTGTAAACCATCAGGAGGAAGCCGATGAAGTAGAACGCGCCGCCGACGATGCGCAGCGCCATGAGCGGGCGGATGGCGTTCAGCGTCTCGAGGAAGTTCGGATACTTCAGGATGGTGCCGCCTTCGGCGGTGGCGTTGAGCATCAGGCCTTGGCCGATGCCGGAGGCCCACATGGCGCCCATGTAGAAAAGGATGCCGATGGTCCCGAGCCAGAAGTGGAGGTTGGCGAGGGATTGCGAGTAGAGGGGCTTGTTCCAGAGGCGCGGGACGAGCCAGTAGAACATGCCGGCGGCCATGAAGCCGTTCCAGCCGAGGGCGCCGCCGTGCACGTGACCGATGATCCAATCGGTGTAGTGGCCGAGGGCGTTGACGGCCTTGATGGAGAGGAGCGGTCCCTCGAAGGTCGCCATGCCGTAGAAGGTCACGCCGGCGGCGAAGAATTTGATCACCGGATCGGTGCGGAGCTTGTCCCAGCCGCCGCGAAGCGTGAGCAGGCCGTTGAGCATGCCACCCCAGGAGGGCGCCCAGAGCATGAGCGAGAAGGTCATGCCGAGGAGTTGCAGCCAGTTCGGGAGCGCGGTGTTCAGCAAGTGGTGCGGGCCGGCCCAGATGTAGAGGAACACCAGCGACCAGAAGTGCACGACCGAGAGGCGATACGAATAGACCGGACGTTCCGCCGCCTTCGGCAGGAAGTAATACATGATGCCGAGGATCGGCGTGGTGAGGAAGAACGCCACGGCGTTGTGGCCATACCACCATTGGACGAGGCCGTCCTGCGCACCGGCGAACACGCCGTAGGAGTGGATCCACGAGGTCGGGATCGAGAGGTGGTTGACGATGTAGAGCATCGCCACGGTGATGATCGTCGCGATGTAGAACCAGATGGCGACGTAGAGGGACTTCTCGTTGCGCTTGGCGAGCGTCCAGAAGAAGTTCACCGCGAACACGACCCAGATGAGGGCGACGGCGACGTTGATCGGCCAGATGAGCTCGGCGTATTCCTTGCCGCGCGTGAGGCCGAGCGGGAGCGTGATGGCGGCCGCGACGATGATCGCCTGCCAGCCCCAGAAGTGGAGCTGCGAGAGGAAATCACTCGCGAGCCGGGCCTTCACGAGGCGCTGCGTCGAATAGTAGACGCCGGCGAACATCATATTGCCGACGAACGCGAAGATGACGGCGTTCGTGTGGAGCGGGCGCAGGCGACCGAAGCTGGTGAACGACAGGCCGAAGTTGGCCTGCCAGAAATTCAGCTGGGTCGCGACGAGGAGGCCGACGAGCATGCCGACGACGCCGAAAATAATCGACGCGAGCATGAATTGGCGGACGACCTTGTCGTTGAACTCGATGGTGGTTTTTTGTCCTGTCGTCATGGTGTGTGCGAACGGGAGGGGTTAGAAATAGAGGTCGCCCGGCGCAGGCGCGTCGGGCGACACAGCAATGGCGGGTGAATGGGACGGCGCCGCAGGGCGCTCTTCGGCCAGGGGCAGCAGCGAGTCGCGCTCAACACTGGCGAAGCGGTGGCGACGTTGTTCGCGGAGAAACATGACGACGAAAAACGCGGCCAATAGCAGGCTGAAGAAGACCGTAATCGGAATGACAGACATGGCGTGGAGGATGTCGCATCTACTATCCGGATTTTTCCCTATCCGGCTGCGCACGGTTTGGCATTGTCCGACCAATTCTTGGCAAGGCATGCCACTCCCCCTCCAAGATATGCGCACGTTTACCCAATGAGTGGCGAGCTGGGGCGTTTCAACCGTGGCAAACTCCCGGCCGTGGATCAGAGCGAGCATGCGCAGCTGGAGGGACTTCGCCCCGCCGTGAAGACGGAATGGGAAGCGTTGCTGCGCTCAGAGCCGGCGCCCTCCCCCTTGGGCAACCCCGACACGTTGCTCTACCTGATGGATGAAACCATCACCCAGGTCTTCAAGGCCCTGACGGAGAACTCGCTCGATTCGGTCCTCAAGAAGTCGTCCGCGCTCCTGGTGCCATTGCAGCGGCATTGCACGTGCGGGTTAAACCCGTTGCTGAACTACTACGCGACCGGCGAGCTCGCGCTGCATCTCGTGGCAGCCAAGCGCCTGCCGCAGCCCATTCTCGATGCGGTGCTGACCAGCTTCCACCTGCTCGCCCAGCAGGAAATCGACACGCTGTGCTCGGTTTGCCTCAATCGTTCCTCTTCGGCCTGCCAGTCGCCGGCCGTGCACTCGACGCATCAACATCGGATGCGGCGCGCGAAACTCGCCTGAGGCTCGGCGCCGGGGCGCGTCAGTTCTGCTTCAACTTGGCGCGCCAAGTCGTGGGCGACTCGCCGACGATCTTGCGGAACACGCGGTTGAACTGCGACAGCGACTGGAAACCCGTCTCGTAGGCCGCCTCGCTGATGCGTTTGTGCGGATTGAGCAGGAGGTTCTTCACCTTCTCGATGCGGACGCGCGCGAGGTAGTCGGTGAAGGTCAGGCCGGTCGCCTGTTTGAACATCTTGCAGAAGTAGAACGCGCTCGTGTTGACCGACGCCGCGACCTGCCGCAGCGAGATCTCCTCGTGCTGGTGCTCGGCGATGAATGTCTTCGCCCGCGTGATCATCGGCGACTCCGCCTGCTTGGCCGAGAGCATCAGCTGATTGCTGAGCGAAGAAAGGTGCTGCGCGAAAATCGTCAGCAGGCGCAGGACCGCCTCGTATTGCTTCTTATCGAGCAGGCGCGAGTTGTAGTAGGCCTCCTCGAGCTTCTTCACGTCGGCCTGCACACCCCAACTGATCACTTCGCGCGCGAGCTTGTTGAACTCCTTGCTGTTCGGCTTGTGGAGCAGCACCTGGCCGGTCTGGAGGAACGCCACGAGATTCTCGCCCACGCGCACCGGCACCGCCGAATCGCAGAAGCCCGCGAAGCACTTCAAAGTCTTCGGCTCGATCCGCGCCTCCTCCTCGACGCGCTTCTGCAACTGCAGGCACGCGGAGCAGGTGTGGTTGGTGCTGGCCATGAGCGAGCAGAACGGACTCTCGTTCGGATCGCCGTGGTGCGGGAGGTCGAACGCCTCGATCGCGCGCAACGTGATGGGCAAGCCCGTCGTCTCGCGAAACGCCGCTTCATAGTCGCGATAGATCTGCGACTCTTTGAGCTGTTTCACGAGCTCGCGGCTGCGGCGTGTGTCGTCCGAGGTAACCACGGCGGCTAGAGAATGAATTTACCGGTGCCGCGCAATGCTATCGCAAGATCTGCGCAGAGGTAGCAGGTAAACGCGTGACTGTGCATAAATTTGCTTTTCGGATCGACGGGGCAAACCGACCCGATTCCGGACGCGAAGAAAGGGTAAATGAGACCTCTCTTCCCCGAATAGCATTCCGTCCACGCCGCGACCGCAGCGATACTCCGGGCATGTTAGCCGAGGGCATCCTGCTCGTGGTGTTGGGCGCCGCCAGTCCGGTCGCGCCTGGCGAGACGCTGCGCTGGTCCGAGGTGCGCGTCGGCATCCCGCGCCAACAAGTCAGCGAACTGCTCGGCCAGCCGCTCATGCGCAACGCCGCGCGCGGCTACGAGCGCTGGGTCTACGATGGCGGTTGCGAGGTGCAGTTCACCCGCGGCGAGGTTTCGGCTTGGACTGCTCCGCGCGGCTCGGCGCCGGCGGCGACGCCAGTCTCGCGCCGGGAAGCGCCCGTTTCCGAACGGCGCTCCTGAGTCGGCGAGGGAGTAGTTCTACCCGTTCGCAACTCCACTCTGGCCAGACGGCGACGCGCCTGTTTTCGTGCGGCGCTCCTCCCCCATGAGTCACCACGCCTCTTCCACGCCGGCCGCACCGCGCCGTTGGTTTCATCTCTCGCTGACCCAACAAATCGTCCTCGGCCTCCTCGTGGGCATCCTCGCCGGCTGGTGGATGAGCACGCTGCCGACCGCGACCCACGAGAAATGGGACGACGGCTTCAAGGTCGTGCGCGACGTCTTCCTGCACCTGATCAAAGCGATGATCGCGCCGCTCATCTTCGCGAGCATCGTGCAAGGTTTCGCCGGCACCGGCGACATGAAGAAGGCCCAGCGCATCGGCTGGAAGTCGCTTCTGTATTTCGAAATCGTCACCACGCTCGCGCTCTTCGTCGGCTTGCTCGTCGTCAACGTCGTGAAACCCGGCGCCGGCGTCGTCCTGCAGATGGACCAGGCGCAGTCCACCGCCGCGCTCGCCAAGCCCCAAACGCTCGCCGAGATCATCGTGCACATCTTCCCCGTGAGCCTGATCGACGCCATGGCGAAGAACGACGTGCTCCAGATCGTCTGCTTCGCCGTCATCTTCGCGATGGCCGTGATCGCCGCCGGCGACGCGGGCAAGCCGGTGCTCGAGTTCTGCGGCAGCCTCACACAGGTGATGTTCAAGTTCGCGGGCATCATCATGAAGTTCGCGCCATTCGGCGTGGGCGCGGCCATCGCCGTGACCGTCGGCCACCAAGGTCTCGGTTCGCTCATCACGCTCGCGAAGCTCGTGTTCACACTCTACGGCGCGCTCGTCATTTTCGTGGTCGGCGTCTTCGGCGGCGTGATCTGGATCGCCAAGGTGCCGCTGAAGCCGTTCATCAAAGCCGTGCGCGAGCCGTTCACGCTGGCCTTCGCCACGGCGAACAGTGAGGCCGCGCTACCCAAGGCGTTTGAGAACATGGAAAAGGTCGGCGTGCCACGCGGCATCGTCGGCTTTGTGCTGCCGGCCGGCTACTCGTTCAACCTCGACGGCTCCACGCTGCACCTCGCCGTCGCCTCCGTCTTCGTCGCCCAAGCGGCCGAGACGACCACGGGCATCCATTTCAGCATCGATCAACAGATCACCATGATGCTGATGCTCATGCTCACCTCCAAAGGCGTGGCCGCTGTGCCGCGCGCGTCGTTCGTGGTGCTCGTGGCCGCGCTGGAGTCCTTCAAGCTCCCGCTCGCCGGCGCGTTCCTCATCCTCGGCGTCGACGCGTTGCTCGACATGGCGCGCACGTCCGTGAACGTCATGGGCAACTGCCTCGCCTCCGTCGTCGTCGCCCGCTGGGAGGGTGAGTTCGACGACAAAAAGGCCGCCGAGTTCGCCGCCGAGAAGCCGACCGATTCCTGAGCAGATTACTGCCCGCCAGCGAGTTCCGGCCTTAATTTACGGTCGCGCGAGCCGTTGGATTGGGTAAATTGATTGCCCGGCCCTTCCGCCGGCCTACCGTTCGCCGCCCCATGCACTCCGTGGCACTCGAACTCGCCGTCATCGCGCTGCTGTTGGCCATCAACGGCATTTTTGCGCTGGCCGAGATCGCGCTCGTGTCCTCGCGCAAGTCCCGCCTGAGGGCCCTCGCCGAACACGGCAACGGCCTCGCCCAGCTCGCGCTCGCGCAAGCCGAGAGTCCCACCAAGTTCCTCTCCACAGTCCAATTCGGCGTCACCCTCAGCGGCATCGCCGCCGGCGCATTTTCGGGCGCGGCGCTCGCCCGGGAACTGAACAACTGGCTCATCGGACGCTTCCCAGCCGCCACCGAATACAGCACCTACCTCAGCTTCGGCAGCGTCGTGCTCGGCATCACCTTCTTCACGATCGTGCTCGGCGAACTGGTCCCGAAACGCCTCGGCCTCGCCAATCCCGAACGCTGGGCCGTCGCGCTCGCGCGACCGATGAACTTCATCTCGAAGGTCGCCGCGCCCTTCGTGTGGCTGCTCACCGTGTGCACCGACGGCGTGGCCAAGCTCCTCGGCTCACGGGCGGAGCCCAAGGTCACCGTCTCGGACGAGGAAGTCGCCTCTCTCATCGAGCAAGGCCTGCACGCGGGCGTTTTTCATAAGGCCGAGAAAGCGATGGTCGAAGGCGTCATGGCGCTCGACCACTGCCCCGTCACCGCGCTCATGACGCCGCGCCCGAAAATGGTGTGGCTCAACATCGACGACCCCGACGAAGCCAACTGGCGCAAGATCGTCGCCAGCGGCCACTCTCACTTTCCGGTCTACCAAAAGCACCGCGACACCGTTCTCGGCATGGTGCACATCAAGGCCCTCTGGGCGCACGCCGCGTTCGGCCTGCCGACGAATCTCCGCAATCTCGTCACGCCCGCCACGATGCTGCCCGAGACCACGACCGCCATCCAGGCGCTCGAGCAATTCAAAAAGTCCGGCAAGCACACCGCGCTCGTCATCGACGAATTCGGCGGTGTGCAAGGCATGGTGACCCTCATCGACATCCTCGAAGCCATCGTCGGCGACCTGCCCGACCAGATCCGCCGCGCCCAGCCCGAAGCCAAGCGCCGCGACGACGGCTCCTGGCTCGTCGACGCCACCCTCGCCATTTCCGAGGTCAAGGAGCTGCTGAAACTCCGCGAATTGCCCGGCGAGGACACCGCCGACTTCCAGACGCTCGGCGGCTTCGTCGTCACGCAACTCGGCCGCATCCCCGCCGCCGGCGACTACTTCGACTGGAGCGGCTGGCGTTTCGAGGTGATGGACATGGATCGCCAGCGCGTGGACAAGGTCCTCCTCGCCCGCACGCCCGCCAGCGCCACGCCGGCGGAAAAAGCCTCCGCCTGAACACGCGCGCGTAGCGCCGGCTCCCAGCCGGCCACCCGCACCGCCCGAGCATCCGCTTCCCGCAGCGAGGAGCGCAAACAACCTGTGGCTCCGAAGACGAGTCCGCCCAAACCCACTCGCCTAATTTTTCCGCGCGCGACACGTTGTCCGGCGTGATGAGCCTTCTCGCCCCGCAGACCGCCTCCCACCGCTCCGCGAGCCACACCTTACGCGCGGCGACCCTCGCGATTCTCGCTCTCGCCCACGTCGGCACCCACGCCGCCCCACCCGAGCTGCCGCCACCGCCCACACATTATCCGCACTCCGAAGAACGCGGAAAATCCCCCGACGCGATCGATCAACTCACCGAACAGTATAATCAGGCGCATAAGGCGTGGCACAACAGCCTGACGTCTGAGCAACAAGCCGCTTACTCGGCCAGCCTCCGCTCATCCTTTGGTCGCCCACCCAGTCTCCCCACTCCCGGCCGAGACTACGACTGGCACACGAGCGCCAAACAAAAGGGCCTCACTCCCGCCGAAATCGCCCAGCTCGACCGCGACAAGCTCCTCCTGGAAGACATCTCGCTCCGCCAATCCTTCGAGGCCTACACGATGCCGCGCGGCCCGGTCTTCATCACCAGCGACTCCGCGCTCAACGCCTTCCACATCCTCTTCGAGGATTCCTTTCGCGAACTCGAACTGCGGCGCGCTTTCATGCTCCGCACGCACCTCGAAAGCGTCGTGACCAAAGCCCGCGAATTGCTCGCCGACAGAAATTACTTTCCTGCCGCCGAACTCGCGCCCGGCTGGCGCCACGCCCAGCTCGTCGTCGGTCCCGCCCTCCGGCTCCTCGGCACGCCCGTCGATTTCTTCGACGCCGCCGCGCGCGACGAGATCGAACAACAAGTCGGCAAAATCCGCGCCGCCACCGCCGCCGAGCTGCCGTCATGGCTCGCGCCCGCCTCGCGCACGCTACTCGCGATCGACTACCGCCGCTGCACCCCCGTCGGCTTCTACACCGACACCGAGTCGCTCCAAAACTACTTCCGCGCCGTGCGCTGGCTCCAATGCATCCCCTTCCGCGCCGACCGCGACGCCGAACTCACTGCCATCGGCCTGCTCGGCTTCGCGGTGAATCAAAACTACCGCAACAACACCGAGTCCTTCTTCCGCGACTACGCCATCTTCCTCGGCCGTCCCGACGACCCTGCTTTCCCCGAAGCCGCGTATGAGTTTCAGAATTTTCTGAGCGCGAACCACGGCGCAACCGACTGGAAATCCAACCTCATCGCCAAACGCCGTTGGCTGCTCCGCTCCTCCATCGCGCGTGACGAGTGGAAGAAACTCAACGACTCGCTTCGCCTTCCACAGGACGCCGCCGAAAAGCTCGCCGAAATCCAATTCCGCGTCCTCTCCGCCTACCGCCTGCCCGACGCGCTCGCCCTCGCCAAACTCGCCGAGCCCGGCCATCTGCCCAGCGGCCTTGCCGTCGCCGCGCTCCTCGGCTCCGATTTCGCGCGCCGTCAGCTGTCCGCAGTCGAGCCCGCGCAACTCGACGCCGCGCTCGACGCCGCCCGCGAAGACTGGCACCCGACAAAGGAAGCCGAACGACGCGCACGTCCGAGTCTCTACGACCGCTACCTCGACACGCTCGCTGCCCTGCACGCTCCCGCCGAGCCCGACGCGCCCGCCTTCATGCGCAACGACGCCTGGGCGGCGAAATCCTGCCTCACCACCCTCGCGGGCTGGGCCCAAATGCGCCACATGTTCACGCTCCAACAAAAGGAAACAGCCATGTATGCGGGCATGGGAATGTTGCCTTCTGGCTTCATCGAGCCGTGTCCTGAATTCTTCCGACTCCTTGCAGATTTGGTGGAGTCGGCGAAGGATACCTTGGAATCTGCCGGCACTTTTGAAACCTCCTCGATGGTTGCCGCGGAAAACCTACGCGCGACAGCGCGGGAAATTGAATCACTTGGATTTCATCTGCCCGGCTCCAAGCCCGCAGATATCGAGCAGCTGCCACGTGAGATCGGCAACCGCTACTTTGACGCGGACATGCGCTATGGTCATCTCGTGACCGAGCACGATCTTCATTCCCCCACCCAAAGTGACGAAGAATTCCACGCCGCCCACAGCGAACTGATCGCACGCATCCGCACCCTCGCCGAAGATATTGCTTCAGGCAAACAACCAATTCCCACGGACGAGTCCTCGTTGAGGCGGCGCTGGGCAAAGCTCGACTCAATATGTCATCGCCTTGAATCCATGTCGCACAAGCAACTGCGGAAACGCGCGTGGACGAGCGCCGAAGATGACTTCATCCGCAAATACGGCGAGCAACTCGCCCTCGTGCACGGTTACTTCGGCAACTCGTGGCACGTTCCGCGCGACGACGCCCCGCGCTGGGCCAGCGTCGTCCGCGATCCGAACTCCGACACGCAACTCGCCGTCGGAGTCGGCCGCGCGCGGCTCATCCATGTGCTCTATCCCTACGGCGACGGTGAAGTCCTCTGCACCGGCGCCGTGATGAGCTACTACGAATACTCCGCATCCGGCACGCCGCTCACCGACACCGAATGGCGCGCCAAACTCGATGGCCCGACAGCGCCCGCGCTGCCGACGTGGCTCTCTCCCTACCTCGCTCGCTGAAGCGCCACGCTGCTTCCGCCCGGCGCCTCAACGCCGCGTGCGAGCCACCATCTCACGCGATACCGCCAGCACCGAAGGCTGCGGCGCGACTGTCCAGACCACCAGCAAGCCATGCTCGTCGTCGACGATGATCTTCTCGTTCGCGCCACAAGTCATCTTCTCACCGGCGAAAGTGTAGGCGTCACCGGGCTTGAATTCGCGCGCCTGATGGTTCTCCGGCAAGGCCGAGAGTTGTTCGGCGATGAAGTTGCGCGCCGACTGTTCCGTCATCTTCGCCAAGCGGAAAGGTTTCAGTCCCTCGGCGATCGACACGTCTTTCTCATCCAACGTGACCGTGTAAAGCAAAGCCCCGGCCGGCTCCTCGATCAGCCAAACGAGGATGTTTTTCTGCGGTGTCGCCTCGGGCTTGCCGAAACGCGCACGCAACTCGGCCGACTTCTCGCCGATCCGCGCGTGGGCCGGCACAGCGGCCGCCAGCACAGCGAACAAGCAAATGAAAGAGAGATTCCGTGCGTGCCTCATGGGATCAGCCGATGAGGTTCTTCAGCGCCGCGAGGTATTTTTCCTGCGTGCGGCGGATGATGTCGTCGGGGATGTGCGGCGCCGGCGGCTTCTGGTCCCACTTGATCGCAAGCAGGTGATCGCGCACGAACTGCTTGTCGTAACTCGGCGGCGACATGCCGGGCGCGTAGCTCTCCGCCGGCCAGTAACGCGACGAGTCGGGCGTGAGCACTTCGTCGATGAGGATGAGATTGCCGGCCGCGTCGGTGCCGAACTCGAACTTTGTGTCGGCGAGGATCATGCCGGCGGCGCGCGCGCGATCGTGACCGAGGCGATAGAGCGCGAGGCTGGTCGCCTTCACTTTTTCATAGAGCGCGGCGCCGATCGCGGCGGCGCCCTGCGCGTCGTTGATCGGCTCGTCGTGCTGGCCCTTCGGCGCCTTGGTCGTGGGCGTGAAAATCGGCTCGGGCAACCGGTCCGCCTGACGCAGCCCGGCGGGCAACTTGATGCCGCAAACTTCGCCGCTCTTTTGGTAGGAATTCCAGCCGCTGCCGATGAGGTAACCGCGCGCGACGCACTCGATCGTGAGGGGTTTCAGTTTCCGCACGACCATGCTGCGCAGCTGCAGGTCGCGATCCACGATGCCGCGGCGCGCGAATTCGCCCGCTTGGTCGGGCAGGAGGTGGTTCGCGATCAGCGATTCGGTCTGCTGAAACCACCACAGGCTCATCTGCGTGAGAATCGCGCCTTTGCCGGGGATGCCCTCGGGCATGATCACGTCGAAGGCGGAGAGCCGATCGGTCGCGACGAGCAACAGCGCGTCACCGAGATCGAAAATCTCGCGCACCTTGCCCGAGGCGATGCGCGGGAACGGCAGATCGGCGATCGTGTTGACGGCTTGGCGGGGCAGCGCCGCGGCGATTTCGGCAAAAGTCATTGCCCGAGACATAGACGCTCTTCCGCGCGAATGCCAATCCCGGGCCGCGTGCACGCTCACGAAAATTCCAACCACGCGGCATGCCCGTCGCCCACGTCGCGTTTGCCGCAGGCCGAGTCACCGACCGGTTCAGCTCGCCGTCAGAGTTTGCGCACCGCGAAGAGCAGATGCTCGAGCGTCGCGTCGCGCGCCTTCGCCGCATCGCGGTTGCGAATGTGTTCGAGGATTTCCTCGTGGTAACGGTGGATCGCCACCCAGTGATCGTCCGGGATCACTTGGCCGTAGATCTCGGTCATGACACCGCCCAACACGTCGAGGAGCGCACAAACGAGTGTGTGCAGGAGCGGATTGCCCGTGGCCTGCGCGATGCGGCGATGGAATTCCGAGTTCAACGACGCGTAGCGGAACTTGTCGTCCATCGCCCCGCGCATCTGCCGCACGATTTCCTCCAAGTCCTCCAGGTCCTGCTCGGTGCGCTTCTGCGCGGCGAGCATCGCCGCGTGCATTTCCAAGCCATGGCGCGCCTCCTCGATTTCCCACGCGTTGTTCACGCGCGTCGCGGCGAGGCGCTCGATCACTTCGGCGAGCGAGCGCGCATCCAACGGCCTCACGACCGCGCCCACGCCGTTGACCATTTCGATCACGCCTTTGCCCACGAGCGTGCGCATCGCTTCCCGCACGACCGGCCGGCTGACGTTCAGCAGCTCGGCCAACTTGCCCTCCGCTGGCAGCACCGTGCCCGCCTTCAGGTCGTTCTTCTGAATGTGCCCGAAAATCGAACGCACCGCTTGGTCGACGAGGCTTTCTTTTTGGAGCGGGGCGAGGTTCATCAGACCACATTTCTTCGGCCGGGCGGCTTTTCTGTCAAGCTGTCTGATAGATTTCAAACCGCACACGCAGCTACCCTACTCACGATTATTCAATAACCTATGAATCCATAAACGGACAACCCAAGAGGCGACGTGGTTGTGCACAACCTATCATATAGCTTGACACATTGACTGCCGACACCAAATACGTGCGCCATCCCCCGCTTATGAGCACATTACCCTTCCTCGCTCAGTTTCCGGGCCGCCGCGCCCGTTTCCACCTGTCGGCAGCCGCCATGATCGCCGGAATCCTCACTTCCACCGGCGCAGCCCCAACCCCGCCGTGCGGCAACAGTTACGGCACCTCGGCGGACATGGACGCCATCGAACTCGCCATGTGGGCGGGCACGGTGACCGACGTCACGACCGCCATCACCAACGCCAAGGCGACCCGCGGCGACTCCGTCGGCTGTCCTGACCTCCTCTACACCTACACCACACCGAACTTCACCGTCCCGACCCTCGCGGCCATCGCGGACAAATGGGAAAACGTCCACGCGCCCGGCCTGCGCAACTTCCTCATCACTTGCCCGGAAATCGGCCGCAAAGGCGCCGGTCCCGCGCTCGGCGGCTACTACGCCCACCTCGCCGGCTACGCCTCCCGACTCTCCGCGCTGCGCGACATCACCCAGATGTATATCGCGACGCAATACGTCGACGCCAACGCCCCCTGGCCGCCGCTCGCCGACGCCGGTGTCTACGTCGGCGCCTACGGCCTGTTGCGCGTGCCGAACACCGATGCGTGCTACGACTCGTCCGTCGGCCCCGGCGTCGACGCGTTCTACTCCGCCAAACCGACGCTCTGCCCGATCTTCGATGCCGGCCTCTACTCCGGCGACCGCTTCATGATCGCCGACATCATTCCGGAACTGGGCGTCTTCGACGGCGGACTCGCCTACGATCACGGCTGGGTTGGCGCGATGATGATGGAGTCGACCCTCCAACACCCCGTCGCCTCCCTGCGCACGAGCGCGACCACCTCCCTCGCCGCCGCCATCGGGTGGGCCGAGAACGAGCCGCCCGTCCGCGACCACAACTACACCGCCAAGCTCGTTTGGATTCTCGCGCAAAAATACGCCCGCGACGGCGACACCGCCGCCAAAACCGCGATGCTCGACAAGATCGACCGCAATCTGAAGCCGGGCGTGCTCTTCGACGCTAACGCCGACGGCCTCGTCGACGGCATGTCCAGCCAGCCCTTCTCCGGCCTCACCGAGATCGCTCGCGTCCCCGGCCGCTACTGGGACGGTCACAACGCCCGCCCGCAATACCAGCCGATGAACGCCTGGGCCTTCGTCGAAGCCTACGTCGCGCTGCGCGACCGCGGCGACACCGCCCAAGCCGCCGCGCTCAAACCCTACGCCGTCGCCACGCTCGACAACCTCGCGTGGGAAATCGTCAACAAAGGCATCCCGCAGGTCGGCGTCGGCCAGAAGGAGATTCCCTACGCCTTCCTCCTCGGCCTCTGGAAAATCGCCGCCTACGAGAGCGAGTCGCACACCAATTGGGAGCAAGCCGCCTGGGCGCTCTGGAATTCCGGCCTGATGAATTCCTACGGCGACAACACCGTCAACGCCGGCCTCTACCTCCTCTACAAAGCCGGCGTGCCCTACACGCCGCTCGCGAGCCGCACCACGCCGCCCGCGCCCTCCGGCACCCTCTTCACCGCCTGCACCGGCTACACGATCGAAGCCGGCACCTACTCCGCCGGTAAACGCACCTCGTTCACCGCGGACGACAACGACTACTACACGATCGGCGGCGCCTCCCAGCCCGCCGTCGGCATCGACTATTACGTCGGCACCGGCGCGCTCACCAGCATCCGCGTCAAGGTCCGCTCCAAGGACAGCGTCAACTCCGGCATCACGCGCAAGATCTACCTCTGGAACTTCACCTCCGGCGCGTGGACGCAAGTCGCCTCCGGCTCCGTCGGCACCGCCGAATCCGATCTCTCGATCACGGTCTCGAGCGGCCTCGCCAACTACCGCGATTCCGACGGCAACATCCGCGTCGGCGTCGCGCACAGCCGCACGCTCTTCACCCACACCACCTACATCGAGAAGGTCGAAGTCGGCCTCAACGGCTCCTGACCACCGCCTCGGGACGCGCCATGCAACGCCTCCTGTCCAGCTGCCTCCTCGCCGCCGCGCTCGCGTCCATCACGCGCGGCGGCGCCCTCGAGTGGAGCCCCGCGCAGCTCGCGGCGCGCCTCGCTCCCGGCCAGGAGGAAATCGCGCTCACCTTCCACGTGCGCAACACCGGCCCCGCGCCGGTCACGATCAACGCCGTCGAACCTTCCTGCGGATGCACCACCGCCACCGTGGAGCCACGCGTGATTCCCGCCGGCGGCACCGCGCAACTCCACGCCACCTACCGCGCCGGCGGCCGCTCGGGCACCGTCCATCGCGACATCGTCGTCAAATCCGACGCCGGCCGCGACACCGTCTCCTTCGCCATCGAGCATCCCGTCTGGTTCAAGCTCGACCACCCGTCGCTCGTCTGGGCACCGCGCACGCCGCGCACCGAACAAACCGCCCGCCTTGAAATCGCCGACGGCGTCGCCGCCCGCCTCGGTGCGCCGCGCGTGGAAAAACCCGGCACGTTCTCCGTCAGCGTCGAAGCCGACCCGACCGCGCCCGGTCGCTACCTCCTCCGCGTCGCTCCGCTCGCAGACACGAGCCCCCTCTTCTCGCCGATCGCCGTGCCCGTCGCCTTCGCCGACGGCCGCACCGCCACGATCACGCTGCACGCCGCCCTTCGATGACCGCCCGCCGCTCCCGCCCTCCCGCCAAAAAAGACCCGCCGCCGCGCCGCGCCGCCGTGAGCGATTCCGCCGCGCCGCTCGAATTCTTCGACTGCGACCTGATGCTCGGCTCGCCGCTGCGCGCCGGCATCCCGGGCTACGATGCCGCGAACGCCGTCGCCGAACTCGACCGCTGCGGCATCGCGCAAGCCCTCGTCCACGGCCACGCGCTCGGCCCCGACGCCTTCGCCACGCAGAACCGCATCGCGCTCGACGCCGCCTCCGCCCAGCCGCGCCTCCACGCGTGCCTCGTCCTGCCGCAATTTCCGCTCCGCCGCGGCCAGCGCGTGCTCTCCCTCGTGCGCGAACTCGTCGCGACCGGCGCGCGCGCCTTCCGCCTCGAGCGCGAGATCGGTCCCGCGTCCGGCGCGCTCGAGCTCGACCGCTTTCCCGACGCGTCCGCCTGCTGGACGCTGCTCGCGCGGAAACGCCTGCCGCTCTTTGTGCCCGCCGCTCATTTTCCCAACCGCGACGCGCGCATCGCCTACGGCCTCGACGACGTCGTCGCGCTCTGCCGCCGCCATCCCGCGCTGCCCGTCGTCCTGCTCAACGCGCCCTACGTGATCGAGCGCCAGCTCTACGCCGCGCTCGCCCGCGCGGCCAATCTCCACCTCGCGGTCACACGCTTCGGGCTCTTCGGACAACTCGAGTCGTTCGTCGCCGAGTTTGGCGCGGAGCGTTTCCTCTTCGGCTCGGCCGCGCCGTGGAACGACCCCGCCATCGCGCGCGGCGCCGTCGCCTACGCCGCGCTGCCGCTCGCGCAACGCCAGCAAATCGCCGGCGGCAACCTCCGCCGCCTCCTCCGCCTGCCATGAACGCGCCCGATCCCTTCGCCGCCGCCGCCCTCGCCGCCTCACCGATCGAGCGCGAACTCATCCTCGACATCCACGCGCACGTCGACGCGTGGGCCGCCGCCGATGGCGACACTTCGCCCTACTGGCCGCGTTCCGCCGTCTCGCTGCTCGCCGCCGCCGAACGCGTCGGCGTGCGCCATCTCACCTTCAGCCACCTCAACGCCCTCCGCGCCACGCTCGCCGCCGATCTCGAAGCCGCGCACGCCGACAGCGAGTTGGTCGTCCGGCGCAGCGCCGGCCGCCTCACCGCGCACCTGGTGCTGCATCCGCATTTCCCGCGCGAAACCGCGGCGCGCCTCGACGCTCTGAAACCGGGCGAAATCTTCGTCGGCGCCAAGCTCCACGGCGAACTGCACGACGTGCGCCTCCAATCCCGCGTGCTCACGCCGCTCCTCGAGCGCTGCGAGGTCCACCGTCTGTCCGTGCTCGTGCACCTGCACCCGGCCGACACCGTCGCCGACCTCGCCGCCATCGCGCGCCGCCACCCGCGCCTGAATTTCCTCTGCGCGCACCTTCGTCCCCGTCCCGACGAGGCCGCGACGCTCTTCGCCGCGCACGCGAATATCTTCACCGACACCTCGCTCTCGCAGAGCCTGCCGGGCGCGGTCGAGGACTTCGTCGCCGCCACCGGCGCCGACCGCCTGCTCTACGGCAGCGACGCCACCTACCTCAGCGTCGGCGCGCAGTTTTCCAAAGTCGCGCTCGCTCGCCTGCCGCTCGAAGCAAAGCGCCGCGTCTTCGCGCACAACGCCCTTCGCGCCTTCCCGCTGCTCGCTGCCCACACCGGCTTTCCTCAGTCGCCCTAACCCCGCACGTCCTCCATGAACACATCACCTCTCGCCTCGCCGTCCCCCGTGAGTCGCCTCGCCCTCTGTTCACTCGGCCTCCTCGTCGGTCTCGCGCTCGCGCTTCCCGCGATCGCGCAAACCGCCGCACCCGACTCCACCGCCACGTCGCCGCGCGGCGACACCTACTCGCTCGATCCGTTCGTCGTGAACGCCGACCCGTCCAAATACCTCGCGTCCGAGGTCGGCACCGGCTCCCGCTACGCCGTCGCGATTAAAGACATTCCCTTTCCCGTCACACTGCTCGACCGCGCAATGATGGACGACTTCCTCGCCTACGACTTCAACGACGCGGCGTCCTTCGCCAGCTCGTTCAGTCCGTCCGAGGGCACCGGCCGGTTCTTCATGCGCGGCATCGCCAGCCGCAGCACCTACATCAACGGCGTGCGCGACACCGGCCTCTTCGGCACCGCCTTCGTCGAGCGCATCGAACTCATCCGCGGCGCCAACGCCGCCATCTACGGCCAAACGGAGCCCTCCGGCCTGCGCAACGTCGTCCTGCTCAAGCCGCGCGCCAAACGCGAGGTCCAGGCGCGCATCACCGTCGGCACCGACGACTACTCGCGCTATTACTTCGGCGCGAACGACGTCTTCGCCGACGGTAAACTTGCCGTCCGCGTCGACGCTTACCGCGAGGACTCGAAGCAGCGCGCGATCAACTACTGGAACTCCCGCCAAAAAGGCGCCTACACCGCCGGCCGCTGGCAGGTCACGCGCAAGACCACGATCGAATACAGCGCCGAAACCATCGAGTCGCGCTCGCCCTCGACCATCACGCAGCCGGTCGCGCAGGACGCCGTGACGAAAGCCGTCCTGGGCATCGTCGGCGTGCAGGACATCGCCGCCTTCCCGCGCGAGCAATACTACGGCCAGACGTTCGTCGGCTCCGCGAGCTTCAACCAGCTCAAGGTCAACGCCGGCGACCTCAGCATCAGCCACACGTTCAACTCCCACCTCTCCTCGCGCCTCGTCGTCAACCACGGCACGCGCCAGCAAAACGTCCTCGGCGTCAACGGCACGCCCGTCGTCGACACCGCCACGCTCTCCACCGCGTCGATCGCGAACAAGACCAGCTGGATCCAATACTACGAGGATCTCTACGAAAAGCAGACCGTCGCCCAGCTCGACCTCCTCGCCCAATTCGAACTCGGCCCGACCAAGCACAAGCTCCTCGCCACCTACGACTATCTCACGGTGAAAAACGAGGACATGGTCCTCGCCCAGGTTCTCCCCGCCGAACGCGTCGACGCCGCCGACTACTCGCGCATCGGGCCCATCCTCTCGATCCCGCCCTACCTCACCGACTCGCTCCGCAACCGCGTCGACGACCGCACCATTCGCGGCCTCCTCGTCAGCGAGCGCGCCATCCTCTTCCAGGATCGCCTGCATCTCCTCATCGGCGCGCGCCGCGACGAGATCGAGCAGACGCTCACGCCGCGCAAATTCACCGCCGGCGCGCAAGTGCCCCAGACCGCGCAAGTGCAGCCGAAGATCACCGCCACCACGCTCCAGTCCGGCCTGCTCTTCAAACCCAAGGAAAACATCTCGCTCTACGCCAACTACAGCGAGTCGTTCAACCCCGGCTCCGCCACCGACCTCGACTACAACGGCAATCCCATCGGCAACCAGGAAGGCGAAGGCCTCGAGGCCGGCATCAAGGCCAGCCTCCTCGACTCGCACCTGAACTTCACCGCCGGCGTCTTCCGCATCGAGAAATCCAACCTTCCGTTCACCGCCACCAACGCCGCCGGCGTCTCGCTCCCACCCGCGAGCGGCATCGGCAGCTACAAGGTCACCGGCGCGCAACGCTCCCAAGGCGTCGAGTTCGACCTCACCTACATCCCGTCGCGCTCATGGCTCCTCGGCGTTTCCTACGGCAAGAACAACGTCCACTGGGCCGAAATCTCGCCGCTCGCCCCGCGCTCGCAATCACTCGTCGGCCGCCCGCCCGAAGGCGTGCCGCTGGAAAACCTCGCCGTCACCACGCGCTACGAGTTCGCCTCCGGCACGTTCAAGGGCCTCAACGTCCGCGCCGCCGCGCGCTACCAAGGCCAGGCCGCAATCTCGCCGTCCATCGTGGACGCCTCCGGCAACATGTTCTTCATTCCGAGCTACACGCTCTGGGATTTCGGCGTCGGCTACGGTTGGAAGGCGCTCGGCTTCAAGCACCGCCTCGACGTGAACGTCCGCAACGCCTTCGACAAGGAATACTATCGCGGCGGCCCCTTCGCCGGCATCCCGCGCGAACTCTACCTCAGCTACGAAGTGCGCTTCTGATCATGCAACTCCGCCGCCTCTCCGCCCTCGCGCTCGCTCTCCTCGCGTTCGCCGCCTGCACCCGCGCCGACGAACACGCCGTCCGTCGCGCGCAGACGAAACTTCAATCCGCCCAAGCCTCCGGCGATGACGTCGCCGTGCGCACCGCGGCGGCGGAGTGGCGCACCGCGCTCGGCGATCTCGTCGGCACCGTCGAAGGCGGCACGCCCAAGCGCGTCGCCGCCGACGCCTCCGCTCCCGCCGACGCGAAGCTCGCCGCCGCCTACCTCGCCAAATACCGCGCGCACATCGCCCCCGACATCGAGGCCTACCTCCGCGACGTCGCGCATCCCACCAAGCTCCCCGCCGGTCTCCGCCAGCTCGCCGTGTTGCTCATCGCCGACGCGCAAACCGTCGCCGCGCTCGGCGACGCCGCCACCGCCGAACGCGCCGAGATCCCGCGTCTCGCCGACGCGTTGTGCAGCGTGCAGCGCCCGAACGGCCTCTTCGCCTTCCCCGACATCCGCGCCAAGAGCGAGTTCTTCGGCAAGATGATCGACAAGCTCCTCGAGGCCCATCCCGACGCCATCGCCGACGGCTGGCTCGTCTCCGACGGCGGCCGCGGCGACCTCCAATACGACAACGGCCTCTGCGGCGTCGCGCTGCTCGAAGCCCACGCGCTCACGCACGACGCCCGCTACCTCGCCGCCGCCCTCCGCGCCGCCGAGTGGGCGAAGACGCAGCCCATCGTCACCAACTGGAACTACAATTCCTTCAGCGTCTGGTTCCTCGCCCGCCTCGCGCTCGTCACTAAGGACCGCGCCTGGCTTGACGAGGCCGCGCGTCGCTGCCGCTTCGGCGTGCTGCCCGGCCAGATGGACAACGGCCGGTGGTTCGACCCGCACAACGCCAAGCTCGTCTATCACGCCATCCTCTGCCGCGCGCTCGTCGAACTCGCCATCGCCAACCGCGCCTTCGCCGTCACCGACGCCGCCGTCGAACGCGCCGCCACGCTCGGTCTCGACAACGCCGCCGACGAGATCCTCCGCGACGGCGTCTCCGTCGTCACCGTGCCCACGGAAGTTTTCGCGCAAGCGCTCTCGCGCTGGCGCACCACGCCGCGTTGGACCGCCGCGATGCACGCGCTCGCTTCCACCGGCCTCGCCCGCCGCGCCCCCTCCTCCGAACTCGGCCCCTACGCCGCCGCCTACCTCGACTATGCCCACCGTGCTCAGCCCTAATCCCGCCGGCCTCCCGCGCACTCGCGCGTGGTGGCAGCGCGCCTGTGCCGTCGCACCCGGCGGCACGCACACCATCAGCAAACGCGTCGGCCAATTCGCTCCCGCCGATGTGTTCCCCGCGTTCCTGAACAAGGGCCACGGCGCCATCGTCACCGATCCCGACGGCAACGACTACATCGACTACATCGCCGCACTCGCCCCGATCATTCTCGGCTACAACCACCCCGAGGTGAACGCCGCCATTCGCGCCCAACTCGACGACGGCATCCTATTCTCCCTGCCCGGCACGCTCGAGGTCGAGCTCGCCGAAAAGCTCTGCGCCATCATCCCCTGCGCCGAACGCGTGCGCCTCCTCAAGACCGGCGCCGAAGCCACCGCCGCCGCCGTGCGCGCCGCGCGCCTCGTCACCGGCAGAGGCAAGGTCCTCACCTGCGGCTACCACGGCTGGCACGACTGGTGGGCGATCACGACCAAGACCGGCGGCATTCCGCCCGAACTCGCCGGCTACTCCATCGACTTTCCCTTCGGCGACACCGCTGCATTCGAGCGCAAGTTCACCGAAAACAAAAACGAACTCGCCGCCGTCATCCTCACGCCCGCGCTCTACGGCACGCACCCGCCGGCCGGCTTCCTCGAGACGATCCGCTCCTGCACCGCCGCGGCGAAAATCCCGCTCATCTTCGACGAGATCATCACCGGCTTCCGCTGGAGCCTCGGCGGCGCGCAAGCGCGCTACGGCGTCACGCCCGACCTCGCCTGCTTCGGCAAGAGCATGGCCAACGGCATGCCCATCTCCGCGCTCGTCGGCCGCGCCGAGTGGATGGACCCGATCGAGAACAACTGGATCAGTTCCACCTACTCCGGCGAACTGCTCTCGATCCGCGCCTCGCTCGCCACGATCGACGTGCTCTCGCGTGACGGTTTCTATCCCGCGCTGCACGCCACCGCGCGAGCGTTGCACGACGGGCTCGTCGCGATCACGCGCCGCACCGGTGTGCGGCTCACGCACGGCGACGCCGTGCCGGCGGTCGTTTTCCAACCGCTGGTTCCCAGACTCTCGCTCGCCGAAATCCAGACCATCGTGCTCAGCCACGCCGCACGGCACGGCGTCCTGCTCCGCCGCGACCCCAAGGGCATTTCGCTCTGCCTCATGGCCGCGCACACACCCGAGCAAATTGCGCACACCCTCGCCGTGATCGAGGAAGCCTGCGGCCTGCTCCTCGCCGCGCCCGCCGCCCGGCCCTGATTTCCCCGCATGGACCTTTCCACGAACCAGCTCGTCGTCGCCGTTGTCGGAGCCTACTTCATCCTGCTCGTCGCCATCGGCGCGGCCTTCGCGCGCAGCGCCAAGTCCACCTCGGACTACTATAAGGGAGGCAACATCATCCCGTGGTGGGCCGTCGGTCTCTCGCAATACATGGCGAGTTTCTCCGCCTACTCGTTCGTCGTCATCGCCGGCGTCGTATACGGCAAAGGCGCCTTCGGCCTGCTCTGGACCTGCCTGCCGCCCACGATGCTGATCGTCGGCGCGCTCACCTTCGGCCGGCGCTGGCGCCGCACCGGCCTCACGACACCGATCGAATACTTCGCCGTGCGCTACTCGCCGCGCTTCCGCGAGGTGTTCGCGTGGCTCGGGTTGATTTCGCGCCCGCTCGGCAACGGCGTGCGCATGGCGGCGTTCGCGGTGCTGATGACCGCGATCCTCGGCTACGAACGCACCGCACCGTTCGCCGGCGGCCTGTCGATCCCCGACGCCGTCGTCATCGGCGGCGTGGCGGTCGTCATCCTCTACACGCTGCTCGGCGGTCTCTACGGCGCGGTGGTGGCGGACATTCTCCAGTTCGTGATTTTGTTCGCCGCGCTGATCGCGCTGTTCGCGCTCTCGTGGGGTCGCATCGGCGGCATCGACGGCGCGCTGCACCTGCTGCCGGCGGACTTCTTCCGCCTGCCCTCGCTCGCGAGCAGCGAGTGGCTCTGGTTTCTCGCGTGGGCGGTGATCTTTTTCTGCGACTACAACGCCGCGCAATGGGGCCTCATCACGCGCTACCTCGGCACGCGCAGCGAAAAGGACGCCGCGAAGGCCGGCGTGCTCGCGGGCGTGCTCTACTTCCCGCACATCGCGCTCGCCATGCTCCCGGTGCTCGTCGCGCGCGCGCTCAATCCCTCCATCCATCCCGAGTCCTCCTTCGGCTGGATCTGCCGCGAAATCCTACCGGGCGGCCTCGTCGCCGTCATGGTGGCCGCGATGTTCTCCGCCACGTTGTCCACCATCAGCGCCGAGCTGAACTCGCTCTCCGGCGTCTTCGCTTTCGACATCTACCGCGCCCGGATCAACCCACACGCCGACGAGCGCCGCCTCGTCTTCGTCGGTCGCGCCACTGTCCTCATCTCCGGCGCGGCGACGATCCTCATCGGCATCCTCGTCCTGCATTCCGCCGGCCTCATCCTCAACGCCGCGCAGCAAATCGCCTCGTATTTCGTCATCCCGATGGCCGTGCCGATGCTCCTCGGCCTCTTCACTTGGAAGGCGAATTCCCGCAGCGCCTTCGCCGCGATGATCGCCGGCGCGCTCACCGCGTGGCTCGCCTACTACTTCCCGCGCCAATGGGGCTGCTCGCCGACCGTCGTCACGCTGCTGCAAAACGCGGGCACCGCACTCGTCAGCGCCGCCGTCTTCCTCGTCAGCCGCGCGTGGTGGCGCTCGACTCCGGACGAGGCGGAAAAATCCCGCCGCTTCATCGACTCGCTCCGCGCACCCGCCGCCGAACTCGCGGGTGACGACCGCGGCTTCCCCGCACCGCTCAACGTCGTGGGCGCCTGCGTGCTCGTCACCGCCGCCATGACGCTCCTCACGCTCGTGCAACCGGCCACGCGCACCGCGTGGCCCGCCGTCGCCTGGACCGGCGGCGGTCTCGCCGTGCTCGGCTTCGCCGCCCTCGCGCTCCAATCCCGCCCGCGTTCCTGATGCGCCGCCTCTCTCCACGCCTCCTGCCGCTCCTCGCCGCCGCTTTCCTCGGCTCAGCGCACGCCGCCGGTCCGAATATCTCCTCGCTGAACCCGGCCAAGTGGCACGCGCCGACCGCGACGCGTTCACGCGAAGCCCGCGACGCAAACGACCAACTCCGCACCGCGTTGCGCTCCGGCGACCGCGCCGCCGTGGACGCCGCCGTGCGTGCGCTGCGCTCCGCCCTCGGCCGCGACGTGAGCGTGCCCGAGGCGAAGACCGACTATCTGCCGCCGTCCGCCGACGCGCTGAGTCTCGACGATGTGGAAAAACTCTGGCTCGCCGACTGCGCCGCGCGCGTCGGCCGCGAGCCGTGGGATGCTGCGCGCGCCGCATTGCAAGCCGGCCACGCGCCGGAACGTCTGCGCGACAGCGTGCGCATGATCGAAGCCTACTTCGACACTGCGCGTCTACTCGAGGACGCCGCGGCCGCCGAAAAACTCCGCGCCCGTGCACTCGACGGTCTGCGCTACCTCCAATCCGTCCAGACCAAGAGCGGCGCCTTCGGTTATCCCTACGACGCCGCGCGCACCGATCGTCTCGGCCAGATGGCCGCCGAGCGCGTCGCCGAGGGCCAGCGCCTCGGCCGCACCATGACCGAAGGCGTGTGGATGATCGAGGACCTCGACCACGGCGACCTCCAGTTCGACAACGGCGTGTGCGGCCTCGCGTTGCTCTCCGGCTACGCGCTGACGCACGACGCCACGCTGCTCGACAGCGCACGCCGTGCCGGAGAGTGGGCGATGCAGCGCCCGCTCGTGACCAACTGGAACTACAACGCCTTTTCCGCGCGCTTGCTCGCCCGTCTCTACCTCGTCACTCGCGAGTCACGCTACCTCGACGCCGCACGCCGCAAGTTCGAGCTCGGCGTGTTGCCCGGCCAGACCGAGACCGGGCGCTGGCTCGATCCGCACAACGCGCGCACGCAATACCACTCGATCCTCGCCACCGCGCTCGCCGACTACGTCGAGGCGCTCGCCGCAGCCCATGCGCCCGAGGAACCGGCCGCGCGCCGCGCACTCGAACTCGCGCTCGACAACCTTGCCGCACAAACGCGCGCCTTCGGCCCGAGCAACGTCCACGAAATGCTGCCGGTCGAAGCGCTCGCGCGCGGCCTCGCCGTCTGTGGCGACCGCGTCGAATGGCGCGCCGCGCTGATCATGTCGCTGCGCTCGCTCACGCCCGCGATTTGCCAGCGCTTCGCGCGCGAAGTCGGCCACTTGCCCGAACCCATTCCCCTCGGCCTGCGCACGCTCCTCGCGCGTTGACCGTTTCCACGTCACTACCCCAACCCCCACGTCCCGCCATGCATGGCCTGATGATGCGTCAGCCGTTGCTGATTTCGTCGTTGCTGCAACACGCCGACCGCTGCCACGGCACCACTGAAATCGTTTCCCGCCTCCCCGAAGGCGGCCTCTATCGCTACGACTACCGCACCGCCCACCGCCGCGCGCGCCAACTCGCCCGCGCGCTCGCCGCGCTCGGCGTCCAACGCACCGACCGCGTCGGCACGCTCGCGTGGAACACGCACCGACATTTCGAGATTTACTACGCCGCCTCCGGCTCCGGCGCCGTCGTGCACACGATCAATCCGCGCCTTTCGACCGAACAACTCGCCTACATCGTCGGCCACGCGGACGACCGCGTCGTGTTCTTCGACCTCGCGTTCCTGAAACAGATCGAGGCCATCGCGCCACGCTGTGCGCACGTGCGGCATTGGATCGCCCTCACCGACCGCGCGCACCTGCCGGCCAGCGCCGTGCCATTGCTCTGCTACGAGGATGTCGTCGCCGGCGAGAGCGACGACTTCGAGTGGCCCGACCTCGACGAACTCGCGGCCGCCGCGCTCTGCTACACCTCCGGCACCACCGGTCATCCCAAAGGCGTGCTCTACACGCATCGCTCCACGCTGCTGCACGCCTACGCCGTGAGCCTGCCCGACTCGTTCGGCCTCTCCGCACGCGACACCGTGCTGCCTGTCGTGCCGATGTTTCACGTCAACGCCTGGGGCATCCCCTACGCCGCGCCGCTCACCGGCGCGAAGCTCGTCTTCCCCGGCGCCGGCCTCGACGGCGCGAGCCTCACCGAGCTCTACACGCAGGAGCACGTCACGTTCTCCTGCGGCGTGCCGACCGTGTGGCTCGGCGTGTTGCAACACTTGGAGAAGACCGGCCAGCGCCTGCCCCGCCCGCACCGCACCGTCATCGGCGGCGCCGCACTGCCGCCGACCCTCGCGCGCGCCCTGCGCGACGACCACGGCATCGAAGTCCGCCACGGCTGGGGCATGACCGAACTCAGCCCCGTCGGAGTCGTGAACACGCCGACGCGGCGCGCGCCCCTCGACACACGCGGCGACGAACCGCAACGCGCCCAAGGCCGCCCGCTGGCCGGCATCGAGCTGCGCGTCGTGGATGACGACGGCCGCACCGTGCCGCACGACGGGCGCAGTCGCGGCGAGTTGCTCGCGCGCGGGCATTGGGTTTGCCGTAGCTACTTTCGCGGCGAAGGCGGCGACCCGCTGCGCGACGGCGGCTGGTTTCCGACTGGCGACGTCGCGACCATCGACGCCGACGGGTTCCTCCAGATCGTGGACCGCACGAAGGATCTCGTGAAATCCGGCGGCGAGTGGATCAGCTCCATCGAACTGGAAAACGCCGTCACCACGCACGCCGCAATTGCCCAAGCCGCCGTCATCGGCGTCGCGCACGAGAAATGGGGCGAGCGTCCGCTCGTCATCGCGGTGCTTAAGTCCGGCCAAGCCGCCACGGCGCCGGAAATCATCCGCCACCTCGAGTCGCGCGTGCCGAAGTGGTGGCTCCCGGAGGACGTCGTCTTCGTGTCCGCGCTGCCCGTCTCAGGCACCGGCAAGGTCCAAAAAACCGTCCTGCGCGAAACCTACCGCGGCCACTGCGGCGTCGCCAGCCGGCCTGGTTGAGACGCGTGGGCGACGTCCCTGGATTCGCTCACCCGTCAGTGACCTAGACTCCACAGGAGCCCTGCGGCGAGTCCGGCGCGCCACACCGTCCACTCGTGGCCGCCGTCGACGATTCGCAGCTGCGTCGTCACGTTCGGTTGCTGGCGGCAGCGTTGGTGCAAGCGCACGGCGTCGGTCGTGAGACTCTCCCCCGCCGCGTCGCGCACGGGCTCGTCGTCGCCGACCGCAATGAAGATGCGCAGCGCAGGGTGGGACGCGTTGCGGGCACACCAAGGCTCAGCGAGCCGGCGGTAGATCGTCTCGTCGAAGCGAAGCGGACCGCGGCCAAACGCACCAAAGGCCCGCACGCTCGAGTCCGTCGGCGGCAACGGCTCATAGAGCGCAGGGCTCAGCACGATGGCCGTCGCGAACGTTTCCGGATGCGCGAAGGCGAAGCGCGCGGCACCATACCCGCCCATCGAATACCCCGCGACCACGCGTTCTGAGCGATCAGCTTTGGTGCGGAACGTCTGATCGATATGCGTCACCAGATCGCGCGTGAGGGCCGTCTCCACGGCTTCGCCGGGGGGCAAGTCGTCCGCACCGGTGAATTGGGAGTCGACATAGTAGCCCGCGCGTCGGCTCGACGGCGCATCGGGCATGATCGCGATCAACGGCGGAATTTTACCCTCCGCAATCATGGCATCGAGCAACGGCGTCACTTGTCGCCACGCCTGCATCGTGTCGCCACGACCGTGCAACAGGTAGAGCGTCGGATAAGCGCGGGGCGACGCGCCGTCGTAGCCCGTCGGCAGATAGGCGACGTAGTCCACCACGTGGCCGAGCGCGGTCGACGCGCAACTGCCTGCGATGAGTTTTCCGGCAGCCGGAGTCCCGTCCGCCCGCAAGACGAGCGCCGCGAGGACGCCCGCGCCCAGCGCCGCGAAGCGCCGAAAAAAATCAGCCCGCCGCGTGCGCATGGTCGGATTCGCGCAGAATCGTGAGGCCCCGGAGGGACTCGGGCGGTGGCGGCGGGAAGAACAGGCTCGCGACGTAACCGACCACGATAGAGAAGAGGATCGAGATCGCGAGGTAGAGGAACGGGTGGACGAGCTTCCCGAGCCACACCGCGAAGGTCGCGACGAAGCTGAAGCCCATGCCGATCAGCACGCCCTGCCAGTTCGCGCGCCGGGTGAACATGCCGAGCGTGTAGGCGCCGCCGAACGCGCCGCCGAACAGGCCCGCCAGTTCGAGCGCGACGTCGAGGAACGAGTTGATGTTGAAGCGCGAAAGCAGGATCGCGAGGCCGATGCCGATCAGGCCCGCGAGCACCGTCACCCACTCCGCGATGCGAATGCTGGTCTTCGGGTTGGGTTTCGCGGCGAGGCGCTCGTAGAAATCCACCGACACGAGCGTCGACACGCTGTTGAGGATGCTCGAGAGCGTGCCCATCGCGGCGGAGAACAAGCCGGCGAGCACGAGTCCGGTGACTCCCGCCGGCAACTCAGCGGCGATGAAGAGCGGCAGCGTCGCGTCGTTCGGCAGCATCGGATTCATGCGCTCGGGAAAACTGTGATAGTAAACATACAGTCCCGTGCCGATCAGGTAGAGGATGAGGCTGCCGGGCAGCACGAGCGCGGCGAAGATCCAGACGGAGCGTCCCGCCTCCTTGACGGATTTCGTGGCGAACACGCGCTGCATCAGCACCTGGTCCTTCGGGAAGGTCAGGACCGTTTCCATCAACTGGAGAAACACGAAACACCAGATCGTCGCCTTGGTGAGATCGAAGCTCCAGTCGATGAGGCGCATCTTGTCGTCAGCCGCCGCGACGGCGACGAACTCGCGCGAACCGCCCTTGAGCGACCAGATGATGAAACCGAGTGCGAAGAACAGGCCGCCGAATTTCACGATCACCTGCGCGACGTCGGTCCAAATCACGGCCTTCATGCCGCCGAGGGCGGTGTAGGCGATCGTGACGACGCCCATCATCAGGATGCTCCAGATCACATCGAGCCCGGTGACGGTCGAGATCGCCAGCGAGGGCAGGAAAAGGATCACGCTCATTCGGCCGCCGAGGTGCATCAGGATGCACATGCCGCTGGCGGCCATGCGCACGGAGCGGTGGAAACGCTGGTCGAGGTAGGTGAACACCGACATCAGCTCGAGCCGCCGCAGCAATGGCACGATGAAGAGCGCGACAAACACCAGCGCGAACACGTTGGTGATGTTGCCGAGCAAATACTGCCAGTTGGTCGCGTAGGCCTTCGCCGTCGTCGCGATGTAGCCGATCGAACTCGAATTCGACGCATAGAGGCTGATGCCCGCCGCCCAAAATGGGATCGAGCGCCCGCCGACGAAGAACGACGCCGTCGACTGCTTCTTCTCGCGCACGTAGCACCAGTAGCCGATCGCCGCGATGCCGCCGAGGTAGGCGAAGAGCGCCACCCAATCGAGCGGCCGGAGCAGCTGCTTGTTGCCCTCCAATTCGCAGGCCACAAACACCGCCGCGCCCGCCGCGTCACGGGACTCGAGCAACAAGCCATTGCGCCACGCCACGCCGCGCTCGACACGGCTCGGCAGGTCCGCGCCTTGGAGCGCGAACGAGCGCGTCACGAGATGGAACGTCGCCAGATGGTCGGCCGCGCCCGCGCGATGCACCGCAAACAGCAGGTGCGCCTGACCGATCGCGCGCAGCGTGCCGTCGACGAGCCGGCCGGGAAATTCGCCTTGGCGCGCCCAGCCGTCCTTCGCCGTCCAGCGCCAGAGCGAATCCGCCGCCGTCTCGCGCACGGCGAGGAACAGCGCGCCATCCTGCGCGGTGGCGCCGCACGGTTCACCGAAGACCGGCCACGGCGCCGCGCGTTGCCACGAGGCGTTCGGCACGTCGAGAGTGACGAGGAATAACCGGTTCTCGCCCGCGGTATTCGCGCCGGCGATGTGCAGGGTTTCTCCGGCGAGGGCGCCGACGACGCGCGTCAAGCACTCGGGCAACGGAGGCAGCGCCGAGGAGTTGAGCCACGTGCGGACTTCAACGCCCCCGGGCTGCCTCCGATCCCCCAAAATCAGGAACGAATCCGCGCCGCGCGCGATGGCGCCGATGACGCCGGGAGCCGGCGTCGGAATTTTCGTCCAGTGCGCGGGACTGCCTTCGAGCCGCCACGCTTGCGCGTCACGGACGAGCGTCGGCGCCTCCGCCGCGATCAGCGCACCTTGTCCGCCCGCGCCGTCGGGCGCGGCCAGCGTTTCCGTGCGGACGGAGATCAGGTTCTCCGCAATCGCCAGGCTTCCCGGAAACAGAAGCAGGAGTCCGAGAAGCCGGCCCGGCAGGAAACGCATGTGGGTTGGTGCTGAACGCCGTCGGCGGCGGCAAACTCAGAATTTGATCGTGTGCGAGAGCGAGATGACCCGGCCGCGGCCCGCGAAGTAATTCTGGAACTGGTCGATCTGGGCCCAGGGCAGGATATAGTATTTGTTCATGAGGTTCTCGATGCCGATCGAGAAGTCGCCCCACGGCGTCGAGTAGGTGGCGGTCAGATGCGCGAGCGTGAGCGATGTCGTGTGCTCTTCGCCGGCGGCGCCGACGTTGATGTCGCGGGCGAACACGTGCTCGACGTCGAGCGTCGCGCTGGCCTTGGGCAGGAATTTCCAAGTCGTGGACAAGTTGAGCTTGTCGGGGCTCACGTTGGAGATGCCTTGCACGCGGGTGAGTGGGCCGGTCTCGGTGGTGCGGGTCAGGCCCTTGATGTGCGAATAGAGCGCGGTGAACTTGAGCTGCTTGTTCGGCCGGTATTCGCCGGTGAGTTCGTAGCCCTTCAACAGCACGGGACGGCGCTGGAGGATGAAGTCCTTCGTGACCGGGTCGACCGAGAGGCTGGCGCCCAGTTCGGAGTAGGAGCGGTAGTAGGAGCCGCTGAAGCTGAAGTTTTTGCCGCGCCAGCTGATGCCGCCTTCCTTGTTGTCGGCGACGACGGCCTGCAGATCGACGATGCCGTCGACGGATTGGCCCGGCGTGTTCACGTTGCGCAGCGGAATGCCGACGTTGGGGAGCGTGAAGCCCTTGCTATAGGAACCGAAGATCGACCAGTTCTGCGGCAGGCGGGCAATCAGGCCGACGTTCGGGAGCGTCTCGCTGTATTTCAGCGTGCCGCCTTTGACGGGAGTGTTGTTGGCGAAAAAGACCGTGGTGTAGTCGTCGACCTTCAACTCGCCGCCTTCGTGGCGCACGCCGGCGCTGACCGTGATCGGGCCTTGCGTGTAGGAGGCTTGGGCGAACGGAGCCTTGCTGATGTAGTTCATCGGCGGAACCCAGGTGCGTCCCGTGAGCGCCAGGCGCTGCTGGGCGACCTCATCGAGGAAGTCGAAACCCGGAGTCAGCTCCAAGCCGGTGATGCCAAAGAGATCGCGGCCGGACCAGGAGCTGCGCATGCCCTTCTTCTGGGAGTTGATTTCCGATTGATCGATGCCGACGCCCAGGGGCGCCAGGACGGGATCGGCCTTGTCGGCCGAGACCACCTCCGGCACGAACCGCATGGCCTGGCTGGCCTTGTAGGCTTGGACGTTGAGCGAGCCGCCGAACAACGCGTCGTTCTTGTAGGCCAGCGCATATTGATCGAAATCATTGAACGAGGCGCGCGCGCCCGGCGGCACGCCGCGAATGGACGAGTCCGTGATGCCCCGCGCGCGATCGCCCAGCAGCGGCACGTAGTGGCCCTGGCCCTCGATGTGGAAGCGGCTGACCGTGAGAGTGACTCGCTGGGCGTTGTTTTCGCCGAAGCTGCGCCCCGCCTTGAGAAAGACGTTGTTCGAGCGCGTGTCATTGAGCGAACCGCTCGCGCCCATGCCGAGGCGGCGGCCGTTGGCATCGAAGCCCATGCCGCGCTCGCCGGTTTCGACGCCCACGAAGATGTCGCTCGGACCGCGCTTGTTCATGTAGTTGAGGCCCACGCTCCAGCCGTAGCTGTCGTCGTAGCCCTGGCCGTAGAACTTGCTCCGCAGGGTCGCTTCACTGCCCTCCTTGGTCGGGCTCTTGGAGATGTAGTTGATGATGCCGCCCACCGCGCCGATGCCTTCCGTGGCCGAAGGGCCGTTGATCACCTCGATGCGGTCAACGACACCCATGTCGGTGAACGTCGCGTTGCGGCCGCCCTCGCGCAGGGGCGTCGTCTGGGAAATGCCGTCGAACAGGCGAAGCGCGACGCGACCGCGCAGCGTCTCACCGGTGTTCTGCATCTGCTGCGTTCCCGGAGTGTAACCCGGAATCGTGCGGGCCAACACCGCCGTGGCATCTTCGGTCAGCAACTGGGTGTTCGAAACCTCGTCCGAAGAAATCAATTTGATCGCGCCCGGAATCTGGTCGAGCGCCTTGGGCGAGCGATAGCCGGTCGTAACCGTGAACGTCCCGAGGTTCACCACCTCTTCCTTCTTTTCCGGTTCGGTGCCCTCCTTCGGCGGCGGAGAAACCTGCTGCGCGAATGCGGGCAACCCGCCGAGCACGAGAAGCAGCGACCAGGCAGCCGCCGCGCGAGTCTTTTTGTTGGTCTGATTTGGGTTCATGGGGTTGGGGTTAGGCAAACGTTTGCTCTTTGGATGAAAATTTCATTCTCCGAATGGAGAGGGAAGAAAATCAGGGCGTGGACGGACTCCGGCCATGGACAGGCGCAACGCGAGCGAACCGAGAAGCCGGAGCGAGCTGGGGCATGATTGAGCTTGCGGATGGGGGTGACTCAGCGAACGTAGCGCGCAAGGCAAACGTTTGCGTGCCCGACCATTTTTGTTTTACGCCCGGTGTCAACTTTTTTGTCATGAGCCCAGTGAATCCCCCGGATCGGCCCTCCGCCTCGACCTCCGCTCGCGTTACTCTCGACGGGATTCTCGGCGCCGCGCTCCAGCTGAGTCGAAAAAACCATCTCGCGACTTTCATCGAGAACGAGGCCAGCCCCGCCATCGCGCTCTTTCGCGCCGAGCACGTGTGCGGCAACCAGGAGGGCGATTGGTATGGGGAGCACGCGGGCAAATGGCTGATCGCCGCAGCGCGCGCCGCAGCGCACGAACCCGACTCTCCTCTCGCCGCGAGCGTGCGCCGCGTGGCGGATTTTCTCGTGCAGCGGCAGGACGCCGATGGCTACTTGGGCACCTACGCGGCCAACCGCCGGTTCATGTGCCGCCAGGGTCCGGCGCCTCTCACTTGGGATGGAGCGCCCGCCCAACGCACGTGGGACATTTGGGTGCACAGCTATTTGATTCTTGGGCTGATCGAGGCCGCGAGGTCCCTCGGCGAGCCGCGCTACCTGCAGGCGGCCCGACGCATCGGCGACTTGTGTTGGCGCACTTTTCACGACGAGAAAATTCCCGTCACCTCGCTGGGCAATCACCACGGTCTCTCCGCCACCGTCCTGATCGACCCCGCGATGGAGCTCTACCTCGCCACGCAGGAGCCACGTTATCTCGCTCTCGCACGTCTGATTCTCGCGGAGATTGAGGCCACGCCGGCGCTCAATCTAATCGAGCAAATCATGGCGGGCACCGACGCCGCGAACCTCGCCACCGGCAAGGCCTATCAACTCTGCTGGAACCTCGTCGGGCTCGCCAAACTCAGTCGGGCCACCAACGACGAGCGTCTCTCGCGCGCCGTCCGCGCAGCCTGGCAGAACATCCGCGACCACCATCTCACCCTCGGCGGCGGCCCGTGGGGCGGCGTGGCGCATCGCTCGCGCGAAGTTTTCAATCCGCGCCCCGTGTTCAGTCCGCAGGGATTTGTCGAGACGTGCTCGACGCTGGCGTGGATCCAATTGAATCGCGAACTGCTCCTCCAAACCGGCGAAGCCGCGTTCGCGGAGGAGATCGAAAAATCCGCCTACAACGACCTGCTCGGCGCCCAAGCCCCGAAGGGCGACAATTGGTGCTACTATTCTTTTCCGAACGGCCGCCGGGTCTTCACCACCTACTGGCGCTGCTGCAAATCGAGCGGCCCGATGGCCCTCGAGGAGCTGCCGCTTGCGGCGTATTCGGTCTCAGGCGACGGCAGCATCGCGGTGAATCTCTACGGCGCGTCAGCCGCGACCCTCCCCCACCCGACCGCCGGCAGCGTTCAGGTGCGGCAGGAGACACAGTATCCGTTTACCTGCTCCGTTCGTCTTCACGTCTCACCCGAGCGACCGGCAAAATTCGCGCTTCGTCTGCGCACACCGAGCTGGGCGGAAAATTTCCGCGCCGCGGCCGGAGGCACCATGCACCAAGCCGAGCCGCACGCGGCCAATTACCTCGTGCTCGATCGCGACTGGGCGCCGGGCGACGTCGTCACGATCGAGATGGAAATGCGGCCGCACCTGCATCGACGGACCAATCTCAATATTCAGGAATCGCGCGCGCCCGACGGCTCGCCGGTTGCCCAGGAAGTGCTGCACTTCGACTACGCCGCCATCACGCGCGGGCCGCTCGTCTACGCCTCCGCGTTGATCGACGGCTTCAAGACGGAGGAAACCCTGCGCCTGCCGGATCCGCTGCGCATCGAAACGCTGCCCCCTCCCGCAGGGTCGAGCGCGCCCGCGTTGCGTCTCGCTCTCGGCTACCGCGAGCCGCTCACGCTGCAGCCCTATTTCGAAGCGGGCGGACGAAACGATCGCACGTGGCGCCTGACGTGGTTCTCCCTCGCGCCCGAGTGATTCAAAGCCGCCAAGCAGCGGCCTGTTCGCGACCGAGGAATTTTCTCAGCTCCGCCCGAGCGGGCATGGAGGGAGCCGCGCCCGCCTTGGTCACCGACAGTGCGGCGACGGCTGTGCCCAGACGAACTGCATCGACGATCCGTCCGCCGCTGCGCACCAGTCCCGCCGCAAAGCCGCCACAGAACGCGTCGCCCGCGCCGGTGGTGTCGACCACCTTTACTCCGCGATGCGCCGGCACGCGCGTGAACGCGTCGCGCTCCGAGACGAAACAGCCGCGTTCGCCGAGCGTGACGATCACCGTGCCGACTCCGATGCGCCGGCACAACGCGTGCAGATCCGCATCCGGCAAAGCGTGCAGTTGCCGCTCGTCGAAACCGGTTTCCTGCACCTGCGGCAACACACGCACCAGTGCGGCAAACTCGCTCTCGTTCGGAATCAGCACATCGACATGGCGCAGCAACCGCGCATCGAAATCCGCGCGCATCGGTGCCGGGTTCAGCACCGTGAGGACGCCCGCCTTCCGCGCCAGGCGCAGCGCGTGCGCCGTGGTCGCCAGATTGGCTTCGAGCTGCGTAATCAGGACTTTCGCCCCCGCGATCAACGCGGCCGGAAGGTCACTCGCGCGCAACGCCGCGTTCGCACCGGGCTCGATGACGATTTCGTTTTGCCCGCGTCCATTGATGAGAATCACCGCCGTGCCGGTGGCGCGATCGCGCTTGAGCGCGAGTTGGCAGCCGATCTTTTCGCGCCGATAAAACGCCGCGACCTGCCGGGCGTAGGCGTCATCTCCCATCGCGCCGACGAAGGTCGTGCGCACGCCGGTCTTGCCGCACGCGATGGCCTGATTGGAACCCTTGCCGCCCTGGCCCGTGCGCAATTGGCCGACGATCGTCTCACCGGGTTGCGGAAATTCGGCGCAAGCGAGAGTGAGATCCTGCATGATGCTGCCGACGACGACGACCTGGGGAACGGAGGCCATGAAACACTAAATTGAGGTTGAGGGGGCGAGTCGAAAGCAAACGTTTGCCTTACTTTGGCGTCAAGCGAAACCTCGCGCGCGGAATCGCGCTCAGCAGGATTTTCGCACCATCAGGTCCGGCACCAGGCGCAGGCTGGTCGCCGGGCGGTTCGGGTCCTCGATGCGCTTCAGCAGGAGCTCCGCCGCGCACTTGCCCACCTCGTAGGCCGGCTGACGCACGACCGTGAGCGGCGGGTTGAACACGCTCGCGAGCGGCATCTCGTCAAAGCCGACGATCGCCACCTGCTTCGGAATTTTCAGCCCGCGGGAGGCGATGGCCTCGAGCGCGCCGGCGGTCATCAGTCCGTTGCAGACGAAGAGCGCCGTCGGTGGATCGGACAGGGAAAGCAGCTCGTTCGCGAGCACCTGACCGGAGCCCTGCTTGTAGTCGCCGAAGCGCATCAGCTCGGCCTTGACGGGCAGTCCGGCCTCGGCGTGAGCGTCCTTGTAGCCGCGCAGGCGTTCGCGACCGGTGGAGGAATCGGCCGGGCCGCCGATCAGCCCGATGCGTTTGTGTCCCTGCGCGATGATGTGATTCACCGCCTCGAACGCCCCGCGATGGTTGTCGACCTCGACCTTGTCCAGGTTTCCGGTCGCGAGGCTGCGGTCGACGCACACCACCGGCACGCCCGATTTCACCACTTGGAGCACCGCGGGGTCGTGCTCGTGGATCGGCGGCAGGATGATGCCGTCGACCGACTCCGACTGCATCACGTCGAGATAGAAACGCTCGCGCGCCTCGTCCTCATCGTAGTTGCAGAGCAGGACGGCGAAATTGTTGCTGTAGGCCACGTCCTCCACGCCGCGCGCGAGGTCGGCGAAGAAAATGTTCTGGATGTTCGGAATGATCAGGCCGAGCAGGTGGCTGGTGCCGTCCGTCGTGCGCAGGCGGCGGGCGACGCGGTTCGGCTTGTAGCCGGTCTCACGCATGACCTTGAGCACGCGGGCACGCGTCTCCTCACCGATCTTGCCCGTGCCGTTCAGCACGCGCGAAACCGTGGAGATGTTCACCTTCGCCCGGCGGGCGACGTCGATCAGGCTGGGAGTTTTCGACATGGGGAAATGAAGCGGCCCGAGGGGCAAGGGTCACTTGTGCGCCCGCCGGTGACGCCAAGCAAGCCCCGACCTTCGTCGCGCGCGGCTTAATCGGATGGACTCCGGGCGCAACGTTAGGCAAACGTTTGCTTCTTTTCTTGCCCTCCGCCCGGTTCGGAGCTGCATTGCGGCCTCCGAACGCCATTCTGGATCCCGTTCTCCCTGCCACGTCCGCCGCGCCCACGCCGACTCCCCGCCCCGCCATCAATGAGCAAATCACCCTCCGCGCCTTCCGCTCGCCTCATCGAGTTTCAACTCTCCCACGCGCGCAACGGTCCGCATCTGCCCCTGCCGGTGAGCATGCCGGGCTGGCCCTTCCAGACCATCGGCCAGTGGAAGCAAAACGTGAACGCCGCCGCCGAAGCCTGGCGACGCGACTTCCGCGAGTGGCGTCAGGAGCACCTCATCCGCATGGGCTACAGCGGCGCCAACTACGAGCGCCCCGAACTCCGCTGGTCGCAGCGCAACTTCGTCCACGCCCAAATGATGGTCGAGGACCGTTTCTTCTACGACCCGGTGCGGCGCCGCTACACGGTTGATCGTTACCTTGACGACCTCGTGCAACGCTACGGCGGCATCGACAGCGTGCTGCTGTGGTATGTTTACCCGAACATCGGCATCGACGATCGCAACCAATTCGAACTCGCCGCCGATCTGCCCGGTGGTCTCCCCGGCCTCCGGCGCGCCGTCGCGGACTTCCACCGCCGCGGCGTGAAAGTTTTCATCCCGACCATGGCGTGGGACAACGGCACGCGCCCCGCCGGTTTGCCCGACTGGGAGTCAGCCGCGCGTCTCGCCAAGGCGATCGGCGCGGACGGCATCAACGGCGATACCTACAGCGGAGTGCCGCGCGCCTTCTTCGACGCCGCCGAAAAACAGAAACACCCGCTCGTCCTCGAGCCGGAAGCCGTGCCGCTCTCGGACGAGGCCCTCGCGTGGAATCTCCAGAGCTGGGGCAAGCTGCTGCCCGCCGAAACCGTGCTTCCCGTGGCCAAGTTGAAATGGCTCGAGCCGCGCCACATGACCAACACCGAGAATCGCTGGGGCCGCGACCGCACCAACGATTTTCACTACATCTTCTTCAACGGCACCGGCTACAACTCCTGGGAAAACATCTGGGGCGTCTGGAACCAGTTCACGCCGCGCGATGCCGCCGCGCTGAAACGGATCACGCATATCTACCGCCACTTCCCGGAGCTGCCCGTCAGCCTCGACTGGGAGCCCTACGCGTTCGCCTGCCAGCAAAACGTCTTCGCCTCGATGTTCCCCGGCAAGGACGCGACCCTTTGGACGGTCGTGAACCGCAACGAATACGACGTGACCGGCGACCAGTTGCGCGTCGCTCATCGCCCGGGACGGAGCTACTACGACGCGTGGCACGGCACCAAGCTGAAGCCGGAGCTGAGCGACGGCCACGCCACCCTCGCCTTCCCGATCGAGCGCCGCGGTTTCGGCGCCGTGCTCGCCGTGGAACGCGGCAGCCAGCCGAAGAACTTGGCCCGCTTCCTCCGCGAGCGCCGCGCTCTCACGCGGATTCCGCTGCAAGATCTCTCCGCGCAGTGGCAATTCCTGCCCCAGCAAATCGTCCCGATCCCGCCGACCCGCCCCGCCGACCAAGCTCCCGCGGGCATGGTCACGATCCCGGCGGGCGACTTCGACTTCCGCTGCACCGGCATCGAAATCGAGGGTTTCACCTGGCCCGGCCTCGACGTGCAGTTCCCGTGGGAAAACTCCCCGCGCCGCGCGCACCGGCACCGCATGCAGATCGCGCGCTTCCACCTCGACCGCTTCCCCGTCACCAACGCCGAGTTCAAACGCTTCGTCGACGTGACGCGCTATCGCCCGGCCGACAGCCATAATTTCCTCCGCCATTGGAACCGCGGCGCCCCGCCTCGCGGTTGGGAAAACAAACCCGTGACTTGGGTTTCTCTCGAAGACGCCCGCGCCTACGCCGCCTGGGCCGGCAAACGACTCCCGCATTCCTGGGAATGGCAATACGCCGCCCAAGGCACCGACGGCCGCCTCTTCCCTTGGGGCAACGACTGGCGCCCCGCCGCCGTGCCGACTCCGAACCGCGGCCGCACCCTCACTCCGCCGGACGACGTCGATGCTCACCCCGAAGGCGCCAGTCCCTTCGGCATCATGGATCTCGTCGGCAACGTCTGGCAGTGGACCGATGAGTTCCACGACACCCACACACGGGCCGCGGTGCTGCGCGGCGGCAGCGCCTACCAGCCGCAGACGTCACACTGGTATTTTCCCCAAGCCTACCAACTCGACCAGCACGGCAAATACCTGCTCATGGCGCCGTGCAAGGACCGCAGCGGCATGCTCGGCTTCCGCTGCGCCGCCGACGCCACCTGAGCCCCACTCCCATGCGCAGCAAGCTGTTCGTCCCCGCCTCCCGTCCCGAGCTCTTCCCCAAGGCGCTCGCCAGCGCCGCCGACAGCCTCTCCTTCGATCTCGAGGACGCCGTCGCCGAGGAACACAAGGCCGCCGCGCGCGCGAATCTCGCCACCGCGCTGGCCTCGCCCGAGTTCGCAGCATCGAACAAAATCCTGATCGCGCGCGTGAACGCGCTCGCGACCGCTCACTTCACCGCCGATCTCGCCGCGATCGTGCACCCGCGCCTCGACTACGTAAACCTGCCCAAGGTCGACTCGGCCGACGATGTCCGCACCGCCAGCGCCGCACTCGCTCAGCTCGAGCAGACGCGCGGCCTCGACCGCCGCATCGCGTTCCTCGTCAACATCGAGACGCCTCGCGCGCTGCGTTGCGCCGCCGAAATCGCCAGCGCCGATCCGCGTGTCGCCGGCCTCCAACTCGCCTTCGCCGACCTGCTCGAGCCGCTCGGCATCGATCGCACTCACACCGCCGTCATCCAACAACTCCAGCTCGCCGTGCGGCTCGCCGCCGGCGAGGCCGATGTCTGGGCTTACGACGCCGCCTACGGCGCGATCAAGGACGCCGACGTTTTCCGCGCCGAAGCGATCGGCGCCAAGCGCCTCGGCTTCCTCGGCAAGTCGTGCGTTCACCCGAGCCAGATCGCGATCGCCAATGAAGTTTTCCAACCCAGCGCCGCCGAGATCGACTTCGCGCGTCGCATCGTCGAAGCCGCTCAGACCCACGCCGGTGCCTTCGCCCTCGACGGCCGGATGATTGACGCACCGTTCATCCGCCGCGCCCACGCCGTCCTCGCCGCTGCCGCCACCGTCACGCGCTAAGCCATGCCGCTCCACCAACGCGACTACACTCCCGCAACGCCCGGTCCGTTGAACGGCGTGCGCGTCCTCGACCTCTCGCGCCTGTTCGCCGGCAACGTGCTCACGCAGGTGCTCGGCGACTTCGGCGCCGAAGTCATCAAGGTCGAGCCGCCCGAGGGCGACACGCTCCGCGCCTGGCAGACGAAGGGCGTCTCCACGCATTGGAAAATCTACGCGCGAAACAAGAAGAGCCTCGCGCTCGACCTGCGTCGGCCGGAAGCGGTTGAGATCATTCGCCAGCTCGTGCCAAGCGCCACGTTGTTCATCGAGAGCTTTCGTCCCGGCGTGCTGGAAAAAATGGGCCTCGCGCCCGAGGAGCTGCTGCGCCTCAACCCGCGCCTGGTCATCGTCCGCATTTCGGGCTGGGGACAGGACGGTCCCTACAGCCAGCGTCCGGGCTTCGGCACGATCATCGAAGGCATGTCCGGCTTCGCCTCGTTCAACGGCTTCGCCGATCGCGAACCCGTGTTGCCGCCCATGTATCTCGCCGACGGTGTCGCCGGACTCTACGGCGCCTCGGCGGTCATGATCTCGCTGCGCCACGTCGAGCAAAACGGCGGACGCGGCCAAGTCATCGATCTGCCGCTGCTCGATCCGCTTTTCGCCATCCTGAGTCCGCAGGCCGCCAACTATCGCCTGACCGGCCAAGTAAAGCCGCGCACCGGGAGTCGCTCGACGAATTCTGCGCCGCGCAATTGCTACCGCTGCCGCGACGGCCTCTACGTCGCCCTCTCCGGCTCGACGCAGGCGATGGCCGAGCGGCTCCTGCGCGCCATCGGCCGCGCCGAGCTGATCGACGATCCACGTTTCCGCACCAACGCCGCCCGCGTCGCCCACGCGGCGGAGCTCGACGCGATCATCGGCACCTTCATCGCCGAGCGCACGCAGGCGGAGAACGTCGCGTTCTTCGAACGCGCCGAGGTGACCGTGGGCCCGATCTACGACGTGCGGCAGATCCTCGACGACCCGCATTTCACCGCGCGCGAGATCGTCGCCGACTATCCGGACCCGGAGATGGGCCAGCTGCCGATGCATCACGTCGTGCCGCGCCTGCTCGGCACGCCCGGCAGCATCCGCGCGCCGGCCCCGCGCCTCGGAGAGCACAACCGAGAACTCCTTGGCGAGATCGGCTACGACGCCGAGCGTTACGCGCAGTTGCAGCGCGACAATATCGCGGTCGAGGCGAAGGATTCCTGATGCATGCCGATTCCGCTTCACTCGCTCACTGGCTCGTTGCGTTCCTGAGCATCGTTTTCATCGACATCGTGCTCGCGGGCGACAACGCCATCGCGATCGCCCTGGCCGCACGGACGCTGCCCAAGGAGAAGCGCCTGCTCGCGATCAGTCTCGGCGCGGCGGTCGCCGTGGTTCTCCGCGTCGCGCTCACCTTCGTTGCCGGCCGGGTTCTCAATGTCACCTACCTCAAACTCGCAGGCGGTCTGATGATCCTGTGGATCGCGGTGAAGCTCCTGCTCGACAACACCGAGGAGACCGAGGCCGCGACGGTGCAGACGCGCAGCGTTTGGCGCGCGATCGGGCTGATCGTCGCAGCGGATGTTTCCATGTCCCTGGACAACGTCCTCGCCGTCGCCGGCGCCTCGCACGGAAATCTCGGACTCCTGCTGTTTGGTCTCGGACTCAGTATTCCGCTCGTCGTGTTCGCCAGCAACCTGCTGTCGGTTCTCACCGAAAAATATCCGCTCCTCGTCTATTTCGGCGCCGCCATTCTCGGCAAGATCGGCGGCGAACTGATCATGACCGACCCCGCCGTCGAGCGCTTCCTGCATCCGGCACCCGCGCTGATCTGGGCCGTGGAGATCGCGCTCGCGCTGGCTGTCTCGATCGGCCCCGGCCTCTGGCGGCGACAACAGGCCTGAAGCAACAGCGCACCCGCTTTCACTTGGACGGCGAGCCCGCTCGCGACAAGGCGCGTGGGTTGGTTGACGTTTTCGCGGGCGTAATCATTTCGGTGGGATGCCATTGCTCACCGTGGTTCCGCCCATGCCGGGGGCCGAGCGTCGCTTCCGGCCCTTCGTCGAATTTTTGCACCGCTCGGGTTGGGATGCCGAGTTCGTCCGTCTGGAATGGACGAGCGCCCGACCCAACTTCGGCTCGCGCGAGATATTTCCCCAAGTCGACGCGCAAACGGCGGGCAAGGTGGTGTTGGGGTTCTCGCTCGGGGCGCTCTACGCGCACCTCGGCGCCTTGCGCGCGCGGCATTTGATTCTCGGCTCCATCTCACCGTTTTTCCTCGAGGACGACGACGAGCCGGATCGCTGGATGATCTCCTATCGCGAGGGGAACGCGGCAACGCCCGCCGACGTGCTCGTCGGAGCAAAGGAAGACGCGCAGATGCACCGTCGGGCGACCGCGGTGCGCGACTTCTATCGCCAAAGCAGCTTCACGGACGTTCCCGACGCCGACCACGAACTCTGGCACCCGAATTACCTGCACGCGATCAAGGCCGCCTTGGATCGAATTGGACAGAGCGAGTGAAGCACAGCCGCTTATCGACGACGCGGGATCACGCGCACACGATAGCGGCGAGCCGTAGCGGAAGCGCGGCGAGCTTCAGAAACTGCCGCGTCAGGCCTGAAATCATCGCGCCCAGGCGGATCATTCCCGGGCGGGCTTGGTCATCGCGACTGATGGCGAACCTTGCCGTGCCGCTCCGTGGCCCCGGCGCGGCGTCAGCGCATTGCAAGTCGCCGTGTCGGACCATTGCCGCAGTCCATATTCCCGGAGACGTTCGCGTGAACGTGCAGCACGCGCGAGCTCGTCTGCACATCGCTCGCCGCACATTTCCATCGCACCGCGCGGCGGTTGGTTTTCGAGGCGCTCGTTAGGATCAGCCCATCCCTCTCTCAGTGCGTGGGCAAGTGGTTCAACTCATCGAGGACCACCACTTGTCCGGCCGCATTGAGCTCCACCACGAAGCGATGCTTGCCCTCCTTGCTGGCCACAACGAATGCGGGCTCCTCGATATCGAACATGATGTAGATCCACCAATGCGCCATCTCGTCGGTGCGCAGCGCGCGCACGACAAACCCGCCGTCCTCCTTCAGGGCACGCGAGACCTCGGTGGCCAGCTTCGGGATCTGCTCCCCCTTGAGGAACGCCATTTTCAGCCCGCGATCGAATTTTCCGTTCTTCAGGTCGGCGGGATCGCTGACCGATATGTTCGAACTTCCCGTGCCGAGGGTCTTGCCGAAAAGTTTGTTCGCTCCGGGAAGCAGCATCACCCCGTCCTTGAACAGGGCGGCATCGCCCGCCTCCAGCCCCTTGCGCAGGTTTTCCGCGAAGGCGTTCATGCGTTCGTTCGTATCGAAGACATAGCGAACGCGCGGCGGGATCGCTGCCGGCACCAACTCGCGCACGCGCGACTCCATGGCCGGCGTGGGTTCGCCCTTGGTGTAGGCTTTGCGCCGGTCGGCAGCGCCGTTGATGAAGGTCGCTCCGCCTTGAGTCGCGGCGAAGGCCGAGAGCAAGAGGCAGCAGGCAATCCGCCTGGTATTTCTGATGCGCATGGGGATCGAGGGGAAGAAGGCAACGCCCCGCGGGCCGAGGTTGATCCGAGGGGCAATGAATGAAGGGATGCGCTTCGTGGCCCCGCCGCGCATCGTGATGCAGGCTGCGCGCGCGGCCCCGCGCGCCGCAAACTATTTTCCCAGCCGACGCTCTTTAGAAAATCCTGGGGGCTTGGCCTTCCTGGAAAGGACGCGCGTGGCCTTGATCAACTCGGATCCTTCGCCTCCTGCGCGCCCTCGCGACGCTCCGCGCGGTGGCGCGCCTGCTTCTCACGGCGGGCGCGAACCCACGGCGGTTCGGGAGCCTCGCCGGCCATGATACAGCCGAGCGGCTGGATTTCGCCGACGAGATGGGCGAGACCGTAGCGCGCGATCTGCGCCTTCACCTTCGCGGCGTCCTTGTAGCCGATGGGCGACTCGGAAAGGTCCGGTGCGCCGCAGAACCAACGGATGTCGAGGCCCGCGGTCAGCTCCGCCATCACCTGCTGCACGCGGGCCGGCTCGATGCGTCCCTCCACATCCTTGAAGGGACGCAGCATCGCCGAGCGCGACTGATTGCGGCCGGCCCCGTGTGGGCAGAACGAGAGGTAGTCGCGGTTGTCCGCGCCGAGGACGAGGAGGATTTCCTTCGCCATGTTGAGCGGGATCAGGCCCAGCAGCGGACGACCATCGCGGTCGCGCCACGCGGGCGTCGCACCCTTGCCATGCAGGAAGATATCGCCGCGCTTCCAGACGAAGTTGTGCTCGTTGCCGATCTGCACGAGCGCGCGCTGGCCGAGACGGCGCAGCAGCGCCTCGTGGATGAGAGCGTGGTTTTCGCGCGTCCAGCGGCCGATGTATTGCAGGGCGTCCCAATAGGCGAGGCCCTCGGGTGAGTCGCCCGGCAGCCACGCGGCGGCATCGGGGATGTCCTTGGCGTTTTCGTCGCACCATTTGCGCGCGGCAACCTGGCCGCGCTTGTAGACGTCGGCGCCGAGGCCGCGCGAACCGTGGTGCGTGACGAGCACGTTGAACTTCCCGTCGCGGCGCGTGATCCAATCGGACAGCTCGGTGTAGCCGGCAGCCTCGATCGCGGCGCGCTGCGCCTCGGTGAACTCGATGCGCCCGAAGTAAGCGAAGTGGTTGCCGTCGCCCTGCGTCCCGAGGAAATCGCGCGCGCGGCTCGTCAGACCGGTCAGGAACGGATTGTCCCAGACCGGCTCCTCGATGACTGGCGACGACCACTGATGGCCGCGCGGACGGCCGCCGGCGCCGAAATGCGTCACCTTCTGAAGATGATCCATCATTTCGCCGACCGGGTGGTTCGCGGGGAAGAAGGACGCGAACATCGAGCAGCAGATGTCCGCCGAGTGGGCGCCCGGAATGATCGCATTGGCGACCTCGATGGCACCGCCAACGGGAATCGTCGCGCGACCACCGCCCGCCGGACACGTGTCTGGCATGATGACGCCGCGCTGAATCACGGGCGAATGCAGGAGCTCGTGCATGCGCGCACGGGCAGCCGCGACGTTCTCCTGTTCGATCTCCGTTTCGACGTCGATCGCTTCCGCGAGCGGCGCCGGCTCGTAGCGCGGCAGGATGACGGGCAGCTGCTTCGGAAACTCCTTTTCGAGCTGCGCGAGGACATCCGCGCGCGCGAGCCCCGACGACTCAAGGTCGCGGGCGCGGCGCAGCGCCGGGCCCATGCGGCGGCCTTCGTGCCAGCCGGCAGCGACGAGATCACGAGCTTTGATTTCCATGTTCATGGGATGAATGCGTTATGTGGATTTAGGCAGTAAGGTGGGAGTGAAAACCGAGACGCCGCGGCGGCAGCGGTGCCGGCACGGGCGCCGGTTGGCCGTGGATGATCTCGGCCAACGTGGACGGCTTTTCGGGCAGCGGACGATGGAGTCGCGCGGCGAGACGGCGGGCCTGATCGAGCGGAAGCGGGCCGAACTCGCGCTGCGCGGCCAGGCGGCCGGGGCGCAACAGCGCGGGATCGAGATCGGCGAGCCCGCAATTGAGCGTGCAAACCACGTGAAGGCCCAGTGCGTCGCCCATCATGCCGTCGGTGAGATTCAGCAGGGAGGCGACTTTCTCGCGATTGTCGTCGGCCCGGCGCAGCAGGACGCTTTCGGCGTCCTCCAGAATGAGGATCTTTCGCAGCTTGGAGCTGCGGTTTTCATCGGCCCAGAAGTTCACGATATCGCCGGACTCGACCTGCATGAAGCGCGCAGCGGGCATGAAATAGAACATGTGCGTATCGCTCAGCCAGGAGGCGAGGGATCGCAGCAGCGTGGTCTTGCCGGTGCCTGGCGCGCCCGTGAGCACTGAGAGGCCGTAGCGGCGTTTGCCGAGTTCCGCGACCCAAGCGTCCGTCCACGCGGCGGCTCCGTTGCCGTAGTAGATTTCCACAAGATCGCGGTCCACGATTTGCTCTTCCGAGATCGTGATGCGCTGAACCTCGAGTGAACCATAGGCGTTGTTGAGGATGCCGATGCGTGGCACACCCTCGCGCACGGCGTCCGCGTGGATGAAACCGGCCAGCAGCTCCGCAAACAGCCGATCACACTCCACCGCGGTCGCGGCATAGGCGGCGAGCACGTGGCGCGGGTGATCCTCCAAGGTGTTTCCGTTCTGCGGCACGACCTCGACAAAACCGCCGCCCGGCCAGAAGCCGGCGACGGCGACGAGTGCGGGCGAAGCCGGATCAGCGGCGCGCTTGGAGTCGCCGTCGTAGAAACTGAGCCAGCAGCGTTCACCCATGTGCGCGGCGATGCGGTTCATGTCCCAGGCGAGTTTGGCTTGGCGGCCATGCAGCCAACCGCGCTCGAGAGCGGGAAGTGGATAGTCAACGCTACAGAGCGAACGGTGGTGATACACCGACGCGGGCGTGCTTGGTTTTGGGCGGAAGATTTTCACGGTATTGACGGAGAGAGGTGCGCACGCGCGAGCGCTTCAGGCGCACCAGCTTCAAAGGGAGTGGATTCGGGCGAATGGAGAGTTGGCTCATAAGAGAGGGCGCGCCGCCCCGTGCGGGACGGCGCGCGGAGGTTTAGGTTTCGTTGAGGAGGGTTTGCCAGAGGGAGAGAATGACGAAGTCGGCGCGCAGGCGTTTCTCGCCGGCTTCGCGCACTTGGCGGGCGCGTTCGCGGGAGACGTTCAGGCGCGCGGCGATGTCGTCGAGCGTCGCGTCCTCGAGGTAATAGAGGCGCAGCGCGAGCGACTGGTTCGCCGGCAGGCGATCGAGCGCCGCGACGACGGAGGCGCGCAGATCGGCGAGTTCGACACTCGTCGCCGGACAGGGCGTATCGGCGTCCGCCAGGTCGTCCCAGGCGAACTCGTCGCCACCGGCGTCCGCCGCGAGCGTGGTGCGCGCGGCAGCAATCGCGCGGATTTCAAGGCCAGTGGCGATCGCGAGTTCGTCGAGTGTCGCCTCGCGGCCCAATTCGCCGGCGAGCTGGGCTTGGGCGCGCGCCACGAGACGGGCGGCGCGACGCGAACGACGGGACACCGAATCGAGGCGGCGCAGTTCGTCGAGCATCGCACCGCGCACGCGCACGAAGCAGTAAGCGCGGATGTCGTCCTCGGAGCCGTCGACTTGGCCGAAGGCTGCGATGAGCGCGAGCTTGCCGGCCGACGCGAGGTCGTCGCGCGCGACGTGCAGCGGCACGCGGCGCGAGACGGTCGCGAGCGCGGTGTCGACGATGTCGAGGAGGTCGACGACGGCGACGGGGCTTTGGGCAAGCGGGTTCATGGGAGTGAAAGATCGCACACGGATCGGGAAGGAGTTCGGTGGGCCGCCGGACCGCTTCCCCACCCGCGTGCGATCAGAGAGCGAGGAAGTGGCGCCAGTCGGGATGCTTGGGCTCGCGAATTGCCGCCACCGCGGGAAGCGGAAGCGGAGCGCGCGGGCGCCGGATGAGTTGCAGGCCGGCCTCGTGCGGCAGGCGGTTGGCTTTGCGTGAGTTGATTTCGCGTTTGGCCCAGACGAGGTTTTCGAACGAGTCGCGGCCGCCGCGGTCACGCGGGATCACGTGGTCGAGATTGCCTCCACCTTTGCCGACGTATTCGCCGGTGTATTGGCAGACGCCGCCGTCGCGTTCGAAAATCGCTTGGCGCGTCACGCGCGGCATGCGCACGGGCATCCGGTCGAACTGCGTGGCGATGATGACGGTCGGCACACGGATCGCTTGGCGCGGCGTGTGCACGGCGAAGTCGAAATCGCGCACGGGCAGCTTCGTCCAGTCGCCCCACGCGAGCGGAGTCAGGTAGAGCGGGCGGTCGAAGTTCCAGCCGCCGTCCTCGAGTTTCGGGTAAGCGATATCGAGGCCGAGCGCCGGCGGCAGGCCGTCACCGCCGCCATTCAGCGCGACGAGCGCTTGTTTGACGGTGCGATGGCCGATGACCTGCCACGCGCGGTTGAGCGAGAGGACAATCGGTTTGTCGAGAAGGGAGATGTTCATGGAAAGGGATCTCCTGCTTCGGCCGCCGACGCAGCTGCGCCGGCGCGGTGTGTGTTCTTTTGCGAAAGAAAAATGGAGCTCTTCGCCGGAGTTGCGCCGGCCTTTGCGGTTTACGGGACCGCTGCATCGCTGACTATGCGTGAAGAGCAAATTGGCTGCCGGGGCACGACTCGCACGTGCATCGACGGGTTCAAAGCCCGTGGTCCTGCTGTTAGACGACCCGGCAGTGCGGAGAAGTGAGGTCCCGCCCCTCAGCCCGATCGGGCCGCGCACGTTAGCACCGTGTCCTCCGGCTTCCGGAGTTACTTCTCCCAATTGGTCCGCCCGCTTGGTATCGCGCCAAGGTCGGCCGATTATCGGTCGGCTGCTCTGCTTTTGAGCTACGAGCGGAAAGTGGCGGAGAGTGATGGCATCGCACCATTGTCGCTGAGCGGCACCACGGTTTTCGGGACCGCTTGAGGAACTGTCCTCGGCACTCTCCGTTGGTCCCCGCGGCAGGAGTTGCACCTGCGTCGTTCCGCTTAGAAGGCGGAAGCCTGAGCTACTCGGCCACGCGGAGTGGACCTCGCGGCAGGACTCTCACCCGCAACACCACGTCCGAAGCGTGGGGTGATCTATGTTTCCCCACGCGAGGATTGAAATTGGTCCCCCTGCCAGGACTTGCACCTGGACCTCGGCCTTCGCACGGCCGTGTGATGGCTTTTTCACCACAGGGAGAGAAAGCGGGACGGGAATGCAGCCCGTCCCGCAGAGTCATTCGTCGAGCGCCATCGCTTCGACTTCGCGCACGAGGGCGTGCGGGTCGTGGTCGAGCTTCTGCATGAGCTCGAACACGCGGTCGCTCCAACCGGCCAGGCAGTAGACGCGTTCCTGAGGAAACTGCATCGTGCCGTAACCTTTCAGATCGAAGCTGAACACCCGCGTCGTCACCGCGTGACGACGCTGATATTCGGCGAACTGCGAGACCGGCGCACCGCCGCCGATCCAGCCCTGCATGTCCGACAAGATCACCACGCGATCGTAGGCGCGGTTCGCGCGCTGGAAGATCGCCTGGAAGTTCGTGCCGCCGGAGATGAACGGGATACTCGCCGCCGCCGTCAGCGTCGTGTCGCGACGATTCAGCGAAACGTAACGCGCGTCATCGCTGAACAGCATCAGGTCGGCGCCCGTCGCCTTCACCAGCGTCGCGGCGAACAGCGAACCGATCTTCTGCGGGCGACCCACCATCGAGCCCGACGAGTCGAGCGCGACCAGCGTGTTGCCTTCGAATTTCGGCACGTTGACCAGCGAGTGATCCACGGCCGCGTTCAGCGCCTCCATCACGCGCGAGGCATGCGGCAGGTTGCCCTGCTGCAGCACATCGACCGCGGCGAGGAACTGGAACGGGAACACCAGCGAACGGCGAACGGCGCGCTCGTCGGCCAGTTGCGAGCAGAGTTCGTCCACGACTTCCGGCGCATGCGTCAGGATGTTGCGGACGTTCCGCAGCAGGGCGAGGTAGCCGAGCTTGCGCTCGCGCACCAGACCGGCCCAGGCGTTGGATTTCGCTGCAGCAACTTGCTCGCTGGACTCCGCCTCGCCCGCTTGCGTGAGCTGCGTTTCCCACGTCTGAGCCGGAGCGAGTTCGCCTTTGACGAGCTTGCTCAGTGCCGCCGTCGATGGCGGACGGACCAGGTTGACCGCATCGACGAGTTTGAAGGTCCCATGGTCGCGGCGGTATTTCGCGAGCTGGTGCTCGTCGAAACGCGCGAGCGCCGCGCCGAGACCTTTCTTGAGGGAATTCGGAACGGGGCGACCGTATGCACCGAGGTAACACGCGAGGATCTCGACGGCGTCATCGGGACGGCGGACGACTTGAGCGAAGAACGACTTGGTCCAACGCGCGCCCTTGACCGACTTGGCAAGATCGGCGGCCACGAGGTGGCTGACCGAGCGCATGCCGTGCTGGTGGCGCACGTAGAGCGCAGCTTTCGCGACGAAACGCGGGTCGTTGACCTTGTTCACGAGTTCGCGCACGCGCGCGACCGTCTGCTTTTCCGTGCAATAGAATTCGTCCTGCAGGAACGTCGTGAGCAGAAGCGACACGAGCTCGAGCTTCGCCGGCTGCACGAAGGCGGCGCCGCCCGCGAAGTTCACCGTGTTGGGCACGGTCGGCTTGCGCGACAGGAAGGGAAGAATGCTGAATTTGGCCATGATGGCTCCTTGTGGTTTGGTGGTTTTGCCGTGAATCACGGCGACGGATCGCGGGAGAGGATTGTGCGCAGTCAGGCCTTGCGGCCCTGAGTGCTCTACCAACTGAGCTACGCGCCAAAGCGCGGGCGGATTTGAACCGCCGACAGTTCAGTTCGAAGTAACTGCGAACTCACTGCCCGCGAAAAGAGGAGGGAGAAAAGTCGGCGCGGGATCTGGAGTCGAACCAGAGCACAGAGTGCTTTACCGAAGGAACCGTGCCTTCACTACCCTCAAGGGGACGGAGGAGAGAACCGCGCGCAGCGTTTGATGATTCCGCCATCGAGCCTAGCGGCCCGAGTGGGACTTGAACCCACAACTCTCGCCGGATCGGCGAGCGCGTTTTCCGAAGTATCCGCGTGCTCACTGCCTCCGAAATATTTTCTGGGAGAAATACAGGCGAAGCACCCTGGAGCCCTTCCCGTCCGAAGTTCGCACTTCGAACGGGCGCTCGTTTATTGCAGCCCATCTTGCCGGAGGGCACGGGTATCGTTGGAGGCGAAGTATCTTCACCCTCACTGCCCAGAAATTGGTCGGCGAGACAGGATTCGCACCTGCACGAGCTTTCACGCTCACGAGTTTCTGAGACTCGCGTGTATGCATTCCACCACTCGCCGAAAATTGGTGCGGACGGAGGGAGTTGCACCCTCACGAACTTGCGTTCACCGGCATCTCGGGCCGGGGCGTCTGCTAGTTCCGCCACATCCGCAGGAAAATTGGTCGAGACGGAAGGATTGGCTCGCGCATCGCGCTTGGCCCTACGGGCTCCGCCTGCGGCGGCCCGGTCGCGCTGCTACGCTCCCGCACCTCCGCAGCCCGTTCGGGCGGCGCGTTTACAGCGCGCTGCAATTGCTGTTGTTCGCCTCGCGCCCAAGGGGCGCCCGCTCGGCTCACCCTTCGCCCTGCTCAGGGCTGTCGCCATCTCCGTGCTACGCACTCTGTCTGCCACGTCTCGAAAAAAAGGGGCTCGGGCGGGACTCGCACCCGCAACCTTCTCCCTATGAGGGAGCTGCGCTCACTGCTGCGCCACCGAGCCGTGGTGGTCGTCGCCCCAGGCGAAGCTCGCCCCGCGAGCGGAGCGGCACACCGCAGGTGTGGGCGCAGCCCGAGTTTCGCGTTAGCGAAACGAGTCAATCGCACCTGGCCTTCCTGCATGTCGGGCAGGCGTGGTCACTCGCTCACTCGGCGACGAAATTGGCTGCCAAGGCAGGACTCGCACCTGCATCTCGCCGTTTAACAAACGGCCGCTCTGCTGTTGAGCTACCTGGCAATGGTGAGCAGGCACGGATTCGCGCCGTGATCTCCTCTGTGTGGGAGAGGTGTCTTGCTGTTCGACGACCCGCTCAAACTGGCGCTCGCGATCGGACTCGCACCGACTGACTTCCCTTCGACGGAGGGCTGATTGGCTCGCTGCGCTCGGGGCTTCGCCCTCCGCCTACGGCGGCCCCTCCTTCGCTGCGCTCCGTCGACTCTTCATCTCCGCGAGCAAAAGGTGGTCAGGTGGGCGGGATTTGCACCCGCTTCCCCGGCGTCACGGGCCGGTGCCCCGCTGACTGGGCCACGCACCTGATGGAATTGGTCGGGGCGACAGGATTTGCACCTGCGATCTCTCGGTCCCAAGCCGAGCGCGTTGGCTGCTACGCTACACCCCGATATAAAATGGGTGCGGGTGTCGGTGGAGCGAAGCGAAACGGCACACCGAAGGTGTGGGCCACAGGCCCGAGCCCGCGTCTGCGAGCGAGTCAATCGCACCGACGGCGCCGTGGCTTATGAGACCCGGCGGAAACCTCGTTCTACCCGCAGCAAAAAATGGTGGAGGCCCGCGGTTGCGCGCCGCGCTCTCGTGGGCTTCAGCCACGCGCCATCACTAGATCGGCCTGACCTCCGGAAAATTGGCAGGTCCTGAGGGACTCGCACCCTCCCGGTCGGACTTGGAAACCAACCCGTCCGCTTGGACATCTAGGACCTGAACAAATGGTGGAGCTGGACGGTTACGCTCCGTCTCCTCCGCGTTGCGGGCGCGGCGTGCTGCTATTAGCACCACAACCCCAAAGTCTGGACGCGACGGCGGGACTCGCACCCGCGTGATTCCGGTTTTGCAGACCGGTCCCTTCGCTGTTGGCTCGCGCTCGTCGCGCTCGGCCCTGAGGGCTCCGCCTGCGGCGGCCCGGTCGGCCTGCTGGCCTCCCGGGCACGTCGCGTCAGCCGCCAGCGCAGTTCCAGGTCGCTCGGCAGCGGAAGACTTCTCCGCGTGTCCGCCCTCGATGACTGACTGGTGGCAAAATGGTGGAGCCGGCGGGATTCGCACCCGCGCCATGCGGATTAAAAGTCCGCTGTGCTGCTGTTACACCACAACTCCTCAAGATGGTGCGCGCGCCGAGAATCGCACTCGGGACTGCGGACTGGCGGACCGCTGCGTTGCTCCTACGCCACGCGCGCAAAAATTAGCCCCTGCCGGCTCTGGCTGCCGGCAAGCTACCGAAAAGTCCGATGGGGCACGGCGAATTCTGGTCTCGGAAACACAACCAGCGCTGGTTCGAACAAAATGGTCGCCCCGACGGGATTGGCTCGCTGCGCTCGGCTCTGACGAGCCCAGCCTACGGCTGGCCCATCTCCGCTGCGCTTCGTCACACCCGCATCACCGGCTCGAAAGACCGGAATCCTGGCGTGTTAGACGACAGGGCGCATGAAATTGGACGTGCGGCCGGCCCCAGGCCGTTGAACGCCCATCCGGGCGCACCGCACGTTTCGCACGAGGCTACTGGGCCTCATGCATTCGCAAAAAAGAACACACACCGTCATCCCTCTCTCACTGCGCGGTTGCGCAGTATGGTTTGGATGGCCGCAGGATTTGATGCGGGCGTTGGCTGATCGAACTGGGCTCAGCGATGAAGCCGCTTACGGAATCTGGAAAAACGAGTTGATCACTCGGCTTCCGGAAGCGGCCTTTTCAGGCATGAAAAAACCCACTTCCGGGCGGAAGTGGGCCGCAGCAGACGGCTACAGTGAGTCCGTCGACGCTAGGTCACACCACTTCCTTGGTTCTCCTGGCTGGAATTCGGCCGATAATCGCCGAGTCGTTCCGCCAAGGGGTTCGTCGTCTTCGCGATAAACACCGCGCACGAACCTCGCCACTCCGGCTGCCGGAGGGCGGATAGTGTATGGTTGGTCGCGGGTTTCATGGCGGGTGAGTGACGAGAGTTGGTTCTACTAGGTTACAACGACCGCAGCCGGTGCGAAATCAAGGGGGTGGTTTCATTTTCCCTAATCTCGCCCTGCACCGCAGATCGAACGTGACGGCATCTTACCTGACCGCGCCGAGCCTTGCCACAGCAGCGTCCTCAGGATACCTGACTTAATAATCATGTTTGAGGATCTTTTTGCCAACCGCGGCCTCTCGTTCGATCGGCTGCGCGCGCTCCTCGAGGTGCAGGAGGCCGGCAGCATCGCCCAAGCCGCGCCCGGTGACCCCGTGCGTCAGAGTCAATACAGCCGCCAGCTGCGCGAACTCGCCGAGTTCTTCAACGTCTCGCTCACGCAGCGCCGGGGCAAGGAGCTGAAGCTCTCGCCCGAGGGCGAGCGGCTGGCAGGAATCACGCGGGCGCACTTTCAGTCGCTGCACGACCTGCGCCGCGAGTGCCTACAGCAAGAGGCCGATTACCGACTCGCGGCCGGAGACAGCCTCTTGCAGTGGCTGGTGATCCCGCGGCTTCCGAGAGAGCGCGTTGCCAAATTGCGCGTGCGTTTTTCGACCTTCAACCTACGGACCCACGACATCATTGCCCAGCTCTCGGATGGGCGCCTCGATTTCGGTTTGGTGCGTGCAGATGCCGTCACCGCCGATCTGGAGAGTGCCCCGCTGGGCACGCTGACGTATCGACTGGTGGTGCCGCGAGCCCTCGTGCCCGCGCCCCGCGCCTCGTTCCGCCAAGCCCTGACCTCGGTGCCTTTGGTGACGCAGACCGGCGACGGTCAGTTTTCGCAGCGCCTGCGCGAAATCGCGTCCGAAGCCGGCGGCGAGCTTCGTCCGCGTCTCACCTGCCAGTCCTTCCCTCAGAGCCTCGCCGCCGTGCGGGGCAAAGGGCATGGGGCGGTGCTGCCTGCGATCGCACTGCACGAGTTGCCGGCCGCGGAGGTGCGCGTGATCGATGCGCCTGCCTTGCGGCGGCTGGACCGCGCGATGGCGCTGGCGTGGCATCCGCGCGTGCTGCGGCTGCGCGGACAAGCGAGCGAAGTGCGCAACCTCCTCACCCGCGCCTTCGCGATCTAGTGGTGAACTTCTAGGTGGTTGCCTCTTTCCAATTGCCCCGAAGGCGCGACCTCTCCGATAGGGCGCGCCCCAAAATGCAGGCGAAACGGGATGCCCAAAAACGAAAAGCCCGCGACTCGCTGCCGATGGCGAACGGCGTGATTTGTGCCGTCGTTTTGCCAATGTTGCTGGCCGAAAATGGGCGATCATTTCACCGAATGCATTTTTTCCGGCCTAGGAACCTGGCTGATTCTGTGCCTCCGCCATGTAAACTGGCAGAATTAGTCGCAGTCTCATTCTAGAATCGTATTTCACCAACGATTCTTCTTTTGCACACTATCTCGGCCGGTTTTCGCCACGATGGTGCTCGCTACCCCAGAGCTTCCGGCGCCTACGGCCGCCCGGGAGCCTGGCTTAGCCCTCGGGATACATTTCCCGCTTACCAAAAACGACAATGCGGAAGTCCGTCCGGCGCTCGCCCCAACTGAGCAGCAGGTCTAGGAGCAGAACCAAGAACGGGAAGAGCAAGACGCCCCACCTCACGAAAAGGTCCACCCAGCCGGTCGACTGCGCCCACCCGTGCGTGCCGACGAACAGAACGCCGGCAACGGCACAGGGGAAGAAGTGCCCCATCCCAGCCATAAACCGCACGAAAAACTCCGACTCGGCTCGCATGTCAGGCTCGTCAGCCCACCCCATCAAGCCCACGCCGAGCCTCACCTCAGTCCCCAGAATCGAAAACAAATGCGCGTAATTCGGATAGCGATCGTCCCTCCCGATGAGCAGAAAGGACGGACGCGGGTGTGCATCAGGCGCCCGGCGCAGCCGGTTCCACGCTGCCCGCGGGAGGAACGGGAGCAGATGCCCGAACTCGTGCGCGAAAACGTAGGCGTAAACGATAGGCGGAAGCAGGCCCACCCAAAGGGCGAGCGAGGCGGAGCTCGCGACGCCCTCCCATCGCCAAAACCGCTCCGCGTTACGCAGGTAAGCGAAGACGAAAACACCCGCGAGCACAACGAATGCCGCGCCCAAGACCAGCGCCCAACGCCAGAGAAGACGTTGCCGAAGCAAGCGCCCGAAGCTCACCTTCTGCCCTATAACAGGGAGCGCATCCGCTCGATTGATCGAAGATTTCATGTGACGTATGAGTGCAATACCGCGGCACGCCGCGGGTTGGCGACCTCGCACGGCGATGTCGTCGGCCTTCCGCTTGCCGTGTTTTTGCCAGAAGGCCAGAATGCCTCGTGCCAGAATGAACGGCCAGAGGCTAGCGGACATATGCAATCGTGCGAGAAGCTCATGCCAGATTGATCCGCCTATATTCCTTTTCTTGCCAGTTGATCTGCCACACGGCTCGACAAAGCCGTCCGCCCAGGGGCGGCCACGTCAACTTTGATGCCTTCGCCGAATCGGATACTGCGGCTTTGGGGCAGGCGAGCACGACGTCGTCGCGCAAGACAGCTCGGTTTTTTGGAATGGTAGTGGTGCCTCCGCACGCCGCGCCTAACCTGAAGTCCAGAGACCGCCGAAGCTATGGTGAGGACGACGTGAAGCGCTAGGGGCAGTGTGGCGAAATTGCTCGCGTTCAGTGGATGCATCCGCGCGCTCTCTCACAGGCTAAGCCGGTGAACTCAGATCCGGGAATAAAGCACGGAACCGCGCAAGCGTCTCGTCCAGCTGGACCGGGAACTTAGGTCCGGTGGCCAGCGCGCGTGCCTCAGCGATTACTGCGAGACATCGCATGTCGCGCCGGTCAGCGAGAATTTCGCCCTTGGCGAAGAGAAACGCCGCTCGGAAATGTGCCAATGTGCGCAGGCTCAGCGCGCGATCGATCGCGGCTTCCGCTTGGTCGAGCAAATGCAACCCCCGCAAGGCCTGCGCCTGTCGATGCCACCAGTGCGCCTCGCGTTCCGCGTCGTCGACCCGAGCCAGAATCGCATGGGCGCCGCTAAAGTCCTCCAACAGAATCAAACACTCAGCGTGCATCGTAAGGTGAAACCCATTTGGTGTATCCACTTGTTCATAGTAGCCCAATGCACGTTGGCACCAGCGCCGAAGGCCATCTAGATCAGATCGGTTCTCCTTATGCGCCTTGCCGACAATTTTGAGGCATTCGCCGATATCGAACATCTCCGGATCTGCGGGGTCGACATCGTCGGGTCGGGGAAAGCTCACTTCGGCTACGAGCTGTAGCAGGACCAGCGGGTGGTGGTAGCGTGCTCGGCATCGTTGTAGGCTCGGTGGCGCAGATGGACCTCGCCCCGCACGGATCTAAGCGCGGTGAGCCGTCACCATTTTCCCGTAATGGCCCCGGCCCTAATTATGTGATCAAGCCCGACCTCGTTCACCTCGGCGGCAATATCGGGCATGCAGGCAGTCCCGTCCATGGCGTGACCTCGTTGGATGTGCAGCCCCGTTTGATCGACAGTCTTGGAACCAGTTTCGCGACCCCGTTGGTTTCGCGGCAACTCGCCCATATTTTTCACTCGATCACCCCGGCGCCGTCGGTGACCGTCGCTCGCGCGGTCCTGACCCATTGCGCACGAGACCTGCGCACGCGCCAGCGCGTCCCGGACGGCGAGGATCACTATTTTGGGTTCGGCACGCCGCTCGGAGTGCGGGCCGCCCTTGAATGCACGCCCTCCGCCATGACACTGGTGTTCGAGGAGCACTTGCGGCCCGGTTATTTCTTGGAGTGGGACGATTTTCCGTATCCCCCTTCGCTTTCTACGAACGGCCGGTATCGGGGCGAGATTGCCATGACGCTCGCGTTTCCGCCGATGCGCAACGGCGACTTCGGTGCGGAATACTGCGAGACCCACATCGACGCTTCCTTCGGCGTGTTTGTGGATGGCGACGGCGAAGAGAACTTCAAAGGTCAGGTGCCTGTTGAACACTCCCGGTCCAGCGAACTCTACGAATCCTATCAGGTGAAGCACCTGCGGAAATGGGCGCCGGTGCGGACCTACTACCGGCTGTTGCCAACCGGCGTGAAGGGGAAACGCTGGCGCCTCAAGGTCCGGTTGCTCTGCCGTCACGACGTCAATATCGCGATGACTGCGCCGCAACCTTTTGCTCTGATCCTGACTATCGGGGATCCCGCCCAGCGCGCGCCGGTTTACGACGAAATGGCGCGGATTCTTCACACCCGTTTTCACACGCAGAATCTTACTCTGCGGCCGACGGTGCGCATCCAGACCCAGAGCGGGGCCTAGTTCACGCGATTCACGATGGTGATGCGCGATTTCATTGCCTCACCGGGTGGCAGCATGAAGACGAAGCTGTTGTAGGTATTGTTGAAGAAGTGGTAGTTCAGCTGGAGGCTCGGCACGCGAGCCGTCGGCAGCGTCACCGTGCCCTCTTCGTGAAGGCGACGACCGCGCAGGATATCCTGCACGAAAGGATGCTGAGAGTCGCACACATCGGGCACACCGAGCCGACCGAAATCGTCGGTGAAGGGTGGAGACTCGAAGCAGTTGCGGACCGGCATCGGACAGGTCTTGGTTCGAGTCGCCGGGGGATTGAAGACGAGGAGGGCGCAGCGCTTCGGGCACCGTTCGACATAGCGGCGCGCGGTGGCATGCACGGACCCACCGAACTGCTCCGCGAGCACACGGACGGAGCTGAACGACAATGGGAGTTTTTTCAGGGCCTCGTCGAAGCGCTCCAGTTGGAACAGGGCTGCGGAGGCGAAGAAGCTCGCCTCGCGTTCGAAAAGTTCCGGCGCCTCGTGGCTAATGGTTTTCTCGTCGTCGCTGTAGCTGAGGTTGATCGCCTGCCAAGGCAGGACATCGTGGCCAATCTCGTGCAGTTTCACGAAGGCCTTTCGTGACGACGACATCGAATGGTCGAGATAAATTTTTCGCTGCCGACGATCAATCACGCCGAGAATCTTCCGCAGCGCGCTCGACAGATGTTCAAGTTGTCGGGGTAGAAACCCCGGATCGATCGTCCGCAGATCAACGCCTCGGTCGATCGCCAGCTTGCTGTAAGCAGCGATGTCGTCGACCGGCGTCGGAAATTTGCCCCATGCCTTGGACTCCCGCAGCAGGTTCCGAACGATATGTTCGACCTCTGCGGCCGACTCCAAAGCGGGCGCTCTCATTTAGTTTTTTGTTTCGAACGCAGGTAGCCGAGGTAATCGAGCAGTTGCGCGGCTTCCTCATCCGTGAGCTGCGCTTGGCTGTAAAGGGCCGCGCCGGCTTGAGAGAGCTGCGCTTGGCTGCGAAACGCCGCGGCGGCCAAGGTGCGCGGCTCAGTGGCGGCCTCTGCTGCACGTTTGATGTAGCCAGCATACTCCATCAACAGCTCGTAGGGCACGTCGTAGAGCGCGGCTAGCTTGTGGAGGAAATGGGGCGAAGGCTTCTTCACTTTGTCGTTTTCCAACTGACTTAGGTAAGCGTTCGAAATGCCTGTCACCTCTTCGACTTGCCGTAACGAGAGGTTACGTGCCTCTCGGGCTGATTTAAGGCCGGAGCCGAGTGATTGCGCGGTGGTGTCCATGGGAGAGCGGGTAGGAGGGAAAAATTGCCGTATCAATAACCTATCAGTTATTCGCGGCTTGTTCAAGCGGCGCGTGGTATTTTTATCGGTTGCTTAGCAGTGCTCACTTTCTCAAGCGATTGTGCTTGATTTAGTGAGCAGCGCTCATACTCGTGAGTGCCAGGAAGCCCAGAACGGACTTCTGCAACTCGTAAGAACATGAATAGAGACATCCACATCAGCGGAGAGGGTAACCCCACTCCTGTTTCAGTGCCGGCCAAGGCGACGCCGGCCGAATTGCTCGTCGCCGCTCAGCAGGCCGGCATCATCTCCGCCGACGCAAAGGTTGAGGAAGTCCTCCTCTTCGCGGCGGACGAGGACGAGCCCCTCACGCCGGAGCGGTTCAAAGAGCCGGCCAAGGAGCGCCTCCGGATCCACTGCCACCGCTGCCGGAAGATCGAGGTCACGGTGGTGTTCAACCTCAAGCGTGCCACGAAGGCCTTCGCCCCCAGCGTGGGTGTCCGACGGGTCCTGAAGTGGGCGCTGAAGGAGTTTGGTCTCACCGGTGCCGATGCCGAGAACAAGGAACTGCGCCTCGGTGACGCCTCCGGGCAGTCGATGAGCGAGGAGGCGGCGATCGGCAGCTACGCTCGCTTCCCGAAGTGCGAGGTCACTGCCTATCTCGCCGACATCTGCCAGGTCCAGGGATGAACGCCGTCGCTCCAGACCTCAGCCTCTTCCAGTCGCACCTGGAAGAGGCCCCCTTTGTCGCGGGAACCGATGCCGGCCGTTGGGGGCTGCTGCCTGACGAGGATTTCGGACGATGGCCGCATTGCCGCATCTGGGTTCGCAGCGACCCCCGCTTCACCGCCGAAGGCCGTGTCGCGCTGCGTTTCAACCTCGACGACTACCCAGCAAAGGCTCCGACCGCCCAACCTTGGGATACCGTTGCCAACGCTCCGCTGCCAAAAGAGCGGTGGCCGCGTGGTTCGGCGCATGTAAACGCCGTGTTCAATCCGAACTGGAATACCACCGCACTCTACATGCCCTGCGACCGCACGGCGATGAGTGGGCATGACGGATGGAAGCAGACTTTCGCCCAATGGTGGTGGACACCGAAGCACACGATCACGGCTTACCTCACCTTTGTTTTCCGCACCCTCAACCCTGCCGCCGATGAGTGAACCGGTTTCCATCTCGTATTGGCGTTGGTGCGCACTCGTCCGCGACCTCCGGGCCCGTGGGGCGGGCGAGCGGGAAAGCGGCGCGTTCCTGTTGGCTCCGCCCGACAGCCTGCGGATCGCCGCGCACGTCTGCTACGATGATCTCGATCCCCACGCGCTGGACACCGGCATCATCGTATTTCAAGGCTCCGGCTACACTCGCCTGTGGCAACTGTGTGAGTCCCGCCAGCTCCGCGTGGTCACCGACGTGCACACCCACCCCGGAGACTGGACGGGGCAGAGCCACGCGGATGAAACGCATCCGATGGTCGGCACTCCCGGCCATCTGGCCCTCATCGTGCCCCACTTTGCGCGATTCAACACCTTCTCTCTCCGCGGCGTCGGCATCTACCGTTATCGCGGCAATCACCGCTGGCAGGCCTGCACTGATCGGAACCCAGCCTTTCACCTCTCTCTCCTGTGAAAACTTCCTTACCGACCGTGGACAATCTCAACCGCCTCGCCAAGGCGGGCATGCAGCGCCATCGCGTTGACTATGCGAAGGCGCTTTCGCTCTTGGAGGAGCTACGTTTCCACCTGATCTGCCCGCCGGCGGCGGCACGACGCGCCGAGTATCAGGCTGCTTTGCTCACCGCGGTAAACGCGGGCAAACGTGCGTTCTTGGGCGGCGTCACCGCCCAAGTTCCTGAAGGCATCACTTGCATCCTGCCCGGCTGGCAGGGGCAGCCTCTTTCGTGCGTCGCCCACGCCTTGGGGGCAAGCGTGGTGACCGAAAGACCGGACGCCAACAAGACCGTGTGGTTCGGGGAGGCGCTCACGTCCCGAGAAGACGACTTGGTTCTGCTGGCTGATGGCTGGCGCGGTGGATTTGTCCCCGCCGGGTTGGCCACCTCCTTTGCGCCCGGTGAAGGCTTCGCTCTTGGCGGTGTGCTCGCCGCCGGCATCACGGTCGCTCGTTGTTTTCTCGATGTTGCGGGCCTCGCTTTGGGAGTGTGTGACCGCCCCTTCGGCCTCTCTCTATGGTCGCCCGCGCAATCTTGGCTGGACTCGCGTGCCGCTGGTCCAGCGCTGACTCGTCTGCCGGAAAAAGTTTGGCTGCTGGGTCTCGGGCATCTCGGCCAAGCCTATTTGTGGACCCTCGGTTTGCTACCGTATCCCGCCCAGTCCCAAGCGCTGCTTTTCCTCCACGACTATGACGTCATCACGTCCGGCAACTGGAGCGCGGGGCTCCTGTGCGAACCAGCCGTAGTGACGGCGCTCAAGACCCGCACGTGCGCCGCTTGGGCGGAGGCTCGCGGCTTCCGCACCAAGCTGATCGAGCGAGCGTTCGACGCCAACACCCGCGTGAGCGACGACGAGCCTCGCATCGCTTTGTGCGGTTTTGATTCGGCCACCGGCCGCCGTGACCTGGAGGCTGCCGGCTTCGATCTTGTGGTCGAGTGCGGCCTCGGCTCTTCGCTCGACCAGTTCGACCGGCTGCTGCTGCACACGTTTCCCGACGCAAGCAAGCACCCCCGGGATCTTTGGCCGGAAACCGCGCGGCCCGAAGCCAGTGACTTCGATCCCGCCCTGTTCGGAGCCGAACTCGAGGAAGGTGAATGTGGCGTCGTTCTCGAAACGTTGGCACGGAAGCCGATTTCCGCATCCTTTGTTGGAGTCACCGCTGCCGCACTCGTCGTGGCCGAACTTCTTCGGGGCCTGCATGGTGGCCAACGATGCGAATTGCTACGCCTGCACCTGCGCGGCGACGACTCGCTGGGATTCGCTTCAAGACCGGAACTCTATCAACGGCGGCACGCCGCCAACGGCACTTTGCGGCCGGCTGCCTGATGTCCAGGCGGCAGCCACATCAAAACCAAACCAAGGAAATACCATGGATCGCTACGATCTAAACCACGACGGTGACAGCTGGAAACTGCAGAAGCAGGGCGGTGAACGCGCCTCGAAGGTCTTCGAGGGCCTGACCAAGGAGGAGGCCGTGCGCGCCACCTCCGACTTCATGCAAGACCACCCTGGTTCGGTGCGCATCCACAAAATGGATGGCACCTACGAGGAGGAGCGCACCTATCCGCGCAGCGCCGATCCTCGGCAGAGCCCGGGCTGATCTCGCCCTTGAACGGTGGCGGTCGTCGTCGCGACCGATGGCCGCCAATTCATCGTCAGGGACCTGACCTGCCAACCTGACTTTCTCTGCTAATGAAGCGCCAAGGCAGGATGGACTCCACGTCATCGACCAACTTCGTCTTAAACTACAGTGCGCGTTGCCACTGCCTAGGGCAGAGACCGCAACTCGTGCCAAAGTATTTGGCACTATTGGCATGACGAGGTTAGTGACGGATCACGTCACTAACCCCGCCATTCGCCAGCCGAGTCGCGGGCTTCGCCAAAATTGGCGTCCCCACGGGGATTCGAACCCCGGTTCTCACCGTGAAAGGGTGGTGTCCTGGACCGGGCTAGACGATGGGGACGTAGCTCGGATTTGCGTTACGCAAAAAACGGAAGGGCGAAAGTAGGACCAGCCCCCCCTCGCGCAAGGATTTTCTCGCCAAACGCATCGTCGCCCACATCCGCGCCTTCGCATCGCGTCAAAACTCACTGGCAAGGTGCAGTTTATCGCCAGCTCAGCCGGATCGCACCTCACCCTTCCCGGTTGTCCCAAATACCAAACGTTGCCGCCTCCCGTCGTCGCCCCCAGCGTTTCCGCCGCACACTCTGGCCACAACTCCGCATGAAAATCCTCTTCGTCGGCGGCTCGGGCATTATCAGCCGCGCCGTCGCCCAACTCACCCTCGCGGCCGGACACGAACTCTGGCTGCTCAATCGCGGACGCCATACCCCGGTCGCGGGCACGCGCACGCTCGTCGCCGACATCGCCGATCCCGCCGCGACCCGCGCCGCGCTCGAAGGTCACACGTGGGACGTCGTCGTGCAATGGATCGCCTTCAACGCCGCCGACGTGCGCCGCGACGTGGAACTCTTCGGCGGGCGCACGCGCCAGTATTTTTTCATCAGCTCCGCCAGCGTCTATCAAAAGCCGCCCGCCCACTACCTCATCACTGAATCCACCCCGCGCGCCAATCCGCACTGGGACTACTCACGCAACAAGATCGCCGCCGAGGAGGAACTGGAAAAAGCCCACCAAGCGTCCGGCTTCCCCGGCGTGATCATCCGCCCCTCTCTCACCTACGGCGACGACCAGATCCCGCTCGTGCTCAACTCCTGGCTGTTCCCCTGGACCGCCATCGACCGCCTGCGACGCGGCGCACCCGTGATCATCCCGGGCGACGGCACCTCGCTCTGGACGATCACGCACAACACCGATTTCGCCGCCGGCCTCGTCGGCCTCTTTGGCAACCCGGCGACGCTCGGCCACGCCTTCCACATCACCTCCAACGAGGCGCTGCCGTGGAACCAGATCTTCCAACTCACCGCCGAAGCTGCGGGCGTGGCTCGCCCTCGCTTCGTGCACATTCCGTCCGACTTCATCATTTCCTGCGTGCCGGCCACCGAGGGCACACTCCTCGGCGACAAGGCCGTCTCTTCCGTCTTCGACAACACCAAGATCAAGCGCTTCGTCCCGGGCTTCGCCGCACGCACCCCTTTCGCCCAAGGCATTCGCCGCACGCTCGCCTGGTTCGAAGCCGATGCCGCGCGCCAGCAAATCGACACCGAGGCCAACCACCGCTGGGACCGACTGACCGCCGCCTACGAATCCGCACTCGGCGGCGCGCGCGCCCGCTTCCTCGCCGGCTGAGCGAGCCGGGCGACGCGCGCTACGCGAGCTTCCGCTCGCGCGCGACGAACCACAGCGGTGCACCCGCGTCGTCGAAAAACGGGCTCATCCGCACCGCGACCCGATAGAGCGAACCGTTCTTGTGGTAATTCACCAGCTCCACGTTGCAGGCGACGGCGGCCCGTTGCGCCTCGCGAAGCTGTTCGACCGCCGTGCGATCGGTCTCGATGCCCTGCAGCAATTCGCCGGGCTTGCGCCCGCGCAGCTCGTCGAGCCCGTAGCCGCACAGCGCCGTGAACGACTCATTCACCCACTCGATGCGGCCGGACCGGTCGGTCACGACGAACGCCTCGCGCTCGCGTTGCTGCGGCAACGCCTCCGCCGCCGCGAGAATGCGGGCCTTCAGCGCGACCGGCGGTGTCTCCCCACGCCGCACGACGGACGTCGTCATCGCGATCGCCGCGTCCTGCAACGCCGCCACGTGCGCCCCGAGTTCCGCGTCGAACGCCGCGATGACCTCAAAGCTCTCGCGCTCCGCCGCACTCATCGTGCCGGAGACGAACTGGGCCGCGCGATCCTGGAGGAGGTCCGAGAGCACGGGTCCATCGAACACAGGCGTCGCCGCGCCAGTCAAAACCCGATTGCCCACCACGACGGCATCGATCGGGCCGCGAGCCGTCAGTTTTTTCGCGCCGCAGCCGTCGCCGCTTCCGTCCGCACGCGCTCGAGCGCCGCGCGCACTTCCGGCACCGTGAGAAAATCCTTCGTCAACCGCTCGCCGAGCAACCTCCCCGCAGCGATGTCGCTCGGATAATGCACGCCGCCAACCACGCGCGACCAAGCGACGAGCTGCGCTCGCTCGTAGAGCGCCTCGCGTTTCTCCGGAAAAATCTCCGCCAGCAATCCCGCCCACACGAACGCCATCGTCGCGTGCCCGCTCGGATACGAGCCGGTCGCCGGCAACTCGATCGCCGCGCGCACCGCCGGATCGAGCAGCGGCGGACGTTTGCGCGCCCAGAGTTCCTTGCCCTTGGTCGAAATCGCGAAGCGGTCGGCGCGCACTTGCTCAAAAAACTCCGCCGCGAACGGCAGGTTGGCCGCGGTGAACCACGGCCCGATCACCGCGTCGTATTGAAAAACCGTGTCGCGCACGAAATACGCCGCCAGCGCCACTTCCTCCGGCGTGCGCCGCGCCTGCACGGCGCGCACGACCGTGAGATCAGCGAGCGTCGTCAGCGAGTCGTCGGCCGGTGACGGCGGGATGAGCGCGGCGACGTCGTAGGCCTCGGCCTTGAGGTAACGCCCGGCCACCGGCGCCGCGACGAGTGCGAGCGGCAGCAGCAGCCAAACGAGCGAAAGAAGGAGCGCGCGGAGATTCTTCATGCGTGAAACGGCGCTACCGAAGCGCAGCCGCACCCCGCCGCACAAGACCGAACCGGCCGCGCTGCGTGACGATCGCGTGGCGGCTGCGTTACGTCGGTGAAGATCGCGTGACGCGGGCTCATTTCGTTTGAGCGGGGCGAAACAAAACGGCTTCTCCGCGGCCGGTCGCCTATGAAACCTGCACCTCGTCCGTCCCCTGCCCTTCCACTCGTTCTCTCCGTCGCGTTCGCGCTTTTCGCGAGCGCCTTGCCGCTCGTCGCGCAAACCGCGACGCCGGGCAAAGAGACCGTCAAACTTCAGGAGTTCGTCGTCACCGGCTCGAACATCCGCCGCCTCGACATGGAGAAGATCGCGCCGCTCACCGTCATCGATCGCGACGCGATCGAGACGCGCAACGCCGTGCTGCCCGTCGACCTGCTGACGTCGTTGCCGTCCGTCGTGAATCTGCCGGAAAACGAAACGCGCCTCGGCTCCTCCGGCGCGCGCGGCGACAACGCCAACATCAATCTCCGCAACCTCGGCGCCACCGGCACGCTCATCCTCGTCAACGGCCGCCGCATGGCGATCAACCCGATGACCGCCGGTCTCTCGCAAGCGGTGAACGTCAACCAGCTGCCGACGCAGGGCGTCGAACGCGTCGAGGTGCTGCGCGACGGCGCGTCCGCGGTCTACGGCTCCGACGCCGTCGGCGGCGTCATCAACTACGTGCTCCGCCGCCGCTTCGCCGGCGCCGAGTCCTCCGTGCACGTCGGCCTGCCCGAGGCGGGCGGCGGCGAGAACTTCGGCACGTCGTTCACCTTCGGCACGCCCTTCGCCAACGGCAAAGGCCAGCTCTTCGGCACGGTCGAGGCGCTCTACCGCGAACCGATTTTGCTCTCCGACCGCGATTTCAGCCGCACGTCGAACCAGGCCGACCAAGTGCCCGCGCCCTTCAACACGCTCGGCGGCGTCTTCGACGTTCGCACCGCGCGCGGTTATTATCCGACGTTCCGCATCGGCTCCGGCACCGCGAGCAACTACCTGCGCCTCGTCAACGGCGTGCCGACGCTCAGCAGCTCCGCGCCGACACGCACGGGCAATCCGGAATTCTTCCTCGACCTGAACTCGTTCGGCTGGTCCGCCCCGCGCGTGCGCCGCGCCAACGCCTTCGTCTCCGGCGAATACGAACTCACGCCGCGCGTCACCGTTTATGCCGACGCCGCCTACTACAAGTCGCGCTCGAACATGGTGCGCCAGCCGCTCGCGCTCAACGCGCCGACTTCCGACAAGCTCGCCGTCCTCTCCGTCGACAATCCCTACAATCCCTACGGCTCCGCCTTCTACAGCCCGACCGGCGCCCCGCGCGCCGACGGCGCGCCACGTCTCACCGGCGATCCGCGCACGATCAGCCTCGTCTCCGTCACGCTGCCCGACCTCGACCCGGAAAACATCGAGACCGAAGCCGACGTCGTCCGCCTCGCCGCCGGCGTGAAGGGCTCGCTCGGCCAGACTTGGTCGTGGGAAAGCTCCGCGTTCTACAACGAGGTTCGCGGCAAGGATAACGCCTACCCCGACGTCCGCGAAAGCCTGCTCCAGCAAGCCCTCGCGCGCACCGACGCCAGCGCCTACAATCCCTTCGGCTACACGTTCAAGGTCGAGGGCGGCGCGGTCGTTGTCGACAAGCCCTACACGAACCCCGCCGCGGTCGTGAAGTCCTTCTCCGAAATCTACACGCGCTCGGCCACGAGCTCGATCACCAGCGGCGACTTCCGCGCCACCGGCCGCGTCGTGCCGCTCTGGGCCGGCGATCTCATGGTCGCGCTCGGCGGCGAGTATCGCAAAGAGGATCTCGCCGACACGCGTCCGGCGCTCAGCGGCGAAAACGGCGCCGCCTCCGGCCTCGATCCGCTCGACAACGATTTCCTGCTCCACCCGCCGCGCCCCGACGTGTTCGGCAACCGCAACGTCACGAGCCTCTACTCGGAATTCGCGCTGCCGCTCATCGCCGAGTCGCAACAGATCCCGCTCGTGCACACGCTCGAACTCACCGCCTCCGGCCGCCACGAGCGCTACAGCGATTTCGGCAGCACCACGAAGCCGAAGATCGGCCTCAACTGGCGCCCGGCCTCGTGGCTGATGCTGCGCGGCTCCTACAACGAAGGCTTCATGGCGCCGAGCCTCGCTGCGCTGTTCACCAGCCCGCGCTGGTCGATCACCGCCGGCGCCGGCGACATCGATCCCTACCGCAACCCGGTCACGAACGAGGGCGCCTACGTGCAGCGCACCTATTTCGGCGGCAACCCCAACCTCCGCGCCTCCGAGTCCGTCGGCAAAACTTTCGGCGTCGTGATTGACGTGCCCGGCCTCCAGGGCCTCAGCGTCAGCGCCGACTACTGGCACATCGAGCGCACCGATCTCCTCGGCCAGCGCAGCGTCACGCAGATCCGCGACTCCGACGTCGCGCTCCTCTCCGCCTACACCAAGGCCCAACTCGCCGCCGGCAAAACCATCGGTCAGATCGACCTCGGCAGCGGCACGGCCGACTACAAAGGCGACCCCGACGTCGTCCGCTTCGCGCTCACCGCGGAGGACATCGCGACCTTCGCCACCTACAACGCCGCCAATCCCACCGCGCCGGTCGCGGCCGCCGGAAAGATTTTCTCGGTCAACCGCCCGTTCATCAACATCGCGAGCAGCGAGGACGCCGGCGTCGACCTCGGCCTGCGCTACGACCTGCCGCCGCTCGCGATCGGCCAATTCGCCTTCCAGAGCGACTGGGCCTACACGATCAAATCCCTCTCCACCTCCGCGCCCGCGAATCTCGCGCCGACGATCAACGACAATCTGAACACCGACGGCGTCGCCCGCTGGCGCGGCACGACGAATCTCATGTGGCGTCGCGGCGCGTGGTCGGCCGGCCTGGCCGCCTACTACTACGGCGCGACGCAGGACTCCGGCGCCACGACGACGGAAGCGCTCTACGAATCGCTCGGCCGTCCCGAGTATATCGCGAAGCAGTTCACCGGCGGCCGCTTCGTCTACCGCTACGTCACGAAGCAATCGCTGAGCTTCAACGCCACCATCGGCTACAAGTTCGGCCCGCACGCCTCACCGCTGCTGCGTCACACGAAGGTGCGCCTCGGCATCGTCAACTTCACCGACGAGGCTCCGCCGCTCGCCACCGGCGGCTTCGGCTACAACCCGTCCGTCTCGCAAAACCTCGTCCCCGGCCGCACCTGGACGCTGGACGTCACCCGCACCTTCTGAGCGCCGCACATTTCGAATCTGCGTTCATTTCACGGTAGCCCGCGACCTCCGGGCGCGGGTTACTCCCTCAACATGAGAAAACTCCTCCTCTCGTTCAGCGCTCTCGTCGCCGCCAGCTCGTTGCTGGCGGCGGACACTCCACCGCCCGCCACCAAAAGTGCCTACCGCGAATGGCTCGACCGCCTGCCGAGCGCGCCGGCACCCGCGCTGACGAAACACGGCCTCGTGGCGCAGGAGCTCCGCCGCTTCCCCGCGCTCGGCGCCAATCAAGGCGTCGCGGTCGACGCCGAGCACTTCTACGGCATCGGCAACTTCTACCTCGGCAAGTTCCGCAAGGACACCGGCGAGAAAGTCGCCGAGTGGATCGGCCTCAAGGGCGGACCGATCATCCACTACAACGGCGGCTACGTGCGCGACGGCGCGCTCGTGCTCTCGCACTCGAACTTCCCGCAGTTGCCCATGGCCAGCTCACTCGAAATCCACGACACTGCCACACTCGCGCCGCGTTCGTCGCACAGCCTCGGCATCCGGCTCGGTTCGCTCACGTGGGCCGTGCAGCGCGACGGTTTTTGGTGGGCCTGCTTCGCCAACTACAACGACAGCGGCACGACGCCGGGCTTCGACAACCGCTGGACCTACCTTGGAAAATTCGACGCCAACTGGCAGCTGCTCGAGTCGTGGATTTTTCCGCCGCAAGTCGTCGCCGCATGGGGCAAGAGCTCCAGCTCCGGCGGGGACTGGGGCGACGACGGTCTGCTCTACGTCACCGGCCACGACGAAAAGGAGCTCTACGTCCTGCGCCTGCCGCGCCAAGGCGTGGCGCTCGACTACGTCACGACCATCGACGTGCCGTTCGAAGGCCAATCGTGGGCGTGGGACCGCAGCGTGAAAGACCGGCGCATCATCTACGGCATCAGCCGCGCCGCCGGCCAAGTAATCGTGGCCGAAATTCCCGCGCTGCCCGCCGAACTGCGCGACGCGAAGCGTTAAGCTCCGCCTCGGCACCAAACAAAAAGCCGCGCGCCGGATACAGACGCGCGGCTTCGAAAACCAATCGCCGGCTCAGCGCTGCACGGTTTCGAGCGGCTCCTCGTTCGGTGCTGCGCCGAGTTCGGTGGCCGGAGCGGCCGCGCCGCGCTTCGACCAGCCCGTCCACAAACCGCAGACGAACCACCCGAGCGCCAGCGCGCCGACACCGAAGATCACGTCGCCCGGTGTGCGCCACCAGCGGAGCGTCGCCATGAACGGCTGCGCCAGGAACTCCGCCGAGCGCGCATACCACGTGCCGTGATCGATGCTCGCGATGGTTTGCAGAATGCCGATCGGCAGCAGCGAGAGCACGACCATCAACACGAGGCCCGCGTTGAACGACCAGTAGGCCACGCTCAGCGCGCGCTCGTTCCACTGCGGACGCAGATCGGCGAGCCGCAGCGTGAACAGCATGAGCCCGATACCGAGCATGCCGTAGACGCCGAAGAGGGCGGTGTGCCCGTGCACGGCCGTCGTGTTCAGACCCTGCATGTAATAGAGCGCGATCGGCGGGTTGATGAGGAAGCCGAAGACGCCCGCACCCACGAGATTCCAGAACGCGACCGCAACGAAGAACTTCACCGGCCAGCGGAACGTCGCCAGCCACGCGCGGCCTTGCAGGAGCTTCATGTTCTCCGCCGCCTCGAGTCCGACGAGCGTGAGCGGCACGACTTCGAGCGCGCTGAACACCGCGCCGAGCGCCAACACGCTCATCGGCGTGCCCGTGAAGTAGAGGTGATGCATCGTGCCGATGATGCCGCCGAAGAGAAAAACCGTGCACGAGCCGATGACTGCCGCCGTCGCACTCGCGAGACGCAGCAAGCCGAGGCGGGTGAACAGGAACGTGATCACCACTGTCGCGAAGACTTCGAAGAAACCCTCGACCCAGAGGTGCACGACCCACCAGCGCCAGTATTCCGTGATCGCGAGATGCGTGCGCTGACCCCACATCAGGCCCGCGCCGTAGAAGAGACCGATCGCACCCGACGCCACGAGGAAGAGCACGAGCAGGTGGCGATTCGGACCAGGATTGCGCAGCGCCGGCGCGATGGAGCGCACGACGAGTCCGAGCCACAGGAACAAACCGACGAACAGGAACAACTGCCAGAAGCGGCCGAGGTCGACGTATTCGAGACCTTGGTGACCAAACCAGGAATTCGCCGCGAGGCCGAGACGCTGCCGTGTCGCATACCAAGTGCCGAAGAGCGTGCCGACGACGATCAAGAGGAGGCAGCCGAAGAGGAAGTTCACGCCGAGGCGCTGGAACTTCGGTTCATGGCCGGACACCGCCGGCCCAATGAACAGGCCCGTCGCCAGCCACGCCGTCGCGATCCAGAAAATGCCGATCTGCGTGTGCCACGTGCGCGTCACCGAGTAAGGCAGCCACTCCGCGAGCGGGATGCCGTAGAAGCCCTTGCCCTCGACGCCATAGTGCGCCGTGACCGCGCCAAGCACCACCTGCACGACAATCAAGGCCGCCACGACCCAGAAATATTTCAGCGTCGCCCGCATCGACGGCGTCAGCTGCAGACCGGCGAACGGATTCGTCGCGGGCGCTTGCGGCGGCTCCTCTTCGTGAGCGCGCGCGCGATACCAGACCAGCGCGCCGATGCCGGCGAGCAGCAGCACGAAACTCACGAGCGACCACATCACCATCGAGCCCGTGGCGCGGTTGCCCACGAGCGGCTCATACGGCCAGTTGCTCGTGTAAGTCAGATCGACGTCGCCGGCCTTCAGGCCCGGCCGCGACGTGCTGCACGACCACGCGGCCCAGAAGAAGAAAGCGTTCATGAGCTCCTGCCGCGCCGGATCCTTGATCGTGTCCGTCGCGATCGCGTAAGCCTCGCGCAACTCCGCGGGCGACTTACCCGCGTCGGCGAGCCAGCGCACATCGTCGGGAAACGCGTCCGCGCGACCGAAGATCGCGCGGTAGTAGCGCCCGAGCGCCGCGACCGCCGCGGTGCGTTCGGGAGAGAGCGTCAGCGTGCGCGTCGCCTCATCGTAGTCGTTGCGGCGGATTGCGGTCTGCACCCAGCTCTGAATCGCCGCCTGCTGCTCACCCGTCGCCTCGGCGTAGCTGCGGCCGATTATCGCCCGCGCGCGCTGTTCCATCATGAACAACGCCTCGCGGTGCACATAGTCCGCCGACCAATCCGGCGCCACGTAGGAACCGTGGCCCCAGATGCTGCCGAGCTGCTGGCCGCCGATGGATTGCCAGACGCTCTGGCCGTCCTGGATTTGCTCGCCGGTCATGAGCACGCGGCCGCTCGCATCGACGACGCGTTCCGGGACCGGCGGCTTATGCTGCCAGATCTGCACGCCGTAGTAACCGAGCACGGCGAGCGAGCCAAGGGTGACGGTCGCGAACGCGAGCCACAGTTTGAAGTAGTTGGGTTTCATGCGAGGAGCCGGCCACGCCCCCGATGAGGAACGCCCGCCGTGCCGCCAAACTACCGCAACGCGCCGCCCGCAGCCTTGAGCTGCATCAAGAGCCGCGCGAATTACTACAAGCCTCGAGATCGCCGCTCAGCGCGAATAGTGAGGCTTTCGCAAGCCAAGCTGGATGTCCCACTCCACAAGCAGCTGCTGCGCGAAATCCTCGGCGGCCTCCCGGATATTCTCGGCGATGAACGCCGCATCGCTCGCGATGTCCCCAGCTGATCGCGCTTGAGACGCAACGCCTGAAATCACACCCGACCAGAGAACCTCACCATCCGCCGCAGTCAGAGTGGCTCGCACCGTAAGACGCACGCGAAGAAGGATGGCGTCCTCGCTCTTGGAGAGCGGCGATTTCTGAAATCCGTAGCGCACGATTTCCGTGCTGATGCGCGCTCCGCCTCGATCGCTGACCCGCGAGCCGAAAAACTCGTGACCTGCCAGTGCGCGCCGCAGCGCTTCCCCGAGTTGAGCTGTTGGCACCTGAGCGAGCGCGTCAGCGAGCGCGGAGAACGTGTGCCCGTCTTTCGCCTCGAACTTCTTCTGTTGCTTGGACGTCACCGAGGCGTCGATTGCCGATCCAATCAACGCGGGAATCAGGCCGCCGCCGGTCATTTGCGGGATACCCTGCGCCATGCCGGGCGAGTCGGTCGCATCCGGCTTCTGGTAGGCGCCGGCCGGCGCGCGTGGCGGCTCCACCGCTATCGAAGCCAGCTTGGCTTTCTGCCCGTCGCTCCAAGTCGTCGCGCACCCGGAAAACACCGTCGCGGCGACACTCAGGGCAAGGCACCCCAGAAACCGTTGGAAATTGGGCAAACGCACAGGAGTCATTTTCAATGGAGTTGGTGGAGGCCGGCCCAAGCCTCCGGTCCAGAATTTCCAGAACAACTGCGGTGAAAAGCCAAATTCCGCGCTTCGTCCAATCACGCTGCGCATCTCGCGCACGGCACCCGTCCCCGGCCGGAACGGGGTTGATCTCGATTTCAAGTCTTCGCAATTTTCCCCCGATTGTCCGCCGCCTTTGGGCCAAGCCGGCTGGGCCTGTTGCTACCATCGTATCACCATCCAATCCCATGCTCATTCGTCGTTCCTGTCTGCTCATCGTCCTTGGCAGCGCGCTTTCGCTGCTCATCAGCGGCTGCTCCACATTCGGGGAAGCCAAAGAAATCGATCCCACCACCGGCCGGATCAAGACCGAGTCGGTCTACGGCTCGATCAAGGCCACGGTGGTGAAGAAGGAGAAGGTGCCGGTGCAGAACTACCGGCGGCTGATCCTCGCGCTCGGTGGAAAGTTCTTCAAGGACCAGACGGTAAAGTTCGGCTATTTCGAGAAGGTCGTGAACCGCGAGGACATGGAGCAGTTGCTCATCAAGGAGGGCAAAAGCGAGATCGTGAGCGACGTCACGAATCTCCTCTCGTGGAAGAAAATCGCCGACAACTACCAGCCCTTCCTCGTTCTGCGCCCGCAAGTGCGTGAGGAGGGACGCACCAGCTACGCCCAGCTGAAAGTGATCCGGGCGGATACCGCCGCCGAGGTGTTCGTCGCCGAGGTGAAGATGGACTTCATGTGGAAGGGCGTGAACGACGACACCGTGTTCTACCCGCTCTACAACGCCTTCATCGACTGGGTGAACGAGAACAAGAACTGAGCGCTCAGCCCCGCGCGCAAAATTCAGGCGTCGGCGTTGGCCGGCGCCTTTTACTTTATCGGCCGACGATCACGCGGGGATCGGGGCGTTAGCGCATAGGTGCGTTGTTGAGTGCGCGGCGCCGCCATAGGGCAGCGAGCTGCGCAAGAGAACCGTGCCACGGCGGGGAGCCGCGCGCTCCGCATCGGTTGCGCGCACGCAACCTGCTCACTTCTTGCGCAGCGTGATCACGCACTCGAGGTGGCGCGTCTGCGGAAACAGATCGAAGGGCTGCACCGCCGTCAGCTCGTAGCCGGCGGCGAGGAAACTCTTCAGATCGCGCATCTGCGTCGCCGGATCGCACGAGACATAGACCACCGCGCGCGGACCGAACGTGAATACCTGAGCGAGGAACGACTCGTCGCAGCCCTTGCGCGGCGGATCGATCACCACCGCGGTGTCGGCGGGCACGAACGACGCGTCGAGTCCGGCGAAGATCGTCGCGGCGTCGCCCGCGGAGAAGGCCGCGTTGGCGATGCCGTTGGCGGCGGCGTTTTCGCGCGCGAACTTCACCGAGGTTTCGCTCACCTCCACACCTGCCACGCGCTCGAACGCCGGCGCGCAGCTCAGCGCGAAGAGTCCGCTGCCGCAGTAGGCGTCGACGAGGAAGCGCGCGCCGCTGGCCTTCGCCTGCTCGCGCACGTAGCCGGTGAACGCCGGCAGGATGAACGGATTGTTCTGAAAGAAATCCCGCGCCAGGAAGTGCAGGCGCAACGGCGCCCCGCCGCCCGCCGCCGAGTAACCCAATAGGTTACCGCCCTCGTTCGCGCTCGCACCATCCCCACTCGGAGCCTCCCGATTCGCGTAACCTATTGGGTTACTCGCCGCGGGGGCGATCACCTCGTGGATCACGGCGTCGTAGTCCGTGATGACGCCTTCCTGCGCGTGGCGGAGGAGGAGCGTGGCGTCGCGCTTGAACTCGCCCGCCGCGAGCCGCTGGCGCGTGCGCGCGCGGACTTCGGGGAGCTTGGCGTTGATCTCGGGCGTGGCGATCGGACACGCCGGCACGTCCACGAGTTCGAATCGCGTGCCTTGTTTCAGGAAACCGATGGGAGTCTCGGCCGCGGGCGGCGTGCGCGGGTCGTCGGGGCGACCGACATGGAAGTGCGGCGTGATCTTCGAGCGGTAACCGTATTCGCAGGGCGAGGGCACGGTGGGCGCGACGGGGAACTCGACGTCGGCCATGTGGCGGAGCAGCTCCTCGACTTGGCGGCGTTTCCAGGCGAGTTGCTCGGCGTAGGTGAGGTGCTGGTATTGGCAGCCGCCGCAGCGACCGAAGAGCGGACACGTGGGTGCGATGCGATGCGGCGACGGCGTGAGCACCTCGAGCATATCGGCTTCGGAAAAATTCTTGTGGTTGCGGTAAACGCGAGCCTTCACGCGTTCGCCCGGCAGCGTGAACGGCACCATCACGACCCAGCGGCCGCCCTCGATATCGACGCGGCCGAGCCCGACGCCGAGGTTGGTCAGCGTGGAGATCTCCAGTTCGAGCTCGGTGCGATACGGGAAGGGATGGTCGTTGAATTTCTTGTTTCGGCCCACGGCACACACAGAACACACGGAAGGGGCCGGTAAAAGGAAATTGCTGGGGCTCGCATCCGTGTCTTCCGTGGGTGCGTGGGTCCCTTCGTCGAAAAAATCACCAGCCTTCAGAATCCGCGCGTGAAACAGCTCGTGCGGCTGCGCGAGCGGCGGGAGCGCGACGAGTTGGGGCTTTTCCTTGTCGAAGGCTACCGCGAGGTGCGCCGGGCGCTCGAGAAGGGCGTCAAACTGCGGGAACTCTATTTCTCCCCCGACTGGTTCCTCGGCGAAAACGAGCCCGCGCTCATCGAGCAGGCGCGCGCGAGTGGCGCGCAGCTGTTCGAGCTGTCGAAGGACGCCTTTGCCAAGTGCGCCTATCGCGAGCGGCCGGACGGCTTGCTCGCCGTGGCGCCGCAGTGGAAACGCTCGCTCGACGACCTGCTTGTAGCCGACCTCGGTGAGGCCGGTCCGGGGTCAGCGACCCCGGCTACAGGGAAAGCGCCGTTCCTGCTCGTCTGCGAGTCCATCGAGAAGCCCGGCAACCTCGGCACGATCCTGCGCAGCGCGGACGCCGCAGGTTGCGACGCACTCATCCTGTGCGACGCAGTGACCGACCTCTTCAACCCGAACGTCGTGCGCGCCTCCACCGGCGTGCTGTTTTCCGTCCCCGTGGTCGTCGCCGACTCGCCGACCGTGCACGCGTGGCTGAAGGCGAAGGGCATTCGCACGGCGGCGACGACGCCGCATACGGACAACATTTACACGAAGACCGATCTGTGCGGGCCGCTCGCGGTGGTGATGGGCAGCGAGCAGTATGGCCTGAGTGATTTCTGGATGAAGAACAGCGACGTGCTCGTGCGCATCCCGATGGCCGGCCAGGCCGACTCGCTCAACGTCGCCATGGCGACGATCATCACGCTCTTCGAAGCGGTGCGGCAGCGGAACGGCTAAAACTGATTCCCGGCGCGGTAGTGCGCGACCAGTTCCGCCGTGCCGGCAGCCATCGAGACGCGCGGTGCGTAGCCGAGGTCGCGGCGGGCGGCGTCGATCTTGAACCAGTGGTCGGTCGCCAGCTCCTTCACCACGAAACGCGTCGTGGGCGGCTCGCCTTTCAGCGGCAGCACGCGCCACAGAAACTCCAGCACGCCGGCCGCGCGATATGCCGTCGCGAGCGAGATGTGCTTCGTCGCCGGTGGTTCACCGAAACCGCGCAGCAGCTCGTTGATCCAATCCCACAGCACCACCGGCTCGCCGTTGGTGATGAAATAGGCCCGCCCGCGTGGGTCGCCCGCCGTTGCTCCTGAGTAACCTAATAGGTTACCGTTGTCGGACGTGCGCCCCCCGTTTTCACTCGAGGGAGTCGTCATCGGGTAACCTATTGGGTTACTCGGCTGGGGGGCGGAGGCCGACTGGGAGAGGGAGCGCTCGGCGAGGAGGTGGGCGTCGACGACGTTGATGATGTGGGTGCAGTCGACGAGATTGCGGCCGGCGCCGATGATTTTCAGGCGACCGGAGCGCGCGAGTTTCAGCACGCGCGGGATGATGTTCTTGTCGCCCGGCCCCCAAACGAGATGAGGGCGGAGCGAAACGGTTGCGAGCGTGGCGTCGTTGGCGGCGGTGACGAGACGCTCGGCGGCGGCCTTGCTCGTGGGATAGGCGCAGGGCGCTTGCGTGCAGAGCGGCGCGGCTTCGTCGACGCCGGCAAGGTCGCCGCCGTTGAACACGACGCTCGGCGAACTCGTGTAGACGAGCCGCGGCACGCGCGCGGCACGGCAGGCGGCGATCACGTGGCGCGTGCCCTCGACATTGACGCGGAGAAATTCCTGCTCCGGCCCCCACACGCCGACGCGTCCGGCGACGTGGAAGACCGTGCCGGCGCCCTCCATGCCGCGTGCGAGCGCGGCGGTGTCGTCGAGATCGCCGGGCACGATGCGTGCGCCGAGCTTTTCGAGCTCGGGCAACGGGCGGCGCGCTAGCACGCGCACTTCGCGTCCGGCGGCGAGGAGGCGCTCGGCGATCTTGCCGCCGATGAAGCCGCTCGCGCCGGTGATGAAGACCGCATCCTTCATCGCTTCAGCGACTCGATCGGCACGTCGCGTTTGTCGAGTTCGTAGCCTGTCGTGTGCTCCGCCCACTTGGTGAGCGCGAGTCGGTGGATCTTGGCGTTGTGGCGCACATCGACGGGAAAACTCGGATGCAGGAACGCGAGCCGGATGCGGTCGGTGTGCGGCCGCCCCACCGCGAGCGCACGCAATTCGCGCACCAGTTTCCGGCGCAGCGACGGCGTGGCGACGACTTCGCGTGAAACCGGTTCGGCCACGATGGCGGGGCGCTGTGCGCCGCGCTCGCCGAGACCGATGAGCGCGGTGCGACGAACGTCGGGATGTTGATTGAAGATCGGCTCGACCTGATCGGGGAACAGCGTGCCGTCGCGCATCTCGACGCGCTCGGCTTTGCGGCCGACGAACCAGAGGCGACCCTTGGCGTCGAGGTAACCGGCGTCACCCATCCGGTGCCAGACCGGCGCGCGCAGCGCGCCGGAAGTGGGAAGTGACGAGGAACAAGTGACAAGAGCCTCGCCGGGATCTCCTTCTTGAGACTTGAGACTTGAAACTTCGGAACTTGCCGCGGCGATTTTGGCTGCGGCGGTGGCTTCCGGGAGCGCGTCGTAGAGTTTCGTGACGACCGGGCCGCGCACGATGATTTCGCCGATCTCGCCGGGCGGCAGCTCGCGGGCATCGGCGAGGGTCGCGAGCGGGGCGTCGGTGAGGGCGATGATCTTCACCTCGATCTCGCACACCGGGCGGCCGACGCACGTGCCCTCGCCAGCGAGCGAAGCGACGCTGGTTTCGCCCAGCACTTCAGCGGCGGAGATCGACGCGATCGGCAGCGACTCGGTGGCGCCGTAGGGGCTGTGGGCCGCGCCGTTGGGGAGGAGCGATTGCACGTCCGCGAAAAGTCCCGGTGGCACGGGCGCGCCGGCCATGAGCACGCGCTTCATCGTCGGGAGCGTGATGTTCTCAGCTTTCGCGTGCGCGGCGATTTTGCGCCAAAGGGTCGGCGAACCGAATGAGTTCGTCACTTTCTCCTGCTGGATCGCCTGGATGATTTTCGCCGGGTCGACGGTCGCGGGGCGCGACGGATCGATCTCGGGCACGACGGTCGTCATGCCGAGCGCGGGGTTGAACAGCGCGAAGATCGGCAACATCGGCAGGTCGACCTCGCCGGGCTGGATGCCGTAGGTGTCGCGCACGAGCCGCACTTGCGCGTCGAACATGCCGTGCTCGTAGCAAACGCCCTTCGGCGCGCCGGTGGAACCGCTGGTGAAGAGGATGGCCGCGAGATCGTTGGGAGCGGTGGCCGCGAGCGGGGCGGGTTGAGAGTTGAGCGTCGAGGGTTGCGCGCGGGAAGTGCGGCGCGCGGTCGAAGAGCCGCTGGCCCAGACGCGCACCTCGATGGACGAAAATGCCGCGCGGTGGATGTAGCTGAAAAACTGGCCGAGCGGGATGCCGAGCAGCACGCGCGGACGCGAGCGCGCGACGCAGGCGAGAAAACTCTCCTTGCCCATGCCTGGATCGATGATCACGGGCACAGCGCCGAGCTTGAAGAGCGCGAATGCCGCGGCGATGAGCGGCAGGCCTTGGCGCACCATCACGAGCACGCGGTCGCCACGGCGCACGCCCTTGGCCGCGAGGTGCGCGACCCAGGCGTCGACTTCGGCATCGAGTTCGCGAAACGACAGCGTGAGGTAGTCGATGCGACCGTCGCGCGTGCGGCCGCGCGGAATTTTCACGGCGGGATGATCCGGCTGGCGCGCCGCCATCAGCGGCAGGTGGCGGGCAATGTTGGCGGAATCGGTCATCGGCGGCGGCGAGCGTCGCCGACTTCACGGTCGCGGCGCGCCGAGTGGTCGCGCCCTACCCGCGCTACCGCGCGAGACTGCAATCGGCGGTGCATGGTAAACTCAGCTCTTCCACGCGGGCTCGGCTTTGAGGAGCTGGGCCTGCCACGGGAGGAGGACCTCATCGATCGTCGCGGGACTCCGCGCGACTTGCACGAGTTGCGAGCGCGTGGCGATCATCGTGGGATCGAGATTGAGGCTCTGCGCGAGGCGGTCGCGGTCGGCCTTGATCTTGTCCTGTCGCGAGAGCTCCTCGGGCGTCAGCGGAGCGAACTCGCGGCGGCGCTCCCGGCGCGGGAGAGAGCGGGGATCGGTCGCGAAACCGTGGCGCACGGCCTCGGCGAGACTCGGGAAGAGGCGGTCGTGGCGGCGGCCGAGGTGGACTTCGAGCGCCTTGGCGACGGGCGCGCCGTCGTCGGCTGCGCGCGCGATGCGCATGAGCATTTCGTTGCCGGTGACCTTGAAGGGAGGCGTGTCGAGCTTCTCGGCCCAGCGTTCGCGCCAGTGCCAGACTTGGTAAAGGACGGCGAGGCCGCGGCCGCCGAGTTTCTCGGAGCCGCCGACGCGCCAGGAATTCTCATCCGGGCCGGCAAAACCATCGCCGGCGACATCGATTTGCCACTGGCATTTCTGTTTCTGCCACTCGATGCGGCCGAGGGCGGCGAGCTGCTCGGTGAGTTTGTCGCGCAGGCCGGGCAGGAGGTGCACGTCCATCGCGGCGTAGTCGAGCATGTCGCGGTCGAGCGGGCGCTGCGACCAGTTGGCCTTCTGGTGGTCCTTGTCGAGTTTCACGTCGAAGTGCTGCTCGAGGAGCGCGGCGAGACCGAAGCGCGGGATGTTGAGCAGCTGCGCGGCGAACATGGTGTCGAACAGGCTGCGCGGCCGGAAGTCGCAGAGCCCGCGCAACAGGCGCAGGTCGTAGTCGCTGCCGTGCATCACGAGGTGCTTGGTCGCGAGGCGCTGCCAAAGCGGCTCGAGCGGCAGCTCGGCGAGCAGGTCGACGAGGTAGATCTCGCTGCCGGCGAGGATTTGGAGCAGGCAAACCTTCGTGCGGTAGCGGAAGAGGTTGTCCGCCTCGGTATCGAGGGCGATTTCGTCGACGCGATCGAGCGCGGCGTAGAGCGGCTCAAGTTGGTCGGCTTTATCGAGGAGTCGGTAATGCGGTATCGTATGCACGCGGCGAAAAGTTCACTGGTCCCAGGCGGTGAGGAACGCGTCGATGAGTTGGGGAAGTTGATCGGCGTAACCGCCCTCCAGCACGGCGGCGGCGGGCAGTCCGCTCTGGCGGAGCCAGCGGCCGAGCTCGGCAAAGTCGTCGAGTGCGAGCGTCATCTCGGTGATCGGGTCGCCTTCGAACGCGTCGAAGCCGGCCGAGACGAGCACGAGGTCGGGTTTGAAGCTCAGCACGGCCTCCCAGGAGCGGGCGAGTTCGCCGAGGTGGAATTCGCGCGGCGTGTGTGGCTTCACGGGGAAGTTGCGGCAGTTGACCGTCGAGCGCGTGCCGGTGCCGGGATAGCCGGGGCTTTGGTGCACCGACGCGAAGAAGACACCGGGTTTGCCCTCGAGGATGTCCTCGGTGCCGTTGCCGTGATGCGCGTCGAAGTCCCACACCGCCACGCGGACGCCACGATTGGCCTGCGCCTCGAGCGCGGCGACGGCGATCTGGTTGAGGTAACAGAAACCCATCGCCTGATTGCGCGTGCAGTGGTGGCCGGGCGGGCGCATCAGCGCGAAGGCGCGGTGGCCGGCGAGCGCGGCGGCGGTCGCGTCCAGCGCGGCGGCGACGGAACGGCGGGCGTGTTGCGCGATGCCGGGAAAGTGCGGCGTGTCCTCGTCGATGTCGCCCGGCTCCTCGATGCGTTTCAGGAGCGCTGCGGTGTGGGCGCGCAGGAGGACGGCTTCGTCGAATTGTCCCGGCACCCGCCACTCCCAGTCGGGGTGCGCGTTTTGGAGATGCGGGACGGTGCGAGTGATGCGCGCGGGCTGTTCCGGCCGCATGTGCGAGCCATAGCCAGCGCAGGATGAATCGTGAAAGAGAATCATGAACTGTGTCCGCCTACGGACGGAAGGAAGCCCGCAGAAAAAGCCTAAACGGCGGCGCGCAGCAAGGCCGGATTGTCCCCCAGGAGGCCGCCCACGCCCCACCCCGCCAGCCGGCGGGCGACGCGCGCGTCGTTCACGGTCCACGACCACACGGAATAGCCCCGGGAAGCTATCCCGCGCACCCACGCCGCCGAGCGGATGGCGCGGTGATCCACGCTTAGGCCGGCTGCCGCGCAGGCCGCCAGCTGGCGGACGAGCGCAGCGGGGGCGACGCGGCCTTCCGAGATTAACATGCGCGGGATGGCCGGCGCGAGGCGCCGCGCGTCGCGCACGAGGGTGGCCGAGAACGAGGCGAGGATCACGGCGTCGGCGGCGCGCGCGGCTTTCACCGCACGGACGACGGGCCCGACCGGCACGCCGGCCTTGAGCTCGATCTGCACGACGCAGCGGTCGCGCGTGAGACGCAGGACTTCGACGAGGCGCGGGATGGGCTCCGTCCCGCGCACGCGCAGCGGGCGCAACTCACGCCACGTGCGCGCCGCGATGCGGCCGCGCACACCGGTGAGGCGGCGCAGATCGGCGTCGTGGAAGACCACCGGCACGCCGTCGCGGGTGACGTGCACGTCGAGTTCGATACCGTCGACCTTGAGGGCGAGCGCGCGGCGGAAGGCCGCGAGCGTGTTCTCCGGACGTTCGGCGGAGGCGCCGCGATGAGCGATGATCAGGGGACGGACGGAAGGGGCCACAGGAGGCACAAAAGACACAAAGGGGGCGGCGAGGCAACTTTCGCGGGGAGAGCTGGAGTGAACCGCAGATGGGCACAGCTGCATCCGGATGAAGAAGCCGCGTCGTCCAGCATCGCTGGCCTCTATATCGCTGGCCTCTACCTGTGTGCCCCTCTGTCCATCTGCGGCTCCCATCGTAAGCTCTCGCAGTTTGTTTTTGAGCTTTCCGCGCTTTTTGTGGCCAATGCCTGCCATGAAAGTCGTCGTGCTTTGCTCCGGCGGGATGGATTCCGTGACCGCGCTCCATTGGGCGCGGCGCGAGCATGACGTGCGTGCGGTGCTGAGCTTCGACTACGGATCGAAGCACAACGCCTCCGAGCTGCCCTTCGCGGCGGCGCACGCGCGGGCGCTCGGCGTCCGGCACGTGGTGGTGCCGCTGGCGTTCATCGGCGAGCATTTCACGTCGGACTTGCTGCAGAGCGGCGGCGAGATCCCCGAGGGACACTACGCGGCCGACAACATGAAGCGCACGGTCGTCCCCTTCCGCAACGGCATCATGCTCGCGGTCGCCGGCGGTTTTGCCGAGAGCGTCGATGCGACGGGCCTCGTGATCGCCGCGCACACCGGCGACCACACGATCTATCCGGACTGCCGCGAGGATTTCATGCGCGCGATGGGCGACGCGCTGCGGCTCGGCACCTACGCAGGCATCGAGCTGTTGCGGCCGTTCATCGCGCTGACCAAGGGCCAGATTGCCGCGGAAGGCGCACGGCTCGGCGTGGATTTTGCGCAGACGTGGTCGTGCTACAAGGGCGGCGCCGTCCACTGCGGCAAGTGCGGCACGTGCGTCGAGCGGCGCGAGGCGTTCCAGCAGGCCGGGCTGGTTGATCCGACGGTTTACGAGGCCACGCCGCCGTTGCCGAGTGCTCCGCGCAGCGGTCAGTCATCAGCCCCCAGCGCTCAGCCGACCCAAAGCTGACCGCTGAACGCTGATAGCTGAAAGCTCACTGCCATCATGCTGATTTCGGAAATTTTCCATTCGATCCAAGGCGAGGGCGAACTCGTGGGCGTGCCGTCGGTGTTCGTGCGCACGAGCGGCTGCAACCTCCGCTGCAATTGGTGCGACACACCGTATGCGTCGTGGTCGCCCGAAGGCACGCAGCTGAGCGTCGACCAAATCGTCGCGGAGATCGCCAAATATCCGGCCAAGCACGTCGTGCTGACCGGCGGCGAGCCGATGATCGCGCCGGAAATCCACGAGCTGGCGTTTCAGCTGAAGGAGCGCGGTTACCACCTCACGATCGAGACGGCAGCGACGGTGCCACCGCGCGGCATCGCGTTCGATCTGGCCTCGCTCAGTCCGAAGCTCGCGCACTCGGCGCCCGACTCGCGACTGGACGACACGTGGCGCAAGAAACACGAGTCGCTGCGCCGGCAACCCGAGGTGATCGCGGCGTGGATCGCGGCGGGGGATTATCAATTGAAGTTCGTGGTCCGCGACGAGGCGGACGTGGCCGAGATCGAGGAGCTGTTGCGCGACACGCTCTGCGTCGTGCCGCCGCACAAGATCCTGCTCATGCCCGAAGGCACGACGCTCGAGGCGCTCCGCGCGCGCGCCGGCTGGCTGAGCGAGCTGTGCAAGGCGCGTGGTTACCGCTACGCACACCGCCTGCACGTCGAGCTTTACGGCAACAAGCGCGGGACGTGAGCGAAGGTGGGGCGCGGACTCCGTTCCGCGCCGCAATTCCCGGCGGCGAAGGGACCCGCCGCCCTGCCTGGGGCATCCGCGCGTCAGCCCGCGAAGCGCTCGAGCACGCGGCGCACCGTCTCCGCGATCACTGTCGCCCAAAACGCGAAATAGCCCAGCGTGCCCACGAAGAGCGTGTAGCCCGCGGCGATGCCGAAGCCGTCGCGTTCGAGCACGCTCATGGTGAGGACGACGATCACGAGCGCGGGCAACGTGTTCGTGAGCGGCGGCACGGGCGGCAGCGGCAGGAGCAACAACGCGGCGGCCGCGGCGACGACGAGGCTGTGCAGGCGGATTTTCCAATCGGCGTTCGAAATCCAGTCCCACCGCGGCCGCAGCTGCCGCTCGATCCATCCCACCATCTTGCTGCCCGCCTCCAGCACGCGCGCGAAGAATTTCGGCGGCAGTTTCACGCCCCGCAGGCGCTGCGGCAGCCAGGGCGGCCGGCCGGCGGCGAAGCGCAAGGCGAGGATCAGGATCACGAGGCCGAACGGCGTGGACATGCCCGGGATCGTGATCGGCGAGCAGAACGGCAAGCCGCACACGATGATGAGCAGCGCGGACGCGCGCGCGCCGAGTTTTTCCATCACTTCGCCGAGCGTCACCGCGTGATCACTGAAGGCGACGGAGAGCGCGTGGAGGTCGTCGGAGAGGCGGCGCAGCGGATCGGGCGGGGAGGAATGCGCGGAGAAAGGCACTGTAGGAAATGTGGCCCGGAGCGGCGCGTCCTCAAGTGCGGTTTGCTTCCGCCGTCGCGGGCCGGGCCGGAATCAGCAGCGAGGCGGCAATCGCTCCCGCGAGCAGCGCGCCGATGATGCCGAGCGACCAGCTGATGGGGAACTTGCCGCCGAAGGCGTCGTTCAGCCACACCATCTTCAGGCCGACGAAGACCAGAATCAGTCCGAGCCCGTATTTCAGGAAACGAAACTTGTGCATGATGCCCGCGAGCAGGAAGAACAGCGCGCGCAACCCGAGGATGGCGAAGACGTTCGAGGTGAAGACCACCAGCGGCTCCTTCGTCAGCGCGAAGATCGCCGGCACGCTGTCCACCGCGAACACGATGTCGGTCACCTCGAGGAACACGAGGCACACGAGCAGCGGCGTCGCGTGCCACACGCCGTCGAGTTTCGCGAAGAAGCTCTGGCCTTGCAGCTGCGAGGTCACGGGCATCAGCCGCCGCAGCAGGCGGATCACGGGGTTCCTCTCCGGCTCGATGGGTTTTTCGGGCGCGAACAGGATCTTGATGCCGGTCAGCACGAGGAAGCCGCCGAACAGCCAGATCACCCAGTGGAATTTCATCAGCACCGCGCCCAGCGCGATGAAGATCACGCGGAAGACCAGCGCCCCGAGGATGCCGTAGAAGAGGACACGATGCTGGTATTTCAGCGGCACCGCGAAGTAGCTGAACACGACGACGAACACGAAGATATTGTCCACCGACAGCGACTTCTCGACGACGAAGCCCGTGAGGTATTCGAGTCCCGTCTGCTTCGCCAGCGCCGCGTGGTCGAGCCCGACCAGCCGCGGATCGAGGGGGAATTTGTAGAGCGCATACTGGTAGAGTCCGTAGCCGAACAGCAGCGCGAGCGTGATCCAGACCGCGCTCCACCCCAGCGCCTCCTTGAAGCGCACCTCGTGCGCGTCGCGGTGAAACACGCCCAAATCGAGCGCGAGCATGCCCAGCACGAAGAGCGTGAAGAGTCCGTAGAACCACCAGTAGTCGGCGAACGGAAACAGCGGGATGTAGTCGGTCATGGCGAGGCTGCCGAGATTCCCGAGCGACCGCACGCCCGCAAGCCGGACCAGCTTGGAAAGCCGTGCGAAATTTCCAGCGAGGCGCCGCCGCGTCGCTCCGCGCCGTCATCTTTGCCCGGAGCGCGATTTCGCCGTGCTTGCGCTTGAATTTTCTGAGCAACCCCGAAACAGTCCCGCCCGGGCCAATCCACGCATGTGTTCGGCCTTGTCCATTCTCCAGATCGAAGACGACCCGCTGTGGCGGGATTTTTGCGCCGCCGCGTTACAAGACCGACCTGAAGTCGGCTCGCTCGAGACCGCCGTCGACGGCGCAGGCGGACTCGCCCTCGCCCAGCTCCGCCGCCCGGACATCGTGCTGCTCGACCTGCGCCTGCCCGACATCGACGGCTTCGTCCTCCTCGAACAGCTCGCCAAGCTCCGGCCGCGCCCGCCGAAAATCCTGATCCTCTCGGTCCGCAACGATGCGTGGGCGCTCTTCCGATCGCGCGACGAGCGCGTGCACGGCTTCCTGTGGAAGACCGGCGACATCAAGCTCCACCTGCTCACCGCTCTCACCGCCCTCGCGCAGGGCAACAAATACTACCCGGCCGACGTGCGTCAGGCATGGACGGAGCTGAGGGCCGACCCGAGCGCGTTCTTCAAGATCCTCTCCAGCCGCGAACTCGACTTGATGCACCACTTCGCCAGCGGCCTCGGCGACGCCGAAATCGCGCAACAAATCGGTCTGAGCACCCTCACGGTGAAATCCCACCGCCAGCACGTGATGACGAAGATCGGCGTGCACAGCACGCCTCAGCTGATCCACTGGGCGATTCGGGCGGGATTCGGGCGCGGCGACGGCAAAGACGCGCCGAAGTGAACCACCGCTCCGTCCGCCGACTCAGACTTTCAGCACGATTTTGCCGAACTGCGCGGCCGCCTCCATGTGCCGCAACGCCTGCTCCGCGTCGCCGAACGCGAAGACACGATCGACCGTCGGCACGATCTTCGCCGCCGCCACCAACGTCGCCATCCCGGCGAAATCGACCGGCGATCCCATCGTCGTGCCGAGCACGTTGATTTGCCGGAAAAAACATTTTCGCATCTCGAACAACTTCGGGTTGCCGGCCGTCGCCCCGAAAAACGCGATGCGCCCGCCCGGCTTCGTGCAATCGACGAGCTTCGTGAAACCCTCACCGCCCGCGCTGTCGACGATCACGTCGAACGCGCCGCCCGCCGCCCGCAGGAGCTGTTCGCTCCAATCCGCGTCGCGGTAGTTGACGCCGCCCTGTGCGCCGAGCGACTGCGCCCGCGCGATCTTTTCCGGCGAACTCGACGTCACCCACACCTCCGCGCCGGCCGCGCGCGCGAATTGCAGCGCGAAGAGCGCCGCGCCGCCACCGATGCCCGTCACGAGCACGCGTTCGCCGGCTTTCAATTGCGCGCGCGTGAACATCGCCCGCCACGCCGTCAGCCCGGCGAGCGGCAACGCGGCGGCCTGCTCCCAAGTGAGGTGCGCGGGCTTCGCCACGAGATTGGCCACGGGGATCGCGATCTGTTCGGCGAACGTCCCCGCGTCCGGCATGCCGAGGATGCGAAACGCCGGCCCCTGCGCGCGCGGATCCGCGCCCCAATCCAGCGCCGGATTGATGATCACCTCGCGCCCGACCCAGTCCGCGTCCGCCCCGCTGCCGACCGCCGTGACGACGCCTGCGCCGTCCGAGCCGGGCGTGACCGGCAACTTGATGCCGGGATAGAGCCCTTGCTGGATGAAAACGTCGCGGTGGTTCAGCGCCGCCGCCTTCAGCTGCACCACGGCATGACCGGGCATCGCCTGCGGCGCCGACACCTCCGCCACCACGGCCGGTTGTTTGATCCCCACGATTTGGACGGCTTTCATGGCGCAAGCCTACGCGTCGGCCGATTCCACGCAAACCCGAGTCACTTCACGTAGTGCTGGTAGATCAGCTTCGCGATCGTCAGCGTCGCCATCACCAGAAAGATCGGCCGCACGAACCGCGCGCCGCGCGTCATCGCCAGATGTGCGCCCACCCGGGCGCCGATGAGCTGGCCGGCGCCGACCGCCAGCCCGGGCCCGGGCACCACCGCCCCCGCCGCCGCGAAAAACGCCAGCGCCGCGGCGTTGCTCGCGAGATTCATCACCTTCGTGTGTGCCGCCGCTTTCATGAAATTGTGCCCGAGCACCATCACGAACGCGATGGTCCAGAACGAGCCCACGCCCGGGCCGAAAAAGCCGTCGTAAAAACCGAAACTCAACCCGAACACCGCGTAGAACGCCGGCGCCTCCATCCGATGATGGCGGTCGGTCTCGCCCAACTTCGGCCGGAAAACCATGTAGATCACGATCGCCGCCAGCAGCCACGGAATCGCGCGCCCCAGCAGCGCCGGATCCAGCAATCGCACGGCCACCGCGCCTGCCACCGCCCCGATCGCCGTGAACACCACACCGCGCACGCATTCGCGCAAGTCCACCGCGCCCTGCCGCGCGAAACTCCACGTCGCCGACGCCGTGCCGAAGACCGAACCGAGCTTGTTGCTGCCCAGCGCCAGCGGCGGTGGCAACCCGACACCGAGCATCGCCGGCAGCGTGATCAACCCGCCCCCGCCCGCGATCGCGTCCACCGCGCCCGCCACCAAACCGGCGGCGAAAAGCAGCGCGTAATGAGCGGCGGTCAACTCGGGCAACATGGCCTGCGTTTATTCCCGTCCGTCGCGGCGAGGGGAAGCTAGAACGTTTCACCAACGACATTGCGCGGCACAAATCGCGCGTTCAACACGCAGGCTTTGACATCGTCCGCGACGCAACCCCACGATGCATCGACGAGCGCCCCATGCCTGCCCGCAAGCCCACTCCCGCTGCGCCCCAAGCCGTCGGCCCCGCCCCGGCCGCCGTCGCCTTGCTCGAGTCGCTGCCCGAGGCCGCGCTGATCACGCGCGACAAATGGGACGCAGCCGGCGTGGAAATCCTCGCCGCCAACTCCCGCTTCGCCTCGCTCTGCGGCTACAGCGTCGCCGAACTCGTCGGCCGCAACACCCGGCTGTTGCACGGCCCGAAGACCGAGGTGCTCACGCCCCGCGCCGGCCGCTCGGCGAGCGAGCGCCTGCTCGCGGGGGAAGGCTGGCTGCATCGCAAGGACGGCACGGCCTTCTTCGCCGGTTGGAATTTCTCGTCGCTGGGCGACGGCCTGCTCGTCGCTGTTTTTCGCGATCTCTCGGAGGTGCGACGGCTGCAGGAAGCGATGTTCCACTCGCAGAAACTCGACACGGTCGGCCAGCTCACCGGCGGCGTCGCGCACGACTTCAACAACCTGCTCTCGATCATCAACGGCTACTGCGAGATCATGAGCGCCAAGCTCACCGGCCTGCCCGCCGCGCAGAAGGACCTCGAGGAAATCCACCGCGCGGGGCAAAAGGCCGCGCGCCTCGCCCGCCAAATCCTCGAGTTCAGCCGCCGCCAGGAAACCGAGGCGCGCGTCGTCAACCCGAACACGCTCATCCGCGAGATCGCCGACATCCTCCGCCGCGTCGTGGGCGAGGCCGTAAAGGTCGAGATGCGCCTCGCTTCCGATCTCGGCAACACACGCATCGACCCGACGCAGTTCCAGCAGGTGCTGCTCAATCTCTGCTTCAACGCCCGCGACGCCATGCCGCACGGCGGCAAGCTCACCGTGCGCACCGCCAACCACAAGCTGGCCGCGCCGGCCGGGGATTTGCGCGCCGGCGACTACGTCATGCTGCAGGTCACCGACACCGGCACCGGCATGGACGACACGACGCTCGCACGGATGTGGGAGCCGTTCTTCACCACCAAACCGCACGGCACCGGCCTGGGTTTGCCCATGGCGTTCGCCGTCGTGAAAAGCTGCGAGGGCCGCATCACCGTCCGCAGCAAACCGGGCTCCGGCACGACGTTCGAGGTGTTGCTCCCCGAGACACCCGAGCCCGAGCAGGTCTACAGCACGATGATCCCGACGCCGCCCGGCGCGCGCGGCTCTGAAACGCTCTGGCTCGTCGAAGAGGATGAAGTGCTGCGCAAAATGGTCAGCGGCATCCTCGCGGTCGACGGCTACAAGGTGCAGGAGTTCGCCAGCATCGCCGACGCCATCGGCAGCGTGGGCAAAGGTCCCGCGCCGCACCTCTTGCTCGTCGACGCTGGCGTGGCCGACGCGGTGAAACTCATCCATTTGCTCGCCGCAAAGTGCCCGCGCCTGCGCGTGCTCGCCGTGTCGGTCGACTCGCCGGCGTCGGCCTTGCGCGACTTCCCGCCGCGCTCGTTCGCGCACCTGCCGAAGCCTTTTGCGCTGAGCACGCTGCTCCGCTCGGTGCGCGGGCTGCTCGATACGCGATGAAGCTGCTGTTGACGGGCGCGTCTGGGTTGCTCGGCGCCGCCGTCGCTCGCGCCGCCAACGCGCAAGGCGCCGAAGTGATCGGCGTCGTCGGCCGCTGGTCCGCCGCCGTGCCCGGCGTCGCGCGGCAGGTTTCGCTCGATCTCTCGCATCCTGACGCCGTCGCCGCGCTCGCCCGCGAGGTGCGGCCCAATGTCATCGTGAACTGCGCCGCCGTCGCGGAACCCGCCGCCTGCGACGCCAAGCCAGAACTCGCGCAGCGCGTGAACGTCGACCTGCCGGCCGCACTCGCCCAAGTCGCGCGAGAGATCGCCGCGCGTTGCGTGCACGTCTCGACCGAGCAGGTCTTCGACGGCGCGAACCCGCCCTACTCCATCGCGTCACCCGTCAATCCGCTCCACCGCTACGGCCGGCAGAAGCTCGAGTCGGAGCAACGCGTGCTCGCCGCCGACCCGCGTGCGGCGGTCGTGCGCGTGCCGCTGATGTTCGGCAACAGCCTCGGCGGCCGGCGCAGCGTGCACGAAAAATTCCTCGAAGCGTGGGCCGCTGGCCGAACCATGGCGCTCTTCACCGACGAGATCCGCGCCGCGTGCAGCGCCGAAAGCGTCGCCGCCGCGCTGCTCGAACTCGCCGCGCGCCCCGATCTCGCGGGCGTGCTGCATTGGACCGGCGCGGAGCCGGTCTCGCGCTGGGAAATGGGCCGCGCGATCTGCGCGCATTTCAATTTTCCGCCGGAGTGGATTTCGTCCGCCCCGCGCGCGTCGATGCCGCAGTTCACGGCGACTCGTCCGCGCGACCTCACGCTCGATCTGGCGCCGCTCGATCGGGAACTGCGGGTGAAACCCGAGCGTTTCGCGGCGGCCGTCGCGCGACTGGTGTTGCCGCCGTGGTGGCGCGGCTTCGGCCAGGGCTAAACGTCGATTGGACACGCGCGCGACGACGCCTAAACGTGGTCAGTCCATGAGCATCGTTTCGCCCCTTCACGTCCTGCCTGTCCGCACCGCGGGCGCCGCCGAGAACATGGCGATCGATTTCCTGCTCCTGCAGCGCTACCCGGACGCGACGGCGGCGCGGTTCCGCCACTACGAGTGGCGCGGTCCGGCGTTCACCTTCGGTTTCAGCCAGAAAATCGCCTTCGTGCGCGAGAAACTCGCCGCCGATTTGCCGGTCGATCTCTGCCGTCGCCCGACCGGCGGCGGCATCGTCGATCATCGCAACGACTGGACCTACGCGCTCGTGATCCCGCGCGGCCATCCGCTCGAGGAGGCGCGCGCCACGCAGTCCTACCGCGTGGTCCACGAATGCCTCACGGAGACCCTCGTTGCGCTCGGCCAGCCGGTGGAATTGAAAGCCGTGTGCGAGCCCGGGGTGGAACGCGTTGACCCCAACGCGTTCGGCGACGGAGCGTCTTGTGGTCAAGCCGCTCCACCCACAGGCGTGTGTTTCCAGCGCGCGGAGTTGTTCGATGTCGTGAACTCCACCACCGGTGCCAAGGTCGCCGGCGCCGCGCAGAAGCGGAACAAGCACGGCCTGCTCTTCCAGGGCTCGATCGAGAAGAGCAGCGTCGGCGTGCTCGATTGGGACGATTTCGGCGCGCGTTTCGTCGCCGCGCTCGGGCGAGCGCTCGCCGCCGCAGCGGCGGAGACGCCGTGGCCGGAGCTGAACGAGGACGAGGTCGCTGGGCTGATCGAGCAGTATTCGTCGGCCGACTGGATCGAGTATCGCTGAATTTGCCCTTTTCGCGGAGGCGGACGCGTCGTTCGTCGCATCGGGCGGACACGGCTTTGACTCGCGCGCGGGCTTCGGTTTGCTCGCGCCAGAATGAAAACCCCTCGCGTTGTCGCGTTGTTCGTCACCGTGGTGCTCGCTGTGGCCGCAATCGCGGCCGACAAGCGCCCGATCACGCCGCAGGACCTCTGGGCCATCAAACGCCTCGGCAGTCCCGCCCTCTCGCCCGACGGCAAGACCGTCGTGTTCTCGCAACAGGAATGGTCGATCGAAAAGAACAAGCCCACGAGCAACCTGTGGGCGGTCGACGTGGCGAGCGGCGCCGTGCGACGCCTGACCACGGCTGCCGCCGGTGACGGTTCGCCGGTGTGGAGCCCGGACGGCACGCGCATCGCCTTCACGTCGAAGCGCGGCGACGACGAGGCCGCGTCGCTCTACGTGATCCCCTTTGGCGGCGGTGAGGCGGAGAAGGTCCTCGAATTGCCCGGCTCCATCTCGAACCCCAAGTGGATGCCCGACGGCAGCGGCATCGTGGTGGCGACGACGGTGATCCCCGAACTCGCCGGCAAGCTCGGCAAGGACGACCTCGCTGCGATGAAGAAGGAGCTGAAGCGCCGCAAGGACTCGAAGATGACCGCGAAGGTCACCGAGAACCGCCAGTATCGCTACTTCGACCACTACCTCGTCGACAGCGCCGCGACCCGCCTCGTGTTCGTCGATCTCGCGACCAAGTCCATCAAGGACCTCACGCCCAACGTCGACCGGCTCTTCAACAGCAGCGGCGAGGTGCATTTCGACATCTCGCCCGACGGCAAGACCATCGCGTTGGATTTCAACAGCACGCCGCCGCCCTACCGCGACTTCCTGAACCAGGACATCTACCTCGTGCCGACCGACGGCTCCGGTGAGATGAAGAACGTCACGCCCGAGAACAAGGGCGGCGACGGCTCGCCCAAGTGGTCGCCCGACGGCAGGAGCGTCTACTTCCTCCGCACGGAGACGCCGTATTACTCCGGCGAATTCCAGAAACTCTGGCGCTACGATCTCGCCAGCGGCAAGAGCCTGCCGGTCACCGACGCGCTCGACTACTCGATCGACGAGGTGGAAATTTCCCACGACGGCAAAATCCTCTGGCTCATCGCCGAGGACCGCGGCGTGGTGCCGATCTTCAAGGCCAACGCCGACGGCTCGGGCTTCGCCGCCGTCCATCGCGCCGGCACCTCGTCGAGCGTGCGGGTCGGAGGCGGCACGGTCGTCTTCCTCAACGACACCACCTCGCGCCCGGGCGAACTCTTCGTCCTCGACGCCACGACAGGCCAGGCGCGCCAGCTCACGCACGTGAACGACGCGTTCATGGCGCAGCTCGATCTCGGCAAGGTCGAAAGCTACTCGTTCGCCGGGGCGGGCGGCGTCGAGATCCAAGGCTGGCTCGTGTTCCCGCCCGGCTACGACGCCGCGAAGAAATACCCGCTCGTGCAGCTCATGCACGGCGGCCCGCACACGATGTGCCGCGACAGCTGGAGCTACCGCTGGAACACGCACGTGTTCGCCGCGCCCGGTTACGTCGTCACTTGGGTCAATCGCCACGGCTCAACCGGCTTCGGCGAGGAATTTTCCCGCAGCATCCTGAACCAGTGGGGCGAGATGCCGTTCGAGGACATCATGCGTTCGACCGACTTCCTGCTCGACCGCTTCAAGAACCTCGACCCGCAGCGGCTCGCCGCCGCCGGCGCGAGCTACGGCGGCTACATGGCCGCGTGGGTGCTCGGCCACACCGACCGCTTCAAGGCCATCATCGATCACGCCGGTGTGAACAGCAGCTACGCGCAATACGCCACGGATGTCCCGCACGGTTTCCCCGAGGTCATGGGCGGCAAGCCGTGGGACAACGTCGAGGGCCTGCAGAAGGAGAACCCGATGTTCTACGCGAAGAACTTCAAGACCCCGACGCTCGTGCTGCACGGCGAGATGGACTACCGCGTCCCCTACGGCAACGGCCTCGAACTCTACGGCGTGCTGCAGGCGATGAGCGTGCCGTCGCGCCTCGTCGTCTTCCCCGACGAAAACCACTGGGTGCTGAAACCGCAGAACGCGATCTACTGGCACTGGGAAATGCAGAGCTGGCTCAGCCGCCACATCGGCGGCAAGCCCGCGCTCGAAAAGCCCGACTTCGACGCCGACAAGAAGACTGAGGAGAAAAAGGACGCCGCCGCTCCCGCGCCGAAAGCGTAAGCGCAGCGCGCGCTCTCTCTGGTAGGGGCGCTTGCCCTCAAGCGCCCTCGTGCTCGCTCAAAAAAGGGCCGTTGAGGGCAACGGCCCCTACCTCAATCCGAGGCACCGGTTCGCCGGTGCCTTTTTCGTATCCGGAAAACAAAAGAGCCGGTCTTGCGACCGGCTCGAAATTTTCGCGTGGGCGACGACTCAGCCCTCGAAGGCGGCGAGTTGCTTGTCGACGCGCTCGCCGTGCAGGCGGATGTAGGACGGGATGCCGTTTTCATACGGCACCGTGACTTCGCCCTGAATCAGCGGCGTGGCGTAGCGGTAGAACTGGAAGTTCAGGCTGACGCCGTCTTCGTTGATCCACTCGCGCGGGAGCTTCTTGGTGTTGCCGACGAGGTCGGCGAACGCCACGAGGCCCGTCTCGCAGGTATAGGTGTCGGTGTCGCCGCGCACGAGCGTGATCATCTTCTCGCTCTCGCCGTCGATGGCGGCCTTGACCGCAGCCTGGCCGGCGAGGAACGCCTCGTCGGCGTCCGTCTTGGAGGCGAGGTGCGCAGCGGCGCGCTGGGTGACACCGAGACGCGTGAGGCGGACCTTGGCGCCGACCTGCGACTCGACGATCTCCTTGAGGTGATCGCCCACGCCGCCGAACTGCGCGGCGGTGGTGGCATCGCCGGACTCGACGGCGACGTAGTTGCCGTCCTTGTCGACGAGGCCTTCGCCCACGACGATCACGCAGTGCTTCTCGCGCTTCAGAATGCGGCGGACGTCATCGGCAAACTTGGCGGCGTCGAACGCGACTTCCGGCACGTAGACGAGGTGCGGCGGGTCGTTCGGGTGATCGCGGCGCTTGGCCAGCGTGGCGGCGGCAGCGAGCCAGCCGGTGTTGCGGCCCATGACCTCGACGATGGTGACGATGTCGTTCTGCGCGGTGGCGTCGGCGTCGATCGAGAGTTCGCGCACGGTCGTGGCGATGAACTTCGCGGCGCTGCCGTAGCCGGGGCAGTGGTCGGTCGTCGGGACGTCGTTGTCGATCGTCTTCGGGACGCCGATGACGTTGAGGTCGTAATTCGCGGCGCGGGCGGCTTCGGCGATCTTGGCGGCGGACTCCTGGGAATCGCCGTCGCCGATGTGGAAATAGTAACGGATGTTGTGCGCCTTGAGGACCTCGAGCGCGCGGGCGACTTCGGCGTCCTTCTTCAGCTTCGTGCGGCAGCTGCCCAGAGCGGCGCCCGGCGTGTAACGCAGGCCGCGGATCGCCTGTTGGGACTCGGCCGCGAGGTCGACAAGATCCTCCTGGAGGAGGCCCGCGACGCCGTTGAGCGCGCCGTAGACTTCCTCGATGTTGCCGTGATTGAGGGCCTCGGAAACGATGCCGGCGATGGTCGCGTTAACGACCGCGGTCGGGCCGCCGGATTGGCCGATGAGACAGTTGCCTGCGAGTTCTGCCATGGGTGTGTGGAGTTAAAGCTGTTAAAGAAACGGAAAGAGGGTCCAAAAAAGGTTGGGCCGCCAGCACTGGCAAACCAATTCTCCCACGGCCCGGGGAAATAGTAAAAACACCCGGTCGCCTCGGGGAAACGCACAGTGCCGCGCCGCGCAGAAGCACGGCGCAAGTGCGTCGGCGTCGAACCCTGCGCAAGCGCGTCGGCGCCAGCGTTCAGAGCAACTTGCCGGGGCGGTAGTCGGCGGCGCCTTTTGCCGCCTTCGCGAGCGGCTTCACGGTCGCGACGAACTCGTCGACTTGATGCGGCGCCGCGCCGACGAAGCGTTCGCTTTGCGCGAGGATTTCCTGGAGCTTCTTCTTGCCGAGGCCGACGCGTTTGTCGCCGGCGAGCAGCGAAAGCAGATCCGCGTTGCCGCCGGAGCGCAGCGCCTTGGCGGCGGCGAGGGCGTGGAGCTTGATCGCTTCGTGCGCGGTCTCGCGGCCGGCGCCATTTTTCACGGCTTCCATCAGGATCGTCGTCGTGGCGAGGAACGGCAGGTTGCGCTCGTTCTCGGCCGCGATGGCGGCGGGGAAAACCTCCATCTGGCGCAGAATCGTCAGATAGGTCTCGAACAACCCGTCGATCGCGTAAAACGCATCCGGCAACGCCACGCGGCGCACGACGGAGCACGACACGTCGCCTTCGTTCCATTGGTGGCCGGAGAGGTTCGCGGTCATCGTGACGTAGCCGCTGAGGATCGTGGAAAAACCGCAGACGCGCTCGCAGTTGCGAGCGTTGACCTTGTGCGGCATCGCCGACGAGCCGACCTGGCCTTCCTGAAAACCCTCCGTGAGCAGACCCGCGCCAGCCATGAGGCGGATCGTCGTGCAGCAGCTCGCGGCGGCCGCACCGACTTGGTGCAGCGCGCTGACCACGTCGAAATCGAGCGAGCGCGGGTAAACCTGCCCGACGGCGCCGAGCGAGGCCTTGAAGCCGAGGTGCTTCACGATGCGCTGTTCAAGTTGGTCAACCTTGGCCGCATCGCCGCCGAGCAGCGTGAGCTGGTCGAGCTGCGTCCCGACGGCGCCCTTGAGGCCGCGCACCGGATAGCGCGCGATGAGTTCCTCGAGACGCGCGTGGGCGATGAGCAGCTCCTGACCGAACATCGCGAGGCGCTTGCCGAGCGTCGTGGGCTGCGCCGGGACGTTGTGCGTGCGGCCCGTGATCATCACATCGCGCATCTCTGCGGCGCGCGTGGCGAGCAGGTGGAGCGCGGCGACGGCCTTGAAGCGGACGAGTTCCAGCGCGCGGGCCACTTGGAGTTGCTCGACGTTTTCGGTGAGGTCGCGGCTCGTGAGGCCGAGGTGGATGAACTGGCGTTTCGCCAGGTCGGAAAACTCCTCGATACGCGCCTTCACGTCGTGGAGCGTCGTGCGCTCGCGCTCGGCGATGCGCGCGAGGTTCACGTCGCCCTTCACCCGCTCATAGTCCCGGATCGCCTCGGTTGGAATCGCGACGCCGAGGTCGCGCTGCGCCTTCATCACCGCGATCCAGAAATCGCGTTCAATGAGGATGCGACCGTGCGCCGACCAAATTTCCTTCATCGCCGGCGACGCATAGCGCTCGGCGAGGACATTGGGGATGGCGGCGGAAGAGGGCGAAGCGGCGTCGGGCATGGGAGGCGCCAACGGTTACGGAGCGCCGGGCGCCGTTGCCAGCGGAAAACCTGTCAGTGGAGCGCGCACGAGAGCCCTACCGCGCGAGCTCGTTGCTCAGAGGAACGAGCAGATGTATTCGCAGAGCCCGCTCTTCACCTCGATGGTGAAACCCGACTTGCCGGGGACGTCGAAGGAGGTGCCGGCCGCGTAGTCTTGGGTCTCGGCGCTCCCGTCGAGCTGCACGCGGCACGCGCCCGCGACGATCTCCATGCGCTCCGGCGCGCCGGTGCCGAAGTGATACGAGCCCGGATAAATCAGCCCGAGCGTCTTCTTCACGCCGCCCGGCAGCAGCACGGTGTGGCTGACAACTTTGCCGTCGAAATAGACGTTCGCCTTCGTGTGGACCGTGACGCCGGAGAATTCAGTGGGGAGAGCCATGCCGCGACCGTGCGCAACCCGCTCGCGCGCGACAAGCCGCCGCCCTGTCATGCGGGACGCGTTGAGACTACGACGCAGACGCGCGCCGAAGAACGTCCGTTCGCAAAACTGTAGCCGGGCTCGCTGAGCCCGGTTGATCGAAGCCGTCTTGGTCGGCGAATATTTTCTCCCGGGGTCAGCGACCCCGGCTACAGCTTACGGTTCAGGTAGGCAGCAGCCTTGGTCGCGCCATTTTCCGCCGCGACGATCCGTTGGGCGCTGCCAGCACGCTGCCTACCGGGGAAAATGGCCTGCGCCGCCGCCCCTGTGGGAGCGAGCTTGCTCGCGACACTCCCGCGCGAATCGCGAGCAAGCTCGCTCGCCCCCAATGACCCGCCGCCACTCTCCGCACAATTGCGTAGAGCGGCGCTATCGACGCGCCCGCCGCCACCGTCACACTCCCGCGCCGATGTCCGTCCTCCGGTCATTTTTCCGGCGCTGTATCGCCGCGCTCTGCGCGGTGGTGAGCGCAACCGCACTCGTCGCCGCCCTGCCCCACCGTGCCTACGTCTGGCAACGCGCATGGACTCCTGCCGTGCGGGCCGCCGTCGCGGAGACCGGCAACCACTCCGCCGCGTTCGACGTGCTCGTGGCCGAGATCGCGTGGCGCGGCGGCCAAGCCGTCACCACGACCGTCGCCCCTGACTGGGCGGCGCTGCGCGCTCACGCTCGCTCCGTCGCGCTCGTCGTCCGCGTCGGCCCGACCGCCTCCACCTGGGCACCGGACTCGCCCGCCACGCGCGCCGTCGTGGCGGCCTGCACGCAAGCGCTCGCCCGCGCCCGCACCGCCGGACTCGAGCCCGCCGAACTGCAGCTCGATTTCGACGCCGCCACGTCGCGCCTCGCCGCCTACCGCGACCTGCTCCGCGCCGTGCGCGCCGCCGTGCAGCCGCCGCGTCTCACGCTCACCACGCTGCCCGACTGGCTGCGCAGCGCGGACTTCGCGGGGCTCATCGCCGAAGCGGACGGTTTCACGCTGCAAGTCCACTCGCTCGAAAAACCCGCGACGCTCGCCGCGCCATTCACGCTCTGCGATCCGATCAAAGCGCGCGCGTGGATCGCCCGCGCCGCCGCGCTCGGTCGGCCGTTTCGCGTCGCGCTGCCGGCCTACGGCTACCGGCTGATCTTCGACACCGCGGGGAAATTCACCGCGCTCGAAGCCGAAGGCGAGCCGCGCGACTGGCCCGCGGGCTACACGACGCGCCTCGCCATCGCCGACGCCGCCGAAATCTCCGCGCTCGCCGGAGAATTGCTTGCGTCGCCTCCGCCGCATTGCGAGGGAATCGTCTGGTTTCGGTTACCGATCGCGGGAGACGAGCTGGCGTGGAGCTGGCCGACTCTGCGCGCCGTCCTGCGCGGCGAAATCCCGCGCGCCCGCCTCGCGCTCCTCGCATCACCGGCGGCGTCCGGCGTGCTCGAGTTGACCGTCACCAATCAAGGAGACGCCGCGGCCGAACCCGCCGCGTTTCGTCTCAGCTGGCGCGAAGCTCGCGCCCTCGCCGCCGACGGCCTCGCCGGCTGGCAAGTCGAGCGCACCGGTCCCACGACGCTCCTCGTCCGCCCGCCGCCGCACGGCTCCAACGGCCTGCTGCGGCCCGGCCAGACGCTGCGCGTGGGCTGGCTCCGCCTCGACCGCGCCGCCGAAATCACCGCGACCCTTTTGCCCTGAATTTCCATGTTTCCGCTCGCAAAACTCCTCCATCACACCGCGCCCGCGATCCTCGCGCTGACCGCACCCATCGTCGTCCGCGCCTGCGGGCCGGACTTCCCCAACGCCTACCTCGTCATGCCCGGCGACCGCCTCACCGCGTTGCCGACGCTCGACTTCGCCTCGGAGCTCGCGCGGGTTTTCCCGCCGCGCACGGACGTCACCTCGCTGCGTCCCGTCCCTCCCGAAGCCGCCGTCGCGGCCGAGCGCGAAGAATGGCGCGCCGCCCTCGCCACCGCCGGCGTGACGAGCGACCGCCTCACCGCACTCCTCGAAATACCCGACCGCGCCGCGCCGCCCGCGGAGTTGCCGCGCGAGTTCCAACTCTACGGCGCCGGCGCCGCGGCGTGGCGCGCGAAGGATTTTCCCTCCGCCATCGCGCGCTGGCGCGAACTGCTCGCGTTGCCCGCCGCGGAGCGTCCGCGCCGCAGCGTCTGGGCCGCCTACATGCTCGGCCGCGCGCTGGCCGAGGACCGGCCCGACGACGCGGCCCGCCACTTCCAACTCACGCACGAACTCGCCGCCCAAGGCTTCGCCGACAGCCAAGGTCTCGCTCTCGCCAGCCTCGGCGAGGAGGCCCGCGTGCGTCTTCAAGCCAACGACCGCGCCGGCGCGCTGCGTCTCTACCTGCAGCAGCAATCGTTCGGCGAACCCAGCGCGCTCGCCTCGTTGCAACTGACCTTGCAAGCCGTCTTTGCGCTCGACGACACCGCCGCGGCCACACCGACCGATTCGGCGGATTTCACGCCGTCGCCGCTCCGCGCGCTCGGCGCCGATCGCGACTTGCGCGCGCTCGTCACGGCGTGGTTCGTCGCCCGCGGCGGGCCGCACACGCCCTGGACGGCGCACGCCACCCAGCGTTTTCGCCGCTGGATCGAGGCGCTGCCCGCCGACGCCTCGCTCACGCCCGCCGAAGCCGACCGCTGGGCCTGGGCCGCCTATCAAAACGGACTTTGGGATCAGGCCGGGCTCTTCGCGCGCTTCGCCGCGCCCGACGCCGCCGCGAGCGAGTGGGTGCGCGCGATGCTGTTGCTGCGCGAGGGCCGCATCGAGGATGCCGCCGCGCACCTCGCGAACGCTGCGAGATTTTTTCCGCAGGACACCGCGCTGAGCACCGTCGCGTTCGCGACTGACGCCGAGCGCCGATTCAGGAGCACCCAAGAAGACGATCCGTCGGTGCAGCTCAGCGGCGTGCGCGGCACGCTCGCGCTCCAGCGCCAGCAATACCTCGAAGCGCTCCGCCTCTTCCTCACCGCCGGCCACTGGCCCGACGCCGCCTATGTCGCGGAGCGCGTGCTGACGCTCGGCGAGTTGACGACATTCGCCCGTGCCGAGACGCACGCTGCCAGCGCGCCGATGCGTCCACCGGAAGAATACGAATGGCGCGGCACAACCGCCGAACGCGCGCCGACGGCCGACCGCGACCTGCGCCACTTGCTCGCGCGGCGGCTCGTGCGCGCAGGGCGCTTCGACGAAGCGCGCGAATTTTTCCCGGCGGAGTTCGTGGCGACCTACGACCGCTATGTCGCCGCCGTGCGCCGCGGCTACCAACGCGAGTTGCCCGCCGCCACGCGCGCCGACGCCCTATGGGAAGCCGCGCGCCTCGCCCGCGAGCACGGCATGGAGCTGCAAGGCTTCGAACTCGCGCCGGACTTCGCGATTTGGGGCGGCAGTTTCGAGTGGCCCTCCTTCGAGCAGAATCGTGTGCCCACCGGTTGGGCTTGGTATGCGCAGCACGAAAAACTCCAGGGCGTCGATCTCGCCCTCGCTGCCAGTGAGGACGAACGAAAGCGCTTTGGGCAGCAGACACTGCCCACGCGCCGCTTCCACTACCGCCAACGCGCCGCCGAACTCGCGTGGCTCGCCTCCACGTTGCTGCCCGACGACGACGTGCGCACCGCGGAAATCCTCCACACGGCGGGCCGTTGGCTCGCCGCGCGTTACCCGGAGGACGCGCAGCTTTTCTACAAGACGCTCGTCTTCCGCTGTCCCAACACCGACCTCGGCAAAGCCGCCGCCGCACACCGGTGGTTCGCGTGGCCGGCGGAAAAGGAGGCGGAGCCGACACGCTCCGAGTAGCGCCGTCTTGCCCGAATGTAGCCGGGCTCGCTGAGCCCGGTCGGGCGAAGCCGGTTTGTTCGGCGAAGGTCTTTTTAACCGGGGTCAGCGACCCCGGCTACCGTTCGTGGTTCGGGTAGGCAGCGACCTTGGGCGCGCCATTTTTCCGCCGCGGCGATCGGTGGGGCGCGCGCCAGCACGCTGCCTACGGGGAAAAATCACGCGCCGAGGCAGCGCACTACCATCTCGCGCATCACCGCTTCCTGCTCGCTCGGGCGGCGGATGATCTCCTCGAACGCGCGGATGAATTCCTGCTGGTTGTCGATCAAACGGCGCAGCGTCGGGAGCCTGGCTCCACCGACGAGTTTGCCGGCATACCACTGGTTTTGCGTGAAGAGGTTGAACGAGCTCTTCTCCGCATCGCCGCCGAAGTGCGTCGCGTAGACGCCCTGCGCGCGCGCCCACGCCGACTTGTCGAAGCCGAAGCGCTCGGACGGCGGCTTCAGTTCGCCCGCGTCGATCAGCACGCGCGCCTGGATCAGGATGCGGTTGCGGTTTTGCAGCGACGAGATCAGCGGGCGCGAGTCGCCGCCGGCGAAAAAGTGCCGCTGCAGCGCATCGAGCGTGCCGCGCAAATCAGCCGCGAAGAACCGATCCGCCGCCTCGAAGAAATCGCCCTCGGCCACGTTCGGCGTCAGCTCGGCGACGTGCGCCTCCTCGATGGTCGCGCCTTCGCCGGCGAAGGTGGCGAGCTTGCGCACTTCCTCGGTGATGAGGCGGGTGTTGGCGCCGACTTTGGTCAGCAACAGCTCCACGGCACCGTCACCGAAACTCGCGCCGATCGCCCGCGCCTCCGCCAGCGCCACGCCGGCGAGCCCCTCGGCCGCGCTGTCGGCGTCGCCGCCTACCAACTCGAAATCCGCGTGCGACTCGCACCATTTGGGGAAACTACGGCGACGATCCAGCGGCGCGGCGGTGACGATCACGCCGACCTCGTCGGGGTTCACCTTTTCGAGGATTTCCTGCAACGCCTCGACCTGCTTGAGCGTGCCGTCGGCGCGGCCGGTGACAGTGTCGGCGAGGAAGTTGACGTCCTTGAACCATACCACGCGCTTGCCGCCGAACATCGCGACCGTCTGCACGGAGTCGCGGAAGCGGTTCACGGCCGCCTCGACCTCATCGACGTTGTTGGCGAAGCCGCTGAGGATCTCGCGCGAGAAATCGTCCGCGCCCGCCTCCTTCGCCATCGCCTCGAAACGCTCCTTGCCCAGCCGCCCGACGAGGAAGTCGTCGGGACCGCAGATGAAGACGAAGGGTTTGGCGCCGGGCATCGCTCAACACACAACGCCCGCCCCGCCCGCTGGCAAGCGCAGCCTCAGTCGTTGCCCAGCGGCGCGTCGGCGGTGAAGAGGCGCACGATGCGGCCGGCGGCGGCGACGGCTACGATACCGAGTCCAAACTGGAGCGCCCCGATCAGAAGGATTCGGTCGTTCATGGGCTGCTGTGGCATCTTGATGCCCGGCATCAGCTCCGGCGTGTTGAAAACTCCGATGGCCGTCGTCAGCGACGACCAGACCCAATTCACACCGATCAGACGCACGACGAGCGTGGCTAGAAACGCAGCGATTTTCATGGATATTGGCTGGCCCGCGCGCGGAAGACAGCCGTTCCCCACGTCGGTGTGCAACCGCTATTTATGAACTCGTCGCGCGCCGCTCCGGGCGCCCGCCTCAATTCACCAACGGACTCGTCGCGCGGCGCGCTTCGCGGACGATTTCGCGGCGCAGCCAGTCGATCGCGGCCGTGACCGCGCGCTGCTTCACCGCCGGGCGCTGGCCGGGATAGCTGAGTTTTTTCGACCAGTCGCCGGCCGGCGAATGCAGGCCGATGAAGATCGTGCCGACGCCGTTGTCGTCGCAGCACTTGCCGCTCGCGGTCGGACCGGCGTAGCCCGTGATCGCCAGGCCGTAGTCGGCGCTGAGCTGTTCCGCCACGCCGCACGCCATCGCCACCGCGCACTCGGCGCTGACCGCGCCGTGTTGCGAGAGCAGGCATTCGGGGCAATCGAGGAGCAGCATCTTCGCGTCGTTGCTGTAGCCGACGATGCCGCCCATGAAGAATTTCGAAGCGCCGCAGATGTCCGTGAAGCTGTTTGAGAGCAATCCACCGGTGCAGGACTCGGCCACCGCCAGCGTGCGTCCGCCCTGGCGCAGGTGGTCCGCGGCGACTTTCGCCAGCGAGTCGTGGCCGAAGCACACGAAGTCGTCGCCGAGCAGCGACGCGCACTCGTCGGCGATGGCTTCGAGCGTCGCGCGGGAGTATTTGCCGTCCGGCGAGCTCACGCGGCAATCGACCTGCCATTGGTGCGCGCAATAGGCGATGCCGAGCCCGGGGAACCGGTCGAAGATCGGCTGGAAGCGCGTTTCGAGCATCGATTCGCCCACGCCGGCCGTGCGGATCTGGATGTAGGATTCGGTTTCCGAGACGAGCCCGAGCTGCGCCAGCAGCGGCAGCACCTGATCGGTGAACATGGGCTGCAGCTCGTTCGGCGGACCGGGCAGCATCACGAGCACTTTGCCGTCCTGCTGCGCCCAGAGCCCGGGCGCGGTGCCGTTGGGATTCGGGAAAACTTCACCGCGCGAAAACCGGAAGGCCTGCTTGCGGTTGTTGGGCGTGCAAGTGCGGTTGAATTTCGCGAACCGCTCCTCGATCGCCGCCATGAGCGCGGGATCGAACACGAGTTCCTGTCCCAACACCTCCGCGACGACCTCGCGGGTGCGATCGTCGCACGTGGGCCCGAGGCCGCCGGTCGTGATGATGACGTCGGCGCGCGCCCAACTCTCGCGGAACTGCCGCGCGATCGTGTCGGCGTCGTCGGAAATGGTGACGTTGCGGTCGAGTTGCACGCCGCGCCGGCCGAGCTGCGCGCCGATCCAGGTCAGGTGGGAGTTCGCCGTCAGCCCGAGCAGCAACTCGTCGCCGAGCGTGACGAGCTCGAAGCGCGGAGATGATTTGCCAGCCGAGGCGGGCTGGGAATTGTTCGACGGAGAGGCGGCCATGACCTGAGGTCGCACCGTAGCGCTAAATTTCCAAAAATCCAGCCGCCGCACGCCGACATGCCCGAATCCCGCTCCATCGACGCCATCCGCGAGAAGGTCCGCGCGCTGCCGGACACGCCGGGCGTCTACCTGATGAAGGACCGGCTCGGCCGCATCATCTACGTCGGCAAGGCCAAGAGCCTGAAAAAGCGCGTCTCGTCCTACTTCCAGCCCGGCCGCACGCGCCAGCTGCGCCACCAACCGAAGATTCGCACGCTGATCGAGATGATCGCCGACTTCGAGACCATCGACGTGAAGTCCGAGCCCGAGGCGCTGCTGCTCGAGGGCAAGCTGATCAAGCAGTGGCGCCCGAAATACAACACGGACTTCACCGACGACAAACGCTTCCTCCTCGTCCGCGTGAACCTCGAGCACGAGATGCCGCACTTCGCGCTCACGCGCTTCCGCAAGGAGGACCGCTCGCGCTACTTCGGGCCGTTCGCGCACTCCGGCCTGCTCCGCCGCACGCTCGCCACGATGCGCAAGCAATACGGCGTGCTCCTCGGCGACGCGCACCCGATCAAGCTCCCCGACGGCCGCTACCAACTCTACGAAGACGTCCGCGCCGAACTCTACGGCTGGCCCAACGAAGTCACGTCCGCCGACTACCGCGCGCGGGTGGAGCAAGCCTGCGACTTCCTCGACGGCAAGAGCCGCGAATGGCTCGACGAGCTACGCGAGGAGATGAAGGCGCGCGCCGCCAAGCAGGAATACGAGAAAGCCGCCGAACTCCGCGACGTCGTGCTCGCCCTCGAACGCACGCTGTCGAAAACCCGCAAGTTCACGCGCGACCTCACCCAACTGCGCCCGAACGAGGAGGCGCTGCGCCTGCTCGGCGAGGCGCTCAGCCTGCCCGGCCCGCCGGCGCACATGGAGTGCTTCGACATCTCACACATCAGCGGCACGTTCGTCGTCGCCTCGATGGTGCACTTCGCCGACGGCGTGCCGGACAAGAACAACTACCGCCGCTTCTCCATCAAGAGCTTCATCGGCAACGACGACTTCCGCGCGATGGAGGAAGTCGTCGGCCGCCGTTACCGCCGGCTGATCGAGGAGCGGAAGCAGTTCCCCGACCTCGTCGTCATCGACGGCGGCCGCGGCCAGATCGCGGCGGCGTTGAAGGCGTTCCTCGCCCTCGAATGCCCGCCACCGAAAATGATCGGTCTCGCGAAGAAGCACGAGACGATCATCTTCCCCGACGGACGCGACCCGCTCAACCTGCCGCTCGGCCACCCGGGGCTGAACATCCTGCAACGCCTCCGCGACGAGGCGCACCGCTTCGCCAACACCTACAACGCCGACCTGCGCTCGCGCAAAATCCGCGAGAGCATCCTCGACGACTTTCCCGGCCTCGGCGAAAAGCGGAAAAACGCGCTCCTCGCTCACTTCGGCTCCATCGACCGACTCCGCGCGGCCACCCCGGAGGAGATCGCGCAAGCCGAAGGCATCGGCCCGAAGTTCGCCGCCGAGCTGCACGCGTTCCTCGCCGCGCCGGCAGAACCGGGCGCGCAACCGGATTGAGCGACCCGATGTGCGGCATCGGGTTTATCGAATACCTGTAGCGCACTTGTTCTGGTAGGGTCTCGGCGAACCGCCCGCCCCATGAATCCTCCCGACGCCACTTCTTCGTCCTCCGCCTCCGCGCCCGCTTCGCGCCTGAGTCTCCCGAAGCGCAAAGCCGCCATCGTCCGCAACGCGCTGCAGGAAATGGCGCGCCAGGAAATGATCGCACCAGCGCTCGCCGAGGATTTGTCGGCGCGCATCGTGCCGCTGAGCTTCGACTGGCGCCGGCTCGCGCGCTACTCGTTCGCCGGCGCGATCGCCTGCGTCGTCATCGCCGTCGGCGCCGCGCTGGCCGACAAGTGGCTCATGGACCTGATCGCGCGCCTCTTCCACGCCTCGTGGGGCCTGAAGAGCCTCGCGTGCGCCGCGGTCTCCGCCCTGCTCTTCTGGTTCGGCACGCTGCGCCGCCACCGCGCACCTGAAAAAGTCTACAGCAACGAGGCCATCTACTTCGGCGGGGTGTTGGGCATCGCGGCGTCGGTCGCGTGCCTGGGCAAGGCGATCGACGACGGCAGCGGTCACTTCTCGCTGCTCATCCTGCTCGCGGCGGTCGTCTACAGCGCGCTCGGCCTGTTGCTGGAGTCGAAACTCATCTGGATCTTTGGTCTGCTGTCGCTCGGCAGCTGGTTCGGCGCGGAGACGGGCTACGCGTCCGGTTGGGGCGCCTACTACCTCGGCATGGCGTATCCGCTGCGCTTCGTGCTCTTCGGCGCGGCGCTCACGTTGCTCTCGCTCCTGCTGCGTGGCCGGCCGCGTTTCGCGGAGTTCTTCGGCACGACGCGCGTGGTCGGGCTGCTCTACCTGTTCATCGCGCTATGGATCCTCTCGATCTGGGGCAACTACGAGGGCTACGACGCTTGGCACCGCGCCACGCACCTTGAGCTATTGCACTGGTCGCTCTACTTCGGCGCGGCTGCCGCCGGCTGTATCTACCTTGGACTGAAGAACGACGACGGCGTGCTCCGTGGCTTCGGCCTGACCTTCCTCGGCATCAACCTCTACACGCGCTTCTTCGAATTTTTCTGGGACGACCTGCACAAGGCCGTGTTCTTCGTGATCCTCGGCGCGAGCTTCTGGCTGATCGGCTCCCGGGCGGAGACAATCTGGCAAATGCGCCGCCTGAAACACCGCCTCGCTGCCGACAGCGAGGACGAGTGATCGAGCAGCGCAGGCCTCCTGCCTGCCCATCGGGGCGGATGCCGTTTGGCATCCGCGCACTTCGTCACCGCCGCAGCCGCACGATGCGTGCGAAAAGCCGGTTCGGCAGGAGCCATTTCAACAGCAGGAAAATCTTCGCGTGAAACGGCGCCGCGTAGCGCGGCGGCGGGTTGCGACTCGTGAGCGCGTCCTCGATGCACCGCGCGATGTCGTCCGGCGCGCCGGCGACGCGGCGCAGCTTCTTGTAGCCGACGCGGAAGCCCGCGAGGAACGGCTCGTAGGGTCCCGCCTGCGCGAGGAACTCGTCCGACGCCGCGTCCGCCGCCGAAACGAACTCCGTCACGATGTAGCCCGGCCGGATGAGCGTCACGCGCACGCCGAACGGCTCCAGCTCGCCGCGCAACCCGTCGGTCAACGCCTCGAGCGCGTGCTTGGTCGAATCGTAGATGCTCGAAAGCGGACGCGCGATCCGGCCCGCCACGGAGCCGATGTTCACGATGCAGCCGCTCCCTTGCGCGCGCATCGTCGGCAACACGAGTTGCGTGAGCGCGATCAGCGAAAAGACGTTGGTTTCGAAATTCCGGCGAATCGCCTCCACCGGCACGATCTCCAGCGGACCGCGCGTGCCGTAACCGGCGTTGTTCACGAGACCGTCAACGCGGCCGAACTTAACCAACGTCGCTTCCACGAGCCGCCGCCGGTCGGCATCGCTGGTGACGTCGCCCGCGACGGCGAGCACGCTCGCGCCGCTCGGATCAAGTTCACGCGCGAGCGTGTCGAGACGTTCCTGGCGCCGCGCGGAGATCACGACCCGGGCGCCGCCGCGCGCACGGCGCCGCGCCGTGGCTTCGCCGATGCCGGACGATGCTCCGGTGATGATGACGACTTGGCCGAAAAGCTGGGGCATAGGATTGGAATAGCTAAGTGCGGCGCGATGAACAGATTTTCTCTAAGAACCTCCCCCGCCATCCGTGGTCTCAGTGCACCCAATCGCATCCATGAAATTCCTCCGGCTCACCGCCCTCCTTTCCCTGCTCGCCGCCGCGCTCGCCGCCGCGCCGGTCGACTCCACCATCTCCGCCGTCACCGTTTACACCGACCGCGCGGTCGTCACGCGCACCGCCACCATCGACCTCGGCGGCGGCCAGGCGGAACTCGTTTTCGCCAACCTCCCCGAGTCGCTCGTCGATCAATCCGTCCAAGTCAGCGGCCGCGGCACGGCGCAGGCCGTCATCCTCGACGTCGCCGCGCGCCGGACGTTCGTCGACTTCACACCCAACTCCCGCGTGAAGGAGATCGAGGACCAGCTCCGCGCCCTCCGCAACGACGACCGCACGCTCGGCGATCAGGTCGCCGTCCTCGCCAGCCAGCGCGACAGCATCACCGAATTCATGAAGAACGCCGTCGCGGCCACGAAGGACGCCGGTCGCCCCAAACTCGAAGACGTGCGCGCCACGCTCGAGTTCGGACAGAAACAGCTCCTCGAGATCGCCCAATCCAACCAGAAGCTCGACCAGCAGCGCGAGGAACTCGGCAACAAGATCGCCGCACTTGAGCAGCAGCTCAACGAACTCCGCGGCACCGGCGGCAAGGGCTTCAAGACCGTCGTCGTCCGCGTCTCCGCCGCGCAGGCTGGCAACCTCGAACTCGCGCTCTCCTACACCGTCGGCAACGCCCGCTGGACGCCCAGCTACGACGCCCGCGTCCTCAGCGGCGAACGCGCCGTCGCGCTCGGCTACTTCGGCGTTGTTACGCAGACGACCGGCGAGGACTGGAAAAACGTCGCGCTCACGCTCTCGACCGCGCGCCCGTCGCTCGGCGGTGCCGCGCCGACGCTCACGGCGTGGAATCTGGATGTGTGGGTCAATCGCCCGCTGGTGGCGGCCGCTGAGGCCCGCGACGCTTACGAAGCCGACAAGCGCGAACAACGGGCCAAGCTCAACGCCGCCCGCGTGGTCAACATGCAGGCATTCACCACCAACGCCGCGCCCGCCGACATGGCCCCGCCGCCGCCCGAAGCCGAACTCGCCTCCGCCACCGTGGAATCCGGCGCCACCAGCGCCTCCTTCAAGATCGCCACCGCGTCCACCATCCCGAGCGACGGCTCCGCGCAAAAAGTCCCGATCGCCGCTGCCAAGCTCGCCGCCAATCCCGAATACCTCACCGTCCCGAAGCGTCAGCAGACCGCCTTCCTCACCACCAAGGTCGTCAACTCAACCGACTTCCCCCTGCTCGCCGGCCCGATGAACGTCTTCCTCGACGGCACCTTCGTCGCCACCAGCGCGCTGCGCACCGTGATGGCCGGCGAGAAGTTCGACCTCGCGCTCGGCGCCGACGAGGCGATCAGCGTGAAGCACAAGCGCGTGCAGAAGTTCACCGAGGACACCGGCCTGACCAACTCCGGCAAGCGCGTCACCTACGAGTATCTCCTCACGATCCAGAACAACAAGAAGTCCGCCGAACGCGTCATCGTCGTCGACCAGCTGCCGCTCTCGCGCAACGAGAAGATCGTCATCAAGCAGCTCGCGCCCGACGCTCGCGAGTTGAAGCCCACCGATGAGGGCTCGCTGAAGTGGACGCTCGACCTCAAGCCCGGCGAGAAGCGCGAGATCACCGTGAAATTCACCATCGAGTATCCCAACGACGTCAACGTCACCGGTCTCGAATAAGTTCGAGTAACTCTTTCGCCCTTTTCTGGGTGCGCGGGCCCGCTGAGAGGTGGGCCCGCTTTTTTTCGGCCGGCCTTGCGCGCCGCGCGTCCTTCGGCCTGCATTCGCGCATGTCCACGCCCGACCGCTCCACCGCCGCCGTGCCCGCGCTGCTCGTCGTCGCCGCGGCGCTGTTTCTCAGCGGCGTGTTCTTCCCGTTCTTCCACGTGTCGAAGTTCTGGATCTTCCACGAAGCGATCTCGGTCGTCGGCGGCATCGTCGCGCTCTTCCAGGAAGGCGAGTATTTCCTCTTCGCGGTGTTGACCCTCTTCACGCTCGTTTTCCCGGCCGCGAAGCTCGGGTTGCTGGCGCTGATCTGGCTCGAGCGCGACAAGGACCTCTCGCGCATCCAGCGCCTGCACCACTGGGTCGCCACGCTCGGCAAGTGGTCGATGCTCGACGTGTTCGTCGTTGCGATCCTGATCGTCACGATGAAGGCCGCCGGCCTCGCCAAGCTCCAGATCGGGCTCGGGCTTTATCTGTTCACGTTCTCGGTCGTCGTGACACAGTTCGCCTCCTCTTGGATCGATCGCCAATTGCGCGCCTGACCCCGCCCGCGCGCGGACGCGCCGGCAAACAGACTTCAAAGCCGTGCAATAGATAGAAAGCCGGCACCCTTGCCGGTGGGCGTGGCACGGATTGACTCTCCAAGGTCCGTCCCCTCCACCCCATGCGTCTTCTTCGCTTTCTGCTGCTCGCCAGCGCGCTCGCGGCTGCGCCGCTGTTCGCGGCGCCCACTCCCGTCGTGAAAATCGATCCCGCTCGCACCGGCGCGCCGATCAACCCGTTCATTTATGGGCAGTTCATCGAACACCTCGGCCGCTGCATCTACGGCGGCATCTGGGCCGAGATGCTCGAAGACCGGAAATTCTACTTCCCCGTCACCGCTGACTACGCGCCCTACAAGAGCCTCGCCGACACCGCGTATCCGGTCGTCGGCGCGTCGCCTTGGCAAATCATCGGCGCACCCGACGGCGTGCGCATGGTGACGGAAAACGCCTTCGTCGGCGACCACACGCCGCTGCTGCGCGCCGGCGCCGGCATCCGCCAACGCGACCTCGGCGTCGCCGCCGGCCGCGGCTACACCGGTTACCTCTGGCTCCGCGGGACGGGCGAAAAACCCGCCGCGGTCGACGTCACGCTCGTCTGGGGCGAGGGCGCCGCCGACCGCGCCACGGTGCGCGTGTCCGCCACGCCAGGCGACTACGCGAAACACGCTTTCGCCTTCACCGCCGGCGCCACCACCGACCGCGCGCAGCTCGAGGTGCGCGTCGCGGACGCCGACGTCCTCCTCGGCACGCTCTCGCTCATGCCCGCCGACAATGTCCGCGGCCTGCGTCGCGACACGCTCGCGCTGCTCAAGCAGCTCAACGGCTCCATTTATCGCTGGCCGGGCGGCAACTTCGTCAGCGGCTACGACTGGCGCGACGGCATCGGCGACCGCGACCGCCGCCCGCCGCGCAAGAACCCCGCGTGGACCGGCGTCGAGCACAACGATTTCGGCACGGACGAGTTCATCGCCTTTTGCCGTGAGATCGGCGCCGAGCCGATGATCGCCGCCAACACCGGCTTCGGCGACGCGCACTCCGCCGCGCAGTGGGTCGAGTATTGCAACCGCCCCGCCGCGACGCTCGCCGGCGGCTGGCGCGCGCAGAACGGCCACCCGCAGCCCTACGGCGTCCGCTACTGGTGCGTCGGCAACGAGATGTTCGGCCCGTGGCAGCTGGGCTTCATGCAGCTCTCGCACTACACCATCAAACACAACCTCGTCGTCGACGCCATGCGACGCGTCGATCCCACGCTCGAGCTCGCCGCCGTCGGCGACCTCGAAACGATCAACGCCAAGAACGATCCCGAGCAGGTGAAATCCGGTCACACCTGGTCGCACGGCATGCTGCTCGCCTGCGCCGACCACATGAGCCTCATCTCCGAACACTTCTACGAAGGCCGCCTGCCGTGGGCGACGAATGGCCGCGGCGCGCTCGCCGCCGAAGTCGTGAAGTTAAAAAACACGATCCGCAAGAAAGCCGAGGGCCACCGCGCGCTCCAGGCGTCGCTGCCTAATCTGCGCGGCCGCTTCATCTCCGTCTCGATGGACGAGTGGAATTACTGGCACCGCGACTACGTCTACGGCGAACTTGGCTGCGTCTACGATCAGGCCGACGCACTGGGCGTCGCGATGGGCCTCCACGAATACTTCCGCCAGAGCGACGTCATCCACATGGCCTTCTACGCGCAGACCGTGAACGTCATCGGCGCGATCAAGACCAGCCGCACCGCCGCCGAGATGGAAACCACCGGCCTCGTGCTCCAGCTCTACCGCGCGCACTTCGGCTCCGTGCCGCTGAAACTCGAGGGCGACTTCGGCGCGCTCGACGTCGCCGCCGCACTGTCCGCCGACGGCCGCACGCTCACCGTCGCACTCGTCAACCCGACCGACGCCGCCGTCGCGCTCCCGCTCGCGCTGCCCGCCGGCCGCACGGCCGCCGGCACTGCCACGCGCTGGACCATCGCCGCGCCGACTGAGTTCGCCCACAACACGCCCGGCCAGCCGCGCGCCGTCGATATCGTCGAGCAACCCGCCATCGACACCACCCAACCCCTCGCGGCGCCCGCTCTCGGCATCGCTCTGTTCTCCATTCCGCTGAAATAACCCCATCCCTGATTCCCCATGAAACTTGCCCTGCTTCTCTCCTGTCTCGGTCTCGCCACCGCACTGGCGTCCACCTCATCGACGCCCGCGCCGACCAACCCCTCCGGCTTCCGCATCCATCGCGGCACAAACCTCAGCCACTGGCTCTCGCAATACGCGGGCGCGCCGCGCGACAAGTTTATCACCGAGGAAGATTTCAAATTCATCGCCCGCGCCGGCTTCGACCACGTGCGCCTGCCGGTGGATGAAAAGGAGCTGTGGAACGAGGACGGCCGTCCGAACGAGGAGAATTTCGGCTACTTCACCAAAGCGCTCGGCTGGGCGCGGGCGCACCAACTGCGTGTGATCGTCGACCTCCACACCGTCCGCTCGCACCACTTCAACGCCGCCAACGACGGCGGCCCCGCCAACACGCTCTTCAGCGACCCCGCGGCGCAACGCCACTTCCTCGGCCTGTGGCAACAGCTCTCCGCGCGCCTGAAGGACTACCCGAACGACGCCGTCGCCTACGAAATCCTCAACGAGGCCGTCGCGGACAACGACGAGGATTGGAACCGCCTCGCCGCCGCCGCCCACGCGCAGATCCGCGCCACCGAGCCGCAGCGCGTCATCGTCATCGGCTCGAACCGCTGGCAAGGCGCGTGGAAATTTCCTGCGCTGAAAGTCCCCGCCGGCGACCCGAACATCATCCTCAGCACGCACTGCTACGAGCCGTTCACCTTCACGCACTATCGCGCGAACTGGACGCCCGTGAAACTCTACACCGGCCCCGTGCAATATCCCGGCCGACCGATTCCCGCCGAGGAACTCGCCCAGATCGAAGCGCAGCAGGAAAAACACATCGTCGACCAATTCGCCAGCGCCCGCCACGAGTGGAACGCCGACGCCATCCGCGCCGACCTGATGCCCGCCATCAAGCGCGCCCGCGAACTCGGCCTGCAGCTCTACTGCGGCGAATTCGGCTGCCTGCCGACCGTGCCGCGCGCGGATCGCCTGCGCTACTACCGCGATTTCGTCGGCGTGCTCGAGAGCGAGGGGATGGCCTGGGCCAACTGGGACTACAAAGGCAACTTCGGCCTCTTCCAACGCGGCGACGCCGGCAAACCCACCGGCACGCCCGACACGGAGCTGCTCGCCGCGCTGTTCCTGAAGTAGGCCCGGTTTCCGCCCCTCCGCCGCGCCGCGGTCACGCCTCGGCGCGCGCGAGCAAGTCCTCCAGCACGTCGCGCGCGAACGGGTTGCCCGTCGGGCTGAGGCTCTTGTGCTCGAGCGCGTGCAGGCCCTCACGGGCCTTCGCGGCCGCCTCCGCCCGCCGCCCCTCCGCCAGCAACACCGCGGCTTCCGCGCGCAGGCGCGTCGCCGGATCGAAGGCGAGCGCACCCGCGGAGTCGAGCCACGCGCGCGCCGCGACCGCATCGCCCGAGTGTTCAGCGAGCAACCAAGCGTAGTCGCAACGCAGCGCATCGCGCGCAAACGGCACCAACTGCGCCTCGCCGCTCATCACGTGATCCAGCAGCGCCTGCGCCCGGCCGGGCTGGCCGAGGTCGATGAAGTGGTGCGCGACGGTGTGGTGCGCGTAGAGATCGAAGAGTGAACCGTCACGCAGCGAGATCGCCTGCTCCACGAGTCGCGGGTCGTAGTCCGCGGGCCGCACTCCGCCGAGCGCGGCGGTCGTGAGGGTCATGACCGCGTTCTCCTGCTCCGACCGGGGGCCGCCGCGCAGGAGCTCGTAGAAGCGCAGGCCATCGCTCTTGAATCCGCCGGCCGTCCCGGGAGCCACCGTCACGAGAAAAATCAGCAGCGACATCCCGGCGACAAACAGCGCGAGGTGTTGCGCAAAGATCGCGACCGGCGACACCGCGATTGCCGCGATGCCCGCCCCGAGCCACGCCGCCAACACCGTCAACACGAGACTGAATATCGGTCCCCCGGCGACCATGATGGCCGTGCCACGCGGTGTCGCCGCCGCCGGGTCGAGCGGCAGGCACGCGGCGAGACCGCCCGCGATATTGAGGTTCTTGTTCCAGGAGAAGCGGACGCCTGCCGGAGTGCGTTTCCACATCAGCGGACCGACGACATAGAGCAGGAATTTCCCGCCGCCCGCCCATCCACCGACGATGTGCCCGAACTCATGAAACCCCACCACGACCAGCCACACCAGTGGCAGCGCCGCCAGGTGCACGATCGCGATCCATTTCGGCAACCCCGGCAACAGCAGGTGCGTGCCGAACCTTACGCCGAGAAACCCGGCTACACCGCCGATCACCAAGCCCACCGCCGTCCCGACCAACACCGGGAGCGAAAGCGCCTTGCGCCCACGCGTCACGGGCGTCGGCAGCCGCGGAATCACCTGGGGCTCAGTCTCCACCGCCGCCTCCATCGCCTCCACCGGCATCCCCGCCCGCGTCGCCTCCGCCACCGCCATCGTGTCCGGCATCGCCGCCGTGATGCGCGCCATGTTCGGACATCGTCTCGCCGCCACCGTTGTGGGCAGGCGCGCTGTCGTTGCTGGAGAACAGACTGGTTAACCAGATCCACCAGCCGCCGTCATCGTGCGGTTTCTTGCGCGGGTCGGAAGTCGGTTCCATGCCGCGACAAGGAACCCAGCGCCGGCCACCCGACAAGCCGGGCAGGATCAGCGGCGCGAGCGCGAGGATGGGTGGAGCCGAAAGTGACAGCGCGGTGACACCCGGCCGGCAACCGGCCCGCCCAGCGCGTGCTCAGCGCCGGCGACCGACGAGAAAGCGCAACACCTCCGGCAGACGCGCCGCCCACGCCGCTTCGCTGTGTTCGCCGCCGGCGACTTCGCGGTATTCGAGATCGTCACCCTGCGCCCAGCCGGCGGCCACGAGCGTGTCGCGGAAAATCTGCACCACTTCCCAGCCCGGCTCGGCCGTGCCCATGTCGAGCCACAGGCGGAAGTCCGGCTTGCGCTTCAAGCGCGCGAAATCCCGCAGCGCCACGCGATCGTCCCACCAAAGCGACGGCGAGAGCGCCGCGACGTTGCCGAACACGCGCGGGTGCCACAGGCCGAAATAGAGCGAAACCAGTCCACCCATGGACGAGCCGACGATGGACGTCGTGCGCGGTCCCGGCAGCGTGAGGTAGCGGGCGTCGATGAAGGGCTTCAGCTCGGTCTCCACGAAACGCGCGTAGCGCTTCGCGTCGCCGGCGCTGCGCAGCTTCGCCCCGTCCATGCCGTCGTATTCAGCGCGGGTCGGCGTGTATTCGTTGATGCGATGGGTGCCGGTATTGGCGATGCCCACCAGGATCGGCGGCGTGATCTCACGGGCGCGGATCAGTTTCTCCGCCGCCGCGCCGGCGCCCCACGCCACGCCGCTGAACGCGGTCTTGGGGTCGAAGATGTTCTGCCCGTCCTGGAAATAGATGACCGGATGCCGCCGCCGCGGATCGCCGTAGCCCGGCGGCGTCCAGATCGTGACGTCGCGACTGTTGCGGAAGATCCGCGAGTGAAACCGCTCGAGCACGCGAAGCTGCGGGCCGCGTGGCAGGCGGCGGGCGCGAAAGGAGGCGGGAAGTTTCTCGGGAGCGGACATGCGACGTCGCGGACGCTAGGGGCCCCGCGGTCGCGACAGCAAGCCCGCGCCTCGGTCGCGCCCCCCGACCGCAATCGCCGATCTCCGCCTCGGGCGCGGCAGGCGCCGCGCCGGAGAAACCGGCTCAGAAACGCAGCAACCACTCGACGGCGACGCCGGTCTGCCACGGCGCGGGCGCGGGGCGCTCGTGCAGGAGCGAAGCTTGCACCTTCACTTGCGCGTGGGCGGCGAGGCGGAACACCGGGCCGGCTTCCACGCGCCAGGTGTCGCGGCCCCAGCGGTGCCCACGGACGGGTTCATAGCTCTGCCAGCCGGCGCGCGCGGCCAACGCGCATGCGGGCGTGAAGCGACGCTTGCCTTCGAGCGTGATGCCGAGCACCGCGGCGTCACCGATGCCGGGCAGGGCAAAGCGTGCATGCAGCGCCTCCGCCCAGAGCTGCCACGCGCGCCACGCGAAGCTCGCGTCGAAGCCGAGCGTCGTTTGCCGGTAATCGCCCCGACGGGTGCCCGGCGCGATGGTTTCGGGCTGCGGCCGCAGATAAACCCCGTCGGCCCACGAGACACCGAAATTCCACGTGGGCGACGGGCGCCAGCCGAGACGCGCCGCGAGAGCGGGCGCTTGCCAGGCGGCGGCGAGGTCGTCGGCCCAATACGCGGGGCGCGAAGACAGGCCGACGTTCTTCGCCTCCAGTGCGAAGTCCCAATGCTCGTCTGTCCAACGCGCGGCCGTGCCGAACGCGTAGACCGCGCCCCACATCAGCGGGACGCGATTGCGCTCGTCGGAGGTGACGGCCGCCGCGTCGCCGAGGGGCGTGTTGTGCGACCACTCCTCGAGCTTCGCGAGCGCGGGCAGGCCCTTGATGTCCCAGAGGCCGGTGAGCGATTCCTGTGCGAGCGGTGCGCGGGCGAAGGGATAGTCCCACGCCGCATGTCGGCGCGCCCAGCTGCCGAAGACCGTGGCGAATTTCCCGGCCTGCACGGAAAACCGCGACTCGCGGGCGGGCGACCAGCGGAGCGCCAGCTCGTCGATGCGGAGCTGCATCGCGACCGTGCCGGCATCGAGGCCGCGATCGGCGCGAGCTTGGGCGAAAAGATAAAGCGGTCCGATTTCCGCGTCGCCGAAAAGCTGCGCCGTCGGGGCGAAGACCGCGCGGCGGTCCGCGCCGTGATAGATGAGATCGGCCACCGGCCGGTCGGCGAGGCGGGCGGCGAGCGCAAGGCGGCCCGTGAGTTTGCCGCGCCAGGCGCTGGCGGGTGCGTTGTGCTCGAGTGCGGCGCGATGGCGATCGACCCACTCGTCCCATTGCGCGGTCGCGGCGGCGGCGGCGGCGAGGCCACCGAGGCAAACCAGCGCGAAGCGGAGAAGGCGCGGGGACATGAAAAAAGGGCCGCGAGGTTAACGCGGCCCGGAAAACATCAGCAAGCGGTCTCGCGCGGCGCGGTATCAGCCCTGCGCGGGCGGCGTCGCGGCGGCGGCACGGCGGCGGCGCTGCACCATGACGCCGGTCAGCGCCAGCGCGCCGAAGATGGCGGCATAGGTGGACGGCTCGGGCACGGCGGAAACCGAGATCGGCTCGGAGTAGATGAAGTCGTCCATGGCCACGAAGTCGCCGGTGGTCTGGCGCAGGTTCGAGCCATCGGCGAAGGCGCCGAGCGCTTCCGAGCCCGACGTGATGCGCACGCGGCCGATGGCCGTGGCGTTGTCGAAGGCGACGCCGAGGAAGGAGAACCCGCCCGCGCCCGACACCGGCGCGCTGAAGGTGCCGAGCGAGGCGCCGGAGGTGTTGAAGAATTCGAAGAACGTCGCGTTCGTCGTCTCGACGTCGAGGAACACCGCGCCGAAGCCGCGCACGAACGCAGCGGACGACGACGTGCCGGCCACGGTGAAGGTGACGTCGGTAATCGTGGAATTCTGCGCGATGAAGACCTGATCGCCCGAAAACGGCGTGAGCGAGATGCCGGAGTTCGCGAGTTGGACGTTGAAGAGCGACCGGCTGGAGACCGGGCCGGGAACGTTCGCGCTGTTGAGGAAGCCGCCCGTGGGCGTGGAAAACTGGATGCCGCGCGCGCGCCCGCCGTTGGCGCCGGTGAAGGCCTGACCGAAAAAGTCGCCCGGGAAGGCGTTCGGGTCGGAGGCGGAATCGGGCACGCCGTCCCAGTTGATCTCGCGACGACCGGAATTGAAGGAGGAGCCGTTGTTGGCGTTGAGCGTGCCGAGCGCAGTGCGGAACGAGTCAACGCTCGTCTGGATCGATGACTGGCTGGCGCCGGCGGCGCTGAATACGGTCTGCGCGTGGCCGGCGAGCGCGGCGGCGGAGAGAGCAAGCACGGCGGCGCCATGACGGGCGACGCGCGCGAGCGACGGGGAGATTGGGCGCGAGTGCATGGCGCGAAAGAGCCACGCCGCCCGGCGCGTGACAAAACCGCGACCGTAACGGGTTTGTTACCGCGCGTCGGCGCGCCCTCCCGGCGTCAGGCCTTGCGCAGTGTCAGCTCAAAGCGCGTGCGCGTGGCGTCGGAGCCGGCGAGCCGCACCTCGCCGCCGTGCAGGCGCGCGAGCAAACGCGCGAGACTGAGCCCCAGACCGTAGCCGGCGGCGGAACCGGCGGACGGCCCGCGATGGAAACGCTCGAAAATCCGCTCGCGCAACTCGGCGGGGACCGGCGCGGCGCTGACGTTGTCCACGCAGACGATCCACGTCTCGCCGCCGTCGAGCACGGACACGTGGACCGTCGTGGCAGGGCGGCTGTATTTCACGGCGTTCTCGAGGAGCGATTGGAGCGCGAGCGCGTAGTGTCGCGCATCGCCGAGCGCGCGGGCGCCGTGCAGGCCTTGGCGCGCGAAGACGAGCTGCTCAGCGCCGGGGCAGGCGCTGGCGTCGTCGAGCGCGCGGTCGAGCAGATCGTCGAGGTCGACCGGTGCAGCGATGGCGGGCACGAGCCCGGCATCGAGGCGAGCGAGCAGGAGCAAGTCGTCGACGATATGCCCGAGCCGCTCGGTCTGGCGGACAAGGTCAGCCAGCTCCGCCTCGCGCTCGCGCGGGAAATCGGCCGCGGCGCCGAACTCGTCGAGACCGGCGCGCAGGATGGCGACGGGGGTCTTGAGCTGGTGCGAGGCGTCGGCCGCGAAACGCGCGGCGCGGTCGCGCTCCTCCTGCGTGATTTCGAGGCGGGATTCGACGCGTTCGCGGCGGCGGCGCTGGGCGTCGTGGCGTTGGGCGACGCGGCCGAAACGCACGGCGAAGCGCGCGCTGATCCAACCGGAAGCGAGCACGCCGGCGAGGCCGACCAGTGCGCCGACGGCGACGATGCGCCGGGTGAGCGCGGCCTGGCGCGCTTGCAGCGGCGCGAGCGGGGCGAGGCGGATTTCCCACGCCGCGGCGTCGGCCGCGGCCGGTTGAAACGCGAGGAGTTGCGAGACACCGGCGAGGTCGAGCGCACGCACTTCATTCGCCACGGGCGGCGTGCGCCGGAGCGCGGCGACGAGGTCGGCCCGCGCGGCGGGAGGGAGCGCCGGCGCGTGCAAACGATCGGCGCTCCAATACGCGACCGCGTCGCCGGCCGCGAGCGGCGCACCGATCAGGAGGGCGCCGAGCCGGCGCCGGTCTTCGTGCGAGAAGAACGGCGCGGCGGTGATTTCCCACGCGCGGTCGGGGTCGCGCGGATCGATCCACAGCCGCCAGAGCGCGCGGTCGGTGGGTCGGAAGGCGGTGAGCTCGGCGGCAAAGCCGGCGGGCAGTTCACCGCAGGGCACGCCTGCGGGCGGAATCTCGTGACCGGCGGCATCGAGGAACCGATGGAAACCGCCGGTCGGGGCCGCACCGCGCGGCAGGAAGAAATCGCGCAGCTCGTCGAGGGCGACGGGATAAAGGAGATCGAGCGCATCGTCCTCCAGGGCGGCGTGGAGTCGCGGACGCGTGGCGAGGCGATCGAGGTGGTGTTGGAGTTCGGCGGCGCGGGCGGCACGGAGCGCGCTGGCGGCGGCGGACTCGGTGGCGAAGCGCAGGCGGGCGGACTGGGTTTCCGCCGCGAGCAGTTGCGCGCGCGCGAGCCAGACCGCGAGGGCCGTGGCCAACCCGACGAGCACGACGAGGGCGGCCCACAAGCGCCGGGAAAAACTCCGCGCCTCGGCGCGCGCTGGAGAGGCGACGGACATTCAGGGAAAATCGACGACGAGGTCGGAGTCGGCGGCGAGCTCCACGGCGTGCTCGCGCACGGTGCGGCTGTCGAGCCAAGCCTTGAGCACGTAGCGGCCGGCGGGGAGATTTTCGAGCCGGTAGCGGCCCCCGGCGTCGGTCACGACGAAGTGCGGCGTCTCGAGCACGAGGACGGCGGCGCGCATGTGTTCGTGGATATCGCAGCGCAGCGTGACGAGGCCGGCGCGATCGAAGACGATGGCCGGCACCTCGGCCTCGTCGGCGCGGTAGCGGCCGAGGTCGAAGCGGCGCGTGGGTGAAAAGGAGAACACGCTGTGGTAGACCGGATCGAGGTTGGGAAACTCGACGCGCGTGCCGACGCGCACGGGCAACAGGCGCGGCACGAACGCGAGGCCTTTTTGCTCGATGCGGGCGGAAGGGGTCGCATTGGGCGCGGGAAAATCGCCCGCGAGGTAGACGATGGCGCGCGGCGGATCGGCGCGGAGCACGCCGCCGTCGATCACGATCTCGTAGCGTTGTTCGACGACGGGAGCGCCGGAGCGCGCCGGCAGCGCGACGCGGCCGGTGAGCGTGGCGGCGGAAGCGGAGAGGGCGAACGCAGCGCTGAGCAGCAACGCGAGGAGCGGCGGGGAAAGTTCACTCGTGCGGCGCATCGGGCTGCAAAACGTAGCCCGCGCCGCGGACGGTGTGCAAGAGCGGCGTCAGGCCGGTGCGGTCGAGTTTGCGCCGGAGGCGGGCGATGAAGATCTCGACCGTGCGCGTGTCGTAGCGGTGATCGCGCTGCCAGACGCGCTCGGAGAGCTCGCCGCGCGAGAAAACGCGGCCGGGCTCGGTGATGAAGATGTGCAGCAGTTCGAACTCGCGCGGTGTGAGTTCGATGGGCTCGCCGGCGCGCACGACGCGGCGTTGCACGGCGTCCACCTGGAGATCGGCGCAGGCGAGGCGGCCGTCGGCGGCCGGAGCGGCGGGGCGGCGCCCGAGCGCTTCGCAGCGCGCGACGAGCTCCTCCATCGCAAAAGGCTTGGGCAGGTAATCGTCGGCGCCGGCACGCAGCCCGGTGATGCGATCCTCGACCTGGCCGCGCGCGGTGAGGATGAGCACGCGGCAGGCGCAGCGGGCGGAGCGGATTTGCGCGAGAATCTCGAGGCCGTCGCGACCCGGGAGGTTGAGGTCGAGGACGACGAGATCGGGGTTGAGCTGGAGAATCGTGCGCGGGGCCGCGGCACCATCGTGGCAGGCGGAGACGTCGTGCCCCTGGCGGCGGAGGGCCGCGACGATGGGGCGCGCGAGGGCGATTTCGTCTTCGACGACGAGGACGTTCATGCGCGCGAACTTGTGCGCCAAGCGCCGCGCGCGGGCAAGCGCCCGCATCTGTCTGTTTTGTTACCAAGCGGCGGCTCAAAACGATTACCCCCGCCTCCCCAGCCTCCCGGCACCGAGGTGCTGTCCGACACCCATGGCGGCCGACAACGGCTTGCACCCGCTCTCTCGCCTCCTAGGACTGAAGGGCACACACCCTGCTCCGCCGCCCCCGCATGCACGAGCAATACGTCCGCTGGTATACGCCGAACCTCAGTCGCGATTTCGAGATGCTCGTCTTTGGGCATGGCGGGCTGCCCATCGTCCTTTTCCCGACTTCGCTCGGCCGCTACTACCAGAACAAGGACTTCGGCCTGGTCGGCTCCGTCGCATCGTGGGTCGATTCCGGCAAGGTGAAGATCTACTGCCCGGACGGCCTCGACGAGCAGAGCTGGTATAACAAGAACATCCATCCGGCCGATCGCGTGAAGACGCATATGGCCTACGAACGCGTGATCCTGCACGAAGTCGTGCCCCGTGCCCGACACGAGACCGGCTGGAACCGGATCGCGGTCGCCGGGGCGAGTTTCGGCGGCTATCACGCGGTGAACTTCGCGCTGCGGCACCCGGATGTCGCCGCGTATTGCATCAGCTTGAGCGGGGCGTTCGACATCCGGTCGTTCCTCGACGGGTATTTCGACGACAACGCCTTTTTCAACAACCCCGTCGACTACCTGCCCGGTCTGGGTGACCCGTGGTTTCTCGATCACATCCGTCGCCTCGGCATCATCCTCGGCACGGGCGACAGCGACGTCTGCCGCGGTCGCAACCTCCACCTCTCGCACCTCCTCCACTCGAAAAGCATCCCGCACTTCCTCGACGACCGTAAATGGTGTGGACACGACTGGAACTACTGGCGCGACATGTTTCCGTATTACCTGTCCCTTCTCCCGATCTAATCCACCCTCCCCATGAAAAAAATCGGCATCCTCCACGGCAAGGAACGCACTTTCCCCCTCGCGCTCGCGGAGCGCATCAACGCCCTCAACGAGCCCGGCATCGTCGCTGAGCCGGTGAACATCAACCAAGTCGCCCAAGGCGAGCCCACGGCCTACGCCGTCATCCTCGATCGCATCTCGCAGGACGTGCCTTTCTACCGCGCCTACCTGAAAAACGCCGCGCTCAACGGCACCGCCGTCGTGAACAACCCGTTCTGGTGGTCCGCCGACGAGAAGTTCTTCAACAACTGCCTCGCCACCAAACTCGGTGTCGCCGTCCCTAACACAGTCATCCTGCCCTCGAAGGATCACCCGGCGGATTGCAGCGCGGAGTCGTTCAGCAACCTCGCCTACCCGCTCGATTGGGACGGCATCTTCGGCTACATCGGCTTCCCCGCCTACTTCAAGCCGCACGCCGGCGGCGGCTGGAAGAACGTCTACAAGGTCAACAACCGCGAGGAGTTCTTCAAAGCCTACAACGAGACCGGCCAGCTCGTGATGCTCCTCCAATCCGAGGTGATCTTCGACGACTACTACCGCTGCTACTGCATCGGCGGCACCGACGTCCGCATCATGCCCTACGAGCCGCGCAACCCGCACCACCTGCGCTACGTCGTCGACCGCCCGCCCGCGCCGCCCGCCCTTCTCGAGCGCATCAAGCAGGACGTCCTCACGCTCAACCAAGCGCTCGGCTACGATTTCAACACCGTCGAGTTCGGCGTCAGCAAGGGCGTGCCCTACGCGATCGATTTCTGTAACCCCGCGCCCGACGCCGACCGCAACTCCGTCGGTGAGGAAAACTTCAAGTGGGTCGTCGAAGCCGCCGCGAAGATGCTCGTCACCCGCGCCAAGGCCCACAAGGACGGCGCCGACAACCTCACCTGGGGCAAATACGTCCAGGCCAGCGCCGCCGGCAAATCCATCGGCGCCGCGACGGCCGCGAAGAAAAAATAACCTCCACCCACCGTTGCTCGAGCGCCCGGGCCAGGGCGCTCCCCTTCTCTTTCATCCCTCGCCCTTCCTCCATCGATCGCCCCCATGGCCACACGCAAAAAACACCAGTTCACCCTCGGCATCGAAGAAGAGTTCCAGATCGTCGACCCCGAGACGCGCGAGCTGAAGTCGCACATCGAAGAGATCATCGAAGGCGGCAAGATGATCCTCAAGGAGCGCGTGAAGCCCGAGATGCACCAGTCGGTCGTCGAGGTCGGCACCGACATCTGCCACAACGTCGCCGACGCGCGCCGCTCCGTCACCGGCCTCCGCACCGATCTCGCGCGCCTCGCCCGCTCGCAAAATCTCCGCATCGCCGCCGCCGGCACGCATCCGTTCTCGCACTGGATCGACCAGAAAATCTCCCCCGGCGAACGCTACGCCGGCGTGATCAACGACCTCCAGCAAGTCGCACGCGCCAACCTCATCTTCGGCCTGCACGTCCACCTCGGCATGCCCGACCGCGAGACCGCCATCCACCTCCAGAACACCGCGCGCTACTTCCTCCCGCACATCTTCGCGTTGTCCACCAACTCGCCGTTCTGGGTCGGCCGCAACACCGGCTACGCCTCGTATCGCCTGCAGATCTTCCAACGCTTCCCACGCACCGGCATCCCGGACCTCTTCGAGTCGGTCAACGAATTCGACGACTACGTGAACCTGCTCGTGAAAACCGGCTGCATCGATAACGCCAAGAAAATCTGGTGGGACATCCGCCTGCACCCGCTCTTCGGCACCCTCGAATTCCGCATGTGCGACATCCCGATGCGTGTCGATGAGACCATCTGCCTCGCCGCCATCATGCAGGCGCTCACCGCCAAGCTCTACAAGCTGCACAAGCAGAACATGAGCTTCCGCACCTACCGCGCCCGCCTCATCAACGAAAACCGCTGGCGCGCCGCCCGCTACGGCATCAAAGGCAAGATGATCGACTTCGGCAAACAGGAGGAGGTCGAGACCCGCAGCTTGATCGCCGAGCTCCTCGAGTTCATCGACGACGTCGTGGACGAGCTCGGCTCGCGCAACGAGATCAACTACGTCCAAACCATCCTCGCCCAAGGCACCGGCGCCGACCGCCAGGTCGCCGTCTGGGAACAGACCCAGGACCTGAAAGCCGTGGTGGACTACATCATCGCCGAAACCCACCACGGCCTGTCGCTCTAGCAATCTTTCTCTTTCCTCTTTCTCTTAATCTTTCTCCCTCCGTCATCTTCTTCGCTGCCGCGCACCGCAGGCAGATTGAAGAGAAAGATTAAGAGAAAGAGGAAAGATCCGAACCACCTCCTCGCACCTTGTATTCCGACGCTCCCTCCCGCACGCCGCTCGCCTCGGCACTCCGCCCTCAGCCCTCCGCGCTCCGCCCCTCCGCCATGCACGCCGCCACGCTCCCGAAAACCTTCGACTCCGAGCTCACGCCCGGCGCGCACAACGCGATCCACGTCTGCCTGCGCCTGCAGCCGCACGAGCGCATGACGATCATCGCCGACAACGCCTGCGCCGAGATCGCCGCCGCGCTCGTCGCCGAGGTGGAGAAGACCGGCGCCGCCTACGACGTCTTCATCCTCGAGGAATACGGCCCGCGCCCGCACCGCGACATGCCCGCCGAGATCCTCGCCCACCTCGCCCAATCGCAGGTCTCCATCTACGCCTGCCAGACCCAGACCGGCGAACTCCGCACGCGCATGCAGATGATGGACGTGCTCAACCCGCGCAAAATCCGCCACGGCCACATGGTGAACATCAACCGGCAGATCATGCTCGAAGGCATGCGCGCCGACTTCCTCGCCATCGACGCCCTCTCGCAAAAACTGATCGAGAAATGCCGCCGCGCCTCGCGCGTCACCTGCCGCACCGCCGCCGGCACCGACTACGTCGCCGAACTCTCCCAATCCCTGAAGTGGGTGAAAACCTCCGGCCTCATCTCGCCCGAAAAGTGGGGCAACCTCCCCGGCGGCGAGATCTTCACCTCGCCCTTCAACTCCAACGGCCGCTTCGTCGTCGACGGCGTCGTCGGTGACTACCTCTGCCAGAAATACGGCGACATCGCAGCCACCCCGCTGACGATCGACATCAAGGACAACCGCATCGCCGGCCTGTCGTGCGCGAACAAGGAGTTGCTCGAGGAATTCGACAAGTATTGCCACACCGACGAGAACTCGAACCGCGTCGGCGAATTCGCCATCGGCACCAATCTCGCCTGCACGCACATCATCGGCCACATCCTGCAGGACGAAAAACTCCCCGGCATCCACATCGCCTTCGGCCACCCCTATAGCGAACACACCGGCCAACCGTGGAAAAGCACGACCCACATCGACTGCGTCGGCCGCAACTTCGACATCTGGCTCGACGACGAACAAGTCATGGCGCAGGGAAAATTCCTGATCTGAACAAGCGAGCGAAGATGAAGCCGCGCTCGAGCGTTTTCTTTACCACGGATTGGACGGATAGAAACGGATACCACGGATGACGCAGCGAGGTTCTTTTCGTTCTCGAAACCGGCATCCGATGAATCCGTCTCCATCCGTGAAATCCGTGATCAAATAGGTCTGTCGCTCGCGCCACCGCTTTCGCTCGCATCTCTCACGTCCGCCCATGAGCACCGAAAAACTGATTCATCCCGAAATCAGCGAGGCGGTCATCGGCTCCGCGATGAAGGTGCTCAATACGCTCAAGCCGGGCCTCGATGAGAAAGCCTACGAAAACGCCCTCGTGATCGAACTTCGCAAACGCGGTCACAAGGTCGACCAACAGCGTCGCTTCGAGGTTCGCTACGAAGGCGAACTGGTCGACACACTGGTGCCCGACATGATCGTAGACGACCTCGTCATCGCTGACCCGAAGGTCGTCGAACTCTTCACTCCGACTCATCTGGCTCAGATGGAAGGCTACCTCGCGATCACCCAGCTCCGCCTCGCCCTCCTGCTCAACTTCAAGTTCGCCGACCTCCGCTGGAAGCGCGTCATCCGCTAAAGCGCCTTATCCGGCTAATCCGTTTCTATCCGTGAAATCCGTGGTCAAATAAAACGCTCCCCCGCGGCACCACTCCCGATGATCCCCGCCCTCCGCCAGCGCTACAACGCCGCGTTCACCGACGCCCGCTACGCCGCCTTCTCGCGCGAGCTGAACCGCTCGATGTATTGGCCGCTGGATTTCCGCGTCGCCGAATCACCGCTGTTTCTCGACGAGGCCACGACGCGCGCGCTCGTCGACGCCGCGGCCGACATCACGCGCCAACTCGCCACGCCGGAGTTTCGCCGCCACGCCGCCAACGCCATCCCGGCCAATCTCTCCGTCCCGCACGAGACCGAGTTCCCCCACTTCCTCTGCATCGACTTCGCGCTCTGCGCCGACGCCGACGGCCGCGTGCTGCCGCAACTGATCGAGCTGCAGGGATTCCCCACCGTCGCCTGTTGGCAAACGCTCCTCACCAACACCTACCGCGCACACTTTCCGGAAATCCCGTCCGACTTCACGCCCTACTTCGGCGGCCTCGACGACGAGCGCTACCTCGACGCCCTTCGCTCCGCCATCGTCGGCGACTGCCTGCCCGAGAACGTCGTCCTCCTCGAAATCGAACCCGAGAAACAGAAGACGCGCATCGATTTCGCCTGCACCCACAGCTTCCTCAACGTCCGCCCGATGTGCCTCTCGAAGGTGCGCCAGCGCGGCCGCCAGCTCGTGTATTTCTCCGGCGGACGCGAGGTGCCGATCCAGCGCATCTACAACCGCGTCATCTTCGACGAGCTCCTGCGCAAACCCGACTTCAAGCCCGGCTTCAATCTCCGCGACGATCGTCTTGATGTGCAGTGGGTCAGCCACCCGAACTGGTATTTTCGCATCAGCAAACACACGCTGCCCTTCCTCAAGAGCCGCTACGTGCCCGACTGCCGCTTCGTCAGCGAACTCGGCGTCGACATCCCCGCCGATCTCGAAAACTACGTCCTCAAGCCGCTCTACTCCTTCGCCGGCCTCGGCGTCGACATCGCGCCCACCCGCGAAAAAATCTCCGCTCTCCCCAATCCCGCCGAGTGGCTCCTTCAGCGCAAAGTCGCCTACGCGCCGATCCTGCAAACGCCCGACGGCCCCGCGAAAGCCGAGGTGCGCCTCATCCTCGCCGGCGACGGCAGCGAGATGCCGACGCTCCTCAACCAACTCGTCCGCCTCACCAAAGGCGCGATGCACGGCGTCGATTTCAACAAGGGCAAAACCTGGGTCGGCGCCAGCGCCGGTTTCCATCCGCCGATTTGATTGCCGCCGCGGCTGCGGCGCGCATCACGCCTCGCGCCGCAGCCAGCCGCTCGAACGCACGCGACAGCGCAAGCCCCCGCGTCCCTTCAGCCATTCCTCGGCGCCCGGCGCGACCGCCTTGTCCATCCAGTGGCACGGCCGACACTCGTCCACGCCCTCGAGCTCGATTCCTTGCAACGTGAAGCGCGTCCCGATCAGCGTGTTCAAATCCACGCCCTCCGTGACCACGTTGCGCCGAAAAACCTCGGGCGACAGCGCCGGCAACTTGAACTCCCGCCGCAACGCCTCGCACACCTCCATCGCGAACAACGTCACCTGACCTTTGTAGTCCGGCCGATAGCCGAAGAATCGGTCGCCGCGCAGCCCGTAGCCCGCGACGCACTCGACCTCCGCGACATCGTGCGTCGGGTGCGTGCCCGCCGGCTCGCCGTAGCGCCCGAAGAAATTGTGCCCGGGCGAAATGAAAATGTGCCGCACCCGCATCATGGTGACGGCGGTTGCTTCCGCCGCGCCAGCGCCTCGCTGAACGCCACCGCCGGTCCCCACCAGCCCCGCCGACGCAACGCCCGCGCAATCGCGGCCGGTTGGAAGAGCGACAACACCGCCAGCACGACCACCGCCACCGCCACGAAACGCGCCGTCAGCCACAACACCTTTTCCCAAGGCCGCCCCATCAGCAGCAACGCCACCGCGACGACCAGCAACGGCACCCAGAATTGCCAACGCCTCAGCTCGCGCGCGACTCGCCGCCAACGACGCTGCTCCGGCACGGTGTGGGACATCGCCGCCGCGGGATTGACCAACCGCGCCTGCAGCCAGTGCGGAGCCTCCCGCCAATACCACGCCGCCAGCGCCATCACGGCGCCGACACACGCATGCACCACCGCCCAAGCGACAATCACCGCCGCGAGCGACGGCGCCGCCACTTCGCGATGGGCCAACAGCCACTCCGTCGCCTTCGAATAAGTGACGACCAGATCGTCGCCGAGGAGCAGATACTGCAGCACCACGCCCTGCAGCGCCGCCCACGAACCGATCAACGCCCCGCCCAGCGCCACCGAGACCGCGTTCCAGCCGAGCAACTGCACCGCAGCGCCGAACAAAGTCCCCTGCATCGCGATCGCCACCATCGGCCGCACCCGCCCGCCGCCGGGCGAAAACGCCTTCAAGCCCGACGCGATGAACGACACCCACACCACGCGCCCCGGCGGATTCAGTTTCGCCGACGCCGCCGTCAGCATCGCCGCCTGCACGCTCGCCAGCGCCGCGCCGCGCAACGGAAATTTCACCGCGTGCAACGTCGCACCGATCGACATCTCGACCGCGCCCGACGCGCCGCCCCACAAGCCGACTCGCGTCCATTCGCCATACTCGGCGCACGCCTGCCGCAGCCGCACCGGCGTCTCCGGGTCCGAGACGGATAGAACCATGTCCGGCTGACGTCCCTGCCACTCCGCCACCGCGCCCGCGTCCGGACAGCGCAGCACCACGATTCGCGCGACCGGAACGATCGGCGCAACCGCGCCCACCTCGACGATCGTTATCTCGTCACGCGCGGACGCCTCGCGCAAAAAATCCTCCAACTCGTCGGCCGCACCACTCGCGCGATCGCCCACGAGGGCGATCAGCAGGGCATTCTCCGCGGCGGACGACATGCCGCGAGCCAAGCACCTCGCGCCCGCCACGCAAGCGCGCTTCCCCCGCGCGACAGCGGCCCGCCCAGGAAAAAGCCGCGGCGCCTTGCGGCCGCCGCGGCTGGTTCTGCACACACTTTAATCTAGACCCAAATCTTCGCCCTGTCGTTGCGAGGAGCCCGCAGGGCGACGCGGCAATCCAGCTGGATCGCCACGGCCGGCGATGCCGGCCTCGCGATGACAGAAGCCGCTTAGAAGCGGATGTTCGCGCCGACCGAGTAGGTCATGTTCTTGTCGTCGTCGCGCTCGACGCCGGCCTGGATGCCCACGCGGCTGGTGACCCAGTAGTTGGCTTTCACGCCGTAGTTCCACGAGTCGTTGTTCGAACCGCGGGTGAGGTCCTCGTAACGCACGTAGGGCGTGACGGTGAACGAGGAGGCGACGTCGATTTCCGCACCGACGCCGAGGCCCCACGCGAACGAGTCGTCGCTGAAGCCCGCAGCCTTCTGCCACACCCAGCCAATGCCGGCCTCGACGTAGGGCTTGAAGCCCGCCGAAGTAAGATACGCGCGCGCGCCGGCCATGAGGTCATGCTGCGTGAGGCGCGTGCCCGCGAACGAGCTCGAGCGCGTGTAGCCGTATTCGAAGAGACCGTCGAGGCCCTCGCGCAGGCTCTGGTTGGCCGCGAGCGAGAAGCGCGACGCGTGGACGTTGGTCGCGTCGAGATCGACGTAACCGTAGCCGAGCGTGGTGTAGTTCTGGCCGAGCAGGCCGTTGGCCTTGGCGTCGGCCGGATTCGGCACGGCGACATTCGCACTCTGCGCGAACGACGCGGAAGCGAGGCCGAGCGAAACCGCCGCGGCCAGGATCAAAGTTTTGAAGGAAGGAACGTTTTTCATGTGTTTGGTTTGTTGCTTGGTCGTGCCCACGCTTGGTGCCGCGTTGGAGGACGCGGTTGCGTGTTCACGTGGAGAAAAACACGGGCGCGGCGGCGAAGTTCCGGCAGAAAATTTTCGCACGACGCGGAACCTCGCCGCGGCGGATTTGTCGGGCCGCCGATTTTTTCCCACGCGTGGGACGTCCGGCGCAGGCCTCGCGAAATTTCGCCGCGATTTCTGGGTATCACGCTCCACTTGCGCAAACGATCAACCCGCGTAGCGTGCCGCTCCAACCTCGCACGACTTCATGAAATCCACGCGCACCATCCTCGCTCTCGCTGCCACCATGCTCCTCTTTGCCACCTCCCACGCTGATCCCGTCAAAGTCGGTGACGCCGCGCCCGCCGTCACCGGCACCACCGACACCGGCGCCAAGTTGAACTTCGCCGACGTCTACCAGCAACAGGCCTACACGCTCGTCTATTTCTACCCGAAGGCCGACACGCCGGGCTGCACGAAGCAGGGCTGCTCGCTGCGCGACGGCTACGAGACTCTCACGAAGAAAGGTGTCGCGGTCATCGGCGTCAGTCACGACGACGTGAAGTCGCAGGCGGAATTTAAGCAGAAATACAACCTGCCGTTCACGCTCATCGCCGACACCGACAAGGCCGTGATCAATGCCTTCGGCGTTCCGACGCGCAGCGTGCCGATGGTCGGCGAATTCGCGTCGCGCTCCGCCTACCTGATCAAGGACGGCAAGATCGTCTACGCCGACTACAAGGGCACGACGACCGAGCAGGCGAAAGTCATCCTCGAATTTATCGAAGGGCAAAAGGGCTGAAGCCAACGAGATTCCCTCCGCACCACGAGCCGCGACCGACGTCGCGGCTTTTATTTTTTGGTAGGGGCCGTTGCCCTCAACGGCCCTTGAGCGTCGCAAGCGCCACCTCGCGCACGAGCGCAGGGCGCTTGAGGGCAAGCGCCCCTACCTTTCGGCCTGGGGCCGTCCCCATCGGTTCGCCAGCACGCCATTCACGAGCAGCTGCACCGGGTGGTAGAACATGATCGGGAGCAAAATCAGCGACAGGTCCGCCCGCGCGCCGAAGATCAGCACCGCCAGCGGCACGCCCATCGCGAGCGTCTTCTTCACCGCACAGAAATAGCCCGCGATGAAATCCTCGCGGCTCAGCCGCAACGAGCGGCACGAAGCCGCGATCAGCACCGACATGAACGCGAACAACGCCACCGCCAGCGCGAGCGTCTTCACCGTCACGTCCGCACCGTGCCGCTGCCACACGCGGTCCTGCACCGAGTCGCAAAACGCCGCGTAAACCATGAACAGGATCGCGCCGTTGCTCAGTCGCGTGACCCATTTCTTGCGCGCATCGATCCACGCCGCCGCGCGCGTGCGCGCCAGCGCACCGAACGCAAACGGCGCGAGCGTGAGCGCGGTGATTTTCAGCAGCAGCGGACCGATCGGCGTGGTCTGCCCCGTCGTGCGCATGAGCAGTTGCACGAGCAGGGGAGTCAGCAGCACGCCGAGGACGTTCGAGAACGCGGCGTTGAAGAGCGCACCGGCGGTGTTGCCGCGCGCCACCGAGGTGAAGACGACCGAGCTCGAGACCGTGGACGGCAACACGCAGAGATAAAGAAAACCATCGCGAATCGCCGGCGGCATCGCGGGCCACAGCGTCGGCACGAGCGCGTTCAGGCCGAGTCCCACGAGCGGAAAGACCGCGAACGTGAACGCCTGCACGACGACGTGCAGCCGCCAGTTGGCCGCGCCTTCGCGGACTTTTTCGAACGGCAGCGACCAGCCTTGCAGGAACAGGATCAGCGCCACGCCGACATTCGTCAGCAATTCCGGCTGCATCCACCCGCCCCGCGCCGCGGGCTCGGGAAAAACGAACGCGAGCGCCGTCACGGCGAGCAGCCCGAGGAGAAACGCGTTGGCGCGAAGCCAGGTCGCGACCCAAGATGATGCCGACGGTCTCACGTGCCGATGTTTTGAACCACGAATGAACACGAATGGACACGCATAACCCCTGGCTTCCGGCCCGGAGCGCAGGATTCGTGTCCATTCGTGTTCATTCGTGGTTGCTCCTCCGTTTCAGAGTTCATCGTCGTTCACCGGCGCGAGCACCTGCGCGCGCGGGTCGAGTTTGGCGCGCCCAATCCAATCGCTGAACAACGGCGCCCGGTCGAGCAGCTCGCGCGTCAACGGCGCGGCCACCAGATCGATCACGCGCAGTTCGCCGCGTTCGTCGCGCACGACATTGCGATCGTGCGTGTCGGCCACCAGCCACGGTTCGCCGTCGAGAAACGCGAGGCGCGGATGGTCGCGGTCGGCGCGCAGGAAGCGCGACGGGATCGGGATGAAGCGATCCGGGTCGAGGCCCGAGACGTCGTGCTTTTCCGGCAACGGTTTGCCGTAGGTCTGTTTTGCCACGAGCACGCCCTCGGGCGTGATGCCCACGAGCTCGGTCGGCATGCCGACGATGTGCGTGAGCCGGAGTTTTTCGAACAACCGCCGGTAGCTGCCCGGCACGGCCGTGGCGACAAGCAGGCCGTCCTCCGCGCGATCGAAGCGAAACGTCGCCCCAACATCGCCACCTTCGCGGAAGAGGAAGAACTTGTAGACCGACTGCTGCGCATCGGCGAAGGCCAGCGCTTCCACGCCGCCGCCGATGCGGTGCAGGCGCGCGGTGTTGCTCTCGAACGGGTCGTCGAGCTCCGAGTCGAAGCCGAAGTCCTCCAGCCGCACCAGCGGCAGCGTCGCGCGAAAGGCCCGGATCGCATCACCCAGCTCCGCCCAGCGCGGCTCGGCGTATTCCAGCAGGCCTACTTCGTCGGTTTCGGCGAGGACGAGCGGGCGGTCTTGATGTGTTCCGAAAGCGCATTGGGCTGCTTTCGCGCCCACTTGATCGAGCGCCCGAAGTCGTTGCCCGTGACGGTCCAGAATCCCTGCCCATGCTTCGCCGCCGGGGAGCCGGGGGCCTTCGAGGAATGTTTCTCCTCCGGTGAAGGGGTCTTTTTGCATGCGTCGGACACGAGCCCCACCGTGCGTCGGGCGAAGGCGGAGGCAAAGGCTATTTTGTGCGCAACGTGTTCACAAAGCCCGCGCGAGGCCAGCCCTTTGCCGAGGCCACGGATCTTTCTCGTTCTCTTGATCTTAATCGTTCTCTCGGGCGCGGCTGTATCGCGCTCTCGCTGGAGAGAAAGAGAAGGACTAAGAGAACGAGAACGATCCGAAGGGTTGCCTGTTGGCCGAAAGGCCGAGCGGACTTGTAACGACGGAGCGCTTGCGCGGCCCCGCTTGCTCGAAATCCTGACGCTTGACACCCCCCCGCCCCTCCACTGACGTTGGCCCTCTTTTTTTAACAAAACCATGCAACCTACATTCCGTCCGCACCGCAAGAAGCGCGCTCGCAAGATCGGTTTCCGCGCCCGCAAGGCCACCCGCGGTGGCCGCAAGGTCCTCGCCTCCCGCCGCCGCAAGGGCCGCAAGCGCCTGACCGTCGTCTGATTTCCGCCCGCCGTGCCCGGCGCTGACACGCCTCCGCCGTCGCAGCGCCTCCGCGCTGCGCAGCGCGTGAAGCGCAACCGCGACTTCCGCGCCGCGCGCGAGCACGGCCGCCGCGCCGATTGCGGCGCGTTCCAACTCGTCTGGCGCGCCCGGCCCGCGCCGGAAGATGCGACCCCTGCCCGCGTGGGCGTCGTCGCTTCCAAGGCCGGGGTCGGCAACGCCGCCGTCCTCCGCAACCGCGCCAAGCGCCGGCTGCGCGAGATCTACCGCAAGCACCAGCACCTCGTGCCCGCCGGGCTCGACCTCGTGTTGACCGCTCGCGCCGCCGCGCTCCGCCAGCCTTACGCCGAAGTGGAGCAAAGATTCATCGCCGCCTGTCGGAAGCTCGTCCCCGCCAAGCCGCCCCATGCCTGAGCCGATCCACGCCGCCCTCCGTTTCGCCGCCCGCCTGCCGGCGCGGGCCCTCGACGCGTTGCTCTGGCTCTATCAAAGGCTCGTCTCCCCCGCGCTCCAGGTCGCCGCGCCGTCGTGCGGCTGCCGCTTCGCCCCGACCTGCTCGCACTACGCCCGCGAAGCCCTGCGCGAACACGGCCTGCTGTCCGGCCTCGCGCTCACCGCGCGCCGCCTCGCCAAATGCGGCCCGTGGCACCCCGGCGGCATCGATCCGGTGCCGCGGAAAAAAATCTCCTGCGTCAAAATCACCTCCCCGGCCGCGCCAGCCCAAAGCTGACCGCTGATCGCTGAACCTTTCATTCATGGACAAGAAAAACACCGCCATCGGCGTGCTGCTCCTCGTGGCCGCCATGCTCGCCTTCTATTTCAGCGCGAAATTCTCGCCGCCGCCGCCGAAGCCCGTGATCCCGTCTTCACCGGTCACGAGCCCCGTCGCCACCAACGAGGCTCCCGCCACCGGCCCCGCCCACTCGCCGGCCGACACCACGCTCTCCGCCAGCAAACCCGCCAGCGGCGCCCCCGCGGAATACGTCACCGTCGCCAACGACTACATCAGCGTCCGCTTCACCACCGCCGGCGGCGCCATCGACCGCATCGAGCTGAAGAAGCACGCCGCCACGCTCGACGCCCACGGCAAGCCCTCCGCTGACGGCTACGTGCTCAACGCCCCGCAAGCCGCGCCCGCCCTCAGCTTCGGCACGCTGCCCGGCGCCGACAAGGACGCGCGCTATGAACTCGTTTCGCACGACGCCCACTCGGTCGTCTACCGCACCGTCGTCGACGGCAAGCTCGAGGTCACCCGCCGCTACGAGTTGCTCGGCGGCAGTGTCGGCGACCCGTATCAGGTCCGCCACGAGACGACGTTCCGCAATCTCTCCGCGCAGCCGCTGCCGCTCCCGCGCACATCGCTGAACCTCGGCACCGCCTCTCCGCTCAACGCCCTCGACTCCGGCATGTATGTCAACGCCGGCTACTACAACGACAACGGCACGGAGTTCATCGGCCGCGACGAACTCGCCGGCGGCGGCTTCTTCACCTCGAGCCCGCCGCTGCCTTTCATGGACAAGATCGCCCCGATCACGTGGGCCGCGGTGAAAAACCAGTTCTTCGCCGCCATCCTCACTCCGGATGAGCCGGGCGTCGGCCTGCGCATCGAGCGCGTGAAGATCGATCCGATGAAACCCGTCGAGGATCGCACCGCCTACGCCATCACGGGCGAGCTGATGGTCGACCTGAAACCCATTCCCGCCAACGGCACGGCCAAATGGAGCGCCACCTACTACACCGGCCCGAAGGAATACAGCCGCCTCTCCGCCACCGACCACTTCAAGAAGGACGAGGACAAGGTGATGAATTTCGCCCCATTCTTCTTCAACAAGATCTTCCTCTCCCAGTGGTTCGGCCCGGGCATGATCTGGCTCCTCGCCAAGGTCCACAGCTTCATCCCGAACTGGGGCTGGGCCATCGTCGTGATGACCATCCTCCTCAAGATCGTCACGCTGCCCTTCACGCTCGCCGCGTCCCGCTCGGCCAAGCGCATGCAAAAGCTCATGCCGCTCATCCAGGAGTCGCGCGAGAAATACAAAGACAACCCGCAGAAGGCGCAGGAAGCGATGATGCGCATCTACAAGGAGAACAAGGTCAACCCGCTCGGCGGCTGCATCCCCATCCTGATCACGATGCCGCTCTTCATCGGTTTCTTCGCCGTGCTGCAGGGCGCCGCCGAACTCCGCTACGCGCCGTTCCTCTGGGCGGTCGACCTCTCCGCGCCGGATACGGTCTACTCCTTCGGCGCCGTCACGCTGCCGCTCCTCGGCCTGACCCATCTCAACATCAACATCCTCCCCATCATCATGGGCGCGACGATGATTTATCAGATGAAGCTCACGCCGACGGCCCCCAACGTCGACCCGGCGCAGCAGACCATGATGAAGATCATGCCGTGGATGTTCGCGTTGTTCTGCTACAACTTCGCCTCCGCGCTCGCGCTCTACTCGAGCGTCAACGCGCTGTTCTCGATCGGCCAGCAGATGTTCATCAACAAAATGCCCGAGCCCGAGCTGCCCACCGCAGTCGGCGCCGACGGCCTGAAGAACGTCACGCCGAAGAAGAAGAAATAAACTCACGCCCGCCTTCACCGGCGGGCTTTTTTCTGTCCGCCGTTTTCAGTATTCTGTCCTCCGTTTCCTCCCATGGCCGGCCACAACAAATGGTCCAAAGTCAAACGCCTCAAGGCCGTCACTGACGCGCGCAAGGGCAAGGTCTTCTCGCGCCTCGCGCGCGACATCACGCTCGCCGCCAAATCCGGCGGCGGCTCGCCCGACGCCAACGCCCGACTCCGCACGCTCCTGCTCAAGGCGCGCGAATCCAACATGCCCGCCGACAACGTCGAGCGCGCCATCAAGAAGGGCACCGGCGAACTGCCGGGCGTCGTGTTCGAGGAAATGACCTACGAAGGCTACGGCCCCGGCGGCGTCGCGTTCGTGGTGAAGGTTCTCACCGACAACAAGCAGCGCGCCGCGCAGGAGGTGCGCTCCATCTTCACGCGCTGGGGCGGCAACCTCGCGCAGACCGGCTCGGTGTCGTTCCAGTTTCTCCACGCCGGCCAGTTCCTCATCGCCGCCGGCAAAACCACCGAGGACAAGCTCATGGAAGTCGCCCTCGAGGCCGGTGCCGACGACGTCATCGCCACCGAGCAAGGCTTCGAAGTGCGCTGCGGCATCCACGCCTTCGACAAAGTCGCGCACGCCCTCGAGCAGGCCGGCATCAAGCCCGACTCGTCCGAAATCGCCCACATTCCGAACGTCACCGTGCCGGTCGCCGACCTCAGCATCGCGAAGAACATCGTGCGACTCCAGGAAGCCCTCGAAGAAAACGAGGACGTCCAAGCAGTGTCCTCGAACGACGAAATGGACGAGGCGATCAGCGACGCCGCGCACACCTGAGTTCGTAGCACAAGCGTCCCGCCTGCATCGCTACCATCGCAGCGGTCGACGTCTTCCGGCTCGCGTTCCGCTCAGGCCACCGACGCCCGCAGCCGCACGAACGTCTGCTCCGCCCGCTCCACCGCACCGTGGAACTGGTCCATCGTGAGCCCGGCCGCCGCGAGGGATTGCGGCGCCGTATTCGGATGATCGCCCGGCAGACCGTAGCCGTTCTGCGTGGCGACCGTCGCAGCCAAATCGAGCAGATGCACGACCGGCTCCGACCGCACGATGGCTTCGTCGTGGTGCTCGATCGCGAGCACGATGTCGGCCGGCAAGTGCCAGTGCTGGAGCACGGCGGCGCAAACCTGCCAGCAATCGGTGCCCCAAAACCGGTGCTGCCACACCGCGAGGCTTTCCTCGCCGCTGCCGTGGAACGGCGTCACCGAAAGATTCTCGCGCACCGCGGCACGTTCGAGGATCAGCATGCCGAGGCTCCGCAGCAGCCCGATGGTGTAGCAATCCTGCCCGTCGAGCTTCGCGCGCACGGCGAATTCCTCCATCAACGTCGCGACAAAAAGCGAATTCTCCCGGTAGCGCGCGCTGCTCACGCCATGCAACGGCAGCGGCGTCTCCGCCAGCTGCACCGAAGCCAGCGCACCGACGAGGCGGTGCACTTCGCCGAAGCCGACCGCGACGACGGCATCCTCGATCGCGCCGATCGGCTCCGCGCGTCCATAGGCCGCGCTGTTCGCCATGCGCAGCACGCGTGACACGAGCGCCGAATCGCGTTTGAGCAGCGCCACGACATCGCGCGCATCGGTCTCCGGCGCGCGAACGAGCCGGCCAAGTTCCGCGAGGAGACGCGGAGCGGCGGGAAGTTGCTGCGCCAGATCGTGGAACAGCGTTTCAGCTAACATGCCGGGGGAAACCATGCTCCCTCCTTATCGGCGCAAACCGGACAAAACTGAGCCGCTCTCCTGCTTCCGATACGACGAGAGACCGACGTGCTCGAATAAATCCCCGGAACGACTGTCCTCGCCCACCGTCGTCGCGTAGAGACCGAAACGGCTCACGCCTGGCTCATCGAGTTCAGAAAACGGCTGTTTATCATAACCTTGCGAAACATGTTCGCGCCCGCCCGCTTCGCCGATTTGCAGGCAAGTTTGCCCGAGGCCGTCGACCGGCACGTCCTGCCGAAACGCCAACGACCGGATCGGCCAGCGGTGCACGTAGAGTTTCTTCGTCCCCCACGGGCCGCTACCGTTCGCCGCGGCAGGCAACACCGCCGCATCCGCCGCCCACGCGACGGCCTTCGTGACGGAAAGCGCGCAACCCACGTGATTCGCATGCCCCGACTCTCCATCAAGCGCATGCGTCACGATCACGTCCGGCCGATACCGGCGGATTTGCTCCACCAGCCACTCGGCCGCACGATTTTCGCCGCCCCAGAGTTTCCAATTCTCCTCCAGCGTGCCCTGCCACGCTCCGTCCGGAAAGCGCGCGAAGATCGGCTCGTTCGGCAAACCGTAGACGCGGCACGCGCGCCGCTGCTCCTCCTCGCGCCGCTCGCGATTTCCGCGCGGCTCGATGCCAGCCTCGCCGCTCGTCAGCACGATGAACACCACCGGCAGCTGTCGAACACGACACACGTAGGGCAACAATCCGGGAAAATACGCCTCATCGTCCGGATGCGCGATGACGACCATCAACGCCGCCTTGTGCGGCTGAGGAGTGCTCGTCTCCCGCACCGTGTCCGCCTCCCCGCGCACCGTCGCCGCGAGCGCCAGCAGCACCGCCACCCGACGCCACCTCTGCCACGCTGCGCTCATTGCGCCTCCCTCACTCCGGAGCCAGATGACCGATCTGCCGGCTGAGCGACTTCTCCAGGCTGCCGCAGACGAGTTCGCACAGCTTCGGGATCGTCGGATCGCTGATGCGGTAGAAAACCTGCAACCCCTCCTTGCGCCGCGCGAGGATGTGCGCCGCCGTGAGCGTCTGGAGGTGCCGCGAGACGTTCGCCTGCGTGCCGCCGGTGGCCTCGACGAGGTCGGTGACGTTCCGCTCGCCCTCGAACAACGACTGGATCAGGCGCAACCGCATCGGCTCCGCCAGCACGGCGAAACGGGCGGCGACGAGCTGGAGGGCGTCCTCGTTGAGCGGGCGGTGTTTGGGCATGTGGCGCAGGAAACAGCCTCTTGACATCGTGGCAAGTATATGCATTTATGCGCATATAAAGTCAATAAGCATTATTGCCATGACCACGCACCACCTCGTCCGCCTCCTCGCCGGCACCGCCACCCTCATCGGGGTCGCCCTCACCCACTGGGTCAGCCCCTGGTGGCTGCTGCTGCCGGCCTTCGTCGGGTTGAACCTCATCCAGTCCGTCTTCACCGGCTTCTGCCCGCCCACGCTGCTTTTGACGAAACTCGGCTGGGTCGACGACCACGACGTGATTCACTGGGGCGGCCGCCGCTGATCCCCCGCCGCCATGCCCGCGTGGTTGCTCTTCCTCTTGCCGATCCTGGCCGGGGCCGCCTTCGGGGCGGCGCTCGGCTACTACGGCCAATGCTCCTCCGGCACCTGCCCGCTCACCTCGACCTGGTGGCGCGGCGCCCTCTACGGCACCGTGCTCGGCCTCCTCTGGTCTTCCGGCTCACGCAGTTCCTCCTGATCATGAATTCCCTGCTCCGTCCGACTCTCCTGCCGGCCCTCCTCCTGTCGTTCGCCGCCGCCCACGCCGCGCCGTGGACCGCATCCGAAGCCGTCGCCACCGCCCTGCGCGACAACCCCGATGCCGCCCTCGCCCGCCAGCGCACCGTCGCTGCCGAGGCGATGATCGAACAGGCCAACGCCGCCTGGATGCCCCAGCTCAGCGTCTCCGGCCGCTACACGGACACGAACAGCCCGATGATGGCCTTCGGCTCCATCCTCAACCAGCGGGCCTTCAACTTCGGCCTCGATTTCAACCACCCGGGCAAGATCGATAACCTCAACCTCACCGGCACCGTCGGCTACAACCTCTACAGCGGCGGCCGCGCCACCGCCGGACGCAACGCCGCCCGCGCCGGCGCCCTCGCCGCCGCCGAGGATCTCCGCGCCGCCCAACAGCAACTCGCCACCGAGGCGATCAAGTCCCTCCTCAACCTCCGCAAAGCCCGCGAAGCCGCCACCGCCGTCGCCGCCGGCGTCCGCGCCTACGAAGCCGCCCTCGCCAACGCCCGCCTCCGCTTCGAAGCCGGCCAGCTGCTCAAGGCCGACCTCCTCAGCCTCGAGGTCCAGCTCGCCCAGACCCGCGAGCAACTCACCGTCACCCGCCACGGCGCCGCGCTGGCCGAACGCGCCTTCCTCTTCGTCCTCGGCCGCGAACCGCAACCCGGCGAGACCGTCGAACTCGCCGCCGCCGATCCGTCGCTCGACGCCCTCACCGTCCCCTCCGCCGCGAACAGCGCCAACCGCCCCGAACTCGCCGGCCTGCGCCAGCGCCTCGCCGCCGCGGAAAAAATGGTCGCCGTCGCCCGCGGCGCGCGCCGCCCCACCGTCAACGCCTTCGCCTCCTACCAATACGACCGCGGCTGGCAACTCGACCGCCACGCCGACAGCTGGCTCGCCGGCGTCTCCGTCGACCTGAACGTCTTCGACGGCGGCCAGACCTCCGGCAAAATCCGCCAAGCCGAGGCCGAGCTCGCCCAAGTGAAGGAAATGCTCCGCAAAGCCGAACTCGGTTTCGCCCTCGAAGCCGAGCAGGCCCGCCTCGCCCACGATTCGGCCCGCGAACGCCTCGACGTCAGCGCCCAGACCGTCGCGCAAGCCGAGGAGAGCGCCGTCCTCACCCGCGCGCGCTTCGAGAAAGGCGCGCTCCTCGCCTCCGACCTCATCGGCGTCGAAAGCCGCCTCATCGAGGCGCGCATGCGCCGCACCATCGCCGAAGCCGACGAGCGCATCGCCCTCGCCGAACTCCACCGCGCCATCGGCCTCACGCCGCTCGGTGCTGCGAACCTGTAGGAGCCTGCTTGCAGGCGACCCGCCAGACCTCCGCTCCCCGACCCGTTTAACAAAAATGAAACTCCCCGCCACCGCTCTCATCCTCGCCCTCGCGCTCCTCGCCGGCTGCGCGAAGCACGGCGCTGATTCCGCGACCGCCGCTCCCGCGCTCCCCACCGCACGCGTGTCCGTCGCGAAAGCCGCCGCGATCGACGCCCCCGTCCTCACCGAAGTCACCGGCACCGTCCGCCCCGCCGAGCGCGCGATACTCGCCGCCAGGGTCATGGGCACCATCTCCGACCTGCCCGTCACGCTCGGCCAACGCGTCGCCGCCGGCGAGGTGCTGTTGAAAATCTCCGCCGCTGAAATCTCCGCGCGCGTCGCCCAAGCTCGCTCGCAATTCAACGTCGCCCAGCGCGACCTCGCCCGCGAACGCGACCTCCTCGCCAAGAACGCCAGCACCGCCGACATGGTGCGCGGCCTCGAAGACCGCTTCGCCGGCGCCGAGGCGATGCTGCGCGAAGCCGAGACCATGCTCGGCTACACCGAGCTGCGCGCGCCCTTCGCCGGCACCGTCACCCGCAAATTCGTCCACGCCGGCGACCTCGCCGCGCCCGGCCACCCGCTCCTCGAAGTAGAGGGCGCGGGCGACCTCCAGATCGAGACCGGCATCCCCGACTCCCTCGCGGCCAACGTGAAACTCGGCGACGCGCTCCTCGTGCAAGCCGAGTCCGGCGCCACGTTCCGCGCCAACATCGTCGAACTCTCGTCCGCCTCCGACGCCTTCGCGCGCACCGTCACCGCCAAACTCGCCGTCGCCACCGACGCGCCCGTGCGCTCCGGCCAATTCGTCCGCGTCCACGTTCCCTCCGCGACCGTGCACGCGATCGTCGTGCCGGCCGACGCCTTGAGTAGCGCCGGCCAGTTGGAGCACGTCTTTGTTGCCATCAACAACCGCGCCGAGCTCCGCCTCGTGAAAACCGGCGCCGCCCACGACGGACGCATCGAGATTCTCTCCGGTCTCTCTGTCGGCGAATCCGTGATCGTCCGCGCTCCGGCCGGACTCCGTGAAGGTCAACCGCTCGAGATCGCCCCATGAGCACCGCGCCCCGCCAATACGGCATCGCCGGCCGCATGGCCGCGATGTTCATCGACTCGAAGCTGACGCCCATCGTCGTCGCCGCGTCGCTCCTGCTCGGCGTTTTCGCCGTGCTCATGCTCCCGCGCGAAGAGGAGCCGCAGATCAAGGTGCCCATGATCGACGTCATGGTCGCCATGCCCGGCGCCAGCGCGCCCGAGGTGGAGAATCGCGTCACGCGCCCGATGGAGAAACTCCTCTGGGAAATCGCCGGCGTCGAATACCTCTACTCCACCTCCAGTCCCGGCGGCAGCATGACCGTCGTGCGTTTCAAGGTCGGCACCGATCTCGAGACCGCGCTCGTCCGCCTCAACCAGAAGCTTCAGACCAACTTCGACCACATCCCGCTCGGCGTCACGCCGCCGCTGATCAAGCCGCGCACGATCGACGACGTGCCCGTCGTCGCCCTCACGTTCCACAGCGCGCGCTACGATCACTACACGCTGCGCCGCATCGCCGCGCAGGTCGAGGAGTCCGTCAAAGCCATCCCGATGGTCGCCGAGACGACGCTCATCGGCGGCACGCGCCGCCAAGTTCGCGTGCAGCTCGACCCGAACGCCCTCACCGCGCGCAACCTCGCCGCGTCCTACCTCGTGCCGATGCTGCAGCAGGCGAATTCGCAGACGCACACCGGCGCGCAGTCCTTCGCCAACCAGGAAACCGTTCTCCAAACCGGCACCTTCCTCCGCGACGCGCGTGACGTCGGCAATGTCGTCGTCGGCGTCTCTGGCGACCGCCCCGTCTATCTCCGCGACGTCGCCACAATCAGCGACACCGCCGAAGAACCGTCCAACTACGTCCTGTTCGGCCGCGGCGTTTCACACCCGGCCGCCACGCCTCCTGTAGCCGGGGTCGCTGACCCCGGCCCGGCCTCATCGAGGCCGGCTACAACCGACACCACCGAGCAGGCCGCCGTCACACTCTCGCTCGCCAAGCGCCCCGGCGCCAACGCCGTCGAAGTCGTCGCCGCCGTGAACGAGAAAATCGCCGCGCTCCGCGGCACCACGATTCCCGCCGACGTCGAGGTGACACTCACGCGCGACTACGGCGCCACCGCCGCCGAGAAATCCAACGAGCTCCTCCTCCACATGGGCATCGCCGTCTTCGGCGTCGCGATCCTCATCATGTTCTTCCTCGGCTGGCGCGAGTCGCTCGTCGTGTTGCTCGCCATCCCCGTGACGCTCGGTCTCACGCTGCTGGTTTTCTATCTCTACGGCTACACGCTGAACCGCATCACGCTCTTCGCGCTGATCTTCTCCATCGGCATCCTCGTGGACGACGCGATCGTCGTCGTCGAAAACATCGTCCGGCACATGAACCTCCCGAGCTGCCGCCACCGCCCGCTCATCGACGTCGCCATCGAGGCCGTGGACGAAGTCGGCAATCCCACGATCCTCGCGACGTGGGCCGTCATCGCCGCCGTGCTGCCAATGGCGTTCGTCAGCGGCATGATGGGCCCCTACATGCGCCCGATCCCGATCGGCTCCAGCGCCGCGATGCTCTTCTCGTTGCTCGTTGCCTTCGCCGTCACGCCGTGGGCCGCGCTGAAGGTCCTCCGCGGCCACCACAACAAGGACGGCCACACCTCCGAGTTCGTGCCCACCGCCGCCGAGGATCACGACACGATGCCGGACAACGCGTTCACGCGCCTCTACACGCGTTTCATGCAGCCCTTGATCGCCCACCGCTCGTGGCGCTGGGCGTTCCTCGCGGTCGTCGCCTTCCTCACCGTCGGCTCCGCCGGTCTCGTCGGCATCGGCGCCGTGAAGGTCAAGATGCTGCCCTTCGACAACAAGTCGGAGTTCCAAGTCATCATCAACCTCCCCGAGGGCACGACGCTCGAGCAATCCGCCCGCGTCGCCCGAGAAATGGCCGCCTCGCTCCGCACCGAGCCCGAGGTGCGCGACTACCAGGTTTATGCCGGCGCCGCGTCGCCGTTTAATTTCAACGGCCTCGTCCGCCACTACTTCATGCGGCGCGGCAGCAACGTCGCCGACATCCAGGTCAACCTCGTGCCGAAGCACGAGCGTTCCGCGCAGAGCCACGACATCGCCAAGCGCATCCGCCCGCGCCTCACCGCCATCGCCGCGAAATACGACGCCGTCGTCGTCGTCGCCGAGGTGCCGCCCGGCCCGCCGGTCCTCTCCACCCTCGTCGCCGAAATCTACGGCCCGAGCGAAGAAGCGCGCCTCAAACTCGCCGACCAAGTCCGCAGCGTCTTCAAAGCCTCGCCCGGCGTCGTGGACGTGGATTGGTATGTCGAAGCCGAGCAGCCGCGCACGATTCTCCGTGTGGACAAGGCCAAGGCCGCGCTCCACGGCCTGACCGAGGCCGCCATCGCGCGCACCGTGCAGATGGGCGTGCAGGGTTACCCCGTCACGCTCCTCCACGCTCCCGCCGAGCGCGAAGACGTGGCCATCGTCCTCGAACTCCCGCGCGCCGCCCGCGCCCGGCCCGACGACATCCTCGCGCTCACCGTGCGCTCGGAGATGAATCCCGCCGCGCCGCTCGTGCCGCTCCGCGAGCTCGTCACTCTCGAACAGACCCGCGCCGAGCGGAACATCTACCACAAGAACCTGATGAACGTCACCTACGTCACCGGCGACGTCGCCGGCGTAGTCGAGAGCCCCGTTTACGCCATCCTCGCGATGAACCAGGAACTCGCGAAACTCAAAGGCACCGACTTCGGCGGCACGACCGACACCGTGAAGCTCTACAACTCCGCCATGCCCTTCGACGACCGCGAACCCGCGATGAAGTGGGACGGCGAGTGGCAAGTCACGATCGAGGTCTTCCGCGACCTCGGCCTGGCCTTCGGCGCCGTGCTCATCCTCATCTACATGCTCATGGTCGGCTGGTTCAAAAACTACTCCACGCCGCTCATCGTGATGACGGTGATTCCGTTCTCGCTCGTCGGCATCATGCCGGCGCACGCGGTGATGGGCGCGTTCTTCACCGCCACGTCGATGATCGGCTTCATGGCCGGCGCCGGCATCGTGGTGCGAAATTCGATCATCCTCGTGGATTTCATCGAGCTGCGTCTCAGCCACGGCCGCACGCTCGCCCAAGCCTGCATCGAGTCCGGCGCCGTGCGCTTCCGTCCGATGATGCTCACCGCGCTCGCGGTGGTCGTCGGCGGCCTCGTAATCCTCGCCGACCCGATCTTCCAAGGCCTCGCGATCTCGCTGCTCTTCGGCGCCATCGCCTCCCTCGTCATCAGCCCGCTCGCCGTGCCGCTGATCTACTACATGACCCACGCCGGCCAACCCGCCACGCCACCGCCCGCGCCCCCGTGCGAGCTGCCCGAGACCCAGCCCTAATCCCCAATCGTTCCATGTAGGAGCCTGCTTGCAGGCGACCCGCCGCACGCCGACCTCTACCTTCCTTCTCTCCGTTCGCATGAACTGGTTCCTCCTCCTCCTCCTCGCGTTCATGGCCTTCATGGTCGTGCGCCAGCTCATCATGATGCGCCCCGGCATCCCGCTCGAAGACGCCAAGGCCGCGCTCAAAGCCGGCACCGCCGTGCTCGTCGATCTCCGCGAGCCGATGGAGTGGCACAGCGGCGTCGCCAAGACCGCCGCGCTCATGCCGCTCAGCGACCTCCGCGGCGAGCGCACGCAATGGCGCGCCTTCCTCGAGAAAAACAAGGGCAAGAAACTCCTCCTCTACTGCGCCTCTGGCACGCGCTCCGGCATGGCCGCCTCGACGCTGAAAAAGGAAGGCTTCGACGCCGTGAACGCCGGCTCGCTCCGCGACTGGGATAAGGCCGGCTGGCCCATCTGCTCGCCGAAACACCGCTGATTTCCTCCTCCCCCCAAAAAACAAAATGAAAACCAACGTCGGCTTCATCGATCGCATCGTTCGCATCATCCTCGGCTGCGCCATTCTCGGCGCGGGCTACTACTTCAAAAGCTGGTGGGGCCTCGTCGGCGCCGTGCCGCTGCTCACCGCCGCCTTCGGCTTCTGCCCGGCCTACCTGCCGCTCGGCATCAATACCTGCGGCCTGAAGACCAAGGAATGACGGGCTCGCGGCGTTGCCCCGCGCCGCGGCTCGTATCTCACTACGACCATGTGGTTCTGGGCAGAATGGATCGCTGACCGCGTCGTCGCGGCGTGCGCACTCGATGCGGCGCGCGGCCTCGGCGCGGCGCTGCATTTTTTCGTCTACGACCTGCTCAAGGTCGTCGTGCTCGTCGCCGGCGTCTCGTTCCTGATGGCGCTCGTGCGCGGCGCCATCCCGCACGACAAACTCCGCGCGAAGCTCGAAGGCCGCGGCGGCCGGCTGCTGGGCTATCCGGCGGCCGCGCTGTTCGGCGCGCTGACACCGTTCTGCTCGTGCTCGTCGGTGCCGATCTTCCTCGGCTTCGTGCAGGCGCGTTTCCCCATCGGCGTCGCGTTCGCCTTCCTCATCACCTCGCCGCTGGTGAACGAGATCGCGGTCGCGATCATGGCCGCCACCTTCGGCTGGAAACTCGCGCTCGGCTACGCCACCGCCGGCATCCTCCTCGGCATCGGCGGCGGCCTCTTCCTCGGGGCGTTGCGCGCCGAGCGCTGGCTGCAGCCGAACGCTCAATTCACCGGCGAGGAGGATGACGACATGCCGCCCGAAGGCTGGCGCGCGCGCCTCATCGACGCCGCGCAAACCAGCGGCCGCATCCTGCGCAACATCGCGCCGTGGCTCGTCGGCGCGCTCGTGCTCGGCGCGGGGCTCCACGGTTTCGTGCCGGAGAATTTCTTCCAATCGCTCTTCGCCGGCCGCGGCGCGTGGACCGTGCCGCTGGCCTCGCTCGCCGGCCTGCCGCTCTACGTCAGCGCCAACGCCACCGTGCCGCTCCTCGAGGCCTTCGTCGCCAAGGGGGTGCCGCTCGGCACCGCGCTGGCGTTCCTGCTCTCCGCCGTCGGCGTGTCGCTCCCCGAGCTCGTGATGCTGCGCAGCGTGATGACCGTGCGCCTGCTCGTGATTTTTTCCGTCGTCGTGCTTGTCGGCACCACGATTGTGGGTTGGGTGTTCAACGCATGGCACTGAACCCCGCTTACGGCGCCGAATTCTGGGACAACCGCTACTCCACGCCGGACTTCGTCTTCGGGACGGAGCCCAATGATTTTCTCCGCGTCGTCGCCGACCGGATTCCCGCCGGCCCGGTGCTTTGCCTCGCCGAGGGCGAGGGTCGCAACGCTGTCTTCCTCGCCACGCGCGGACACGCCGTGACCGCGACCGATCTTTCCGCAACCGGACTCGCGAAGGCGCAAGCGCTCGCCGCGCAACGCGGGGTCGCACTTACGACCGAAGCGGCCGATCTCGCGGCCTACGCCATCGCGCCCGGCGCGTGGAGCGGCATCGTGGCGATTTTCATGCACTTGCCGCCGGAGCTGCGACGCGACGTCCTTGCCCGAGTCGCCGCAGGTCTGCGCCCGGGCGGTGTCTTCGTGATGGAAGCCTACACGCCCGCGCAGCTCGCGTTTGGCACCGGCGGGCCGAAGGACCCGGCGTTGCTGCCCACGCTCGAGCTGCTGCGCACCGAGTTACCCGGGCTCAAGTTCGAGATCGGACGCGAACTCGAGCGCGACGTGCACGAGGGCGGCGGCCACACCGGACGCAGCGCGGTCGTGCAGATCCTCGCGCGCCGGCCCGCCTGAGCGGGCTCGCCGCACGCGTCGTTAGCGAGCGGCCACGGCGGCGGCGCGCGCGGGTTCGCGGACGGGCGACTTGACCGAGGGCACCGCCACGGCGCCCGCGTGCGCGGCGTCCTCCGTCTGCGCCGCACGCACGCCACGAACGATGGCGTGCAACCGGCTCATCGCCGCGCGCAACTCCTCGGTTTGGGCGTGCAATTCCTCGGAGGCCGACGCGGATTCCTCCGCCGACGCGGCGTTTTCCTGGGTGAGTTTGTCCATCTCGGCCATCGCGGTGTTTACCTGGCTGAGGCCGGTGTCCTGCTCGCGGGCGGCCACGACGATCGCTTCCATCGCCTCGTCGACCTGACGGGTCTTCGCGAGGATCTCCGTCAGGCGGCCCTGCACCCGGCCGACGTATTCGCGGCCGGAATTGCTCGCGGTGCTGGCGGCGGTGATGCGCTGCGCGGTGTCCTTCGCGGCATCGGCGGCGCGTTGGGCGAGCGTGCGCACCTCGCCGGCGACGACGGCGAAACCGGCGCCGGCTTCGCCCGCGCGCGCGGCCTCGACGGAGGCGTTGAGCGCGAGGATGTTCGTTTGAAAGGCGATCTCGTCGATGGTCTTGACGATGGCCTCGACCTCGCGGGTGGCGCGGCCGATGTCCTCCATCGCCTTGCTCATCTGCGCGACGTCGCTCTCAGCTGGTTTCGGCCGCGCCGCGCGCGTCGCGGGCGATGGATTTCGCTTCGCGGGCGTGATCGGCGGCGCGCTTGGTCATGCTCGAAATCTCCGCGAGCGTGGCGGAGGTTTCCTCGAGGGCCGCGGCCTGCCGGCTTGCACCTTCGGCCAGGCTGGAACTCGCGCCGGCAATCTGTGTGGCCGCCGCGGCGGTCTGGTCCGCACCGGCATCGAGCGTGGCGCTGACGGCGCCGATGCGGTTCGACAGCGAAAAGGCGAGGCCGAACCCGAGCACAAGCGCGAGCACGACGCCGGCGAGCGTGGCGATCGCCACCCCGCGTCCGGAGGAACGGGCGTCCGCCTGCGCCGTATCGACCGCGCGATCCGCCTCCGTTCGCGAGGCGGCAACCAGCGCCGAGTAGGACGCCTGCACGATCTTCTGCTTTTCGCGCACTTCGGTCATCGTGATGTGGTCGAGCTGGTCGTAAATGTCGCGGGCCTTGGCGGTTTCGGCCAGGAGCGCGCCGAACATGCCGATGGTCTCGTCGGCCGCAGGCACGAGGTTCTCGGTGTAGATTTTCTGCGCCTCCGCGGTTTCGCCGGCGGAGAGCTTGGCCTGGATGGCGGCGATGGCCGCGTGGAAACGCGCGTGCGGCCCGCGGGATTTTTCCATGAGGCCGCTGATCGCGGGATTGGCGGTGCGGTAACTGGAGAGCCATTTGCCGTAGCGGCAGGCGGTGGCATCAGTGCCGCCGGTGTAGGCCTGCGCCCCGAAAATGTGCGTCGCCGCGCGCGCAATGGCCTGATGGTGGTCGCCCCGGAAGCCCTCCTGCTGCGCCTCGAGTGCCACGGGATTGGTGACGTCCATGCGCTCGAGGGCGTGCACGGTCGCGAAAAATTTGTCGTTCGCCTCCTGCCAGTCGGCGACCTGGCGCTCAAGCTGCGCGATCTCGCCGGCGTGCGGTCCGCTCTTCGCCTCCGCGCTGTAGACGGCGAACTCCTTTCGGTAGCGCTCCAGCGCCTCCTGGGCGTTGGTAAACTGTCGGGCCCGATCGTCGGGCTTGAGATTGGGCGACAGCAGCGTGCGCTGGGCCACCCGCACGCTCTCGAGCTCGAACCGGGATTCGAGCAGCCCCTCCATGGCGGGCATCGTGTGCTCTCCGATGTGGTTGACGTAACCGCTGACGCGGTGGGTGGCAAGGTAGCCAATGCCGGCGACGACGAGCGCGATGGACGCGATGACGCCGAAAGCCAGCAACAGCTGGAGACGGAGACTGAGGTTTCTCATGAGGTGACGACCTCCCCTTACATCGGAACACCGGGACCCTCACTTGAGCCGGAACGGTGGAGAACACCCCCAAGCCGTGCTTATCTATTTGAGCATTTGCGCATATACTTGCTCACGCCATCACTTTTGCCAATGGGCGCGCAGCGGATGAGCGGGGTTCGTGCGACAATGGAGGCCGGATCAAATCCCCCCAAACGGCATCCGCCCATGAAAACCCTGCGCTCCCTTCTCCCCCTCGCGGCCACGCTCGCGGCGGTCGGTCTCACGAGCCCGCTGGTCGCGACCAACGGCATGAACATGGAAGGCTACGGCCCCATCGCCACGGCGATGGGCGGCACCTCCATGGCCTTCGACAACGGCACCGCCGCCGTCATCAACAACCCGGCCACGCTCGGCCTCATGGCTGAGCGCGCCCGCCTCGATGTCGCCATCGGCATCCTCGGGCCTGACATCACGGCGACCAACCCCGCCGGAGCGAAGGCTGATTCGGAGCTCACGGCGTTCTACATGCCGGCCTTCGGCTACGCGCGGCGCTCGGGCGACCTCACTTATGGCCTCGGCATCTTCGGCCAGGGCGGCATGGGCTGCCAATACGACGCGAATTCCTGGCGCGGCCTCGGCTTCGGCCTCGAGAATCGCACCGAGGTCTCCGTCGGCCGCGTCATCGCCCCGATCGTCTGGAAGGTGAACGACCGCCTCCACGTCGCCGCCACCGCCGATTTCCTGTGGGCCGGCATGGACCTCAAGATGGCCATGAGCGGCACGCAGTTCTTCGACCTCGTGATGCCAACCAGCCAGCAATTCGGCCGCGCCTCCGGCACGATCGTCCAGAGCTTCAGCGGCATGATGGCCACGCTGCCCGCCGGCACGAACGTCGACTACGCGTATTTCAACTTCTCCAACGGCAACGCGATGACCGGCGAGGCCAAGGGCTACGGCTACGCCGGCAAGATCGGCGTCCTTTACCAAGCCTCCCCGCAACTCACCCTCGGCCTCACCTACCACACCAAGTCTTCGCTCAGCGACCTCAAGACGAGCCGCGCCGCGATGAGCTTCCAGCTCAACGTCCCCGGCATGGGCCGCATGGCGCAGACGCTCAACGGCGAGATGAAGGTGAACAATTTCGAGTGGCCCGCCATGCTCGGCGCCGGCCTCGCCTACCGCCCGAACGAGCGCTGGCTCATCGCCGCCGACCTCCGCCAAATCTACTGGGCGAGCGTCATGAACCAGTTCGCGATGACCTTCACCGCGTCGTCCGCCGCCAGCAACGGCAACTTCGCCGGCCAGCAGCTCAGCGCCGTGCTCTTCCAGAACTGGGACGACCAGCTCGTCGCGCAGCTCGGCGCCGCCTACCAGGCGACCGACAAGCTCACGCTCCGCTTCGGCGGCGCGGCCTCGAGCGACCCGATCCCGGACAAGTTCCTGAACTGCCTCTTCCCGGCCACGATCGAACGCCACCTGATGGTCGGCTTCGGCTGGAAGTTCGACGAGCGCTCCAGCCTCGACTTCTCGTTCACCCACGGCTTCGAGGTCGGCAAGACCAACGGCTACGGCATCCACATCACGCACGGGCAGAACAACGCCCAGCTGATGTATAGCTACCGCTTCTGACGCCGCCTCCCCACCCGCGCTCAACGAAAAACCCGCCATGAAAAACTTCGTGATCCTCGGCGCCGGCACCGCTGGCACCATCATGGCCAACAAACTGGCCCGCGCGCTGCCCTCCTCCGGGTGGCGCATCACCGTGGTCGATCGCGACAACGACCACCCTTACCAACCCGGCTTCCTCTTCGTGCCGTTCCACGGCTACGAACCGCAGGACCTCGTCAAATCCCGCCGCAAGACGCTGCACCCGCGCGTGGATTTCGTCGAAGCGCTCATCGAGCGCATCGAACCCGACCACAACCGCGTGCACCTCAAGGGCGGCCACGTGCTCGCCTACGACTTCCTCATCATCGCCACCGGCACCCAGCCCGTGCCCGCGCAGAACGAGGGCATGCTGGGCGACGAGTGGCACAAGTCCGTCGGCGAGTTCTACACGCTCGAAGGCTGCACCGCGCTCCAACGCCAGCTCGACCAGTTCAAGGGCGGCCGCCTCGTCGTGAACATCGCCGAGATGCCGATCAAGTGCCCCGTCGCGCCGCTCGAGTTCGCCTTCCTCGCCGACTCGTATTTCCGCGCCAAAGGCATGCGCGACAAAGTCGAGATCGACTACGTCACGCCGCTCCCGGCCGCGTTCACCAAGCCGAAGGCCGCGGAACTGCTCGGCGACTTCCTGGACAAACGTCGCATCCACCTCACCGCCGACTTCGCCCTCGGTCGCGTCGATCAGGAGGCGAAGAAGATCCACTCCTGGGACGAGCGCGAGGTCGCCTACGACCTGCTCGTGACGGTGCCCACCAACATGGGCGATCCCGTCATCGGTGCTTCCGGCATCGGCGACGAGCTCAACTACGTCCCGACCGACAAGCACACGCTCGTCTCCAAGGTCGCGCCCAACATCTTCGCTCTCGGCGATGCCACCGACCTGCCCTCCTCGAAAGCCGGTTCGGTCGCGCACTTCCAAGCCGACGTGCTGATGGAAAACATCCTCAGCGTCGTGGCCGGCAACGCGCCCGAGGCGAAGTTCGACGGCCACGCCAACTGCTTCATCGAGTCCGGCGACGGCAAGGCGCTGCTCATCGACTTCAGCTACGACGTCGAGCCGCTGCCCGGCCACTACCCGCTCCCGCACGTTGGCCCGATGTCGCTGCTCAAGGAGACGCGCCTGAATCACTTCGGGAAACTCATGTTCCGCTGGGTCTATTGGAACATGCTCCTCCCCGCGCGCCCCATGCCCGTCGGCCACGCCTTCAGCATGAGCGGCAAGAAAACCACCGCCGCGTGAGCCGCGCTCCTCTTCGTCTCTCAACTCTCATCACTCAATTTTCAACCACACCACCCGCCATGGCCATCCGCACCATCAACAACAAGCCCATCGACTTCGACGCCGAGGGTTTCATGATCAACTACAAGGACTGGGACGCCACCATCGCCCAAGCCCTCGCCACCGAGGAAGGCATCGCCGCCCTCACCGAACGGCACTTCGTCGTGCTGAATTACATGCGCAAGGAATTCGAGACGAAGGGCGACGGTCCCTCGATGCGCAAGCTCACCAAGGAAAGCGGCGTGCCAACGAAGGAGCTCTACGAGCTCTTCCCCGGCGGCCCCGCCAAGAAGGCCGCGAAGATCGCCGGCATCAAAAAGCCCCACGGCTGCATCTGAGCGATTCGCTCTCGTTCCTCGTTCTCTTTCTCGTTCTCCCCGCCTCGAAGCGCACCGCCGATCTCCGGGAGAATGAGAACGAGTAAGAGAACGAGAACGATTCACTCCGCCCTATCCCCCGCTCTCAGCTCTAGACTCTCAGCTCTCAGCTTCCCATCCCCATGTCCTCACCCGAAAAAATCAAAAAGGTCTCGATCATCGTCTCGCGCGGCTCGCTCGACGGCGTTTATCCCGGCCTCATCATGGCCAACGGCGCCCGCATGGAGGGCATCGAGGCCAACCTCTTCTTCACCTTCTTCGGCCTCTACGCTGTCCTGAAAAAATACCAGGACACGCTCAAGATCTCCACTGTCGGCAACCCCGCGATGCGCATCCCCGACGCGAAAGGTTTTCCTTTGCCCACCATTCTCGGCGCCGTCCCCGGCATGTCCGCCTTCGCGACGAAAATGATGCAGAAGGAAATGGAGGCGCTCGATATCCCGCCCGTCAGCGAGTTCACGCAAATGATCTCCGACGCCGGCGGCCACCTCTACGCCTGCAAGGCCACGGTCGACATGTTCCACCTCACGAACGACGACTTCGTGCCGCACATGGAAAAAGTTCTCACCGTCGGCGATTTCTACGAATTGGCCGCGGGCGGCCAGATCATCTTCACCTGAGCGCAGGTGGGTAGGCGCGGCGTTCACGCGCCGCGCCCACATGGCGGGCCCCGTCGACTCCCGTCGGCGGGGCCTTACCGTTTTCACTCTGCGCATCCGTTGCGCTTTCTTGGCCCCGTAGGCAAAGTGCCGCGCCGGGTGTATACTTTCCCCATGAAGCACTACCCCTACCCCGCGGTGCTCGTCGGCCTGTGCGCGCTGTTATCCGCGCAAGAACCCGCGAAACCCGAAATGAAATTCTCGTGGGCGGCCGACAGCGATCCCGAAGCCGCCGCCATCAGCCAGTCGGGCGAACGTCTCATCGATCGCGTTGGCGGATCGCTGATGATGGAAGTCGAGCGCACGCTGGCGTCGAAGGGCCTTGATGAAGCCATCGAGCTGCTGCACCTCAAGACGCTCGCGCCGCCGAAACCCGTCGCCGGCAAACCCGTCGTCACCGCGATCAAGATGACGAGCTTCCGCGTGCGCGACCCGAAGAACACGCCCGACCCGGCCGACTTCGCCGCCCTCGACCTTGTGCGCATCGCCATGCAATCCGGCGAATCGCCGCCGAAGCTGATCGTGCAAAAAGTGGATAAGCCCGGCGCACCGCTCGAGTGGCGCGTCTACCGCCCCATCGCCGTGAATCCGAAATGCCTGCTCTGCCACGGCTCCACCGAGTCGCTGCAGCCCCAGGTGCAACACATGCTCGAGCGGCTTTACCCGGAGGACAAAGCGACCGGCTACCAAGCCTGGGAATGGCGCGGCCTCATCCGCGTCTCCTACGAAAACCCGCCACCCGCCGCCACGCCCACGCCGCCGAAGACAGACTGAGCCTCTTGCCCCGCGCGCGAATCCGCGCAAGCTGAGGGCATGCTCAAGTCCCTCGCTGCCCTCTTCCTGCTCGGCGCCCTGACCCTCTGCGGCGCCGAAGTCGCCCGCATCACTCCCGCCGAGGCCGCGAAACTCGTCGCCGACGGCAAAGCCACGCTCGTCGACGTCCGCGAGCCGGCCGAGTGGTTCCAGACCGGCGTTGCCGCGCCCGCCGTGCTGCTGCCGCAGAGCGATTTCGAGAACGCGCAGTTCGAGTGGAAGCCCTTCCTCGCCAAAGCCGCGAAGGACAAGACGCTCATCCTCTACTGCCGCTCCGGCAAACGCGCCGGCAACATCGGCGCGGCCCTCGCGGAAAAAGGCTACCAGGTCGCCAACGCCGGCGGCCTGAAGGAGTGGATCGACGCCGGCCTGCCGGTGCGCCAGCTCGAGACCAAGAAATGAGGTGCGCGTGAGCGAGTTTTTCGCGGAGCCCGAAGCCGCCGCGCTGCCGCCCGACGACGGTCAGCCCTGCGGGAGCGATTGCCGGTTCGCACGGACGATCCGCACCGATCCGTTTGCCGAAGAGTGGCTCTGGTGCACGCATCCCGCCCGTGCCACGCGCCTCGTCCACCCCGGCCGCCCGTGCGAACGCTACGCGCCGGGCGAACGCGGCTCCGTTGCTCTTCCGCCTTCCTGGGCGTGAGCCTCCGACGGGTTCAACAACCGCGACGCTGGCGGCGCACCACCAGCGCGCCAAGAGCGCCGAGGCCGAGGATCAAAGCGTAAGTGGAAGGCTCCGGCACCGCAGTCAGCGTGTAGCCCATGTCGGTGAGCATGCCCATCTCGATGGCGCTGAGGGTGCGAATGCCAGGCCCGAAGCTCGTGGCGGCATTCATCATCAGCTGATTCGAACCGGTGAAATAGTTGTCCGCCGTGTGGCTGCCGCTGCTGCCGCCTTCCCACGTGCTCGGCGAGTAGATCGGAACAGGATTGTTCGAGTTGGCCGCCATCGCGTTGGATCCGCTGAAGAACATGCCGTTGGCCGCGTAGCTCGGAGGCGTGCCGCCGCCGGTGAGCACGGAATCAGGCCCGATCCACGCGAACGTGGTTTGGTTGATCAACGGGCTGCCCGCGCCGGCGTTGGTCGTGAGGAACTGGTCGAACGTCGTCCAGTTGGTGCCGGTATTCGTGCCGGAGGCGCCGACGTAGCTCAGGATGCCGAAGGAGTGCAGCAACTCGTGCATCGCGGTGCTCTTGAAATCGTATTCGGAGCCGCCGACGGTGCCGGAGATGTTCCAGGAGTGGGCCCAGTTCCAGTTGATGGTGCCGTCCGCCGACGTGCCGTTGGCGTCCGAGCCCATGATGATCTTGTTCTGCACCACGGTGCGGAAAAATCCCGCGCCATCCGAAACCAACACGCTGCCCGCGCTCGCCAGCGTGTTCGAACCGCTGCTGTTCTCCGAGTTCACGGTGAAAGTCAGGTTCACCGGACCGGAAACGGCGAAATAGGACGCCAGCGTGTTCGCCGCATCCTGCAACGCGGCCTGCCGCGCGGCGCCGGAAGTGGGGTCGTTGAAACCCACTCCGGGATTTTGGAAATCAAACGAGAACGTGAGCTGCGCTTGGGCAGAGATCGCGAGAAGGGCGCTGCCCGCCAGCGCCAGGAACGGAGTGAAGAATCGGCTGTTCATTGCGTGTGTGTGCTTCGCCAGATAGACCTCACGAAACCGCGGTCAAAATGAAACCCGCTTTTGTCGTCGAAAAACGACAACCTGACGCCCTTCTGCCACGTGCCAGGGCACGCTCGGTCACACCACGCGCCACCGCACTGCGCGAGGCGTGCCCGACGATCCGTCGTCTAATCTTGCGCGCCCAAACGCCAGAGTTCGGCCAAGCGGCCGGAGGTGCGCGCCTGTGTCGTCGACGCACCTGCGGGATTACGACCGAAAAACACCTGGTTGGCCTGTGCGGGGTGAAAATCCTGCACTCTTTCAAGCACGACCACACCGTTGAATTTCACTTCAAGCCGGCGACGTCGCGCGTCGTTGGCCGGGAGCTTTAGCTCCTCCGGGTAAAGCGAACCCATGCGAATCTCGAAGCGGTGCACCTGCGCGAAATCCACTTCGATCGGCGGCGTCTCCGGTCCTCCGTAGCCCCAGTGGTCCAAGCCGAACGTGACGTGGCGATCGTCGACGTAGCGAATCCAAACCGTATCCGCCTTTCCCGTTTCACCGGTCTGCACAAGGGGTTCGGTCCAATTCGGCGGCACACCGGTCGGCATCCAGAACTTGAACGCCACTGGCCCGGGTGCACGGGCCTGCTCCGGTGTGGGCGCCGAAAGCGTGCGCTGCCGCAGTATCTCCCCCGTGAACCGGCTGCCAAACGCCTGCACATAGGGACTGTAACCGATGAAACGTGTCTGCGGAGCTGCGTCGTAGCCAGCGACCTTGCCGCGCAGCACTTCGCGATCATCGAACATCAACCGGAGCTCGTCACGCGACGCCAGCAGCGCCGCTCCCTCGGCCGATTCCCAATAGGCGTGCTCCGCCGGCGGATAGAGCGAGCGGAACTGCAGCGTGATCGTGTGCTCGCGCGCGTAGTCGACCTTGATCATCTCGCTGATCGGGCCGCCGTAGTTGGTGTGCTCGATTCCGAAACGCACGGTGTCCGGGCTCACGTATTCGATCCAGAGGTAATCCGCTTCGTTCGGCGTGCCCGTGACGAGATACGGCTCCGCACGCCGCGTGGTAAACGGCGGTAGCTTCACCGTCAGTTCCAGCGGCCCGGAGCGCACCCCGCGCAACGTCTCGACGGCTGCCACCGGCCAATTGAAGAACCTCGCCAAGCTCTCATACGATAGGGGATCGCGCAACCGCAGCAGCCCGAGGTGCTCGCAACTGGAGAAGAAAATGAATGCCGCCGAAAACACCGTCGCCGCCACCCACACCGCGCGCCCGAGCCAGCGCCACGCCCTTGCTGCTCTGCTTAGCGAGTGATCGATCGCCAACGCGCCGGCCGCCGCGAGCAACACCAGCGGCGGCACGAAGTCCACGAAGTAGCGATTGCACGCCCCGCCGAACATCATGACCGTCGCGCCCGCGATCGCCGAATACACGCCCGCCGCGAAGACAAACCAGCGCCACGACGCCCTCGCCTCGCCCCGGTCACCGAGCCACGGAGCCAGCAACGCCAGCCACACGAACGACGTGTTTGTCAGCAGCCCGAACATGCTCTCAACGCCGAGCTGTCCCGCCGGCGGCGGCGGGATCTCGATGCCGCGCACGAACGGAAAATACTGAAACCAGCGCACCGGCTCCCAGAGGTAGAGCCGCAGGTGATACCAGAAGAAATTTCCACCGAAGAACGTGACCTGCGTATTGTCCACTCCCGCGAGTTGATAGCGTTGTCCAAACTCGAGCGGGTTCTCAAACCGCAGCCAGTTATAGCTCAACAGCGCGAGCCCCGCCACCGTCACCGGTAGCACCGCCGCGAGCACCAGTCGCCGCACCCCCACCCAGTCCGCGCGATCGCGTCGCCATGCGTAGAGCGCCGGCACGAGCAGCATCGCCGCACCGAGCAACACCGGCGGCCGCGCGCCAATGGCCAACCCGTAGAATGCGCTCGCGATCACCGTCCAGCCCGTGCGGTCGCTCGGCCAATGGATCGCCCGCCAGATCGCGACAAGGGCCAGCAACACGAACACCGCCGCACACGTGATCGGCACTTCCCACACATCCGGCCGGCGCAATACGATCGGGATCGTGTTCACAAACCCCAGCCCGATCACCGCGAAGAACATGGTCCACGCTCCCGCCCGCGGGAAATACCGTCGCCGAATCGCGCACAACAATCCGACGGAAATTAGAAACGCCGCCGAGCCGAAGACTGCCACCGCCTGCCGGTGCCAAAGGTATTCGCCGGTGATCGCCACGTAGGGCCAGAACAGGACCAGCGCCGGTGTCGGCCCAAAGTAGAGGTAGTATTTCCCCTTGTAGTAAGTGGCGTCGTGCAGCCGATACGGCGCGTTTTCCAGCGGGTCGTAGGGATTCTTCAGCTTCGCCATTTCGGGCGCCGGATCGCCCGCGAGATACAAATGTCCGGAACGAAATCCGTCCACGAGCCGGTTGTAGTAGGCCGTTTTCGCGCTATGCCGGCCGAGCAGTTGCGAAATCGCCGGTGCCTGAATCCAGAAGTAGAGCCAGACCATCGCGCCGCTCGCGACTGCCACCAAAAACCAACGCAGGTATTTTTGTCCCGCCGTTTCCGTCACCTTCATTCCTTCCATTCGAACAATCGTTTAGCGGTGATCACGCAGACGCAATCCTCGCCGTCCTGCGTCGGCAGCCAATGCGGGTCTAGCTCCGCCAGCTTCGCCGCCAGCGCCGCCTTTGCCTGACCGACCTCGAGCGTCACGATGCCGTGCGGCTGCAGGCGCTCGCGGGCCTGCCGCAGGAGCTTGCGCACGATGTCGAGCCCGTCCGCACCGCCGTCGAGCGCCATGGCCGGCTCTTTCCGGAATTCCTCCGGCAAGCCCTTCATCTCGCGCGACGGCACGTAAGGCGGGTTCGAGAGGATGACGTCGTATTTCACGACCGGCACCGCATCGAAGACATCCGAGCGGTGCAGCTTGATGCGCGCGCCGAGTTCGTTTTGCGCGAAATTGAAACGAGCCACCGCCGCGGCATCCGGCGAGAGTTCGATCGCATCGACCTTCGCCTCGGGGAAACGGTCCGCGAGCAACACCGCGAGACAACCGCTGCCGGTGCAGACGTCGACGACGCGCTTCACCGGCTTCTTGGCCGGCAGCCATTGCGGAATCGCCTCCGGCAACAGCTCGACGAAATACGAACGCGGGATGATCACGCGCTCATCGACGTAAAATTTGTGCCCGCCCAACCAAGCCTCGCGCGTAAGGTAGGCCGCCGGCGTGCGCTCGTCGATGCGCCGGCGGAAAACCTCCGCGAGCGCCGCCGCCTGCTCGGGCGTGGCCTTGCGGCGCAGCACGCTGCGCGGGCTTTCGAGCGGCAAACCGAGCGTGTGCAGCAGGAGATAGAGCGCCTCGTCGTGCGCGTTGTCCGCGACCTGGCCGAGCGCGACGCTTTGCCGGTCATAGCGCCGCACGGCCCAATCGAGCCATTCTCCGACGGTCTGCGGACGCGTGGACATCGTTCAGCTCTTTTTGCCGCCGCGGTGCTCCGAGCAGTAGCACTTGTCGTCGTCGCCGTAGCGGAAGTCCTCCATCGGATGCGTGAGCTCGGTCTTGCCGCACACGACGCAGCGGTGGCGCGGCTCGCGCTCTTCCGTCCGCGCGGCGGCGGCGCGGGCCTGATGCTCCATGCGGCGGCGGCCGGTTTTGATCCGTTGCACGATGTCGCTGGAGAAAAAGAGCAGGAAGTTCCCGATCGCGGCGAGCGTCGCCAGCTTCACCGGCCACGGGCCGAAGATGATCGCGTAGCCGTAGAAGAGCCATTGCAGCAGGGCGAGCCACTTGATCTTCACCGGCAGGATGAAGAACAGCATCATCTCGAAATCCGGATTCAGGAACGCGAACGCGAGGAACACGCTGCCGGCCAGGAAGAGGTTGATCGCATACGTCCCCGGGAAAAGGAACGCCACGCCGGCCGTGAGCGCCCAGCCGGTGAACACGAAGAGGTTGTAGCGAAACACGCCCCAGTAGCCCTCGAGCGCGCTGCCCATCATCCAGAACAGATACCACGCAAACGCGATGAACACCGGGTGCGAGCTCGGCGGATAAAACAGGAACGACACCAACCGCCAGAACTCTCCCTGGCGCACCGCGAGCGGCAGCAGGGCGATGCGCTCGAGATCGAAATACCCGAGAAAGCTGACGCTCCAGAAGAAGACCTGGCCGATCACCAGGTAGAGCGAGAGGTTGGGAATCGCGAAGCGCCCGAGCGTGCGTTCGAGGCGATTGAGCAAAGACATGCGTGGGACTTGCCAGTCCGGCCCGCCGCGCGCAAGCGCCGAGCGGCGTCATGGAAACTCGCCGCTTATTTCGCGGGTTTGGCCGCAGCGGTCGCGGCGAGCGCGTCGATGAGCTTCTGCTTTTCGTCCGTCAGCTTCAGGTCCGTCACCTGGTCGAGCAACATGCGGGCCTCATCCCGCCGGTCGAGCTTCACGAGGACATTGGCGCGCTGGAGCTTTATCAGCTGGCGCATCGATTCGGTCGTGGCGCGGCCGCCGAGTTTTTCCCAAACCGCCAGCGCCTCGTCCCAGCGCGGCGGATCGATTTCGTAGTAGGCCTTCGCGTGCTGGTAGGCGAGCGAGAGGTCGGCGGGCGCGAGGTCCGCCGCGCGCTGGAACGCCTCGAGCATAGCCTTGTCGAGCGCCGCGCGCGTCCAGGTGCCTTCGTGCAGGAAGTCGTCACGGGCTGCCAGCAAGAGCTGCCCGAGGTGGAAGTGGTAGAGCGGCTCGTTCGGCGCGAGGTCGATCGCCGAGGTGAGATACGGCAGCGCCTCGAGGGGCTTGCCGTCCTCGGCGAGATGCTTCGCGAGCTGGTTTTTCACCAGCGGGATGTTCGGGTCGAGCTTGTTGGCCTTCAGCAGCATCGCGACCGCCGCCTTGGTCATGTCGATCTTGCCGAGAAACACGCCGTAGGCGACGTAGCCGGGCGTGAAATCCGGGTTCTTCTGGATGAACACGTCGTAGCTGCTCGCGATGCCTTTCGCCTCGCCGGCGAAGCGCGCCTCGTCGAGCTGGTCGCCCTCCTTTTCGGCGCGTTCGAAGAGCTGCTTCTGCCGCTCGACGATTTCCTTCAGGGATTTTTCGGCCAGCGTCTCGGCCGCGAACGACGGCACGACGCACACAGCCAGCAGGGCGCACAGGGCAAGGAGACGATGGGACACGCGGCAGTAGGACACAGACGGCGGATATTCGTTCAATGCTGCGGCGGTTTTACGTCCGCGGGCGACGTTTTTCTAAACCTTGGCCCCGAGCCGGCGCGCCGCCGCGACGACGTCCGCCGGCATCTCCACGGGCGCAATGAAACCGCGCGCAGGGTAAGTCGCCAATCGCTCGAACTCGCCCGCGACCTGCGCGCGCAGCGCCAAGCCGTGGCGCGCGTAGAGCGTCTCCTCTTCCGCCAGCGACCGCGTCGCACACGCGCCGGCCACCTGCACCGCCGGCCAATGCCGCCGCACCGTCGCCAGCGCCCGCCGCAAGCGGCAGGGCGTCGCCACGACGATCGCGGAACGCAACCCCTCGCCCGGCTGCAAATCCGGCCGCTCCGCGGCGAGCGCGGCAGTCGTGAAAGCGAGATTCTCGCCCGTGTTGGTCGAACGCGTTTCGAGCAGCACGATCCGCGCCTCCGCTGTCGGCCAGTGTCGCCGCACTTCGTCGCGAAACTCGAGCGCCTCCGCTTGGGCGAAATCGCCGCTGCCCGCGCCGACGCCGCCGGAGAACACGATCCAGCGCGCCCGCCCCGCCAGCGCCAGCTCCGCGCAGACCCGCGGAATCGCGCGGTCTAAATGACCGAGGCCCAACACGACGTCCGCCGGCGCGGCCGGCAGCGCGTCCGCCGCGGCGAGATACGCGAACGCGATCTCGAAGGCGCGGGAATCGGCAGCGGCAGACATTGCGGCCATTCCACCGCGCGCGCGGCGCGACATCAATGCTGCGCACGGCGGTTTTTGCGGGCGGCGCTCACTTCGTGCTGGCGGCGCGACCTGCTTGCATACGTTCGCCGCATGTCCACCGCGCCCGCCTCGTCGCCCGCTCCCCTTGGCCGCGGCGCGCGCGTGAATCCGGCGAATCGCTTCGAGTCCATCACGGTGGAGGCCGACCCGGATTTCGCCGAGTTCGACGACCACGGCGTGCCCATCGAACGACCGCAGCCACGCACGCAGTTCTTCGACGACGCGAGCGAGACCATCCTCGCCCCGAACGACAGCCCCGACGTCGGTGCGGCCTACGGCCTGAATCCCTACCGCGGCTGCGAACACGGTTGCGCCTACTGCTTCGCGCGACCGTTCCACGACTACCTCGGCTTCAGCAGCGGGCTGGATTTCGAGACGAAGATCATGGTGAAGCGCCGCGCGCCCGAGCTGTTGCGGCGCGAGTTGAGCGCGAAGAAATGGCGCCCGCAGCCGGTCATGCTCAGCGGCGTCACCGACTGCTACCAACCCGCCGAGCGGCGCTTCCGGCTCACCCGCGCCTGCCTCGAGGTGTTCGCGGAATTCCGGAATCCCGTCGGCGTAATCACCAAAAACTTCCTCATCACGCGCGACCTCGACCTGCTCGCTGAGCTCGCCCGTTGGAGCTGCGTCGCGGCCACGGTGAGCGTCACCACGCTCGACGCCGCGCTCGCCGGCAAACTCGAACCGCGCGCCGCTCGACCCGAGCACCGCCTCCGCGCCATCCGCCTGCTCGCGGAGGCCGGCGTGCCGGTCGGCGTCAACGTCGCCCCGGTGATTCCCGGCCTCACCGACCACGAGTTGCCCGCCATCCTCGAGGCCGCGCGCGACGCCGGCGCCCGGCGCGCCAACTACATCACCTTGCGCCTACCGCACGCGGTGAAGGACGTGTTCATCGACTGGCTCGACGCGCACGAGCCGGGCAAAAAGGAGCGCGTGCTCGACCGCGTCCGCGAGATGCGCGGCGGCCAGCTCTACGATGCGCGCTTCGGTGTGCGCGGTCGCGGCGAAGGCATCTTCGCGGAGCAGCTGCGGCAAGTGTTCGCCGTCACGACGCGTCGCCTCGGCTTGAACCGCGAGGAGTTCGCGCTCTCGACCGCGCACTTCCGCCGGCCCGGCGGCACGCAGCTGGAACTGTTCTAGCGATTCAACCGAGCACCCAGTAGCTGCCCCCGGTGCCGCGGCTGCGCAGACGGAATTTGCCCCCGTGCAACACAACCGAAATGTCCTCGAGCACCGGCCCGACGTTGAAGCAATAGCCGTGGCCGAGCGTGGAAAGGTTGTATTGCGACACGTCCACGGTTTCGAGCTGCGGCGCCGTCGTCACCGGCGGGCAGATGCCCGCGCGCGGGTTGTCGTGCAGCTCGCGCGAGGCGAACAGCGCGAGGTCGTCCTTGGCCGCGTAAAGCGTGTGTCCCGCCGTGAGTCCCGGCGCGGCGACGATCTGCGCCAGTTGCCGCAGAAACTCGCGCTGCGGCACGTCGGGCGCCGCGAAAATGACCTGCCCGAGCTGGAGCCCCGGTGCCGCGCCCTGCAACGCGACTTCGTGCAGGGCCTGGAGCAGCGCGCGGTTGCCCATGCTGTGCGCGATCACATGGAGTTTGCGTCCTTGCGTCGCGGCGGTGGTGGCGAGCGTTCGCACGAATTCCTTCAAGGCCGGCACGGACTCGCGGGCGGCTTCCTCGTCGGCGAGATAGCCGGCGATCTTGCCGCGCGAGGCCCAGCTGAAGAGCGCCACCGGCAAGTCCAACTCGTAGCTCAACTGTCCCGCGCTCTCCGCCGCGCCGCGAAATGTGGTGCGAAAGCCATGGACGAACAGGAGCATGGCCGGCGCGTCCTTCAATGCATCGAGCGTGCTCGCGAGCCGCGTCCAAAATTCTTCCTCCGCCAGCGGCGTGACGCTCCCGAGTTCGAGTTCGGTTTGCTCGCGATGGATGAGGCGACCGAGCCAGCCGCGCCCCGAGCCGCCCTTCACGTAGCGCTTCGGCACGTTCACGGTGCAATAGCCGTAATGCATGCGCTCGTCGGTGGCGCCGCCATAGCCGTCGTGTTCGTAGTCCGCGTTTTCCGGCCGACGATTCGTGCCATACCACACCGGCACGATCCGTGGGTCGCTCAGCAAATCCTGCGGCAACGGTGCGGCCGGCAGCGCCGCCGCAAGGGGGACCGCATCCGCCTCCGCAAGATCGGCTGGCGGTCTTCTGAGTTTGTGAGCCACCCAATGGATCCGCGGCTTGGGCAACCCGCGCGAGAGTTCATCCGACAGCGGCGCGGTGCGGTCCCATTCGGCGAGCAGTGCGCGTCCGGCCTCGGTTAGACTGAATCCCTTTTTCCCCGCCTTCTTCACGACGACAACCGCGCCGCAATCCAGGAGCAAGGTGAGCGCGGCGCGCACTCTGGCTTTGATAATAAGGGGATCGCGGGTCACCGCCTGGGTGAGCGCGGGCAAGTTGAGCCACTCATTCTCGCTCAACGCACGCAGCATACGGTGGGACAATCGGTCGTAGCGGGGCGCTTTCATGGGAGGCATAGTGCTTCGATTGCGCTCGCGCCGACGGGCACGAGCGTGGCCCGTGACTCTCTTCTGCATCTTTCGCGTCGACGGGACAAGCGGCGAACTGGCAGGCCGCACTCCGCGCTTTCGCTTTGGCGCGAAACCGGCATCTTCCGCGCCATGGCCAACGTCTACGAAACTCTCCGTGCCGACATCGTCGCCGCCATGAAGGCGCGCGCCACCGCCCGCGCCACCGCGCTCCGCACCATGGACGCCGCGATCCAGCGCGCCGCCATGGACGCGAACAAGCCGATCGACGACGCCCTCGCCATCACGACCATCCGCAAGGCCGTGAAGAATCTCTCCGACGCGCGCACCGAGTTCGAAAAGGGCGGTCGCGCCGACCTCGTCGCTGCCAACACCGCGGAGATCGGGCACCTCGAAAAATATCTCCCGCAAGGCCTCGATCCCGCGAAGCTCGACGCGCTCATCGTCGAGGTGATCGCCGCCACCGGCGCCGCCTCGAAGAAGGAAATGAGCAAGGTCATCGGCGCGCTCAAGCAGCGCCCCGAGGCGCCGCTCATCGACTTCGCCGCCGCGAGCAAGGCCATCCAGGCCAAGCTGCCGTAAACGCTCCGCGCGACGCTTCGCGCCCACGGCGCCGCCATGGAATCGCGGCGCCGTTCACCCGCTCACGCTCCGTCGCCGCCGGTTCTCAGCGGCGGCGGGAGATTCGACCGCAACCAGTAGCCGACAATGCGCAGCGCGAGTTCCCTCTGTTCCTCGAGCCGGCTCGGCTTCACGAGGAACGAGTTCGCGCCGATCTCGTAGGCTTGCGTGACATCGGACTCGAGCGCCGACGACGTGAGGATCACCACGATCAGCCGGCGCAGCTCCGGCGTCGTGCGGATTTGCCGCAGCACCTCCAAGCCGGAAATGTAGGGCACCTTCAGGTCGAGCAGGACGACGCTCGGCAGCGGATGCTCGGTGCGGTCGCTGAAGCCGTCGCGCCCGAGCAGATAATCCATCGCCTGGCGGCCGTCGCTCGCCACGTGGAGATCGATCCCGGCAGCCACGCTGTCCAAGGCGCGCCGGAGGAAGAACACGTCGTTCTCGTCGTCTTCCACCACCAGCACGTGCGGCGTGCCGTCGTTCATCGGTGTGCGAAGTGTCATGGCGGGGCGAGGGGCGTTGAAAATTCCGCTTCGCCACCCCTGGCCACGGAGCGGATGTGCGAGGTGACGAGCCGACCCCCGCTGTGCCATGGCGTCAAGCGCGCGGCCGGGCCGAAACTACTCAGTTCGCGGCGGGACTTCCTCCCAGACCGTGCATCAGCGCACGGCGCCAAGCGAGCGCCACGATCCACGCGAGCAACATCGTGGTCACCGTGTGGCTGAGATAGTGCGCGCCTTTGAGCATCTGATACGTGCCCATATACCAACCGAATCCGAGACCGAGCGCCACGCCGATGAACCGCACGCGCCGCGACGGCCGCAGCCACGCGAGCGCGATCAGGGCGAAGCCGCCGCTGGCGTGCCCGGCGGGAAAACAATGCCCCTTCCCTTTCGGGCGATCGTCGCTCGGATAAGGTTCGCACAGCTTCACGTAAGGCACGCCGCCGCCGTAGCGCCGGATTTCCGAGGGGCAAAAGGTGTTGGTGAAATTCTTCCCGAGGCCGGCGAGCGCGGGCACTGTCGCGATCGTCGCGACCGCGACCCAGAGTCCGCGTCGCTCGAGGCGCAGCCGCTCGCGCCAGCGCCCGGGACCGAGCGCGAGCACGAGCAACGCCACGCCGGTGACGATCACGCCGATCTTCGGAATGTTGTAGAACACGGCGCGCCCGACCGGCTCGTTGCCGTCGACGATCCAGCGGTGCTGCGCGAAATCGTAGAAATGGTCCTGCAGCGCGAGGTCGACGTTGGTGAACTCGAAAATCGCGAGCGCGCCGGCGAGCAGCAGCACCGCCGGCCAGAGCGTGCGATCCAGAAATTCGGGCGCGCGGGGCGTCATGGCGCCGACGCTGGGGCTTTTTTCCGACCGAGCAAGCGCTTGAAGTCGAAGTTCACGCGCAGCTTGGCGTTGAGGCCGACGTCGTTGCCGTCGGGCCCGTGCGTGAAGCGAAAGCCGACACCGAGCAGCCATTTGCCGCGGGCGCGAAAGGTGTATTTCGGCGGGATCGTCCACACCACGCCGGGCCGCACGCCGAGCACGTAGCGGTTGCTGTCGCTCGTGAGGTTCGTCGTCTGGTAAGTCGTCTCGAGCGTGTAGGTGGTCTGGCCGCGCTCCCAGAGCACGCCGGCGGAGAGGCCGAGCGAGTCGTCGCGCAGGTCGTTTTTCTCGAGTTTGCCGATCACGTCGGTCTGCGTGACGTCGTCGTAGCCGAGCCCCCAGAACACGCGCCAGCCCGGATGCGACTGCAGTTGGCGCGACATCGTGAAGAACGGCGAAATGTGTTTCAGACCGTCGGTCACCGCGGGCGGCGGCGTGCCGAGCGGACGCGACCAATCGATGCCGACGGAGGTATCGATGCCCAGCTTGAGCGGGTCGCCGAGGCGGTATTTCGTGCCGAGGTGGATCGAGGCGAAGCCGGCTTCCTCGCCAAAATTGCCGCCTTTCAGGCCGTGGGTGAAATACGCGTCGGTCTCGGCGGTGGCCTCCCAGTTGGCCGTGAGGCCGTAGCGAATGCCGAGCGCGGTGCGGATCTCGTCGCGTTTCGTGAGATCGCCGAGATGCGGGTGCACGATCAGGCGCAGCGAACTCTTCCGCTCGGTGCCGGGCAGCGCGCTGTTGAAGATGCCTTGGATGCGCAGGTCGTCGTCGGTGGCTTTCTGGACTTTCGCCGGCTCGTTGGCGGCGGGCGCGACGGCGACGGCTTCCTCAGCGCGACCGAACGGCGCCGCGAGAGCGAGGACGAGGGCGCAGCCGAAGAGGGTTTTCATTTGCCGGCGGACTTGGCGGCGGCGCGCTTCTCTCCCTCGGCGGTGAACTTCGCCAGTTCCTCGGGCGTGAGCGCGTCGTAGAGCCCGTGCTCGTAGAGATAGTTCGCGCTCTGGTAGTAGCCGATGGCGGCTTTCTCGTTGGCCTCGTCGCGCGGAGCGGGTGTGAGTCCGCCGGTGGCGAGATCGACGGTGTAAGAGTTGGCGCCGCGCTGCGGACGGAGCACGACGAAGTGACCGCGCTCGAGGTGGCCGAGCTTCTGGTAGTTGCCGATGAGCGCGCGGGCCGTCTCGGCGGGCGCCCGGCGGACGTCGTGGCCGAAGAAGCGCGACACGTAGCTCCAGTTGAGCAGGCCGAGCAGCGTCGGCGCGTAGTCGACCTGACTCGTGAGCCCCTTGATGCGGCCGGGCGCGATGTGGCCGCCGGGCGAGTAGATGAAGAGCGGGATGTGGTAGTTCTGCACCGGCAGCTCGGCGCGGCCGGCGCTGGAGGCGCAGTGGTCGGCGACAATGACGAACACGGTGTTCTTGAACCACGGCTTCGACTCCGCGTCCTTGAGGAACTGGCCGATGGCGAAGTCGGTGTATTTCACGGCGCCGGCGCGGCCGGAGATTTTCGACGGGAGGTCGATCTTGCCCTCGGGGAAGGTGTAGGGGCGGTGATTCGACGTCGTCATGACGAAGTAGTGGAACGGCTTGCCGGCCGCGAAGGACTTGTCGGCCTCGCGCATGGTCCAGCGATAGAGGTCCTCGTCGCACGCGCCCCAGACGTTGGCGAAGGTGACGTCGGCCTCGGGGCTGTTGCGGTCGATGACGCGATAGCCGTTGTGGCCGAAAAAGTAGTTCATGTTGTCGAAGTAGCCGAAGCCGCCGTAGATGAACGCCGTCTCGTAGCCCTTCGACTGGAACACGGAGCCAAGCGTGAACATGTTCTCGTTGTTCGGCCGCTTGATCATCGATCGACCAGGCGTCGGCGGCAGCGAGAGCGTCAGCGCCTCCATGCCGCGATCGGTGCGCGTGCCGGTGGCGTAGAAATTCTCGAACACCAAGCTGTGGCGCGCGAGCGCTTCGAGGTGCGGCGTGAGCTTCGAGGCGTGGTTGAAGATGCCGACGAAGTCCGCGCTCAGGCTCTCGACCGTGATCTGGATGACGTTGGGCTTCAGCTCCGGGCCGCCGTCGTTCTGCACGTAGCGCAGGGTGTCGCGCTCGCCGGGACGGAGCAGCGTCGCGCCGTCGACGGCGAGCTTGGCCTGCACCTGCGCGAACGCCTCGTCGATCGGGAGCGTTTTGTAGAACTGCTCGTAATCGAGGATGTTGTTCTTGAACGCGGCAAAGAGCGACCAGAGGCCGTTCTTGCCGATCTCGCGGTTGAAGTTGTTTTTGAAGGCCGGCAGGCGCGTGTCGTCCTGCACCAAGCCGAATGCCAGCGCAGCGACGAACCAGATCGCGGCCGCCTTCCAGCGCCGGCCCATCGGCTCGTTCGCGTGCGCGAACCAGCGCTGCGGCCAGCCGGTGCGCGCGAGCAGCCAGACGCCGAGCGCCGCGACGGCCGCGACGCCGCCGATAATCGCGGGGAGGTTGTAGGATTCGCGGATGTTGCCGACGACCTCCGTCGTGTAGACGAGGTAGTCGACGGCGATGAAGTTGAACCGCACGCCGAACTCCTCCCAGAACGTCCACTCGGAAACCGTGCCGAAGAACAGCGCGTAGATGATCGCGAACGCCCCGATCGCCGCGAGCCAGCGCGCCCACGCCCACTCGAAGAACCGCGCCGGCAGCGCCGCGAGCAGGATCGTCAGCGGCAGCGAGGCCCACGCCGCCGCGCCGAGATCGTAGAGCACGCCCCAGAAGAATGCCGCGAGCAGCGAGGGATTCCAGACCACGTCGTGCCGCGCCTGGATGAGCAACGCCACGCGCGTGAGGAAAGCCGCGATCAGGAAGACCGCGAAGAAGATAGCGACACCGCCATGGCGGCGTGCGAGCAGTTTGGACCAACGACTCGCGCCAGCGGCGGAATCAGCGGGAGGAACGGCGGAAGGCATCAGCACAAGGGTTGGCTAAACGGAGTGGGAAAGCGTCACGGTTGACCAGTTCCAATTCCCTCGCCCATCCGCCGCCATCGGCAGCGCCCCTAAACCCGCCATCAAAGCCAGCGTCAGCAAACCGGCGGCGAACCGCCGCGTCTCGCGCCGCATCATCCACCCGCGGAGCAGGAGCCCCAGCGTCGCCACCAACCCGGCCGTAATGACCAGCCAGCGCGGGATCGCGGACAGGCCTTCCACCATCGCGATGCCCAGTCCGGAGCCGATCCAGCCCGCGATGCCATAGACGATGGCGGCGCATTTTGCCCGACTGCTGCGCGACGGATAAAACACCAGGGCGGTCGAGTAGATCGACACCGCCGCGGTGTAGAGCAGGACACCCTCCGTGAGCTTGGCGCGGTTCGGTTCGATGAGGAGACAGGCCGCCAGCAACATCGTCGTGGCCAGGAGCACGGCGCGTCCGATCCAGCGTTTGTCCATCATGTAGCCCGCCAGCAGCGCCGCCGCGAAATGGATCGCGGCGTTCGCGTAGAGGCGTCCGCTGCCCCACGTCATCTCCTTCAAGTAGGGCGAATGCTGGATGATGCTGAACGCCCCGCTGTCGAGCCACACGAGGGCGAGCAGGATCAGCACCCACGAGACGAGCCCGGGCGTTTGGTAGTCGAAGTTGTTCGGCACCTGCCGCGGTGCGCGCAAGTCGAGCAGGTGCACCCCGATCAGGCCCACACAGGCCGCGGCGAGAGCGACGAAGCCATGCGTCTCGCGGCCGCCGTTGAAGACGAACGGCAGATTGCAAATCGCATAAGCGGCGCCCGTGCCGGCGCCGATCGCCGAACCGAGCCGGTCGCCACCGGTCACCCGCCGCAACGTGCCGGCGAGGGTGACGGTGAGTCCGCCGAGGCCCCACCCGATGAGGAGCGAGATCGCGAAGAGCGGCAACGGCGAGCGCGCCAACAGGCTCAATCCCGCCGCCGCGCCGCAGATCGCAAACATCGCCACCAAGCGGCGCTGGCTCTTGTTGTCCGTATGTGTCCACCCGGCCCACGCGCTGCCGCCCAATCCCGCCACAGCCATGACCGCGAGGATCGCCTTCAGCAGCGGGCTTTCCTCGCCCACGACGCCCTGCACGAGCTTCAGGAAACCGAACTGCGCAAAAATCAGGAACACCACGTAGGTCGCGCCGACCGTCACGGCCGCGCCGGCCCACGCGCTTGGTTGCGGCGTAAACTCTTCGTGGTAATGCCCGCGGTCGTCGCCGGCGTTGTGCGAAGGGTGGATCATGCGCGAGGGGGAGCGGCGGGTTTTGTCGTGCCTTATGCCGTGGCGGGCAAAAGAAATCGCTTGCCGCTTTCGGCCCAGTCCGGCTTTTTGGCGAACGCTTCGTCATGGTTCTCAACCACCACCATCACCACTCCTCCTAGCCTTCCCTGCCCGGGAAGGCAGCGTGCCTTCCCGTGGTGATGAAACCCAATTTCTGAAACCCCGGTGGCACACCCCACCGGGGTTTCTGCTTTTCCGGCCTCTCAACTCTCAGCTCCAGACTCTCAACTTCAGCCTCCCATGTCTCCCATCGTCACTCCTCCCGCCAAAGACCGCCTCCGCCTCGCCATCCAGAAGAGCGGACGCCTTTCCACCGACTCGCTCGACCTGCTCAACCGCTGCGGCATCAAGGTCAAGGCGCCCAAGGAAAAGCTGCTCCTCCACGCCGAAAACTTCCCGATCGATATCCTCTTCGTCCGCGACGACGACATCCCGCAACTCGTCATGGACGGCGTGTGCGACCTCGGCATCGTCGGCGAGAACGTCCTAGAGGAAACCGCCCTCGAACGCACCTCCGGCGGCACGCACAACCCCTACGTCGTCGACCGCCGCCTCGACTTCGGCGGCTGCCGCCTCGCCGTCGCCCTCCCCGAAGAGCGCGGCTACGCCTCTTCCGCCGACCTCGCCGGCCTCCGCATCGCGACTTCCTACCCGCGTCTCACCAAACGCTGGCTCGCCGCGCAAAACGTGAAAGCCGACGTCGTCCTCCTCACCGGCTCCGTCGAAATCGCCCCGCGCCTCGGTCTCGCCGACGCCATCTGCGACCTCGTCGCCACCGGCTCCACCCTCGAGGCCAACCGCCTCCGCGCCGTCGAGACGATCTTCAAATCCAAGGCCACGCTCATCCGCTGCGACCGCCCGCTCGACGCCGCCAAGCGCCACGCCCTCGACATCCTCCTTCGCCGCATCGACGGCGTGCAGCTCGCCGCCGAAGCGAAATACATCATGCTCCACGCCCCGAAGAGCGCGCTCGCCGAGATCAAGAAACTCCTCCCCGGCTCCGAGAACCCGACCATCCTCCCGCTCGCCGGCGACGACACCAAAGTCGCGCTCCACGCCGTCTGCCAGGAAGCCGTCTTCTGGGAAACCATGGAGTCCCTCAAGCGCGCCGGCGCCAGCGCCATCCTTGTGCTCCCGATCGAAAAGATGATGATGTGACGCCCGCGTCTCCGCCGACGCCGCCTCGCCGATGCAAACGCTCGTCTGGAAAAAATTCTCCCCCGCCCGCCGCGCCGCCGCCCTCGAGCGGCCGGCGCAGACGCGCCGCACCGACATCGCCGACGCCGTCTCGCGTATCATCGCCGAGGTCGCCCGCGACGGCGACACCGCGCTGAAGCGCCTGACCGCGAAGTTCGACGGCGCGAAACTCACCTCGCTCCGCGTCAGCCCGGCGGAGTTCGCCGCCGCCGAAAAAGCCCTCACGCCCGCCGACAAGGCCGCCCTTCGCACCGCCTACCGCAACATCCGCCGCTTCCACGCCGCGCAAGTTGCGAAACCGATCCGCGTCGAGACGATGCGCGGCATCGTCTGCGAAAAAGTCACGCGCCCGATCGAGCGCGTCGGCCTCTACGTCCCCGGCGGCAGCGCGCCGCTGTTCTCCACCGCACTCATGCTCGGCGTCCCCGCGCAACTCGCCGGCTGTCCCGTGCGCGTCCTCTGCACGCCCCCGGGCCGCGACGGCCGCGTGAATCCCTGGATCCTTTTCGCCGCCCAACTCTGCGGCATCACCGACGTCTTCAAGGTCGGCGGCGCGCAAGCGATCGCCGCCATGGCCGCCGGCACGAAGACGATCCCGAAGTGCGACAAGCTCTTCGGCCCCGGCAACGCCTTTGTCACCGAGGCCAAGCTCCAAGTCTCGCGCTCCGCCGCCGGCGCCGCCATCGACATGCCCGCCGGCCCGTCCGAGGTTATGGTCATCGCCGACCGCACCGCCGACGCCTCGTTCGTCGCCGCCGATCTCCTCTCGCAAGCCGAACACGGCCCCGACTCGCAGGTCGTATTGGTCACCTTCTCCGAGGCGATTGCCTCCCGCATCGCTCTCGAAGTCCAAACTCAGCTCAAGCTCCTTCCGCGACGCGAAATCGCCGAAGTCGCGCTGAAAAAGAGCCGCGTCATCCTCGCCGCCTCGCCCGCCGAAGCCGTGGAGATCGCCAACGCCTACGCGCCCGAGCATCTCATCCTCCAACTCGCAAACCCGCGCCGCCTCCTCCCGCAAATCACCGCCGCTGGCTCGGTCTTTGTCGGCCCGTGGACACCCGAGTCGCTCGGCGACTACGCCAGCGGCACCAACCATGTCCTGCCGACCTACGGCTGGGCGCGTTCCTTCAGCGGCCTCGGCCTGGCAGATTTCTCGCGCACGATGACCGTGCAGGAAGCCACACCGCTCGGCTTCGCCCGCCTCAGCGGCACCGTCGCGCGCCTCGCCGAGGCCGAAAGCCTCGTCGCCCACCGCCGCGCGGTCACCGTCCGCCTCCAAAAACTCTCCCGATGAACTCCGACCCCGTTCTCGCGCTCGTCCGCCCCGATATCCTCGCGCTCACCCCGTATTCCTCGGCCCGCAAGGAAGCCTCCGGCGGCAAGGTCTGGCTCGACGCCAACGAAAATCCCTCGACGCCGCACGCCGGCGCGCCGCGCCTGAACCGTTACCCCGAGCCGCAACCGGCCGAAGTCGTCGCCCGCCTCGCCTCGCTCTACGGCGTCAAACCCGACCGCATACTAGTCACGCGCGGTTCCGACGAAGGCATCGATCTTCTCCTGCGCGCGTTCTGCCGCGCCGGCCAGGACTCGATCCTGTTCACGCCGCCGACCTACGGCATGTATTCCGTCGCCGCCGCGATCCAGGGCGCGCGCGTCCTCACCGTCCCGCTCGTCCGCGAAAAGGACTTCGCGCTCGATGCCGACGCCGTTCTCCGCGCCGTGCTTGCCGCGCCGGAGCCGAATGGCGGAGGCGGGACACCGGAAACCAAACTCGTTTTCCTCTGCTCACCCAACAACCCGACGGGCCAGCTCCTTGATCGCGACGCAGTGCTCAAGATCGTCACGACGCTCGCCTCGCGCGCCGTCGTCGTGGTCGACGAGGCTTACGCGGAGTTCTCCACCGAGCCGAGCCTCGTGCAGGAACTCGACGCCAATCCCAACCTCGTTGTCCTCCGCACGCTCTCGAAAGCCTACGGCCTCGCCGGCGCACGCGTCGGCGTGACGCTCGCCTCGCCGGCGCTCGTCGGCGTCCTGCAGAAAATCATCGCGCCCTACCCGATTCCCGCGCCGGTCGTCCGCGCCGCGCTCGATGCGCTCACGCCCGCCGGCATTTCCGCCGCGCGCCAGTCCGCCCTCGATCTCGTCGGCGAACGCCGCCGCCTCACCGTCGCGCTCGTGAAACTCCCGCACGTCCGCAAGATCTGGCCGAGCGACGCCAACTTCCTGCTGGTCGAGGTCACCGACGCCTCGCGCATCATGAACATCGCCCGCGCCGCCGGCCTCGTCATCCGCGACCGCAGCAAGGACGTGCCCAACACCGTCCGCATCACCATCGGCACGCGCGCCGAAAACGACTTCGCCCTGGAGACCCTCGCCCGTGTCTAAGCGCTGCGAAAACTCCCCTCGCGCGACAGCACGGGTAGGGCGAGTCCTCCGGACGAGCCGCTCCCCGAACCGGCTCATCGGGACGATTCGCCCTATCGCCCAGCCTCGCGCCTGATCCATGAAAAAACTCCTCTTCCTCGACCGCGACGGCACGCTCATCGCCGAACCCGTCGACCAGCAGATCGACCGCCTCGACAAGTTCGCGCTCGAACCCGAGGTCGTCCCCGCACTCCGCCGCCTACGCGACGCCGGCTTCACCTTCGTGATGGTGACGAATCAGGACGGCCTCGGCACGCCGAGTTTTCGCGAGAGCGAATTCCGCCCGCTGCAGGACCTGTTGATCAGTATCCTCGCCTCGCAAGGCATCGCCTTCGAAGCCGTCCGCGTCTGCCCGCACACCGCCGCCGATCGTTGCGATTGCCGAAAACCCAAGCCCGGCCTCGTGATGGACTACCTTCGCGACACCGCGTGGGACCGCGCTGCTTCCGCCGTGATCGGCGATCGCGAAACCGATCTCCAGCTTGCCGCCGCGCTCGGCATTCGCGGCCTCCGCTACGACCGCACCAAACTCAACTGGACCGAAATCGCCCGCCAGCTCGTCGACGCGCCGCGTCGCGCCACGATCAAACGCGAGACCAAGGAGACCAAGATCACCGTCACCGTCGACCTCGACGCCACCGCGCCCGTCTCATTTCGCACCGGCCTCGGCTTCTTCGACCACATGCTCGAGCAGATCGCCCGCAACGCCGGCATCAGCCTCGTCATCACCTGCGACGGCGACCTGCACATCGACGAGCACCACACCATCGAAGACGTCGGCCTCGCCCTCGGCACCGCGCTCAAGCAGGCCCTCGGCGACAAACGCGGCATCGGCCGCTACGGCTTCGTCATGCCGATGGACGAGTCGCGCGCTGACGTCGCGCTCGATCTCAGCGGCCGCGCGTGGCTGGTCTTCGAGGCGGATTTCCCGCGCGGCAACGTCGGCGAGCTGCCCACCGAGATGGTCTCGCACTTTTTCAAATCCGTCAGCGACACGCTCGGCGCGACGCTGCACATGAAGGTCACCGGCGACAACACGCACCACATGATCGAAGCGCTGTTCAAAGGCTTCGGCCGCGCGCTGCGTCCCGCCGTCGCCCGCACCGTCGGCGGCGACATCCCGAGTTCGAAGGGAGTGCTGTGATGCTCGCCATCGTCGACAGCGGCGGCGCCAACATCGCCTCGGTGCGCTTCGCGCTTGAGCGGCTCGGCATCGCGAGCGAGCTCACCGCCGATCCCGCCATCATCCGCTCGGCCGAGCGCGTCATCCTGCCGGGCGTGGGCTCCGCGCAGGAAGGCATGCGCAAGCTCCGCGCGCGCAATCTCGTCGAGACCATCCGCGGTCTCACGCAGCCCGTCATCGGCTTCTGCCTCGGCGAGCAGCTCCTCTTCGAATCCTCCGACGAAGGCGACACCACTTCGCTCGGCCTGATCCCCGGCCGCGTGACGCGCATTCCCGAGACGCACGGCATCACCGTGCCGCACATGGGTTGGAACACGCTCGAAGTCCTCCGCGACACGCCGCTCCTCCACGGCATCGCCCGCGACGCGCGTTTCTATTTCGTCCACAGCTACGCCGGCCCGGTGAACGCCCACACTCTCGCCAGCGCGACGCACGGCACGCCGTTCGCCGCCGTCGTGCAGCGCGGCAACTTCTACGGCGTGCAATTCCACCCCGAGCGCTCCGGCCCCGCCGGCGCCCAGCTCCTGAAAAACTTCCTCACCCTCCCCGCGTGATCCCCGCGCCGCGCGTGCCGCAACCCAAAGTTCTTAATGAGCAACTTTCCTCCCGCCCGCGCCGGCACGTCGACCGCGCCCGCCGCCCTGCGGCAAAGTTCTTAATGGATAACAAACGAGTTTCTTGTCCCGCATGATCATCTATCCCGCCATCGACCTCCGCCGCGGTCGCGTCGTGCGCCTCACCGAGGGCAGCTTCGAAGCCGAGAAAGCCTACCACGACGACCCGACCGTCGTAGCGCGCGAGTTCAAAGCCGCCGGTTCCACCTGGCTGCACCTCGTCGACCTCGATGGCGCGAAGGATCCCGCGCAGCGCCAGACCGCGCTCATCGAACGCGTCGTCGCCGCGAGCGGCTTGCTCGTGCAATCCGGCGGCGGCATCCGCGAGGAAGCGCAAGTCACCGCACTGCTCGCTGCGGGCGTGACGCGCGTCATCGTCGGCAGCCTCGCCGTGAAGGAACCGGAGCTCGTCGCCGGTTGGCTGGAGAAATTCGGTCCGGAAAAAATCGTCCTCGCGCTCGACGTCCGCCTCAACGCCGCGGGCGTGCCGCAAGTCGCCATCGCCGGCTGGCGGGCCGACAGCGGCCTCGCACTCGCCGACGTGCTGACGAATTTCACCGCGCGCGGCCTGCGTCACATGCTTTGCACGGACATCAGTCGCGATGGTAAACTCACCGGCCCGAACTTCGAACTCTACGCGCAGCTCCGGCGTGATTTTCCCGCGTTGCAGGTGCAGGCGTCCGGCGGCGTCTCGTCGCTCGACGATCTGCGTCGTCTCAAAGCCGAAGGCACGCCGGGAGCAATTGTCGGCCGCGCGCTCTACGAGCACAAGTTCACGCTGAAGGAGGCGCTCGCATGCCGATGAAATCTCAAATCACAAACGCCCAAACGCCAAAACCGGCTGCCTTGGCTCTCGCCTCGCTCTCTCGCATTTCTTGGCACTTGGCTCTTGTTACTTGGAACCTCTCAGATGCTCGCCCGTAGAATCATTCCCTGCCTCGACGTCCGCGACGGCCGCGTCGTGAAGGGCGTCCAGTTCCGCAACCACGAGGACATGGGTGACATCATCGAGCTCGCCCAACGCTACCGCGATGCCGGCGCCGACGAGTTGGTTTTCTACGACATCACCGCGAGCAGCGACGGTCGCACCGTCTCCGCCGCATGGGTCGAGCGCGTGGCCCGTGTGATCGACATTCCGTTCTGCGTCGCCGGCGGCATCCGCTCGCTCGATGGCGCGCGCGTGATCCTCCACAGCGGCGCCGACAAGGTCTCGCTCAACTCTCCCGCCCTCGAAAACCCGGATCTGATCACCGCGCTGGCCGACGAATTCGGCTCGCAAGCCGTCGTCGTCGGCATCGATTCGCGCCAGGAAAACGGCGACTACTTCGTGAAGGCCTACACCGGCAATCCCGACAAGACGCAGTCCACGCGTTGGCGCACGATCGACTGGGCCGCCGAAGCGCAAAAGCGCGGCGCCGGCGAAGTCGTCCTCAACTGCATGAACCAAGACGGCGTGCGCGCCGGTTACGATCTCACGCAGCTCAAACTCGTCCGCTCCGTGCTCACAATCCCGCTCGTCGCCTCCGGCGGCGCCGGCGCGCCCGAGCACTTCCGCGACGTTTTCCAACAAGCCTCGGTCGACGGCGCGCTCGCCGCGTCGGTCTTCCACAAAGGCACCATCCCGATTCCCACTCTCAAATCCTACCTCGCCCGCGAAGGCGTCTGCATCCGCACCTGAAGAAATTTTCAACCACGAATAGACACGAATTCACACGAATGATCCCGCCCCGCGAACCAGTCTTCCCTCATTCGTGTTCATTCGTGTCCATTCGTGGTTTCTCCCACCTCCAATGAACACTCTCCCTGCCCTCGACTGGCAAAAAGGCGACGGCCTGCTGCCCGCCATCATTCAGGACGCCGACACGCAGCAAGTCCTCATGCTCGGCTACATGAACGCCGCCGCGCTCGAGCAGACGCTCGCGACCAAGCGAGTGACGTTTTTCTCGCGTTCGAAGAACCGCCTCTGGACCAAGGGAGAATCGTCCGGCCATTTCCTCGACTTCGTGAGCGTCGAGGGCGATTGCGACAACGACACGCTGCTCGTCCGCGCGCGCCCCAACGGTCCGACCTGCCACCGCGGCACCTGCTCGTGCTTCGGCGAAGGCGGCGGCGCCACCGGCACCGGTTTCCTCGCGCAGCTCGAACGCACGGTGAATCAGCGCATCTGCTCCGGCGACGAGAAGAGCTACACCGCCAAACTCGTCCGCGAAGGCGTGAAGCGCGTCGCGCAGAAAGTCGGCGAAGAGGGCGTCGAGACTGCACTCGCCGCGACCGCCGGCGACAACGTTGAACTCGCCAACGAAGCGGCCGACTTGCTCTTCCACCTGATCGTCCTCCTGCGCACCAAAGGCCTCTCGCTCCAAGACGCCCTCAGTATCCTCGAAAAACGCCACGCCCCGAAAAAGTAACCGCGCGTCCGTCGTAGCGCAGGCTTCCAGCCTGCTTTCGGTGGAACCGGTTGACCTCAACCGGTTCCGAGCGCGTTGAGGTCAACGCGCTCCACCTTCGCCGCCGCTTGCGGGTGGCCGCACCCTCACGCGCACGCCCAATCCGGCCATTGCCCGCGAATGTAGCCCCCCGCGGCATCGAGCACAGCCTGCACAAGCGGCGTCGGCTTCCCGCGCCACAGCGCCGCCACTTCGACCGGCCCGCAACCCGCGAGCGGCAACGCGCGCACGTCGCGGTGCTTGATCACGCCCGGGATCGCCACATTCACGCCCACGCCGTAGCCGCTCGCGACGTATTGCGTGATCAACTCCAACGAACTCGCCTCGATCGCCGGCGTCCACGCCGTGCGATGATGTTTCAAGTGGCGCTGGAAAATCATGCTCATGCACTCGTTCGCTGGGAGGCAGATGAGCGACTCCTCCGGGATGCCGCCGGCCCAAAGCTCCTCGGCCTTTTTCCACCGCGATTTCTTCGGCACGAGCAGCACGATCGGCACGCGCAACAGCAGACGGTGCTCCACGCCCGCCGGTGGCCGGCTGTCGATCGGCGTGATCGCGAGATCGATTTCCTTGTCGATCAGCCAGCGTTCGATCTGCGGTTGGAAACCCGAGCGCAGGCTCAGTCGCACCTTCGGCTCATGTTGGCGCAGATGCCCGATGATGGCCGGCAGGTGATCGCGCAGCGCCAGCTCCGACGCCCCGATGCGCAGCTGCGGCGCCGCGCTCTTGCGCAGGCGCGCGCCGACGGCCCCGACGTTCTCGAAGAACGGCGCGATGAACGTCATCAGCTCTTCACCGGTGGGCGTGAGCCGGAACGGCGTGCGCTCGAAGAGCTTCGCCCCGAGATCCTGCTCGAGCTGCAGGATCTGGCTGCTCACCGCCGGCTGCTGGATGCCGTAGGGCATCGCCCGCACTGCGCGGCTGATGCCGCCGTGTTTCGCCACATAGTAGAACAGTTCGAGGTGGTGGATATTCATCGCGCACCGCCACGCTGCCGCACACCCGCCGCGCTGGCAACCCGCGAGCGGTGAAGCGCGTGCTGGGGCGTAGCGCAGGCGTCCCGCCGGCGCTAACCCGCCACGCGCCTTCTCAATACCCACATTGAGTTTATCGATTACCGCGGTTGTTCCGCTCTCCGGTAAGCTGCGCGTCATGAAAAAGCGCCTCCTGCTCCTCCTTCCCGCGGTCCTCCTTCTCAGCTTCCTCACCGGGTGCGTGGGTGTCTGGGGCCATCGCTCGCGCCACGAGGCGAGCAGCATCGTGCAGTTCCTCTACCCGAACAAGGAGACGCCGTTCGTGCAGCCGCAAATCCCCACGCTGCGCCTGCCGCTGCGCGTCGGCGTGGCGTTCGTGCCCACCGGCATCGGCGACGGGCGCGGCGGGTTCTACCGTGCCCAGGGCAACTTCACCGAAGCGCAAAAGACCGAGCTGCTCCGCAAAGTGGCGGGCCAGTTCAAGGCGCTCCCCTTCGTCCAATCCATCGAGATCATCCCGACGACCTACCTGCGTCCCGGCGGCGGCTTCGACAATCTCGACCAGCTCCGCGCCATGATGGGCGTCGATGTGATTGCCCTCATCGCCTACGACCAAGCCCAGAACTCGACCGACACCGAGGCCAGCCTCGCCTACTGGACCATCGTCGGCGCCTACATCGTTCCCGCCCAGCGCAACACAACGCACACGCTCATGGAGGCCGTCGTCTACGACATCCCGAGCCGCAGCCTGCTCTTCCGCGCGCCGGGCACGAGCACCGTCCAAAATCACTCCACCCTCATCCGCACCGACGATTTTCTCCGCACCGCCTCCGCCAAGAGCATCGAGGAAGCCGCCGCGCAGATGACCGCGAACCTCTCCCAGGAACTCGAGCTCTTCAAGGTGCGCGCCAAAGAGGAACCGCAGAACGTCCGCATCGAACACAAACCCGGCTACACCGGCGGCGGCGCGGTCGACGGCGCCTTCGCCGCGGCGCTCGCGCTGCTCTGCTTCGGAGCTGTTTTCGCGACCTTCGCTCGCACTCGCAACTGTAGCCGGGGTCGTTGACCCCGGCCCACGTCCGGCACCGGCCTCGGCGAGGCCGGCTACAGCGCAATCTCAACAATCCGCGCTCTCCCTTCTCGCGAAAATGAAAACCCTCCGCGCCCCGCTCCTGCTCTTCGTGTTGCCAGCTGCGCTCGCGGCACTCGCGCCCGCGGCCTGCGTCTACGACCGCGCCGCCATCCTGCACGGCGAATGGTGGCGGCTCGTCACCGGTCACTGGGTGCATTTCTCCGTCTCTCACGCCGCGTGGAATCTCCTCGTCCTCCTCGGTGCCGGCGCGTGGCTTGAACACAGGCGTCCCGGCGCGCTCGCCCGCTGCACCCTGCTCGCCGCGCCGTTGCTCGGACTCGGCCTGCTCGCGACCACGCCGACGATGGCCTTCTACGGCGGCCTCTCCGGTCTCGCGGTCGGCGTCGCGACGTTGTTGGCGCTGACGCAGCTCTCCGCCGCGAACGCCGCGCGCGCATGGTGGCTCGCCGCGCTCGCGCTCATCGTCGCAAAACTCGTCTGGGAATCCGTGAACGGCAGCGCGCTGTTCAGTGATTTCGGGTCCGCCGCGATCCGTCCCTCCACGGCCGCCCACGCGCTCGGCGCCATCACCGCGCTGCTTTACCAAACCGCCGCGTCGCGAACCTCGGCTTTTCGCTCTTTCCCACGCACCCTCCCCACATGAACTCCCCACGCAACTACCACCGCCTGCTCGCGGGTCAGTTTCTCGGCGCCTTCGGCGATAATTTCGTCCTCGCCGCCGCGCTCGGACCCCTGACGTTCAGCCTCGCCAGCGGCGCGATCACCGAGCGTGAGGTCAACGCCCAGAACGCGCTCTTCAGCGCAGTGTTCTTCATCCCGTTCATTGTGCTCGCCCCGCTCGCGGGCTGGCTCAACGACCGCATGCCGAAGACGTCGTGGCTCTTCGGCGGCAACGTCGTGAAACTCCTCGGCGCGCTGCTGGCGCTCGCGGGCGTCTGGCTGCACGCGGGTGATTTTCACGCCAGCCGCACGTGGCAGGTCATCGGCTACGCCATCATCGGACTGGGCGCGTGCGTCTACTCACCGGCGAAATACGGCATCCTGCCGGAAATCCTGCCCGCCGAACGACTCGTGAAGGCGAACGGCATGGTCGAGATGCTCACGCTCATCGCCATCGTCGGCGGACTCGGCGGCGGCGCCGCGCTCTACGACGCCACACGCTCCCTGCCCGCGTGCTACATCGCGAGCGCCGTGCTCTACGTCGCCGCCCTCGTCTGCAACAGCCGCATGGAGCGCACGCCGCACAACGCCACGGCCTCGCTCCGGCACAGCGCCGGCGAATTCGCCACGAGTCTCCGTCGCCTCCTCACCCACGCGCGCCTCGGCCGCGTGTTGTTCGGCTGCGCCTTGTTCTGGTTCGCGGGCGCCACGCTGCGCAGCAACCTCCAGGGCTGGGGCCTGCAGGTCTTCCACGAAGCCGGACGCCACGACGTCACCAACACCCAGCTCGCGCTCCTGAAACTCGGCCTCGTGCTCGGCATCGTCGCCGGCAGCGTGCTTGCCGGACGCCTCCACCGCCTCGGCGATCTCTCGTGGGCGCGTCGCTACGGATGGTTGATGGCGGCGGCGGTGCTCGCGCTCGGCTTGCTCGGCGGGCACGCCGGCCTCGCTGTGGTCATCGCCGCGCTCGTCGCCGCCGGCATCTTCGCCGGCTTGCTGATCGTGCCGCTCAACGCCGCGCTCCAACACGAGAGCGACCCGGGCAAACTCGGCAAAACGATCGCGATCCAGAATTTCACCGACTACCTCGCGATGCTCGTCGGCGCCGGTTTCCTCGGCGCGCTGACCGCCGCGGGCCTTTCTCCGACGCAGGTGTTCATCGCGCTGCCCATTGTCCTGGCCCTCGCCTCGGTCGCGCTGCGCCTGCGCGCCAGCGAAGAAAACTCCACCGCCGTGACGGCGGCCACTTCCACTCGATGAAAACGTTCGCGCGTTGGCTCGTTCGGTTGCTGTTCCGCTTCCGGGCCTACAACACCGCCGGCCTTTCCGCGCCCGGCCCGGTGCTGCTCGTGCCCAACCACGTGTCGTGGCTCGACTGGCTCTTTCTCTACGTCGTGCTCGATGACGACTGGAAGTTCGTCACGTCGTCCACCACGGCGGAGAACAACTGGCTGACGCGGCGCATCATGGTCAACCGTCGCACCTTTCCGGTCGATCACGTCTCGCCCTACGCCGTCCGCGACATGGCGGAACACCTCGCGGCCGGCGGGCGGCTCGTGCTGTTCGCCGAGGGCCGCATCTCGCTCACCGGTTCGATGATGAAGCTCTTCGAGGGCACCGGCTTCCTCATCGGTCGCACCGGCGCGCGCGTCATCACCTGCTACCTGCGCGGCGCGAACCGCCTGCACCTCGTGCGCCACCGCGGCTGGACGAAATGGTTCCCGCGCGTCACCGCGCACTTCAGCGACGTGCTCACGCCGCCGCGCTGCGACGACCTGCCCGGACACGACGCGCGCATCCATCTGACCACTTGGCTGCGCGACGCGCTCGTGCGCCAGCAATTTGAAACCGACCTCGCCTTCGGCCCGTCGAACGTCCTCGCCGCCGTCGCCGAAACCGCTGCCGCGATCCCCTCGCGTGTCGCGCTGCAGGACCACTCGCTCGTCTCGCTCTCCTATCGCCGCGTCCTGATCGGCGCTGATGTGCTCGCGCGCCAGTGGCGAGAGCTGCTCACGCACGATCCATCAGCCTCGAGCAATCGCATCGGCGTCCTGCTGCCCAACGCCAACGCCACGCCGCTCGTGCTGCTCAGCCTCTGGCGCACGGGCCGCGTGCCTGCGCTGCTCAACTACTCGACCGGCTCCGCCACGATGCTCGCCTGCGCACGCCTCGCCGGACTGCGGCAGATCGTCACGTCGCGCCTGTTCATCGAGAAGGCCAAGCTCGACCTCGCGCCGCTCCAAGCCGCCGGGCTAGAGTTTATTTTTCTCGAAGACGTCCGCGCCCGTATCGGCGCGCTCGCGAAAATCGGCTTTGCGCTCGAACACTTAGTGGCGTGCGGCGCGCGCCAGCGGCGTTCGCCCCTGCGCGGCGATGACACCGCCGTGATCCTTTTCACCAGCGGCTCCGAAGGCACGCCGAAGGGCGTCGAACTCTCGCACCGCAATCTCCTCGCCAACATCCGGCAGGCGAACGCGGTGCTCGACCTCACCGACGATGACCGCTTTTTCAACGCGCTGCCGCTCTTCCACAGCTTCGGCCTCACCGGCGGCCTGCTGTTTCCGCTTGTGCGCGGCTGCTACACCTTCCTCTACCCGTCGCCGCTGCACTACCGCGTCGTGCCGACGATCGTCTACGACCGCGCCTGCACCGTGCTGCTCGGCACGAACACGTTTCTCAACGGCTACGCGCGCAAGGCGCACGCCTACGATTTCAACTCCGTGCGCTTCCTCCTCGCCGGGGCGGAAAAGGTGCAAGGAGCCACCTTCGATCTCTGGGCACGCAAGTTCGGCGTGCGCATCCTCGAGGGCTACGGCGCCACCGAGTGCAGCCCGCTCGTCACCGCGAACACGCGCCTCGATTCCGCGTTGGGCAGCGCCGGCCGCTTCGTTCCGGGCATGGACTACCGCCTCGAACCGGTGGACGGCATCGCCGAAGGCGGCCGGCTCTTCGTGCGCGGCCCGAACGTCATGAAGGGTTACCTCAACGCCGAAGCGAACGCGGCGTTCCGCGCCCTCGATGGCTGGTATGATACCGGCGACCTCGCCCTCGTGGACGCACGCGGTTTTCTGCACCTGCTCGGCCGCATGAAGCGCTTCGCCAAGGTCAGCGGCGAGATGGTCAGCCTGACCGCCGTGGAGGATGCGCTCGCCGGAGCGTTCCCGCATCTCGGTCCGCGTTGCCAGGTGGCCGTCGTCGCCGTGCCCGACACCGACAAGGGCGAAAAGCTCGTCGCCGCCACAAACGACGCCCGCCTCACGCTCGCCGAAGTCCGCACCGCCGTCCGCAGCCGCGGTCTCTCGAACCTCTGCGCGCCGCGCGAACTGCGCGTCGTCCGCGCCATCCCCAAGCTCGGCACCGGCAAGACCGACCACCGCACGCTACAGCGCGAGCTGGCGGCGGCGGTTGAGCCAACCCTTCAAACTGCGTCCACGTGATGTGCGATTTAATCCTGCGCCCTCGTCGCGTGCGGTAGGGCGGGGCCGCTGGGCCCGCCGGGAACGTGTTGCCGCCCACGCAGCGGGCCCGGCGGTCCCGCCCTACCACCCAACCGACGAAATCCGGTCGGATTTCTCTCCTCCACTTTCCCACCATGAACTCCCTCGCTCCCAAAACTCCCGGCGCCACGCGCCTGCCGCTTTGGCTCAAGCTCGCCTACACGGCGTTCCTCGCGGTGCTCATTCCCGTTTACTGGCTCAACTACGGACCGACCAACTTCCTCTATTTCTGCGACGTCGCGCTGCTGCTCACGCTCGTCGGCATGTGGCGCGAAAGCCCTCTGCTGCTCTCGCTGCCCGCCGTCGGCATCATGCTCCCGCAGTTGGTTTGGTGCGTGGACTTCGCGGCCCACGCGTTCGGGTGGAAGTTGACCGGCATGACCGACTACATGTTCGACGCGAACCGCTCGCTCTTCCTGCGCGGGCTCTCGCTCTTCCACGGCTGGCTGCCGTTCCTGTTGTTCTACGCCGTGCGCCGGCTCGGCTACGATCGTCGCGCGTTGCCCGCGTGGTCGACCCTCGCTGCGGCGCTGTGCGTCGTGTCGTATTTCTTCCTGCCGGCCGCCGGTGCGCCCGTCGCCGACCCGAAGATCCCGCGCAACGTGAACTACGTTTTCGGTTTCAGCGAGGAGACGCCCCAAACCTGGCTGCCGCCGCTGGCCTACCTCGGCGCCTGGATCGCGGCTCCCTTCGGCCTCGTCTACGTGCCGACGCACTGCCTGCTCCGCAAAACATGCCGCGCGGCCGCGAGCGCCGAGTGACCGCCCGAAAGAACAACCGCCCATGAACTCCGTCCTCGTCCGCCCCACCGCACCGCGCCGCCGCGAATCCGCCGCCCGTTTCTCCGTCGAGCTCGCCGACGCCTCCGACCGCGAGCAGCTCGCCCGCCTGCGCCACGACGTCTATGCTCGCGAACTCGGTCAACACATGCCCAACGCCGCCGGCCGTCTCGGCGACGCGCTGGATCCCCACGTCTTCAATCTCGTCGCCCGCATCGATGGCGCGATCGCCGGGTTCGTCAGCATCACACCGCCCTCGGCCCCGTCGCTCTCGCTCGACAAATACTTCGCGCGCGACGCGCTGCCGTTCCACGTCGACGCGCAGCTCCACGAAGTCCGCTTGCTGACCGTGCTGAAACCGCATCGCGGCCGCGAGATCGCGCTGCTGCTGATGTATGCCGCGCTCCGTTGGGTCGAGGCGCACGGCGGCACGCGCATCGCCGCCATCGGCCGGCGCGAAGTGCTGGAGCTTTACCGCCACGTGGGCCTGCGCCCGCTCGGGCTGACGACCCGCGCCGGTGCCGTGACCTACGAGCTCATGCTCGCGACCACCGACGAACTGCGCGCCCGCGCCACCGAACACGCCGCGCTGCTCGACCGGCTCGAAACCGCGACCGAGTGGCGCCTCGCGTTTCCGTTCCGCAAGCCGGCCGCCTGCTTCCACGGCGGCGCCTTCTTCCACGCCATCGGAGAGGATTTCGCCGCACTCGAGCGACGGCGCGACGTCATCAACGCCGACGTGCTCGACGCGTGGTTCGCCCCCGCTCCCGGCGTGCTGACGACGTTGCACGAACACCTCCCGTGGCTGTTGCGCACGTCGCCGCCGACCGCCTGCACCGGACTCATCGAGGCGATCGCGTCCGCGCGCGGCGTGCAACCGGCCAACGTCCTCGTTGGCGGCGGTTCGTCGGACCTGATTTTCCGCGCCTTCCGGCAATGGCTCACGCCGGCTTCGCACGCGCTGATCCTCGACCCGACCTATGGCGAATACGCCCACGTGCTCGAACGCGTGATCGGCTGCCACATCGATCGCCTGGCACTGCATCGCACCGATGGTTACGTCGTGGACCCCGCGCGGCTCGCCACGGCTCTCGCCGCCGGTTACGACCTCGTCGTCATCGTTAATCCAAACAGCCCCACCGGCCGGCACCTGCCGCGTGCGGTGCTCGAGCCGCTGCTCCGCGACACGCCGCCGTCCACGCGCGTGTGGATCGACGAAACCTACATCGAATACGCCGGCGGCATGCCGGAGTCGCTCGAGACCGTCGCCGCCCATTCGGAAAACCTCATCGTCTGCAAATCCCTCTCGAAGGTCTATGCTCTCAGCGGCGCACGCGCCGCCTACCTGTGCGCAGGGCCGCACCAGCTCGAGGCGTTGCGCGCCATCACGCCGCCGTGGGTTGTCGGCTTGCCGGCGCAAGTGGCGGCTGTCCGCGCGCTGCAGGATCCGTCCTACTACGCCGCGCGTTATCGCGAGACCCACGCGCTGCGCGCCGAACTCGCGGCCGGCCTGAGCGCACTCGGCTGGGAAGTGCTGCCGGGCGTCGCCAATTTCCTGCTCTGTCATCTGCCGCCCGACGGACCGAGCGCCGCGCAAGTGGTCGCGGAGTGTCGCGCCCAAGGCTTGTTCCTGCGCGACGCCGCGACGATGAGCCGCAGCCTCGGCAGCCACAGCGTGCGCATCGCGGTCAAGGACTCCGCCACCAGCGCCCGCCTGCTCGCCGTCCTGCGCGAGGTGCTCAGCGAGCCGTCGTGAACACGCCGCGGCGCACCAGCCACGTCTGCGTCGCGGCGAGGAAAAAATCCGTCAGCGGCACGCTGACCCAAGCGATCGGCAGCACGCCGCTCGCGACCGCCCACGCGCTGTAGGCGCCGGCGGCGAGACGGAAGAAGATGGTCAGCTCCAGCACGTGCCGGAGCAGCGCGACGTCGCGGCGCCACAGCGCCCAGAGATAACTGAAGCCCACCGCGCACACGAACGCGCCCACCCAACGCAGGTAGATCGTCGGCTCGGCCGCCAACGCGCCTGCGCCCATGAGCTTCAACATCAGGCCCGGCACAAAAACGAGTCCGAGTCCGGTGCAGAAATCCAGCGTGCCCGCGCCGAGCGCGAGCCAGGTGGCGATCAGCTCGAGTTTGTTTTTTGTCATCGTGGCGAACGGTCGGCGCGCATCGACCGCCGTTGCGGTCGCAGCGCCGCGCTCACTCTTGCGCAGCCACCGGCAGCGCGCCGACGAACTGGAAACGGATCGTCACGTCCGGATCGACGCTCGCGACGCCGAACTTGCGGAATTTCTTCAGGCCCCAGTTGCGGTAGTCGATCGTGGTCTTGCCGGTGACGGTGTAGACGCCGTCCTGCATCTTCACGAGCACGGGGAATTCGACGAGCTGCGTCTCGCCGTGGAAGGTGAGCTTGCCGCTGGCCTGGCCCTGGCCGTCGGGCGCGAGCGCGAGCAGACCGAGATCGAAGCTGCCTTCGGGTTCGCCGCCGCCGAGCCATTTGATCATTTCGGCATCGCGGTCGGGTTTGCCGGTGTGCAGGTCGGCGAATTTGAACTTCAGGAGCGCGTCCTTGATCTTGCCGTTCGCGTCGAGCGGCACGGCGAGTTCGTAGCGGTCGAGGTGGCCGGTGAACGAGGCCATGGTCGCCTTCACGTCGACGTCGACGTAGGACTTCGAGCGATCGAGCTTGAGCGTGCGCTCGGCGGGAGCGTCGACGGCAACGGCGCGCACGAGCGCGGCGCCAAGGAAAGCGAGGACGGGAAGCCAGCGGGGCAATTTCATGGAGGGGGGAATGTGGGCCGAACGTCCGTGGACCGCAAATCCGCAGTGGTGTTGCGTCCCGGGAGAGTTATTCAGGGCGCACGGTGCGGCATGCCGTCGCCCCGCCTCCACCCCACGACCCCATGAGCGAGCGCAAGACAGCCGACCAATGGTTCGCCGAATACGGCGAGAGCCACCAGAATCGCATCAACGAAACCATTCACTGGATCTGCGTGCCCACGATTTTCTACTGCGTGCTCGGCCTGATCTGGTCGATCCCGGTCGGCGGCGCCTTCGCCACGGCGATGCCGGGCTTCAATTGGACGCAACCCATCGCGCTCGCGGTGCTGTTTTTCTACCTGCGGCTGTCGATCCCGCTCGCGATGGGCATGTTCCTGTTCATGAGCGCGTGCTACGCGCTGATCGAGTGGCAGGCGGGCTCGGGCTGCCCGGTGGCGATCTGGAAGAGCAGCCTCACGCTCTTCGTGCTGGCGTGGATCGGCCAATTCATCGGCCACAAGATCGAGGGCAAGAAACCGTCGTTCTTCCACGACGTGATCTTCCTGCTCATCGGCCCGGCGTGGCTGATGCACTTCGTCTACAAGCGGCTCGGCTGGCGGTATTGAAAAGCAAAAGGCCCGCCGCGCGACGGGCCTTCGTTCCACTCAGGGCGACCACGCGCGCGGCGGCGGCATCGGGAGCGGGCCGGTGCGCGGCGGCATCGGCGCGTAGACGGGGCGGCCGAGCCCGGCCACGAGCTTGGTGACGTCGACCGGCTGGCCGGTCTTGAAACAGAGGTTCGCGGACGCGCCGATGAGCATCGACTGCGCGCCGGCGCGCTCGTCGGCCGCCCGGAGGTATTTGTCGGCGGGCGGATGCGGCAGGAACACGTCGTCGAGCATCACCTTGTCGCCGCCGCCGTGGCCGCCGGTGCCGGTCCAGGGCTCGATGTTGCGCGCGGGACCGCGCAACGGGAACACGCGGGTGGTCACGCCCTTCTCCGTCTTGCCGACGGAGGAGCCGGTCTCGTCGGCATAGACCGACTCGACGTCGCTGTGCTCAAGCCGGCCGAGCGTGCCGTTGAAGACGACGTGGTAGCCTTCCCACGCGTTGAAGGCGTTGAGCGAGTAGCTGAGCGTCGTGCGGTCGTCGTAGCCGACGATGACGTTCATCGTGTCCTCGATATCGATGCGCGGATGAAAGACGCAGCGATCGCGGAAGTAGCCGTCGTGGCCTTCCTGATCGAGGTAAAGTTCCTTGAGCTTCGGGCTGGCAGCGAGGCTCAGGAAGAACCCGCACTTCTGCTGTTCGGGGCAGGTGTGGCAGCGCTCGTGGTGCGACTCGAGGCCGAAGCGCTTCGCCATCTCGGGTGTGTAGAACTCGCGTTTGCCGACGGCGGTGACGCGCACCGGGATCGCACCGAGCCACCAGTTCACGAGGTCGAAGTGGTGCGTAGCCTTGTGGACCATGAGGCCGCCGGAGTTCTTCTTCTCGCCGTGCCAGCGGCGGAAGTAGTCGGCGCCGTGGTGCGTGTTGAGCATCCAGTGAAAATCCACCGAGCGCACCTCGCCGATGACGCCGGACATGAGCAGGTCCTTCACCTGCGTGCGATGCGGCGAATAGCGGTAATTGAAGAGCACGCGGATGTGTTTCCCCGAGCGGGCGCAGGCGGCGACGATGCGCTGGCATTTTTCCGCGTCGGTGGTCATCGGCTTTTCCGTGATCGCGTCGACGCCGGCGTCGAGCGCGGCGACGAGGTAATCGTCGTGCGTGGCGTCGACCGTCGTGACGATCACCGCGTCGGGCTTGGTCTCCGCGATCATCTTCAGGAAATCCGTGTGGAGATAGCCGCGCGGCACCGGCGCGTCGTTTTTGCCGGAGCGGATTTGCGCGACCTTGATGCGGCCGGGATTGAGATCGCACACGGCGACGAGCTCGGCGTGCTCGCGGTAGGTTTTCTCGATCGCGTCCTGATACATGATGTGGCGCGAGCCGAGACCCACGATGGCGTAGCGTCGGCGGCGCGACGCCGACTCGGCCGCGAAGAGCTGCGTGCCGCCGAGCGCGAGACCCGCGCCGGCCACCGAGACCGTTTTTAGAAAATCACGCCGATCCATACTGGCGCCCGGGGTGGGATTTTTGGGAAGCATCGTGGCGGAACGATTAAGCCCGCGCCCATCGCTCCGCAACGCCTCCGACGAGCGGACCGTTCGCTAATGAACTCTCCCCTAGGGCGTGTCTATCGACGCACGCTTGCGCGATAAACGCGCCGTGCTAGCTGCCGGCACACTCTCAGCTCTCAGCTCTCAGCTCTCAGCTCTCAGCTCTCAGCTCTCAGCTCTCAGCTCTCAGCCGCGGCCGCCGCGGAGCACGACGACGTTGGCGAGGTCGTTCTTCTCGAACTCCTGCCAGTAGCGTTCCTCGATCTTCTTCAACTCGTCCTCGGCCGACGGCGGCGGCTCGACGCCGGGCGTCTCGATCGCGCGCTTGGCGGCGGCGCCGGCCTGATCGCGGTCGGCGAGGCGCTGGACGAATTCGTGCCAGAAGGCGTCGTTCTGGAAATCCAACTGGATCTCCTTCATGCGCTCGTCCTCCGCGAGTTTCGGCGAGGGCTGGAGCGTGCCGTCGGTGCGCTCCTCGACGAGGTCGGCGCAACCCATCTCGGTCGCCATCTCCATCAGGCGCTGGTCGAGATCGAAGTAGCGTTTCGCCGCGGCGGTGTCCTCGCCTTGGTAGCCGGTGACGACCCACATGCCGAGGTGCACGAGTTCGAGGAGCTGGCGGTATTCCTTCGCGGTGAACGAGACTTTCATGGCGAAGGCCAACCGTTGCCCGCCCACTGCGCCCCGCAAGCGCGAAGTGGGCAGGGCGGGCTCACGGAACGAATTCCTCCGGCAGCGGCGGGGACGGCTCCTTGAGGTGGAAGTTCAGCGTTTGCCGCACGCGGCTGATGGCGGCTTTTCCGGCCTTCGTGAGCTTGGTAAACCGCCATGTCGCCACCGCCTGCACAGACGCATAGCCGAATTCGGGTGCCGTCGCCGACACCACGCGCGGGAGCACCGCGTCGCCATTCTCATCGATGAAAAACTCCACCGTGGCCTCGCCATCCTGGCCCGCCTCGCGCAACTGGGCTGGATAGACCGGCGGCCGTTGCGAAATGCCCTTCGGCGGCGCGTCGAGTTCGCCGACCGGCACCGTCGTCAGTTTGTTTTTCCTCAATCGATCAGCGATCGATTGCGCGCCATCGCTGACCGGCACATCCCCGCGACCGTTCGGAAAAAATTCGCGCGTGACTGTCACCAGAGCCATCGCCGCAGAGCCATCGGCCTTCCGCGCCGGCTTGAAGCGCCAACCATCGATCATTGCGGCGACCGATGCAGCGAATTCCGGTGCGCTCGCCTCCCGCACTTGGATCATGGCTACGCGCCCTTCGCGATCGATCAGGTAGTTGAGTGTGACCTTGCCGGATTTCTTCGCGAGCAAGGCCTCAAACGGATACGCCGCCATCAATGTGCTCACCGGCTCGGGCGCGACTTCCCAGCGGAACTCCAGCGGCGTGCTGCCCCAGTCGCGAGGCGGCACTATGGTCCAGAGGGCGCTGCGGCTTACGCCCTCAAGTTCAAAATTGATCTGTTGCCGGACGATGGTCTTCACCGGCTTGCCGTCCTTCATCGCCGGCGAAAACTGCCACTTCATCATCGCATCGATCGTAGGGCGCTCGAAATACGGGTTGTTTGAGCGCGCAATGTGCACTTCCGCAACCTTGCCCTGGGTGTCCAGAATGGCGTCAACCGTTACACGGCCCACCACTCCAGCAGCGCGCAACCCGTAAGGATAGATCGGGGGAACCTGCCGGATCGCGCGCGGCATCACGTCGGGCTTCGGAAAATCGTTTGCCGGATCGGCGGCGGAGAGGACGGCCGTCGCAGCGAGGAACATGCAGAACAAGCGGTATTTCATGGGCTAAATCACTTCTTCGGCGGCGTGAACCCGATCGGGATCAGCACGCGCACCGCCACCGCTTCGCCACCGCGCATCGGCGGCTCGAACACCCACTGGCTCACTGCTGTCGCCGCCGCCCAGCCGAACTCCGGCTGCGTCGCCGACAACACCCGCGGCAACCGCGCCCGGCCGTCGCGATCGATGATGAACTCGATGTCCGCCTTCCCGCTCGCCGCCGACTCCACCAGCGCGCTCGGATAAACGGGAAACCCGCGCCAGACGACCGCCAGCGGACGATCGAGGCCCTTCGCCGCAGGCACGCCCCCGCCGCCCGGCGCCAACGCGTCCGCGAGCCGCTTCAACGCGCCTTCCGCCGGACGCGCGAAGCTCCACGTCACCGCGACTTTCACCGGCACGCGCGCCCCGCCTTGCATCGCCGGGCGGAACGTCCACCCATCGACCGCCGCCACGAGCGCCGCGCCGAACTCCGGCGCGGAACACGACGTGAGCGCGAGGGCCGTGGCCACGCCGCGCGCGTCGACCGTGAACGCCACCTCCGCCGTGCCCTCCTCGCCCGCGAGCAGTTTTTCCAGCGGGAAAACCGGCTCTGTGATCACGAAAGGCTCCGGCAACACTTCCGGCTCCGCGTCGACGACGCGAATGCCGTTCGCCGCGAGAATTTCCGCGCGGTTCGCACCGACGCTGACGAATTCCGCCGGCGCCTCCATCTCCGATGGGATCGCCAGCAAACCCTGCCGCGCCGGCTCGAACGTCCACGTGCGCGACACGCGCAGCGCTTCCGCCACCAACGCCGCGTGCGACGCCCACAGCACGCGCGTGCCGGAGATCTTGCCGTCGGCGCCGAGTTGGATCCGCAGATCGACGCGGCCGGGCAACTTGCGCGGATCGAGCTCCTCCGGGTAGTCCGGATCGATCGCATTGACGATCTTGGCCGCCTTGCGCTTCGCCGGCGTCGGCCACAGGCGCTCGGGCGGCAGCGCGCCGGGCGCGATCTTCTCCTTCGGCGCCAGTCGAAACTCCACCGGTCCGACCAGACCGAACGGCACCGGCTTGCCCTCATCGAGGCCCGGCTTGAAACGCCACTGGCGCACGGCCGCGAGCGCCGCTTCGTCGAACACCGCGTTGTCCGAGTGCGCCACGCGCGCCTCGGTCACGACGCCGTGCTCGTCCACGAGCATGTCCACGATGACGCGCCCTTCCAATTTGGTGGCGCGCGCCGCTTCCGGGTAGACGGGCGGCACCCAGGCACGGAGCAACGGATCTCCCGTCACCGCGAGCGCGGCGTCGACGGCCACAGGCGCATCGGCGCCGGAAGCCGGCAGAGAAAGACAAGCGAGGCAGAACGCGACAAATCGCGGAGCAAACCGGAGACGAGAGGTCATGCGTGCGCTCGGCCCAAAGCGCGTGCGCCACCGTAGTGGGCCGGTCCGCGCTGGCAAGTCCCGCGCCGTCGACCCGGCACGTTCAGGATGGCGTCGCTTGCGAAACCGGAGGAAGATCGCCGCCGTCAATCTCCTCCAGCCATGCCTTGGGTCCGGTCTGTTACCGTCGCGGTCCTGTTGTTCACCGGCGTCGAGCTGCGCGCTCGCGGCTTCTTCAATTTGCTCCTCGGGCGACGCGACCTCGAGGTCATCACCGTCACCGACATGACTCCCGCGGGCAAAAAGATGCCCGCCGCCTCGAAGGATCACCCGCAATACTACGTCGGCGTCAGCCTCGGCTTCCGCGATCTCGGCGCGACCATGGGCGGCATCAAGGAACCGCCCCCGTCGGATGCGCTCCGCTTCATCGCGGCGGAACTCGCCAAACAAGGCTACCTGCCCGCCACGCCCAAATCCCCGCCGCCGACGCTCGTGCTCGCTTACACCTGGGGCACGCTCAACGCCGACCTCGACCGGCGCGACCCCGACCTCCCCGGCACCGTCCGCAACCGCCCCCAAATCGTGCGCTTCCTCGGCGGCGCGAAGGTCGGCCTGACCCGGGATTTCTTCGATCCGCTCACCGCACCCGCCACCGGCCTCATGACGATGAGTTACGACGCGAAGAACCTCTACGAGATCGCGCAGGAGGATTTCTACGTCATCGTCGTCAGCGCCTACGACCTCGCGGCGCTGAAGGACAAACAGAAGCGCCTGCTCTGGATGACGCGCATCGCCACTCCATCGCTGGGCTTCGCCCTCGACGAATCCATGCCCGCGATGCTCGCGATCGCCGGCCCGCACCTCGGCCGCGAGACCGAGCGCCCCGTCTGGATGTCGGCCTCGGAGAAATTCAAACCGAACGTGAAGCTCGGCGAATTGCAGCTCGTCGAATACCTCGGCGACTCGCCGCTCGAAGTGCTCGATCATTCCAAGGACGCCAAGAAACCGAAGCGCTGAACCAAGCGATCGCCCCCTGCCCCATGCGCGCCTCCCTCCAAACCCTCGCCGGAAAACTCGCCCCGCTCTGCCTCGCCGCCGTGGCTCCACTCGTCGCGCACGCTGGCCTGTTCGATTTCACCCGCCCCCCGCGCAACCTCGACGTCTACACCGTCACCGACACGACGGAGAGCGGCCGCGCCTGCCCCGCGCCCACGCCGCAACAGCCGCAATACTACCGCGCCGTCAGCCTCGGCCACCGCGACATCGGTGCCGCCATCGCCGGCGATCCCACGCTCCCGGAAGACGTCGCCGTGCAAATCATCGCGCGCGAACTCGCCAAACTCGGCTACCTCCCCGCCTCTGAAAAAACGCCTCCGCCCACGCTCGTCCTCGTGTTCGCCTGGGGCACGCTCAACGCCGACATCCGCCCGTCGATGACCCGCGGCTTCCCGAGCGCGCAAACGAACCGCCAGCAGATCGTCCGTTTCCTCGGCGGCGAGAAACTCGGCATCACGAAGGATAACTACAACGGCAGCCTGATGCCGTCGTCGTTCTCCATGCGGCTGATGGATCACGAGGCGCGGGATTTCTACGCCGCCGGCACCGACAGCTACTACATCGCCGTCGTCACCGCCTACGATCTCGCCGCGATGGAGCGCAACCCGACCGTGTCGCTCGACCACCTCTGGATCACGCGCATCGCCTGTCCGACCAACGGCGTGACGCTGCCCGACGTGCTGCCCGCCATGCTCGCCATCGCCGGCCCGCACCTCGGCCGCGAAACCCCGCGCCCGGTGCGCACGGTCACGCCCTTCGGCCGGCAGGGCACGGTGAGCTACGGCGAATTGCAGGTCGTCGAATACCTCGGCAACTCCTCCCCGGAAGCGCGCGACCGCTCCGGTCGCTCGGCGCATCCCGCCCCGAAGAAAAATTAGCGCGCCGCGACCGGCGCAGCGCGCGCGGACGCATTCGCTTCTTCAGGCAACCTTTCGCGGACGCGCGGGTCGCAGCGTGTCCTACACCACTAGCTATGAAGCGTTTTTCCGCGGCGTCCGTCGCCAGCGTCCCATTCACCCGCGCCCGCGTGGCGCGCGGCCTTTTTCTCGGCGGCGTCGCGCTGCTCGCATTCGCCTTGGGCGGCTGCCAAACCGCCACCGCCGACGGCGCCGCAGCCGACTCCGGCGCCGGCACAGCGGGCCGCGACACCGGCCGCCCGACCGTGGTCTTCGAAGCGGGCCTGGGCGACGGCGCCTCGGTCTGGAGCCAAGTCGCACCCGCCATCGCGAACGACACGCGCATCTACACCTACAGCCGGCGCGGCTACGGCGTGAGCCTGCCCGCTCTCGGCGACCGTAGCGGCGCACGCGCCATCGAGGAACTGCGCGAGCGCCTGCGCGCCGAGGGGCTGCGTCCGCCCTACGTGCTCGTCGGCCACTCGCTCGGCGGGCTCTACGTGCACTTGTTCGCCAAACTCCATCCCGACGAAGTCGCCGGCCTCGTGCTGGTCGATCCCACGCCGCCCGACCACACCACGAACATGAAAGCCGAGCAGCCCGCGCAATACGCCCTGCTGCAAACCATCCGCACGCTCCAAGTCGCCACGACCGGCGGAGCCGAGTTCCGCTCGCTCCCCGAGACTTCGCGCCAATGGCACGCCGCCCCCACGCCGCCCTGCCCGGCCATCCTGCTCTCTGCCCAACAGCCGCAAATGGGCGAGTCCGCCGCATTCGTGGCCTTCAAAGTCCGCCATCAGCGCGAACTCGTCGCCGGCACGCCGAGCACGCAATTCCGCCTCGTGCCCGACAGCGGACACTACATCCAAAAAGAGCGCCCCGCTCTCGTGATCGCCGCCATCCGCGAAATCCTCACGCAAACCGCAACCGCGCAAAAGTAGCCGCGACCGCGGGGTGCGCTTGGCGCCGTGCGCTGACCGACAGCGGCATTGACCGCCCTCGGCGCGCCGGCTTTGTTGGCCGACCGCTCGTCACATCCAGTGCAGGGCGGAAATCATCACCATGTCCACCAGCTCCACCGAAAACCCGAATCTCATGGAAGCCCTCGTGTCGCTCGCGAAGCGCCGCGGCTTCATCTACCAGTCGTCCGAAATCTACGGCGGCCTCAACGGATTCTTCGACTACGGTCCGCTCGGCGTGGAGCTCAAGCGCAACATCCGCGAATGCTGGTGGCGCGACATGGTGCACCGCCGCGACGACGTCGTCGGCATCGAGACCTCGATCATCATGCACCCGAAAGTCTGGGAAGCCTCCGGCCACGTCGCCGGCTTCACCGACCCGCTCGTCGACTGCAAGGTGAGCAAGCAGCGCTACCGCGCGGATCAGTTGTTTTATGCCCGAGTCGAACAATGGGTGCCGTTGGTCACGCCCGATCCATTTAATGAGCCGGGTAAGCCGGTGAACTTGGAGGTCAAAGAAGAGCGCATTCTCGTGGGCTACGTGTCACATCTAGAAGAATCTGACACTGAGGGGAAACTGTTCGAGGCCGCCCAAAAACTCGCGAAGTCGCGCAAGTTCGCCGGCGCAGTTGTCAAACTCGCCGATCTGAACATGCCGACGTTTATCTCGGGTGGTCGGTCCGTCTGGGTCGTCTTGCCTGCGAAGGAGTTCACCGAAGCCACCGAGGCCGAGATCCCGCTCATCCCGTCGCCCGCTACCGGCGAACCCGGCAGCCTCACGCCGCCGCGCGCCTTCAACATGATGTTCGAAACGAACGTCGGCGCGCTCAAGGACGCTTCGTCCGTCGCCTACCTCCGCCCCGAGACCGCACAGGGCATGTTCGTCGATTTCAAGAACGTCGTCGACACGACGCGCGTGAAACTCCCCTTCGGCATCGCGCAAATCGGCAAGTCGTTCCGCAACGAGATCACGCCGCGCAACTTCATCTTCCGCTCCCGCGAATTCGAGCAGATGGAGATGGAATACTTCATCCACCCCGACGCCGACTGGCTCGCCTGCCACGAAGAGTGGCTCAAGTGGTGTCAGGACTGGCTGAAGTCGATCGGCCTGCCCGAGTCGCACCTCTCGCTGCACGAGCACCCGAAGGAGAAACTCGCGTTCTACTCGCGCCGCACGGTGGACATCATGTTCAAGTATCCGTTCGGCGTGCAGGAACTCTGGGGCATCGCCGCGCGTTCCGACTACGATCTCCAGCAGCACCAGAAATTCTCCGGCGTGCCGCAGGTGTTCTTCGACGAAGCCGCGAAGGCCAAGGTCGTCCCGCACGTCATCGAGCCCGCGGTCGGTGTTGATCGCATCTTCCTCGCCGTGCTCGCGTCGGCCTACGCCGTCGAGGACGTGAAGGACGAGAAGGGCAACGTCGAGCAACGCACCGTGCTCCGCCTCTCCCCGCGCATCGCGCCGACGAAGGTCGCCGTGCTCCCGCTCCTCAAGAACAAGGACGTCCTCACGACCCGCGCCAAGGCCCTCTACACGAAACTCAAGAAGCGCTACGCCGTGCAATACGACGACGGCGGCGCCATCGGCAAACGCTACCGCCGCCAGGACGAAGCCGGCACGCCGTGGTGCGTGACGATCGACTTCGACACCATCGAAAAGCCCGGCGACACCTTCACCCTCCGCGAGCGCGACAGCATGAGCCAGAAGCGCATCACGGAAGCGGAGCTCTTCGCGCTCCTCGAAGAGCAAGTCTACTGAGCCACGCTTTCGGTAGGGGCCGTTGCCCTCAACGGCCCTTTTCAGCACGCCTCGCAGGGCCGGTCTCCGACCGGCCCTTTTCGTTTATCGCCGCCCGACCCCAATAAGTTCGCGGCGTGGCGCGCTTACTTGAGCGTCGCGAGGTCGATCACGAAGCGGTATTTCACGTCGCTCTTCAGCATCCGTTCGTAGGCTTCGTTGATCTGGTCCATGCGGATCATTTCGATGTCGGCCGTGATTCCGTGCTGACCGCAGAAATCGAGCATCTCCTGCGTCTCCGGAATACCGCCGATCATCGAGCCCGAGAGGCTGCGCCGACCCATGATCAACGGAAACGCGGCCACCGGCAACGGATGCTCCGGCGCGCCGACCAGCGTGAGGTTGCCGTCGACCTTCAACATCCCGAGGTAGGCGTTGAGGTCGTGCTGCGCGGACACGCAATCGAGGATGAAATCAAAGCTGCCCGCGTGCGCCTGCATCTCGGCCGCGTTGCTGGAGACGATCACCTCGTGCGCACCGAGGCGGAGCGCGTCGGCCTTCTTGCCGGGCGAGGTCGTGAAGACCACGACGTGCGCACCGAAGGCCCGGGCGAATTTCACGCCCATGTGGCCGAGACCGCCGAGGCCGACGATGCCGACCTTCTGACCGGGGCCGACTTTCCAGTGGCGCAGCGGCGAGTAGGTGGTGATGCCGGCGCAGAGCAGCGGCGCGACCCCGGCGAGGTCGAGGTTCTGCGGGATGCGCAGCGCAAAGTGGTCCTGCACCACGATGTTTTGCGAGTAGCCGCCGAAGGTCGGTCCGCCGATCACCGGCTCGGTCGCCATGTAGGTGCCGACCATCGTGGGCGAAAACTGCTCGTTGCCCGCGCGACAATGCGGACAGCTCAGATCACCGCCGACCATGCAGCCGACGCCGGCGAGATCGCCTACTTTCATTTTCGTGACCTTGGGGCCGACCTTGGTGACGCGGCCGACGATTTCGTGGCCGGGCACGGCGGGATAGACGGTGTATTTCCACTCGTTGCGCGCGAAGTGGATGTCGGAGTGGCAGACGCCGCAGTAGAGAATCTCGATCTGGACGTCGTTGTCGGTCGGCTCGCGGCGATCGATGAGCGCGGGCGCAAGCGGTGACTGTGCGGAAGTGGCGGAGTAGGCTTTTACTTTGTAGGCGACAGGTTTCATGGGCGAGGCGCGGAGAATGACGCGGTGGTTTAGCGGTCGATGAGGCGTTGCACGGCCTCGGGATAGCGCGCGCCGTGGACGGCGATGCAATCGGACGCCGCGGTGAGCTCGCGCAAATCCGCGACGGTGAGTTCGAGGGACGCGGCGCGGAGATTCTCCTCGAGTCGGTCGAGCCGGGTCGTGCCCGGGATGGGCACAATCCACGGACGCTGCGCGAGCAGCCAGGCGAGCGCGACTTGCGCGGGCGTGGCGCGGGCGCGATCGGCAAAGGTCTGCAAAATATCGGCCAAGGCCTGGTTCAGCTTCAACGCCTCCTCGGTGAACCGCGGCAGACGGCTGCGAAAATCCGTGGCGTCGAACTTGGTGGCGGCATTGATTGCCCCCGTGAGGTAACCCTTGCCGAGTGGGCTGAAGGGCACGAAGCCGATGCCGAGCTCCGCCAGCACGGGCATGATCTCTGCCTCCGGCTCGCGCCACCAGAGCGAGTATTCGCTTTGCAGCGCCGCGACGGGCTGGACGGCGTGCGCACGGCGGATCGTGCGGACGCCCGCCTCCGACAAGCCGAAGTGGCGAACCTTGCCGGCCTGGATCAACTCTTTGACGGCGCCAGCCACATCCTCGATCGGCACGTCCGGATCGACGCGGTGCTGGTAGAACAAATCGATCACATCCGTGCGCAGGCGCTTCAGCGATGCGTCCGCGACGCGGCGGATGTTGTCGGGGCGGCTGTTGAGCTGCGGCGAACCGCGCGGATCGGTGCCGGCGGCGAAACCAAATTTCGTGGCGATCACGACGCGGTCGCGCACCGGCGCGAGCGCTTCGCCGACCAGTTCCTCGTTGGTGTAGGGTCCGTAGATCTCGGCCGTGTCGAAGAAGGTCACGCCGCGATCGACCGCGGCGCGCAGCAGCGCAATCATCTCGCCGCGATCCTTGGGCGGTCCGTAGGAGAAACTCATGCCCATGCAGCCGAGGCCAAGAGCGGATACGTTCAGGCCGCGGGCCAGCGTGCGCTGCGGGAGTCGCGAAAGGGGTTCAGTAGTCATGCCGTCATCCTATCTCTTCGCGCCCGATCCGTCGCCCAACCCCTTGCGCGACCTGTCATGATTTTGCGCGAAAGCGCGCGTGCCGTCAGCGCCGACGGCGATATTCGCTGGGCGTCAGGCCGGTCTCGCGCCGGAAGAGCTGGGCGAAACGGCTCGGGTTGCGGTAGCCCACCTCGAGCGCGATTTCGATGATGCTGCGGTCGGTCTCGCGCAGGAGCCGGCGCGCGGTGTTGAGGCGCAAGTCGAGTTGGTAGCGCGACGGCGAGCGCCCGGTGGCCGCCTTGAAGAGCCGGCTGAAGTGAAACTTGCTCAGCTGCGCCTGCGCCGCGAGGCGCTCGAGGCTGAAGTCCTCGGCGAGGTTTCGCGCCATCGCCGCGGTGATTTGCTTCAGTTTGAAGCCCGGCAACGACGGCGCCGTCCCGCGCGGGTCGTCGATCGCCTCTGCGTAGTGGCGCGCGAGGTGGATCGCGATGACCTCGCCGAGCCCGCGAATCAGGATCGGGCTGCCGGTCTTGCGCAGCAATTCCTCGCGCAGGCGCACCATGTAGAAATCCAGCGTCTCGTCCGTGAACGCCGAGAGGTCGCGCAACCGCGCCCGCGGCGCATCGGCCCCGAAGACCTCCTCGAACGCGCTTTTCAGCAGCGGCAGTTCGATGAAGACCGCCAGCGTGTCGAACACTTCGCGCCCCACGGAGCGCCAGCGGCACTCGTAGGCGTCCCCGCCGTTGGTCAGGAAAAACGAGCCGCGCCGCAACCGACAGGCTTTCCACGGGCCGCCCGTCTCGCGCTCCTCGAAGACCACGTCGCCGGAATAGGTCCACGCCAGGAATGGCTCGTTCACGGCCGGAATCATGCGTCCGTCGCACACGCGCGGCGGCAGGATGCTCCACGCCTTGACGCCCTGCCACGCGGCGCCCGTTCCCGCCTTCACGCACGTCCCGCCCACGTATTTTTCAAAAGCCTCGATGGAGGTGGACGACGGGACGGGAATCACCCCGCCATTCAACACAGGACCGTGCGAAGAGCCAGCCGTCCGAGTGGTTTTGACGTTTTCGATTCCGAGCCGAGGCCTAATCCGTCCCGCGCTCCAGCTTCTCCCGCAGCTCCGCGATGAGCGCGTTGGCGTCGTGCGCGAGGTCGATCAGGTCCACGAGGATCGGCCCCAGTTGCTCGGGCGTCAGCAGCTTCTCCTCGTGGCAGGACTCGGTCGCGCGCAACGCGTCGTCGAGATACTCGCGCGCCTTTTTCAACTGCACGATCGTCAGCGCACAGAAATCCAGATCCGGCGGCCATCTCCGCCCGTTCAGCGCGACGGCGAGCTTCACGGTCGCCCGCCACACCGCGTGGATCAGCTCCTGCGCCGGGTGCTCCGGGACCGCGTCTTCGGGAATCCATTCCTCCGCTTCCGCCTGCGCACGCCAGGTGTCGAGCAAATCGGTGATGCGCGCCACCAGCGGGTGCTCGTAGGGCTGGTCGTCTTCCGCTTCCGCGTCGGGATGATCCAAATCCTCGTCCGCATCCGGCGCGCGATTGAACTCCTCCAACCATGCCTCGTTCCGCGCGCGCTGCTCCGGCGTCGGCTCCGGCGCGGGATACTCGCGATTCAAGCGCTCGATCTCCTCCTCGAGGATCTTCGCGTGGTCCGCCGCGTCGCCCTCGCGCTCGATGCGCGCCTGCACGCGGTCGTTGAGCAAATCGCTGCGCGCCTGCATCGCGTCGGCCTCCGCCTCCGTCATCGGCTGGCCGGGCCGGCCCGCGGCATCGCCGTGCACGTCGGCCGGGCGCTTCCCCGGATTGTCGCGCGCGCGGTCGTTCAACCACGCCTCCTCCTGCTGCGCCATGTAGCCGTCGCGCGCCGCCGCGTTCGCGTGCTTCTGCCGCTCCTCCTCGGCCGCCGACATTTCCCACGTCGGCTCACCCACGATCTTCAGCTCGAAACCCACGCTCTCGATCACCACGCGCCCGTTGGTTTCGGAAAACCACTCCAGCCGCAGCGCGTTGCCCCAATGCCACGGCACCTCCCGGGCGCCCTCCTCGTCGCCGCGCAGTCCCTCGAAGGGAATGCCCCGCACCTTCACCTTGCGCGAAGCCGTGATGTCGCCGACCTCGCCCGCCTGCCGCGCGGCGAAATTCGCCGGCAAACCCGGCTGCGGCTCGGGATTGACGAATTCCAGCCGCCGCCCCGCCAGATCGCGCCAGCAATCGCCCCGCAGTTCCAGTTCCATCGGCTCCGCGCGTCCGGCGAACCAGATGCGTCCGACCGTGCGCCCGCGCATGCGATTGTCGATCTCGCCCCGGACTACGTGCTGGTCGATGCGCCAAGCCATGCGCGCGCAGTGTGGGGGCGAAACGGTCGCGCGCCAGCCGGTTCTCCCCTCCTTCGCTCCGGCGGTGACGCAGGGGCCGCTTGCCGCCGCGCGGCGCGCGCGTCTCCCTTCCCCGCATGTCCGACGCCTACGCCGCCGCCCGCTCGCTCATCGACGCCGCTCACGCCGCCGATCCTAAACGCGCGGTCGACGGACGCGCCGCGGAACTCGTCTACGCCGAGCGCATGGAGGCGTGGGTCGCGCGCGTCGTGTCCGACGCGTCGCCGCTGCTGCGCCTCGCCGCGCGCTGCCAGCATCTCGAGCGTTGGAGCGTGCCGCGCACGACGTTCCCCGACGGCAAGGTCGGCTACCTGAAGTGGCGCCAATCGCTCTACGTGAAACAAGCCGCGCGCGCGAAGGAGTTGCTGCTCCAAGCCGGAGTCGCCGCCGCCGAGGCGGACGAAGTCTACACGTGGGTCTCGAAGACCGCCCTGAAGACCAACCCCGGCACGCAAGCCCTCGAAGACGCCGCGTGCCTCGTGTTCCTCGAGAACGAGATCGCCGATTTCGCCGCGCAACACGCCGACTACCCGCGCGCGAAGTTCATCGAGATCCTGCGCAAGACCTGGAAAAAAATGAGCCTGCGCGCGCACGACCTCGCGCTCGCCCTGCCGCTCCCCGAAGCCATCGCCGCCCTCGTGCGCGAAGCGCTGGGTGGAACGAGTTGACCCCAACCCGTTCCGCGCGTGTCGAAACCGCCCCGGTAGACGCTTGGAAGTCCTTCAGACCTTCGCCGCAGACTCTATCCAGTCATAGCCGCCCGGCGCGAAGCCCAGCGCCTTGAAGTGGCGTTTCCCGCACGCGATCTTGTCCTGCTCCTCTTTCCCGAGCTTGGCGAAGTTGTCCGTGCACTTCGTCTCGCGCACGAGATACAGCCGCGGCGGCTCTCCCGGCACTTCGCGCACGATGGCCCAGTCGGGATTGTAGTCGCCGACCGGCGTCTCGACGCGGAACCACCACGGCAGCTTCACGAAAAGCTTGATTTCGGTGCGCGCGTCGAGCTGCTCGGCAAATCTCCGCTCCACCGCCGAGTCGAACTCGACGCCGTCGTAGAGTCCGCGCTGCGGTGTGTCCTGGATGCGTTCGAGATACGGCTCCAGCTCCCGGTCGCGGAACCACATCATCTCCCATGACGCTTCGGCGCCGCTGAGCTTCTCGTATTGCACGCCCTGCACTAGCAGCTCGCGTTTCTTCTGCTCGATCTCGCCGGCGGCGAGTTCGACGAATTGCTGCGGGTTCACCAACGCGTCGCCGAGCCGGCCGCTCTGCGCGAGGATCGCGGCGAGTGTCGTGCGCGTCAGCTCGGTGCGCTTCTGCAGCTCGCTCAGCAGATCCGGCACGCGGCGCGGCGCCTCCACGGTCGCCGCCGTGTAGGCCGACTGCACCTGCTCCGCCACGCCTTCGCGCGTGACGCTCACGCTCGCCGAGGTCACCGCGATGCGTCCCTCCGAAATCGTGTCGGGGCGCGCGCGGATCGCCGCTGCCGCCTCGGTGACGAGGCGCGTGGTCTCGTAGGTCACCGAGTAGCGCGTGCGGTGCTTGATGCGTTCCCACAGCGCGAGGAATTCCGGATCGGCGTCCCAGCCTTTGCGCAGCGTCAGTTTCCGGCGCTTGCGCGCGTTGTGCACGAGCTTGGTCTCGAAGCGCACACCGGCGTCGGCGAACTCAGCCTGCAGGCCGCGCGCGAAATCCTCGAATGCCTCGCTGGCCACGAGCGTGAGCCGGTTGAGCGTGGCGTCGTGGCAGCGCGTGCCGTCCTCGCGCACCGGCAGGCGCAGGCCGCGGCCGATGGTCTGCCGACGCTCGCGCTCCGTGCTCATTTCGCGCAGCGAGCAGATTTGAAACACGTTGGGGTTGTCCCAGCCTTCGCGCAGCGCCGAGTGGCTGAAGATGAAGCGCACCGGCTCCTCCAGCGACAGCAGCCGCTCCTTGCCGCGCATGATCAGCTCGAAGGCCGCCTCGTCGGCCTGCGTGCTCTTCTCCTTGGAGTCGATCGCCACGCCGTCGCGCGACGCGAAATAGCCGGCGTGCACCTGCTCCACCGGCGGGAGCGTGAGCGGCGCGAAGCGCGGCATCGCGCGCGCCGCCTCGTATTCCGCGGCGAACCAGCCGCGCACCTTGCCGTCGTCGGCTGCGTAGTGGGCCACGCGGTCGAGGAAGAAGAGCGAGAGCACCTTCATGCGCTGGCCGGCGGGCAGCCGCGCGACGGTCAGCTCTTTTTCAAAGTGCTTCAAAATCGTCTGTCTCACCTGCACGCGCTGGATGGCGTCGTCGAGCACGCCGCTGCCTTCGCCGAGGCCGAGGGAAAACTGGCCGAGGTCGAGCCGCTCGGCACCGGGCGTGGCGTTGATGCCGCGCACGACGAGGCCGGCGTAGAGCGCACGGCCGGTCTTGGCCGCGAGATCGTCGCCGTGTTTCAACGTCACGTCCTTGCGCTGCACGCCGTCGGTGGCGGTCTGCACGTCGAGTTCGACCTTGGCTGTGATGCCGCGCGCGCCGGGGCTGGCTTTCTTGAAGCGCACGTAGGGCCGGTTGAAATCGCCTTCCTCGCGCACGCTGTCCACCTCGATGGCCTTCACGAGCTTCAGCTCGAAGGCGCGCACGGGGTCGAGCTGGTAGAGGAGGTTGTAAACGTTTCTGTGCGTGGCCGAGTAGCGCAGCGTGCAGAGCGGCCCGAGGCTCGCAATGGCCGCGCGGGCGCGCTCGCTTTCGAGGTTCTGCGGCTCGTCGAGCACGACGACCGGATTGGCCGACTGGAGAAACTCGATGGGGCGGCGGCCGCTCAGGCGGTCGTTCGGGTTGTTCAGGATGTTCGTCGTCTTGTCGAAGGCCTGGATGTTGATGACGAGGAGCTGGAGCGCCGGGCTGGTGGCGAAATGCCGCAGCCGTGACACCTGCGCCGAGTCGTAGGTCCACGCCTCGATGGGCACGTTGGCATAGAGCGCGCGGAAGTGGTCGCGCATCAGCTCCACGCTCGTCATCACGCCTTCGCGGATCGCGACGCTCGGCACGACGACGATGAATTTCCGCCAACCGTAGCGCGCGTGCAGCTCGAGGATCGTGCGGAGATAGACGTAGGTCTTGCCCGTGCCCGTCTCCATCTCGACGGAGAAATTCATGCCCGCCCACGGCGCGCCGAGCACGTCGGCGCGCGCGGCCTCGGGATGATCGCGAAAACTCTCCGCCTGCACGCGGCGGACATTGGCCTCGACCTGCGCCTCGGTGAGATCGAGCCGGTTGCCGGCGGCGAGCTCGGTCAAGAGGTCGCCCGCGAGCGCATCCGCCTGCCATTCGAAAGCTCCGCCGGCCGGTCGCTGCCCGGCAAACGCCTCCACCACGGCTCGGATGGCGTGGAGCTGAAAGTCCTGCGCGGGATCGAAGAGGATTTTCATGCGGTCAGGGCCTCAGTCCGTTGAACAGTTGCATTTTGTGCAACAGTTGGATCGCCGGACCCTCGGGGGTTCGAATCCCCCTGTGCCACGTGGCACAATGCCGACTTGATTTTCGAGGTGGTCGTGCCGATAGTGACAGCGGAATTGCCCCCCAGACCGAACCGGCTCCGTATGGTGCTCTTTCCGCAAGGATAGGTCGGGGGGATTTTCATTTTGGCCAGAATTGCACCTGCATCTCCCGGTGGGAGATCAACTTTCTCAAGGCACTTTGTTCGCCGGGCACCGTGTAGCTGCGTGCGACCGCCCCACAAACCATGTCGGCCAGCTGAAGCAACGAGTTCTGCCGCGAGTCTTGCAGCTTCACCTTGCGGATCGATTTGGGTCCCTCGCCGGCCTCGTTGACGCGTTTCCGGAGATAGGTGCTGAGTTGCGTGCGAAATTCCCGGCCGCCGCTCCCGTCGATCACCACGATGGCGTCTTCCAGGTAGGGCTTCGCATTCTGGAAAACCAGGCCGCAGGTGTATTTGTAGAACGGGTCGGGAAACTGAAATCCTTTGCCTGTCAGCTTCGCCTTGTTGAGCACCACCGCGAAGTAGAACCACTCGTAGCGCGACAGCGTCCGGAGGAACTCCTCCCGCCACGCCTGCTTCAGCTTGCTGAAATGAAATTCAAAGGTGTCCGGCAGGTTGAGTTCGCGCCGCAGAAGGGCGATCCGCTGCTCGATGGCGGTCGCTTCCTCGTGGTCCTGAATCGTGACCAACGTCACCGTGAAATACTCGGAGCGACTGCCGCCGGGCGGCATGCCGGGATCGCCTGATTCGTCGATGAAGACCAGCATGGCAGGGCAACTATCCGGAAATTCCGGAGGGGTCGACCTGGTTGCAGCTCACGCGAACGGCGTGGAGCTGGAATTCCTGCGCAGGATCGAAGAGGATTTTCATGCGGTCAGGGCCTCTGTCCGTTGAGTTGTTGCACTTTTTGCAACAACTGGGTGTCCGGCCGCCATCGGGGGTTCGAATCCCTGCCCATGCACACTGTGCACATGAGGCACATATAAGCCGGAGGCGGCAGAAGATCTACGCAAGATACTGAATAATAGCATTATGTGACTACCGATGCCCTCAACCTCAGTTCCGTCAAGCCAACCGCAGGACCATGAAATGCACATAAGATTAGCCCCAGAACGGGATGTATTTGGCGTGCTTCCGGGACCGGTTTTCAGGGTCCTCGGGCTTGACGAGCCCGGCATCGATCGCATCGCGGATGATCCGCGACGCCACCGCGTAGTCCTCTTCTTCGATTTTGAAACGCGAGCGGAGTGACGAATTGGTCATCACCTGGCGCGAAACCCACTGCAGGCAACAGTGTTGGTAGCAGGCCCGGATGCGATCCGCCCGGTCCATCTCCGAAAATGGCCGCGCTGCAAACAACCACACCCGTGTGTGAGTGTCGTCCACGCTGATGTCCGGCGCCGGCAATTGGAACGCCTCGACCTGCGCCACGATTTTGTCGAATCCGCTGCCCCGCTCCTCGCAAATCCGCACGCGGCGCATCAGGTCGGCCAATTTCTCGTTTCGCGAACGCGGGGAGTGGTCGATGAAACGCAGCGGATCGATCAGCGGCCGTCCGGGATTGCTGATTTCCAGCCGATCGCTGAACAGCTCGATCATCGGTCCCGTGCCGCTCATGGAGAAGTCCTGATGGATGAGCGCATTCGCCGCCAACTCGCGTATCGCCAGCTCCGGGTAGAGTTTGACGCTCTGCCGCAACGCTTCCCCGATGATCTCGTTCTCCGGCAGGCTGTCGTTGATGTAGCGCAGCAAACGCCGGAATCCCGCCGCGTAGCCCAGCGTTCCCTCGCGCTCCCGGACGGTTTCGCGCCGGTCGTGGCCCTTGTATTGCACCACGCGAATCGCTTTTCGCGCCAGACGCCCAAACGCCCGTAGCTCCTTGGCGAACAAAACCCCTCCGAGATTCGTCACGTCGTAGCGTCCTCCAGTCTTCGCAACCACCAACTCATCCGCCGCCAGCCGCTCCAGGATCGCTGCCTTGTTGGCCGGCAATGGCGCCTGCATCAGCTCGAAAAACGACGGATAATCGATCAACGTCAGCACCTCGTCATCCGAGACGCCGCTGGCCGCGATTCCTTCCTCGAAACACTTAGCCGAGAGCTTCGCCCACAGTGCCCGCTCCTTTTCCGGATACTCCTTCAGCTTCTTCTTGTAGGTGCCGATCCGCACGAACTCCGTCTCCCGGAACCGCACCGGGCTGTGCCGACACGGCTGAATGGTGAGCAGCACGACCCGGCGCTCGTCGACGACTCCCTCGTCAAAAACAAAATCCACCGCAGGATGCAGCTGCCGGTGCAGCCAGTTTTCCAGTTCCTCGTTGCCGACCTTCGCCTGCTTCGGATCGAAGCTCGTGCCGACGACGCGATGGGTGGCATCCTCAATACCCCACACCAAGAACGCCGCATCCTTCTCCAGCAGGGCCGCGGCATTCGCCAGCGCGCTGATATACTCCCCGATTTCGTCTTCACGGGCGTCATTCTCTTTGAACTCGATCCACTCCGTCTCCCGCGGCAACGCCGTCAGGCTACGGATCGTTTCTTGAAGAGATGATTCACTCATGGCGGGCAACTATTCGGAATTTCCTAATAGTTCGGAGTTATTCTTTGATAGGGTTTTAGGCGACAACTGACTTCCTAGACCGTCTGGAACTGCACGCCGTGGCTCTTCATCTCCAGCACGGTGTTCGTCTTGAGCTGGTCGTTGCCGTGGAAACCCACGTCGAGGCACAGCACGCGTTGCGGCTTCAGGGCCACGATGCCGCGCAACACCTCCTGCGTCAGCGCGCGGGCGAGGCACAGCGCCAGCCGGCCTTCCGCCAGCAAGTGCACCGGCGCGCCGGCGACTTCGCGCGTCTCCACGGCGCTGGTGAGCGTGACGCCGGGGTGGCCGCACTTCAGGAGCAGCTCGGCCAGCAAGTCGTCGTCGCCGCGTCCGTCGAGGACGTTGTGCGCCATCAATTCGAGCTGCTTGGCCAGCGCCGCGGCGTCGGTGGGCGCGGCATCGGTGTCCCAGAGTTTGAAATTGGAGTCGTCGAGCTGGTAGGCGCGGAAACCGGGGACGGATTTTTTCAACCCAGAGGCCACGGACGTCGCAGAGAGTGGCAACTCGGCTTTCTGCTTCTCTGTGTTCTCCGCGTCCTCTGTGTTTAATTTCTTAATGACCCGCCGCACGCGTTCGCGAGTGATGTCGGCGATGGTGGGGAAATCCGCGCGGCCGGTCGGCTCCGGGAATTGCACGAGGATGAACTTCCGGTTCCCGCCGTCCTGCCGGTTCAACTCCAGCACCGCCTGCCCCGTCGTCCCGCTCCCGGCGAAGAAGTCGAGGATGAGGTCGGACGGGCCGGCCGCTAATCCAATCAATTTCCTTAGCAAAGATGTTGGCTTCGGCGTCATGTCTGCCGTCACCGAACCCATCAGTTCATTCAACTCGGCCTTCGCTTGTCGGTTTTGGTCAACGTCGTCCCAGATAGTGGACCAGGGTGCGGTGGGAGCGTCGGGAGCAGTCTCAATGTAGTAGGGCACCCAACCGTAGTCCCGCTTGATCCACTCGGTCATTCCATCTGCGGTTCGATCGTCCCATGTCTTTCGCGACAAAGCCCACCGACCTTCCCAGCCTTCAACCGGATCTTTCGGCCAAACCTGCGTGCCGTCCGGCGCTGTCAGATCATACCACATGGTTTCACGATCTTCGCGCGCCGCGCTTTTACCGTTCTTCCGAAGTTGGCGACGACGCGCCTTTCGGCCATCGGGAAGAGTCAGCGGATAGGCATCAACAATCCCCGGGCGATGTTCTCGCGTGATGCCGACTTCCGCGTCACCGCGAGCGTAGACGAGAAGGTATTCGTGATAGGCTGAGAACTTCCGGTCTTCATCGTTGCGACTCGGGCTGTCCATTCGCTTCCAGATGAGTTGCGCCACGAAATTCTCTTCTCCGAAAACTTCGTCCATTATCGGTCGGAGGCTTTGGACCTCGTGGTCGTCGATGGAGACGAAGATCACGCCATCGTCGCGCAGGAGGTTGCGGGCGAGGGCGAGGCGCGGGTGCATCATCTTCAGCCAGTCGCTGTGGTAGCGGCCGCTCGTCTCGGCGTTCGTGCTGAGCGTTTGCTGCGTCAGCTCCTTGTAGTGCCGCACGCCGGCGCGGAAATCGTCGGGATAGACGAAGTCGTTGCCCGTGTTGTAGGGCGGGTCGATGTAGATGAGCTTCACCGCCCCGGCGTAGGCCGATTGGAGGAGCTTCAACACGTGGAGATTGTCGCCCTCGACGATGAGGTTTTCGGTGGCGTCCCACGCGACGGATTTTTCGCGGTCGGGCCGCAGCGTGCCGGGGCTGGGCGCGAGCATCTCGCGCAGCGCCTCGGCGCGGCCGGCGTAGGAGAGCCCGTAGCGCTCGGGCGTGGCGGAGAGCGCCGCGGCGCCGACGAGCTCGGCGAGTTTCGCGGGGACGAGTTTGCCTTCGGTGAAGGCGCCCGGGAGCAGCTCGCGCAGGCGGGCAAGGCGCTCGGCGGCGAGATCGGGGGAGGACAGCGGCAGGCGCTCGGGCGAAGCGGGTGAGGTCATGCGCAGGCGGGATTTAGCGCGCTGGCCCGGCGCGGCGTCAATAGCCGTGGCGCAATCGACCCGTGTCGGCAACGCCGGTCTTGCGCTCGGGGCTCTCGCTGAGGCAACCATGCCGTGCCTTGGACAACGTCTGTCACTTCTCGCCCGACCGCCGGCACCGCTACTCGCTGGTGCACCAGTGGAACCCGCTCTTCGGCGACCGGTTGATCATGTGGATCGGGCTCAATCCCTCCACGGCCGACGAGTCGCAGCTCGACCCGACGCTCACGCGCATCGCGGATTTTTCGAAACGCGAGGGCTTCGACGGCTTCCTCATGGCCAATCTCTTCGGCCTGCGCACGCCCTACCCCGAAGAGATGATGAAAGACCCCGACCCGGTCGGCGCGGAAAACGACACCTCGCTCCTCGCCGCCGCCGCGCGGTGCGAGAAGATCGTCGCCGCGTGGGGCGTCAGCGGCGTCTACCAGGCGCGCGCGGAGGCGGTCGTGAAACTCTTCTCCGGCCGCGAACTGTGGTGCCTCGGCACGACGCAAGACGGCCATCCGCGCCACCCGCTCTACGTCGCCGCCAAGCAGCCGCTCGTGCGCTGGCCGCCCGCCGCACCCGCGACAGAGCGTTAAGTTTTCGCGGGCGCGCCGGTCGCGGCCGCTCGCGCCGCCGCAGCCTTGCCGCGCAACACCACGACGTTGCCCGCGAGGCAGAGCGCCACGCCGACGAAGGTCGTCGCGTGCCACTGCAATCCCTCGAAAAACGTCGAGAGCACCACCGCGACGATCGGAATCACCGCGCCCGTGTAGCCCGCACGGTCCGCCCCGATGCGGCCGATCAGCGTCAGGTAAGCGCCGAACGCGATGACCGACCCGAACAGCGCGAGGTAGATCAGCGACCCGACGTAGGCCGGCGTCGCGTCGAACACGAACGGCCGCCCGAGCGCCAGCGCGTAGAGCGCCACGAAGAGCGCGCCGTAGGCCATGCCGTAGGCGTTGGTCTGCATCACCGGAAATCCCTGCCGCTGATTCCGCGCCGAGATCATGTTGCCGAGCGAGGCAAAGCACGTCGAAGCCGCCGCGAGTCCGAGCCCGAGCAGGGCGTTGCCGCGACCGACGCCATGACCCAGCTCGGGCAGGAACACGAGAGTCACGCCGCCCACGCCGAGCAACGCCGCCAGCATCATCGCCGGCCGGATCGGCGTCCCGAAGAACACCCGCGCCAGCACGATGTTCATGAACACGATCAACGAGAACACCAGCGCCACCAGCCCCGAGCTGATCTCCGCCTCCGCGAGGTAGATCGTCAGGTAGTTGAGCCCGAACAGACACAACCCCTGCAACGCCATCCAGCGGTGCTCGGCCCACGAATAGCGCAGCCGCAGCCCCCGCACGCCGCACCAGGCGAACAACATCGCGCTCGCGAGGGCGAAACGATACGCGACCGACACCTCGGGCGGCACCTTCCCGAGTTGGAACGTGATCGCCAGCCACGTGGAACCCCAGATCAGCACCGAGGTGATAAACAGTCCGAGGTTGTTCATGCGCGCAGCGAAACAATCCTCCACTCCGCCCCGGGCAAGCGGTCAATTGGCTCCCCGGACACAGCGCCAAGGGCGAATTCCCCATACAGCGCGGACGGACGGTCCCACAATTCGCACGCAAGTCCGCCCGGTTCGTGCCGATGGTGCCGATTGGGCGAACACCTCCCGGCCTCCCGCGGCCGGGCGGGGATCGTTTGCGATCGCGCCCGCCTTCACCGCCATGACCGCCACTCTCGAACCCTCCGCCGACCACGAACGCGCCAAATACGAGCAAATGTGGGAGCACGAGGATTACCGCAAATTCTCGCCCGGCCTCCACGCCCTCGAGCGCCTCGATCTCGCCGCGCGCTTCCGCGACCTCGGCGTGCGCACGATCCTCGACGCCGGCTGCGGCTCCGGGAAATTCATGCGCCGCATCATGGAGCACAACCAGGCGGACTTCTCCATCCGCGGCTTCGACATCGCCGCCAACTGCCTCGACCCGTGGTTCGCCGACAAGATGACGCCCGGCTTCCTCACGCTCGGCTGCATGTGGGACGAAGGCGCGCTCCCCGCGCCGAACGACGCCGTGGTCTGCACCGACGTCATGGAGCACATCCCCACCGAGCACGTGCCCGCCGTGTTGCGCAACCTGCGCGCCGCCGCGACGCGCTGCGTGTTTCTCGGCATCGCGCTTTTTCCCGACGCCTTCGGCCCCAAAGTCCTCGGCGCGCCGCTTCACCTCACGGTCCAACCCGTCGACTGGTGGCGCGCGCAAGTCGCCGACGCCGGCCTCGAGACGATCTCCGGCGCCGTGCAGAAAAATCCCGACGGCACGCCGATGTGGCTCTACCTGCTCTGCCGCCCGGCCGTCGCGTGAGCGCATAGCGCCGGCTTCCCACCGGCCGTCCCCGGTCCGCCTGACGGGCCGTGAAAAAATCCCGCCCGCGTCCGCCGCCTCTGGCCACGGTATTTTCGAAACCGTTCTTGCCGAGGTGGGCGCCGACGTCCCGGCGGCGCCACGCCCGCGGCACGCCCCGTCGCCGTCGGGACGCCGGCAACCACCTCTCGCTCGCCTTCACGTTCCTCCGCACCCATTTTTCCGCCTTCGCGCACCCGCTTCTGATCGCCATGAGCCGCGATGGTGACGCGCGCCACGTGGTTTCGCGGTTTGCCCCGTGCGCGAATCGCTTTTTCGTGACGGCATGTTCTCCACGCTCTCTCCCCGCGCGAACTTCTTCGTCCGCGTCGCTCTCGCCGTCGGCTCGGGTCTGCTGATCGCCGGCCTGTTGTGAAACGCTTCCGCTACGCGCTCGATCCGCTCTGCGTCGGCGCGGTGGCGGCCTACGCATTCGGACGCTGGTGGCTGCGCGCACACGTCGCACACGGCTTCTGGCACGACCAGTTCACGGACCTGCTCCTGATTCCGGCTGCGCTGCCGGTTGCACTCTGGGTCCAGCGCCGCCTCGGCCTGCGCGAACATGACCGCCGCCCGCTTTGGCCCGAGATCGCATTCCATCTCGCCGCCTGGTCTCTCGCCGCCGAGGTGGTCGCGCCGCACGTCTTCCCGCACGCGACCGGCGACTGGCGCGATGTCGTCGCCTACGCCGTCGGCGCGCTCGGCGCCGGCGCGTGGTGGAGCCTCGCGTGAGCTTCGATCTCCTCGCTCCGCATTACGGCTGGATGGAGCGCGTGCTCGCCGGGCGCCTGCTGCAACGCGCGCGGACGGCGTGGGTCGACCAACTGGCCGATCGCGAGCACCTGCTGATCGCCGGCGTCGGACACGGGCGGTTTCTCCACGAATTGCTCCCGCAGCACTGCCGGCTGCACGTGACCTGCGTCGACGCCAGCGCCGGCATGTTGCGCGAAGCGGAAAAGCGCGCCCGCCAAGCGCGGCTCGACGTGACGCGCGTGCAGTTCGTCCACGCGCGTCTGCCCGAGTGGCGCGCCGACGCGGGAAAGTTCGACGCGCTCGCCACGCACTTCTTTCTCGATTGCTTCGCGCCGCGCGAGCTCGCCGCCGTAGTCGCGTCACTGGCCGATGCGGCGACGCCGGACGCCGTGTGGCTGGTGACCGATTTCGCCGTGCCACCCCGCGGATGGACACGCCAACGGGCGCGCGCCGTGCACGCGCTGATGTATGCGTTCTTCCGCCTCGCGACGCGGCTGCCGGCGCGCCGCCTCACTCCGCCGGACGAGTTGCTCGCCGCGCGAGGTTTCGCGCTGGCCGGCCGGCGAACCTTCAGTCGCGGCTTGTTGCAGTCGGATTGGTGGCGGCGTTCTCGGACGGCGTGACCTCGACTTCGATCGAGTGCAGCCCGGCTTTCTCGCCGCTGTAATTCGGGCGCCGCGTGAATCCGCGCACGGTGAGCGCGGCTTCGCTGATGTCTTCCAACAAAAAGGTTCGCCAGCCACTCGGCGGATCGGAGCGGCTGCCGCCCTCGATCTGCCAGGCCAGCACGGCGCGATGCCCGCCGGTGGTGATGCCGATGGCGTGCGGCTCGATCATCCGCATGTGCCCCGCGTAACGCACCCGGAGCACCCGCTGCCGCTGGATCGCGTCGCGCACCACTTCGTTCGCCGTCGCGGCGTGGGCCGTGCCGGTCAGCTGACAAAAACCCGCGAGGAAAACAGCCAGGATGAACGCACGGCGAGTCACGCGCCGGAGCGTGCGACGCGCCGTGGCGGCTGGCAATGCTAGAGGCCATTGGGAGCCGGGCCCCACCATAGGCCGCGTGCTTGCACGCGCTCTCCACCGTAGCACGCGCCCGCGGCGCTGCGGGGCGCGACCAAGGCGCCGCCTCCCGCCTCCGTCTCGCGGGGATTTCCGGTCGCCTCTACCACGAATAAATCACACCAAGACGGACTGACGCAGCAGGGCATGGGTAGGGCGGGACCGCTGGGCCCGCCGAGAACGTGATGCCACCCACTCGGCGCGCCCAGCGGTCGCGCCCTACCTCAAGACAGTTTTTCCGCGAAAATTCTCCGAAGCGACTGCGCGGTGTGAGGGATGCGGGCTAGCGTTCGGCCTTCCCGTCCGGCTGCGCGCCGGCCGGCGGATCGCCGGCGAGAAATTCCCCGAGCGGCAAGCCGAGGCGGATGATTTCCTGCACCGCCAGCGCCGCCACGCGATCCGCGCCGTAGGCGGAGTAATGCGTGTCGTCCTGCCAGCCCTTCTTCGCGTTGCGCGCGTAGACGCCGGGCGCAATCCAGAGGTGCAGTCGCTTCGAGCCTTCGACGCCGTGCGCTTGCTCCAGCGCGGTGGTGAGCGCGTTGAGTTCGAGCACCGGCACCTTTTCCGCCGCGCCGACCTCGCGGACCGCCACGATGTAGTCGCCGTGCGTATCGACGAGATGCGCGCCGTCGGCTGCCCATTTGCGGCGCGCGACCGAGGTGGCGAGCACCGGCGTGGCGTTTTTCGCGCGCACGTCGGCGATCATGCGCCGGAGATTGCCGGCGAACTCCCCGCGCGGCTCGGTGTGGCGCGCGGCGTCGGGTTTCTGGTCGTTGTGGCCGAACTGGACGATCACCCAATCGCCCGGCTGCAGCGCATCGACGAGCTTTCGCCACACGCCTTCCGCGATGAACGACTTCGAGCTGCGGCCGTTCAACGCGTAGTTCACGACCGTGAGCCGTTCGCTGAAGTAGCGCGGCAGCGCCTCGCCCCAGCCATATTCCGGATTGGGCGTCTTGCGCTCTTTGGTCGCCATCGTCGAGTCGCCCGCGAGATGGAGCTGGGTGGCGGACAACGGCGCCGCCGCCGTGAGCACGCCGAGAAAACCGATCACGATTCTCGCCCGAACATTCATGGCCGTAGTGAAGCCGCCCACGGCCCGGCGCGCGAGCGCAGAAGTCTTGCCCGCGGCGCGCCGCCGTGGAAATTTCCCGACCGTGAAGACTTCCGCCAAAATCCTCCTGGGCCTCGGCGCGGTGCTGGTCGTCGCGCAGGCCGTCCGCCCGATGGGCAACCACGGCACGGTCGCCGGCCCCAACCACATCGGCAAACTCGCGCCCGTCCCGGCGGAAGTGGAATCGATCCTCCAGCGCGCCTGCTACGACTGCCACTCGAACGCCACGAACTACCCGTGGTATGCCAACATCCAGCCCGTAGGCTGGTGGCTCGAAAAGCACGTGCGCGACGGCAAGCGCCACCTGAATTTCTCCGAGTTCACCACCTACACACTCAAGCGCGCCACGCGCAAACTCGAGGAGACCGCCGAGGAGGTGCGCGGGGGCGAGATGCCGCTGGGCTCCTACACGTGGGTGCACCGCGACGCCAAGCTGACTGACGCGGAGATCAAGACGCTCGCCGACTGGGCGACGAACGCGCGCCGCACGGTCGGCGCGGCCTTGAGCGCGCCGGCGAAGTGAGAGGCGGGTCAGTTTCCCTCGAGTCACCGCCGACGTGAGTCACTCGACTCCGGTCGAGGGTGCGAGGTGGCGAGTGGTGCATGTGCCGCGCGATGCGGTTTCATTTCGCCACGGATTGCACCGATGGAAACGGATCACGCGGACGGGCACACTAAGTCGGTCCATGCATTTTATCCGTGTCCTTCATCCGTGCTATCGGTGACCTCAAACACCCGCCCCGGCGGCACGACCTCCGCTCGCCGACTCCATGCGCTCCGACGCGTCCCGCTGGTCGCAGCCGCAGTGGTGCTCACTCCGGCAGCTTCTTGTTCTTCTCGCAGGCCACGGGACCGCTGGTCGCCTGCATCGCGGTGACGACTTTGCTCATCATGCGCGCGAATTCCTGCGCCTCGGCTTCGCTCAGGTGCGCAGCGAAATACTTCGCGATGCCCGCGCGGTAAACGGGCCAGATCTTGCGCAGCACTTCGACGCCCTTGTCCGTCAATTGCGCATGCTGCACCCGCCCGTCGCTCGGGCAGGATTTGCGGAGGATGAGCTTCTCCTTCTCGAGCTTGTCCACGAGCCGCGTCAATCCGCTGCGGCTGAGCAACGCGCTCCGCGCCAGTTCGCTCATGCGCAGGTGCCGGTCGGGCGCGAGGTAGAGCTCGTAGAGCGCATCATACCAGCTCAGCGACGGCAGCCCCGCCGCCTGCAGATCCGCTTCGATCGCCGCGAAGATTCGCCAGAAGGAAACGTAGTAACGCCGCCAGGCTTCGAGGTGCGTTTCGGGCAGGTGAGGCTGCTTCATGGCCGATACCCTACACTTTTTAGTTGCATAGGCAACTGTTCCCCGTCCAATGATTGCATATGCAACTAAATTCCCTCTTCGCTTCCCTCGTCGCCACCAGCGCCTCCTTCGCGCCGCTGTTCCTGCGGCTTTCGCTCGGGATCATGATTCTGCCGCACGGCCTGCAGAAAACACTCGGCTGGTTCGGCGGCTATGGCTTCCAAGGCACCATGGGCTACCTGACGAACACCGTCGGCGCGCCGTGGATCTTCGCGCTGCTCGCGATCCTCGCCGAGTCGGTCGGCGGCGTGATGCTCCTCGCCGGCGTAGGCACCCGCGTCGCCGCGTTGGGCGTCGGCGGCGTCATGGTGGTGGCGGCGCTCCAGCACCGTTCAAACGGCTTTTTCATGAACTGGTTCGGCAACCAAAAGGGCGAAGGCATCGAATTTCACCTCCTCGCGCTCGGCATGGTGCTCGCGCTGCTCGTGCTCGGCGGCGGCAAGTGGTCGATCGACGCCCTCCTGGGGCGGTAACGTTCCTTTCTCCCACGTCTCGGCGGGGCGCGGTCTTCGAACCGGGCCCCGCTGGCGGCAGGGATGGCGTCAGCGCACGCGGGCGAACGCGAGTTGCCGCACCAGGTCTTCCTTCGCCCCGTAGACGCCGTATTCCTTCGCGATCCAGTAGAGTTTGGCCGCCAACACCGGGTTTTCGGCGGTGCCGATGCCGTGCTTGTAGTGGTGCGCGAGGTTGAGCGCCGCGTTCTTCGAGCCCAGCTCCGCTCCCCGCCGGCTGTAGTGGAGCGCCTTGGCCGGATCCTTCTTCAATTTGCCGGCCTCCGACGCGCCCCAATAGTAGTAATAGCCCAGCCGTGCGCACGCGCGCGCGTCGCCCGCGTCCGCCAGTGCGGTCATCTCGGCGAGCGCCGCCTCGGTTTCTTGCGGGCCGGCGAGGCCCCGCAGGCGCATGTAAGCGAGGAAGAACTTCGCCTCGGGGTTCCCCGCGAGTTCCGCGCGCGTGAAATAGTTCTTCGCCAACGCCGGGTTGCGCTTGATCCAGTCGACGCCGAACAGACGCGCCACACCCAGTTCCACCCAGGCGCGCGAGTCGCTTTGCTCCTCTTCCAACACCGCCAGCTTTCGGCTCACCACCGACGGCGCGATGAAGCCGCCTTCGTTCGCGAAGCGCACGTAAGCCAGCGCCCGCATGAAGCGCGCGCCGGGCACGCCCTTCTGTTCGAATTCCTCCAGCTTCTTCCAGCCGGTGTTCTCGTTTTCGAGTGCGAGGAGGTAGTAGTGCTCCAGCGCCAGCGTGAGATTGGGGGCGCCGCCGATTTGGCCCGATTCGAATCCCGCCGCCAAATCGATCAACCCGATCGCCGAACCCTTGGCCGCGGCCTCGCGCACTTCCAGCGCGCCGCGCAACACGTCCGGCGGCCCGCCGAATCCGGTGATGCGAAACAAACCCCGCCGCGCCAGCGCGCGGGCGCAGCCCCGCTGCACCGCCAGATCCAGCAATTTCATCCCTTGGGGCACGTCGCGCGAGATGCCGCCCTGCCCGTAAATCATCGCGCGGCCCAGCACATCCGCAGCGAGGCCGCTGCCCTCCTCCACGGCGGAACGCAACAGCGCCTCGCAGGCCGGGGGCTCGAGGATCGGCGGCAAGCCCCACGCTTCCGACCACAGGCTCACCCACGCCACATAGGCCTTCACTTCCGAGGTCATCCCGCGCGCCATCGCCTCGCGCAAAAACCGCTCGGCGCCCTTTGCTCCTTTGTCCTCTCGCGCAAGCCGGAAACGGATGCCGAAGATATCCTCCCGCAGGATCACCGCGGGCGCGTCGGGCCATTCGGGCGCCGTTTCGGCCCGGCTGAGCACCCCAGCCAGGAAAACCATTCCTCCTACCAGCAATCGCAGTCGTTTCATCATGATGAATCCGCGAGTGGCCCGCCCGCAGGACTCCCAAAAAGTCCTCCTCCGCGCGCTGCCGCGAGCCGAAACCCATTTTTCCCGCGATCATCAGCCGAGCTGCCGGCGGCAATAAAAACTTCCGTGCTGTGTCGCTCCGCGACGGAAACACCGTTGGCATCGCGTCCGTCCGCTCCGATGCTTCGATCGTGCGTCCCGCCGCCCAACTCCGCCCCGCCCGCACCGAGGATTCGGCCGCGTGTCGCGCACTCGTCAACGGCGTGCTCGCCGAATTCGGCCTCCAGCCCGATCCCGCCGCCACCGATGCCGACCTCGCCGACGTCGTGGCGCACTACGCGGCTCGCGGCGGCGATTTCGCGGTGCTGGTCGACGAAACCGGGACGATCGTCGGAACGTGCGGGCTTTTTCCCGTCGAGCCCGGCGTCGTCGAACTCCGCAAAATGTATCTCGTCCCGGCCTGGCGCGGCCACGGCCAAGGCCGCCGACTCCTCGACTGGGCGCTCACCCGCGCCCGCGAACTCGGCTTCCGAAGCATGACCCTCGAGACCGCGACCGTGCTCAAAGACGCCATCGCGCTCTACGAACGCCACGGCTTCCAGCGCCAGTGCAGCGGCGTGCACTCCTGCCGCTGCGATTTGTCCTACAACCGCGACCTCTGAGTCGATTTTCCCCTCCCTCCAACATGGACCGCATCAACCTCGCCGAAAAACTCAGCCTCTTCTCGCGCCACTGGGATCCCCAGATCGTCGCCGAACTCAACGGCCAGCACGTGAAACTCGTGAAGATCCAAGGCGAGTTCGTCTGGCACCACCACGACCACGAGGACGAGCTGTTCCTCGTCCTGCGCGGCTCATTCCGCATGGAATACCGCGAGCGCACCGTCGAGCTGCGCGAGGGCGACATGGTCGTCGTGCCCCGCGGCGTCGAGCACCGGCCCGTCGCCCCCCAGGAGTGCAGCATTCTGCTCTTTGAGCCCGCCGGCACCGTCAACACCGGCAACACCCGCGGCGAACTCACCCGCGACGGCCGCGCCCGGATCTGAGCCGGCCACCCATCGCCCTCCTCCATGCGCATCACCGTCTGCCAGCTCCCCGACGAACGCCCGGCGTTCGAAACCGCGTGGCACGCCCTCGCCGAACATGCCGCCGTCGAACGCAGCGAACTCGTGGTCCTGCCCGAGCTGCCGTTTCACTCGTGGTTCGCGCGCGAGCAGAATTTCTCGCCGACGGTCTGGGCCGACGTCGTCGCCGCACACGAGCGCGGACGCGACCGACTCGCCGAACTGCACGCTCCGCTCGTCCTCACCACCCGCGCCGTGAATCAAGGCGCCACGCGCCTCAACGTCGGCTGCGTTTGGTCGCGCGAGCACGGCCTCACCGACGTCCACGCCAAGCGCTACCTCCCCGAGGAGGAAGGCTTCCACGAAGCCTCGTGGTATCATCACGGCCCCGACGTGTTCACGGCCGGCCAAGCCGGAGCCACCCGCCTCGGCTTTCTCATCTGCACCGAGCTCTGGGCCATGGACGCCGCGCGCACCTACTCCGCCGCCGGCATTCATCTGCTGGTCACCCCGCGCGCCACCGGTTCGCAGAGCGTGGAGAAGTGGCTGCTCGGCGGCCGCGTCGCCGCGATCGTTTCCGGCGCATTTTCCGTTTCCTCGAATCGTGCCGCGAGCGACGGGAGCTTCGGCGGCTGCGGGTGGATTATCGATCCGGACGGCCGCGTCCTCGCCACGACGTCCGCCGACCGGCCGTTCGCGACGGTCGACTGCGATCTCGCCCTCGCGGAGGAAGCCAAGCGCACTTATCCGCGCTACGCCCTGCTGCGGTAAATCGCTCCTGTCCTCATTCCGCGCGGAGCAGCGCCAGCGGATCGACCTTCGCCGCCCGTCGCGCCGGCAACAGCCCGCCGATCACCGCCGCGAGTAATCCTGCCGCCGCGGCCAGCGCGATCGCCGTCCCATCCGCGCGCAAGCCGGCCATCATCCACGAGCCGAGCAACCGCGGGAGGAGAAACGCGAGTCCCACGCCGATCGTCGCGCCGAGCACACCGAGCGTCGCCGCATCCAGGAGCACGCCGCGCCAAACCCGGCCCGGCTCCGCTCCGATCGCGAGTCGCACGGCGATTTCCCGCGAGCGGCTCGCCACCAGGTAACCGAGCGCGCCGAGCACGCCAATCACCGCCAGCAGCGTCGCCAGCAGGCCGAAACCCGCCGTCAGCCGCACCGTGGCGAGATCGTTGCCGATCCAACGCTGGGTCCGCTCCTCGAGTGTCGCCCAACGCGTGAACAAAATCCCCGGCTCCGCCGCCGAAATTTTCTTCTGCAATTCCACGCGCGCGGCCACGCCGTCGCCCGCCACCCGCACCACGAGGCACGACGGTCGTGACTGCCACTGCGCCAGCGGCGTATAGATCAACGCCGGCGGGAGCTCGCGCACGCCATTCACGCGCGCATCGGCCACGATCCCGACGATCTCGCGGTCCTCCGGACCGGCGTTCGTGTCGAAGCCGAACCGGCGGCCGATCGGATCCGCGCCGCCAAACACCTCGCGCGCCAGCCGCTCGCTGATGACGGCCACCGGCGGATGCGCCGCGTCGTCCGTCGCCGCGATCGCGCGACCGCGCCGGAGCGACATGCCCATCGCCTCAAAGTAGCCGGCATCGATGCACTCGTGCTGGATGTTGTCGCGCGGCGCGTTGATGCCCTCGCCACGGAAATAAGTGCCGCTGCGCGAGCGGCTGCCGCTGAGCACACCGCTCGCGGCGAAGCCCACGGAGCGCACCTGCGGCAGCTCGCGCGCCGCCAGGCGAATGTGCTCGAGGACCGCGTCCTGCTTTTCCGCCGGGATCCGCGCCGCCTGGAGGCTGAAGAACGCCTGCACGACCGTCGACCGCTCGTAACCCGGATGCGCCGCCAACACCCGGCGCAGGTCGAGCGCCAGCGCGCCCGCGATCGAAATCAACATCACCGAAAGCGCGAGCTGCGCCACGATGAGGCCGCGACCGAGCCGCAGCGAACCGCCGGCGCCGAGCGCGCGTTGCTGCAGGATGCTCTGCGGCGACAGCCGCGCGCTGAGCCACGCCGGCGCCGCACCGATCGCGAGTCCGAGCCCGACCGTGAGCGCGGCGAGCACGCCGATGAGCTGCCAGTCCACTCCGGGCAGATTGCCGGAAGCCGACGGCACCAGCCACGTCGTCAGCAGCGGCGTCAGCCACAAACTCAACAGCACTCCGCCCGTCGCGCCGGCCAGCGCGAGCAACAGACCCTCCATCAGCGCGGAGCGCGCGAGCCGCCATTGGCCCGCCCCGAGCGCGAGCCGCACGCCCAGCTCGCGTCCGCGCGACAGCACCCGCAGCAGCAGCAGCGTCGCGGAATTCGCCGCCGTCACGAGCACGACCGCCGCGACGAGCAACGTGAGTGTCAGGCCGACGCGGCGAAACTCGTCGCGCGTCGACGAATAACCCCGCGGGCTCGGCACGAGGCTCGGCACGCGACTGCGGAAATCCTGCACGGTCTTCGGATCGGTGACGATGCGCAGCGCCGCGTCGAGTTGCGGCCGCCACCCCGCCTCGAGCTGACCCTGCGCGCCGCTGCCGCCGGCCGGCAGGCGCACCAACGCGGAGAGCCACGCGGCATTGTCGGATTGGCGCCACGCTTCGAGCGGAAACGGTCCGTCGGAAATCGTCCACGCCGACGGACTGCAGCGCAGCGGCGCGTGCAAGCCGAGCGGCAGCCACAATTCGCCCGTGTCGCCAAGCGACACGCCGGTGAACGATTTCGGCGCGACACCGACGATGGTGATGCTCTGGCCGTTGAGATCGATCACGCGGCCGACCACATCGGCGGCGCCGGCGAGCTTGTTCTGCCAGAACGCGTGCGAGACCACCGCGACCGCCTGCGGCGCGCCGGGCGCATCGTCCGCGGGATTGAGCGCGCGACCGCGCACGGTCGAAACGCCGAGAGCGGCGAAGAAATTTCCGGAGACGAATTGCACCGTCGTCGGCTGCGCGGGCGCGCCTTCGAGGCGGAGCGCAGCGCGGGAATTCGACGAGTAGCCCGCCACGCGACCGGCGAGCACGCCCTCGCGGCCGAGGCGATCGACGGTCGGCGCGCTGAGTTCGAAGGGATCGCCATTCGGCGCGCACACGAGATGCAGTTCCTCGGGATGCGGCACTGGCAACGGCTCGAGCAACACGCCGCGCACGAGCGAGAACACCGCCGTCGTGGCCCCGGTGCCCAACATGAGCACCGCAATCAGGCTGAGCGCGAAAGCCGGGCGCCGGCTCAGGCCGCGCCACGCCACGCGCAGATCGTGCACCCAGGCCTCGAGCGAGGGCCAGCCGAGCGCGTCTTCGGTCTCCTCGCGCGTCGCGAGCACGTTGCCGAACGCGAGGTGCGCCTGGCGGCGTGCCTCGACGCGATCAAGTCCGCGGCGGACGTTTTCCTCGGTGAGTTGCTCGATGTGGGTGCGCATTTCCTCTTCGAGGCGCGCCACGCGGGCGCGGCGACCGAGGAGGTGGCGGAGTTTCGTCCAGAGTTTCATGGCGTGGAAAGTAGCGCAGGCGTCCCGCCTGCTCAGGTGGATTTATCCGGTGCGGGGGTCACGATTCCGCCGCGAGCACGGCGTCGACGAGCGCGGTGACGCGCTGCCAGTTGGCGACCTCTTCCTTGAGCTGTTTCCGGCCGGCCGCGGTGATGGCGTAGAACCGCGCGCGGCGGTTGTTGTCGCTCGTGCCCCACTCGGAGGCGATCCAGCCCTGCTCCTCGAGGCGCACGAGCGCCGGATAGATTGTGCCCTGATTGAGCAGCACGGAGCCGCCGGAGACCTGCTCGATGCGACGCGCGATGCCGAAGCCGTGCAGCTCGCCCAGCGTGGCGAGCGTCTTGAGGACCAGGAGGTCGAGGGTGCCTTGCAGGAGTTCGGTGCGGTCGGGCTCGCTCATGTTGGAAATCAACAGGTCGTCCTGTTGAAAGTCAACACGAGCCACAGTGGCCGTCCGGCTACTCCCGATTTGACCCTTCGGCGGCCCACCCTCAGCCTGCCGCGGCTACGGGCCACGTGAATCCCGCCGCCCCCACGAGAGCGAGGCGGAACGCTCTGCTTGTCACAATGCCCTTCGCTTTCCTCGAAAGCCTGACCCCGGAAACGCAACAGGCGGCAGTGTTGCTGCCGCCTGAGCTTGAAGCGCTGGTATTGCCGATGTGCCAACGAAGGCAGGGAAACGGCCTGCGCTCACTACTTTGTCTTGATTCCGACGGCAGTCAGCTCGCGGCCACCTCCCTTCGCAACCCCAAACTATGAGCCTCTCACTCGACATCGGCCACGGCTCCATCGGCTGGGCGGCCGTCTTGCGTTCGTTTCCGATGCAGATTGGTATTGACTTAAGTTGCTCTAGGGAATGTAAGTTTTCACGTTTCTTGAAACATGGCTGTAGGTGCGGGCTGATCAAAGAGGTCCAAACTCTAGCGCTAGTCTCACCTACAGCCTTCTCAAGTTCACAGACGCTCTGGGGCTTTGTTTTGATTCCTTAACTCGATGAAAACGTTAAGTTTAGCGTTAGACATCGGCCACAGCTCCATCGGCTGGGCCGTCTTGCAACCCAACGACGGCCCAGCCGTTCCGCCCGATCTGGTCGGTTGCGGCGTTGTGCTGTTCGAGAAAGACAGCGCCCTCGCCTCGCAGCGCCGTCTGCATCGCCAGCAGCGCCGTCACGTCCGGGCCACCAAGACACGCATCCGTCGGATGGAGCAGTTGCTCGCCCACCTCGGCGCGCTCGCCACGGCAGACCTCGCCGCACGCCATGCCCCCGGCACCGGCCACCCCGCGCCCTGGCAGCTGGCCGCGCGCGTCCTCGCCAGCGAAGGCAAATCACTCCTCATCTGGCCCGAATTGTGGGCCGTGCTCCGCTGGTATGCGCATAATCGCGGCTACGAACCCTGGGGCGAAACGGACGCCTCCGATCCCGACGCCGCCGATGACACCGAAAAAGTCGAACGCGCCAAAGACGAGATGACCAAACATGGCACCTCTAGCATGGCCGAAACCGTCTGCCGCTGGCTCGGTGTCGATCCGCACGGCCCGGCCACGCTCTCACACGAGCCGACCAAGAATCTCCGCCAACAAAAAGCCGCCTTCCCGCGCGACATCGTGCGCGCCGAAGTCCGCACCTTGCTCTCCCATCATGTCGGCAAACTCGCCGGCCTCGACGACACCTTCATCCGCACCCTGATGGATGAAGCCCGCGCCACCAAGATTCCGGGTCTCGTGCTGCCACGCCGTTTTCGCGGCGGCCTGCTCTTCGGGCGACTCCAGATGCGCTACGACAACCGCATCATCGCCTGCTGCGTGCACACCGCCGCCGCACGCCACGCCGAGCTGCGCGCGCAATGTGTCCCCGAGACCGAAGCCCGTCGTCTCGCCGAGCGCGACGCCAAGGTCCCGTCAAAGAAGTCGCCTGAGTTCCTCCGCTACCGCTGGGCCATGCTGCTCGCCAACCTCCGCCTCGCCACGGGAGACGATCCGCAGCTGCGTCCGCTCAATGTCGCCGAGCGCGCCACGCTCCACGCCCGCATGTCGGCCGACGGACGCCTCACCAAGACCGAACTCCGCGACGCCGTGCGCGCGCTCCCCGGACGCCAGCGCGACAACTTCGACAATCTCTTCCTCCACCCCGACGCCGAGCGCGCCCTCGTGCTCGATCCCGTCCAAGCCCTGATCCAGGAAAACCCGCACCTCCGCGCTGTCTGGCCCGTGCTCCCGGAAAAACTCCGCGCCCGCACCCGCAACCGCTGGTGGCGCATCAATCCTGCCAACGGCAAAGCGCACTCCACCACGCTCGCCGCGCTACGCGAGGAACTCCCGAGCTACAGCGGCGACATCGCCGCCTTCGACGCTACGCTCGCCTCCGCCTCCACCGCTGCGCCAGCCAAGGCGAAGTCCCGCTCTAAAAAGCCCGCTGCCATCGTCGATCCGCTCACCCAGCCGCTGCATCTCGGCAAAGCCCTCGCCGCACTCAGCGGCCGCGCGCCCTATGCGCGGCCGCTGCTCGCTAAGGCCTTCAACGAGGTCATCGCCGGAGGCGATCCGAAGGCCAGCGGTGGTTGCCTCGAGGAAACCGACCGGGTGAAAGCCTATCGCGAAGGCCGCCCCTTCGACCAGCAGACCAACAATCATCTTCTCCGCCACCGCCTCCTCATCCTCGGCCGCCTGCTCCGCGACCTCGTCGCCGATCCCGCCTACGGTGCCGGTGACGCCGCACGCTTCACCCGCGTGACCATCGAAGTGAATCGCGAACTGCGCGACCACTCCGGGCTCACGGCGCAGGACATCGCCAAGGACCTCGGCCTGCGCTTGAAGTCCCACCACGACGCCGTCACCTGGCTCGAAGACGCCGGTCTCCAGCCCAACGGCTCGCTCATCCGCAAAGCGCGCATCGCCCTCGATCTCGACTGCCGCTGCCCCTACACCGGCGAGTTGTTCGAAGCCGTCCACCTGCGCGACGGCGTGGTGGACCTCGACCACATCATCCCGCGTTCGATGCGCCCGAGCGATTCGCTCGACTCGCTCGCTGTCACCTTCCCCGCCGTGAACCGCTGGAAGGACAAACGCACCGCGTGGCAATTTATTCAGGAGTGCGGCGGTCAACCCGTGCCCGGCGCGGCGCACCTCTCGATCATGACGCCGCAGCGGTTCAAGGAGTTCGTCGCGCGACTCGACTCGCGCGGCCACGACGACGACGCGCGCCGCAAACGCCGCCGCAAGGAATTCTTCCTCCTCGAATCCTACACCGAAAAAGAGCGCGACTTCACGCCCGGTCAGCTCACGCAGACCTCGCAACTCACGCGACTCGCGCGCATCGCCGTGCGCCGCGCGCTGCCTCATCTCGCCGATCACGATCTCGTCGCGTTGCCCGGCAGCGTCACCGGCGCCGTGCGCAAGGAGTGGCGCCTCATGGATTGCCTCGCGACCGTCTGCCCCACGGTGCTCGACTCCGACGGCAAGATGCTCCGCGAGAAGTCCGAGATTCGCAGCATCACCCATCTCCACCACGCCGTGGACGCCATCACGCTCGGCTACGCCAGCGCGCTCCTGCCCCACAACGGCGCCCTGCTGACCCGTCTCGTCGCACTCTTGCAGCAACGCAAAATCGCCGCCGCCGACCGCGACTGGCTCCGTTCGCAAGTGCCCGTGGACATCGACGCCGAGGGCAAGTGGCGCTTGCGCGGCCTGCTCGAAAACCACCCGGCGCTGGACAAGCAAATCCGCACTCGCCTCGCCGAGCGCCGCGTCGTGCAGCACGTCCCCGCCGACATGAGCGGGCTGCGACTGGAGGAAAACACGCGCCGCGTGCTCGAATCCGCCGACGGCCGCGTGAAGCTGCGCCAGCGCGCTCCCCGCGATGCCGACGGCAATCGGCCGACCGCCAAGATCACGAACGAGCCGACCGCGAAAGCCTTCGGTCTGGTCGGCGGCAAGCTTGCCGCGCTCAAGGGCGTGCGCGTCGTGACCGACAATTTCGGCGTCGCCATCCTTGACGACGCGACGCTGCTACCGGAAGAGCGCTTCATCATCGTGCCGCACCGCCAAGTGTGGCGCAGCTTGGCGGAACTTAAGGCGCGCAACGGCGGCAAGGCCCCATGGTTGCTGCGGAACGGCCAGATCATCGAGCTTCGTGGAGGCAAGCGCCCGGGACGCTGGCGCGTCGGCTCCATCAAGAACAACACCAGCGGACTCGCACTAGATTTGGCTCCGCTCGACGCCACCAAGCCGAACTGGATCAACGTGCTGTTGAAAAGCCTGGTCCGCGATCAAGCCGCGCCAGCCGGAACCAATTTCTGCGGCTCACCGCGTTAGGCGCCACGACACCGGCCATGTCCTACCACATCGTCAGCATCGACTCACCCCAAGCCGATCTGACGTGTCGGGACGGGCAGCTGGTCTCCACCGACGACAAGGGCGTCAAGCGCCAGCTCCCGCTGGAAGACGTGGCGGCTATCGTCGTCACGAGTTTCTCCGCGCGCATCCACAGCCACCTGTTCCTCGAAGCCGCCAAGCACGGCGTGTCGCTCATCATCTGCGAGCGCTTCCAGCCCGTCAGCCTGCTCCTGCCCGCGTGCCGCTCGGCCGACACGCTACTCACGCGCCGCCACCTCACACTGGACGAGAAAGTGCGCCGCCGGCTCTGGGAGAAGACCATCGACGCCAAATGCCTTAACCAAGCCGCCGTCGCCGCGCTCGTCGCCCCGAAGAGCGAGGCCACCCGCGAGCTCGCCCGCGCCGCCCAAGCGCGCACCGCGCGCAAGGAGGGAGGCTGCGCAAAGTTGTTTTGGGATGCCTTCACCGAAGGATTGCGCATCGAAGGCTTCGCACGCGGTCGAAAGCTCGGCGGCCTGAACGACCTCCTCAACTACGGCTACGCCGTGCTGCTCTCGACCGTGCTGCAAAAGCTCTACGGCTTCGGACTCGATCCCACCGTCGGCATCTCGCACGCCATCCGTGAACGCAGCGCGCCGCTCGCCTACGACCTGATGGAACCGTTTCGCCCCTGCGTGGATTGGCGCGTCTATCAGTGGGTGAAAGACCGGTCGCACGAAGAGGCCTTCGTCGTGAACGGGGAATTTCGCCGTTGGGTGACGGGCTTCGCCATTCAGCGCGTGGACTATCTCGGCCTCGACCTCGACATCCGCGGCGTGATCGAGGGCGACGTGCGTTCCTTCCGTCAAGCCGTGCTCAACAGCTCTTCCCGACACTACCGGCCATGGATGTGGAAAAATTCAAAATGGGCTGGCTCGTCGTAGCCTTCGATCTGCCGGTGCTCACGCCGAAGCAGCGCAAGGAGGCGACCGGTTTCCGGAAATTCCTCCTCGATGACGGATTTCAGATGATCCAGTTCAGCCTCTATGTGCGCCCGTGCGTGAGCTTCGCGCGGCAACAAACGCACCTCGACCGGGTGAAGCAGGGCATCCCGCCGGAGGGGAAGGTGCGAGCCTTCTACGTCACCCGCGCGCAGTGGGAACGAGCCTTCGTGATCTACGGCAGCCCCGCCAAAGAGGTGCCACCCGAGGACATGCCGGAGCAGATACAGCTCTGGTAGAAAAGCAGAAGGCCCTCGCAAGGAGGGCCTTCGCTTCGGCGGATGCTCCCCGCCGAGGATTTGGAATCAAGGCAAAGCGACATCGAAGGCCTCCGCGCGCGGCTCACCGATGCTCCCCGCCGAGGATTTGGAATCAAGGCAAAGCGAACGGGTTCTTCTCCTCGAATGAGCACGCGATGCTCCCCGCCGAGGATTTGGAATCAAGGCAAAGCACTCAACCCGCGCGGTTTCATCTACTGCGCGATGCTCCCCGCCGAGGATTTGGAATCAAGGCAAAGCATCAAGGTGCGGGTCATTCGAGGTAGCGAGATGCTCCCCGCCGAGGATTTGGAATCAAGGCAAAGCTAGCCCGGCAGGCTATGGTAAAACGGTCTTGATGCTCCCCGCCGAGGATTTGGAATCAAGGCAAAGCGAGAATGACTTAGGGGACGGCGAGCGAGACGATGCTCCCCGCCGAGGATTTGGAATCAAGGCAAAGCGAACGACGACGCATCCCGTGCGCCCGCGCCGATGCTCCCCGCCGAGGATTTGGAATCAAGGCAAAGCGCGAATCCGAGAACGCCAAACGCCGCCATAGATGCTCCCCGCCGAGGATTTGGAATCAAGGCAAAGCACCCCGCGCGACATCAACCCGGACCGGACCGATGCTCCCCGCCGAGGATTTGGAATCAAGGCAAAGCACCACGATCGGCCGGTAGTGCTTTTCGTCGGATGCTCCCCGCCGAGGATTTGGAATCAAGGTCGCATTTTGCGACCTTAAACGTGGGTCCCAAAATTCATCTGCCTGCGTCAGCTCATCCCGGCAGCGCGCTCGAGGGCGCGGGGGAAGAGGAGGTTGTTTTCCTTGTGCACGTGGCGGTGCAGGTCGGACTCGAATTCCTCGAGGCCGCCGAGGAGCGCACGGTGCGTGTTGCAGGCTTCGGCATCGGGGCGGAAACCGTCGGTCAGCTCGCGCAGGCGCGCGATAGCGCGGCCGGCGGACTCGTGCTCGTCCTCCATCTGGCGGATCGGATTCGCGATGGAACCGCAGTGGAAGGCATCGGCGGCGCCACCATCGATCTGGCGGACGAAGGGGAAGAGGATGCGCTCCTCCTTGGCCATGTGGCTGAACATTTCCTCGGTGAGCGCGCTGACGGTGGCGGCGACTTCGGGCAGGCGGGCGTCGCGCCAGCCGTGTTTGCGCGCGACGCGCTCGGCCATCTCGAGGAGGCGCGGCAGCTCGGCTTTCACGTATTCGTGGTGGGTGTGCTCGATATGGTCGGCGAGCGCGGTGAGGGAGAGCGTGGCGGGGTTGACGTCGTCGGCGCCGGGCGTGACGGCAAGGGAGGCCTCGATCATCGCGAGGACGGTGGCGGGATCGAGTCCGCGGGCGGCGGCGAGTTCGGCGAGGGGTTTCTTGCCGCCGCAGCAGAAGTCGATCCCGAGCTTCTCGAACAAACGCGAGAGCGCGGGGCGCGCGGCGACCATGGCGCCGACGGTGGTTTCAACGGTGAAGACGGGGGACGTGGATTCGGTGTTCATTGCGCCGCCAACGTAGCGCAGCGGGCGCGCGGGCGCCTTGAGCTGCGTCAAGGGAGGCGCGCGGAAATGAAAGGGCGGTTGAGGGCAACCGCCCCTACCTCGGCTTCGGGCATGGTTCGACCCGCGCCCGGAGGTCGCGGGCTACCGGGCGGCGGAGGCGGCGGGCCCAGCGGTCCCGCCCTACCTGCATCAATTGGCGACGACGACCGGGAAACCCGCCGCGCGCAACGCGCGGTGCAGGGCGCGGACGTGCGCCTGATCGCGCGTCTCGACCGTGCAGACGGCGTTGACGGCGTGGACGTCGGGGCCGCTGAAGGCGCGGTCGTGCTCGATGTCCTTCACGCTGGCGCCGGATTCGGCGATGACGCTCGAGAGCGCGGCGAGGCCGCCGGGGCGGTCGCTGATCGTGACGGTGAAGCGCGTGATGCGGCCGTCGCTGACGAGGCCCTTTTCGATGACGCGGCTGAGGATGGCGGGGTCGATGTTGCCGCCGCAGGCGACGAGCACGACGTTCTTGCCGGCGAGTTCGGGCAGTTGACCGGACATCATGGCGGCGAGCGGCGTGGCGGCGGCGCCTTCGACGACGATTTTCTCCATCTCGATCATGCGGAGGATGCCGACGGAGATCTGTTCCTCGGTGACGCGCACGACGCGGTCGACGTGCTGGCGCAGAATGGAAAACGAGTTCGCGCCGACGGTGAGCGTGGCGAGGCCGTCCGCGAGCGTGGCGCGGCGCGGCACGACGACGGGTTTGCGGGCCTTCAGCGCGGCGGTGAGGTTGCCGGTGGCGACACTTTCGACGCCGATGACCTTCACCTTCGGACGCACGGATTTGATCGCGAGGGCGACGCCGGCGAGCAGGCCGCCGCCGCCGACCGGGCACACGACGGCGTCGGCGTCGCGGACCTGTTCGAGGACTTCGAGGCCGAGCGTGCCCTGGCCGGCGATGATTTCCGGCGCATCGAAGCCGTGGATGTAGGTGAGTCCCTCGTCGCGGACGAGTGTGTCGGCCTTGGCGCGGGCGGCGGCGAAGTCGACGCCGTGCACGAGGACGTGCGCACCGAGTCGCTTGCAGGTGCTGATTTTGATCAGCGGTGCGTAGTCGGGCATCACGACGGTCACCGGGATGCCGAGGAGCTTGCCGTGGTAGGCGAGCGCGGCGGCGTGGTTGCCGGCGGAGGCGGCGATGACGCCGCGTTTGCGCTGTTCGCGTGTGAGCTGCAGCAGGGCGTTGCGGGCGCCGCGCTCCTTGAACGAGCCGGTGCGCTGGAGGTTGTCCAGTTTGCAGTAGATGTGCGCGCCGGTGATCTCGGAGAGAGGGATCGATTCGGGGCAGGGCGTGACGACGACGCCTCCGCGGATGCGGCGGCGGGCCGCGCGGATGTCGGCGAGGGAAACGGGAAGCATGGGGGAAGAGACGCTGCGTGGCGCGCGGGGCGCGGTGGCAGGCGGCGGGTTTTTGCGGCGGACGGTAGCGCGCGCTTCCCGGCGCGCAATCCCGATGGCGTTAGTCCTTGCGATCCAAGCGGCGCTTCTGGCGCTCTTCGCGCGCCTTCATGGCGGCGGCGCGTTCCTCGTCGTTGAGGACGCCGTCGTGGTCTTTGTCGAACTTCGCCATGACAGCCTCGCGGTTGGCTTGGAATTCCTCGCGGGCTTTCTCGGCTTCGGCGCGCTCGGCGTCGTTGAGTTTGCCGTCACCGTCTTTGTCGAAGAGCTTCAGCGTTTTCTTGTAGTGCTCTTTCTGTCCGCCGGCCATGCCGCGCATGTAAGCGCGGGCGGCGAGCTTCTCCTCGTCGTCGATGCGGCCGTCGCGGTTTTTGTCGAATTTTTCGAGAAGTTCACGCTGGCGCGGGTTGAGTTCGGGGCGCGCCGGCGCCGAGTGGGCGGGGGCGGGATCGGCCGCGGGGGCGAGGACCGGGATTAACGTTGCTGCGAACAGGGAGAGGGCTAGAGACCTTGGCGCCATAGCGGTGTTGGGTGGATTGCCGACTTCAGGCAAGACGGCCAGCCTGCGCGGCGGTTACTGCGTCTTTCACGCCATGTTCCAAGTCACTTTCTCCGATCAAAGCATGCGCGAGCTCAACCGGCTCGACAAACTCGCCCAGCTGGAGGCCATCGAGCCGATCAGCAAGGTGAAGCCGTCCGATCTGGCTCACCCGCGCGAGCCGTTGGGCAGGTTTAACCGCGGCGGGGTCGATTTCTACCGGCTGCGGGCGGGGGAGTTTCGGTTCTATTTCACGGTCGAGGGCGACAAGCTCCACACGCACTACATCCTGCACAAGGCGTCGCTGGAAGACGCGTTGTTCCGGTTGAAGCTGCCGGTGTCCGAGAAGCAGTTGTTCGAGCAGGACTCGAAGTTCTGGAAGTATCTCGAGAGCCTGACCTCCGCGAAAAAGTAACCGCCCGCCGCGCCCATGCCCGATCTCGACGATCGCGAGAACCCCTACAACGTCACCCAGGCGAGCCGCATCTATTTCCTGCCGAACCTGATGACGGCCGGAAACCTGTTGTGCGGCTTCGTGGCGGTCATCCGGTGCATCCAGGCCCGCCTCATCACGGACGCGGGCGAATACGCCGCGATGCACGCCGGGCAAAACGCCCTCGAACTCTACACCCAGGCGGTGTGGCTGATCCTCGCCGCGGTCGTGTTCGACTCGCTCGATGGCCGGCTGGCGCGCATGGGCGGACGCACGTCGCTCTTTGGCGCGGAATTCGACTCGCTGGCGGACGTCGTGTCGTTCGGCGTGGCACCGGCGCTGATGGTGTTCTTCCTGATCCTCGCGCCGCGGAGCGAATACCAGTGGTTCCGCGAGCTTGGGTGGTTCATCGCGTTCATCTACCTGTTGTGCGGTGCCGTGCGGCTGGCGCGCTTCAACGTCATCACGAATCCCCTGCTCCACCGCGCGGAAACGGAGTCGAACAAGGATTTCGTCGGCCTCCCCATCCCCGCGGCGGCCGGCACGGTGGCGTCGCTGGTGCTGCTGCTGGTCAATTTCGCCAAGAACGACCGCGAGCTCCGCGAAATCACGATCGCGCTGCCCCTGCTCCTCATCCTCGTGGCGTTCCTCATGGTCAGCACGGTGCGCTACCCGAGCTTCAAGCAGGTTAATTGGGAGACGAAGACGCGTTTCCAGACGTTCGTGCTGCTCGTGGTGATCGGGGCGCTCGTCATCAAGCTCCGCGAGGTGGCGTTCTTCTTCGTTTTCCTCGGCTACATCGGCTACGGACTCTTCGCCCACTACCAGCGCGCCGCGCGGCACACGCGCATGCGAGTTCTTCGCAAGCGCGTTGTGAAGATGCGCGGGGAAAACCCCGAATAACTTTTTCGTGTGAACAACTGCGGACTTATTCGCGCGTTCCCCTCAGTTGTTCGCAGTTGTCCGACCGCCGGTTTTTCCCTCGGAAAACGCCGGAGTTGCTGCGATATTCTTGGACCATAATAATACGGATACTTCCTTATTGAATCCCTCTCTATCTATCCATTCTGTGGGAAAACCCTAACACCCTGCTCGCCCGATGAAATTTAAGATCAATCGCGACCACTTCAGCAACGGCCTGGCTCAGGTCCTCAACGTCGTGGGATCGAAGGCGGCCATGCCCATCCTGAGCAACGTGCTCATCGAAGCAGAGAAGGATCAAATCTCGCTCTCCACCACCAATCTCGACCTCGGCATCCGCTGCAAAATCAAGGCCGAGGTGAAGGAAGGCGGCAGCGTCACGCTTCCCGTGAAGCGCCTCGCCACCATCGTCCGCGAGCTGCCCAACGTCGACGTCACGGTCGACGCCTCCGCCAATCACCAGGTCAAGATCGCGTCCGGCGGCTCCAATTTCAAAATCATGGGCATCGGCGCCGAGGAGTTCCCGAAGCTGCCCGACACCGGCGACGACAAGACCTTCTCCCTCGAGCAAAGCGAGCTCGCCGGCATGCTCGGCAACGTCGCCTACGCCCAGTCGACCGACGAGACGCGCTACATCCTCAACGGCGTCTACTTCAACTTCAAGGACGCCAAGCTCTCGCTCGTCGCCACCGACGGCCGCCGCCTCGCGCTCGTCGCGAAGGAAATGCCAGTGCCCGCCAACAGCGCCGGCGCGATCATCCTGCCCGCCAAGACCGTTTCCGAGCTGCTCCGCCTGCTCGGCAAGGGCGACCAGCTGAAGATCGCCTTCAACGACCGCCGCGCCGCGTTCCAGATCGACACGAACAAGGACACCTCCGGCCTCACCGACGCGATCTACCTGTTCTCGAAAGTCGTCGAGGGCAACTACCCGAATTACCAGCAGGTCATCCCGAAGGAGACGCACCAGCGCATCGCGCTCGAGCGCGAGCTGTTCCTCCAATGCGTGCACCGCGCCGCACTCGTCACCTCCGAGAAGTCGAACTCGGTGAAGATCAAACTCTCCGCGAACCTCCTCGAAATCACCGCGTCGTCGCCGGACTTCGGCGAGTCGCACGAATCGATGGCGATCGCCTACAGCGGCCCGGACCTCCAGGTCGCTTTCAACCCGCAATTCATCATGGATCCGCTCCGCGCCCTCACGAAGGACCAGGTGTTCTTCGAGCTGAAGGACGAGGTGAGCCCCGGCGTGTTCAAGACGCTGGAGAGCTTCGTGTGCGTGATCATGCCGGTGCGGCTGAGCTGACGCGGCGAGCCCGCGCGCTTGTCGCCGTGGGCCCGTGTCCTCCTTGAGGCGCCATGACGGAGATGCTGACGCTTTTCCTCGCGCCAGCCGCCGCGCTGCTGCTGTTGCTGTTCTACATCAACCTGCGCGTCGCGTCGCCGCTGCTCGCGATCCCGATCCGCTGGCTCCGCTGGGTGCTGTTCGCGCTTTTCATCGGCGAGACGAACGCTCGCTTCGAATGGATCGACCGACCGCTTTGGGTCGTGGCGCTCGGTGCGTTCCTCGGCTGGTTTCTCGTCGAGTCCGGTTTCAACTGGCTGCGCGTCTCTGCAATCAGCCTGAGCCCGCTGCCGCTGTTCCCGCGCTTCACGGCCAACACGAGCGGTGACGAGTGGCCGGTGCAGGAGCGCTTGCTCCGCGTGCGCGATTGGCTGCGCAACAACCGCTTCACGCCCGTGCAGGCGCTGAAGGCCGAGGTCGGTGGCGGCATCTGGCTGCGCGTATCGATTTATCAGAGCGCGGACCACAAGATGCGCCTGCAGGTCGCGTTCCTGCCGCAGGACAGCGGAGCGATCACCGTGTGCTACAGCCTCTCGACCGAGACGCAGGGCGGGCGCCGCTACGTGACGGATAATTTCTTCCTGCCTTTCGGCGGCTTCTATCCAGAGAACTGGTATGTCGATCGCAGTCCGTGGCGTCGCTCGCTGCCGAAACTCGTCGCGCACCACATGAAGCGCCTCGCCCGCGCCGGCGAGACACCGGTGGCGTGGGACATCGAACCGCTCGACGATCTCAACCGCCAGCAGCTCGCCATGGAACAGGTGAACACCGAACTCGGTTTCCTGCTCCCGCACGCCGAGCGCGAGGAACACGGCAAAATCACGCCCGAGGGTCGCTTCCGTATCTGGAAAGAGGCCTGGCAGCTCGACTACCTTGGCCTCGCCGGCCGCTACTGAGCGGCCATCGGCGATTGGTAGGGCGCGGACTCCGCGCCGCGCCGCCGCGGCGAGCGTGATAATCGCGACGGCGAAGGGCCTCGCCGCCCAGCCCTACCGCGGCACGAGTTCGTCGAGGTAGCCTTCGTCCCACGCGATGGTGGTGAAGGAGCTGTCCGCGCGTGGATCCACGACGCCCTGAAAATACGCTTTGCGCGCCCACGCGAGGCCGCGCGCGCCCGGCTGGCCCGGCTTGCCGATTTGCGGTGCGAGCGCGTTCCACGCGGCGATTTTTTCCGCCGTGAAACCGCCGCGCTCCGTCAGCCAAGCGAGGACCGCCGCGTCGTCCGCCGCCCGCGCCACGGCGGCGATGATCTCCTCTTTCGCGATTTCGAAATGCGCCAGGAAAATCCCGTCCACCGCGAGCGGATTGCAGAACGGCAGTTGGAAATCCGCCGGCAACTCGCTCGCGAGATGCAGCCGGCATTTGTCGATGAAGCGAGGCAACCACATGCAGCCACCGAGCGTGGCTTGCGGACGGCGAAGCGGAGGTAGGGACATGACGCCGCGCACCCTAACCGAAGTCGCGCGCGGCCGCCGCCCCGTTCCGCGCAAACGCGCGCCGCAAACGCTCAATCCCGCGGCGCACGCACCACGGGCTTCCCAGCTCCGCGAAATCCGGGCACAACCGCGACGTGATCTCTCCCGCCCGTCGTCGTCCCGCGCCCGCCGGCGCCGCGCGTCCGCCCCGGCTGTCCGCCGAGGAGCAACGGCGTGTCCTCCACGTCCGCCCCGGCCTCGGCATCGCGCTGCAAGTGGTGCAGGAGTGCGGTTGCCCGCTGTGGCGCGTGTTCGTGGAGTTCCCCACGCTCGTGCTCATCCGCGCCGGCGGCAAACTCCTGCGGCTCGACGGACGCGAGATCGTCGCCCGCGAGGGCGAGATGGTGTTGCTCGACGGCGGCTGCGAGATCGGCGTCCTGAATTCGCTGCCCGCGAGCGGGCCCTTCGTCGGGCAAAGCCTCTCGATCGATTCCGCGTTGTGCGCCGAGCTCGAACAGCCCGCCGAGCGCCTCACGCCGGTCGGAGGAGCGCGCGTGCTCGCGCAGCCGCCGGCATTCCTCCGCGAAGCCTTCGCGCGCGCCCATGCGTCGTGCAACGAGGCCTCCGCCGTGCCCGCGCGCCTGCTGCGCCACCAACTCGGCGAGGTGCTGCTCGGGCTGGCGGAGTGCGGGTTGCGGTTCGACCTGAGTAAATTGAGCCGCGTCTCCACGCGCGTGCGCCGCCTCGTGGGTTCCGACGCCGCCCGGCGCTGGCGGGCGGGCGAGGTGGCGCGACAGCTCGGCATGAGCGAGGCCACGCTGCGCCGCCGCCTCGAGCGGGAGCGCACGAATTTCCGCCGTCTGTTGCAGGAAGTCCGCATGGGGCGCGCGCTCGTGCTCCTGCAATCGAGCGAGCTGCCGGTCGTGCAGGTGGCGCTCGAGGTGGGCTACGACAGCGTCTCGCAATTCGCCGCGTGTTTCCGCCGCCACTTCCGGCAAAGTCCGAGCGAGCTGCGCGCGGGCGGGCCGGATTGAGCGCGGCGGGGCGCGTTTTGAGCGAAGCCGGCGCGCGCGATCCGGCGGGATGCGCTACGTTGCGCGCCGCCATGAAATGTCCCCTGCCCTCCCTCGCCGGCCTCGCGGGTCGCGCGCTCGTCGCGACGATCACGATCGGCTTCATCGCCTTCTCCTTCGCGGCGAAGGATCTCACGCCCAGCGCCGGCGCGAGCGACAGCTTTCGGTTGCTCAGCGCCGATCTGAAAGACGGCGGCGCGCTCCCGGAGGCGCAGGTGCTCGACGGCTTCGGTCGGCACGGCGGCAATCTCTCGCCGGAGCTGCATTGGGAAAACGCGCCCGCCGGCGCGAAGAGTTTCGTCGTGACGCTCTACGATCCCGATGCGCCGACCGGCTCGGGTTGGTGGCACTGGGTCGTGATTGATCTGCCGGAGAAGGTGCGCGCGTTGCCGCGCGGGCTCGGTCGCGCCGGTGGCGTGCTGCCCGCGGGCGCGCGGGAGATGCGCACGGATTTCGGCCGGCCGGGCTATGGCGGCGCCGCGCCGCCGGCGGGCGAGAGGCACCGCTACATCTTCACGGTGCACGCCCTCGACGTGGCGCGCTTGGATCTGCCCGATGACGCGAGCGCGGCGATGGTGGGTTTTTTCGTGCACACGCACTCGCTCGGCCGCGCGACGCTGACGGCGCACTACGAACCCTGAGCCGCGCGGCGCGGAAGAAAAATTCCCATGATCCACGTCACCCGCGCTGCAGAGGCGCTGAAAAGAAAATCGTTCGACGTCGCGTTCGACCTGCTCGCGAGCGGGCCGCAATCCATGATGGCCCTGATGCACTACCGCGTCGGCAACCAGGTCCCGTTCCATTCGCACCCCAACGAGCAGATCGGCTACCTCCTCTTCGGTCGCACGCGCGTGCGGACGCGCGACGACGCACGCGAACTCGGACCGGGCGACAGCTACGCGATCCCGGCTGGAGTCGAGCACAGCATCGAAATCCTCGAGGACGCGGACGAGTTGCAGGTTTTCACGCCGCCGCGGCCGGAGTTTCGGTAGTCGGCGCGCGGGGCGTCGGTGGTGCTTTGCCAAAGCCTGGTGAAACTCCCCGGCGCCCTAAAATCCGCTCGTCTCGCCGGCCGTTCGCGCTAGCGGTGGGAACATGCTCCTCCCGCTTGCCGCCTCCGCTCTCGAGACCGCGCAAAAGATCCCGCCCGCCACTTGGCTGAAGCTCGGCATCGGCGTCGCGGCGTTCGTGATCGCGATCATCATCCTGCGCAAGGTGGCGCAGATGAACAAGGTGGTCCTCGGCGTCATCGTCTTCGTGGTGGTGAGCATCGTGTTCTTCTCGTGGGTCTATAACCGCAACGAGCCGAAGTGGCTGACGCCGGTCGTGGACAAGATCGCGCCGTTCTTCCCGAGCGCGGGCTCCTACTCCAACAAGCAGCACAAGGCGCCCTGAGAAGGCGGCGCGGGCCGCGGTGCGCCACGGGGTCGTTCGCCGGTGAACTTCCGGGTGCCCGCGCGTAATAAAGCAACGGGTTGACCGGCTTTTGATTTGGTCTTGGCCGGGGGCTGGACTACCTTGTCCGACTCCTTCCCCTTATGGCCAAGACGCATTCTGACATCGGACTCATCGGCCTCGCCGTCATGGGTCAGAACCTCGCGCTCAACATCGCCGACCACGGCTTCCAGATCTCGGTCTACAACCGCACCGTCGAGAAGACCGACAAGTTCGTCACCGATAACCCGAACACGCCCGGCGGCCTCGTCGCCACGAAGACGCTGCAGGAATTCGCCGCGTCGCTCGCGAAGCCCCGCAAGGCCATCATCCTCGTCCAGGCCGGCAAGGCCACCGACGCCGTCATCGACGGCCTCACCGCGGTCTTCGAGCCGGGCGACATCATCATCGACGGTGGCAACGCGCTCTGGACTGACACGATCCGTCGCGAAAAGGCGCTCAAGGAAAAAGGCTTCCGCTTCATCGGCTCCGGCGTCTCCGGCGGCGAAGAAGGCGCGCGCTTCGGCCCGTCGCTCATGCCCGGCGGCGATCCGGCGGCCTTCGCCGAGTTGAAGCCCATCTGGGAAGCCGTCGCCGCCAAGGTGGACGCGAAGACCGGCAAGCCCATCCCCGGCGCCAAGCCCGGCCAGCCCGTCAAGGGCGGCGTGCCCTGCACGACCTACATCGGCGAGAACGGCGCGGGCCACTACGTGAAGATGGTCCACAACGGCATCGAGTATGGCGACATGCAGATGATCTGTGAGGCCTACGCGCTGATGTCCGGCCTCCTCGGCCTCAAAGCCGCCGAACAGTCCGCGATCTTCGCCGAATGGAACAAGGGCGCGCTCGACAGCTTCCTCATCGAGATCACCGCCGACATCCTCCAGCAGAAGGACCCTAAGACCAAAAAGAAGGCCTTCGTCGACGTCGTCCTCGACACCGCCGGCCAAAAAGGCACCGGCAAATGGACCTCGGTCAACGCGCTCGACATGGGCGTCGCCGCCCCGACGATCGCCGAGTCCGTCTTCGCCCGCTGCATCTCCGCCATCAAGGAGGAGCGCGTCGCCGCTTCGAAGATTCTCAAAGGCCCGGCGAAGAAACAGTATCGCGGTTCGAAGAAGGCGCTCATCCAAGCGATCCACGACGCCCTCTACTGCTCGAAGATTTGCTCCTACGCGCAGGGCTTCCAGCTCATGCGCACCGCGCAGAAGGAATACAACTGGAAGCTCAACTTCGGCGAGATCGCCCAGATCTGGCGAGGCGGCTGCATCATTCGCGCGGCGTTCCTCCAAAAAATCACCGAGGCCTACGCGCGCAACCCGGACCTCGCGAACCTGCTCCTCGACCCGTATTTCAACAAGACCGTGAAGGCCGCGCAGGAAAACTGGCGCAAAGTCGTCTCGCTCGCCGCCGAATACGGCGTCGCCGCGCCGACGTTCTCGTCCGCCCTCGCCTACTATGACAGCTACCGCTCGGCCCGCCTCCCGGCGAACCTGCTCCAGGCGCAGCGCGACTACTTCGGCGCGCACACCTACGAGCGCGTGGACCAGCCGCGCGGCAAGTTCTTCCATGTGGACTGGCCGGAAGCGACCAGACCGCAGCTGGAAGCATGAGCTCGGCTCGACTGTAGGAGCCTGCCCGCAGGCGATCTCATTTCCCCTCAGCGCGGCCCGCAACGGTCGCGCTTTTTGTTGGCCCAGATCGCATTTTGGTGGGTTGTCGAAGCGACCGTCGCGAGCGGCGGTCGTTGCTTCAATCCGTGCGATACCGCACGGCGGAAGCGAGAGGTTTTAGTTCCGAACGGTGCCAGCTCGCGAGTTGGTTGAGCAACCGCAGCGTTTCGTTCGTATCCAAGTGCAAGGCTGAGGGCCTGAGATTCAAGTCCCCCAGTCCCGCAGTGCGAGAAGCTGTCACCAGCAACCGAACCAACGAACCACCGCGTGCGCAATAATCGTCGGGGCGAAGCAACGTGAGGCAAAGGTAGTCGCCCTCTTTGCGGCTGACGACAAACGCACGATCAATTTCTTCCCAACGAATGAATGTGCTGCCCCACTCGGCGGCGGCGATACCGTCGGCGGATATCTCGAGGGCGGGTTTCCGTTGAAAAATGTGTCCCACACCGCCTGAGACGATCATCCAAAGCACGAATACCGCACCAAACCGCAAAGGGTCCGAGTAGATGTTGGGGAGTCTCACCAAATAAACGGCACCGGCGGTCGCCGCAACGACCACGGCCGCCGCTGGCCAGATCGGCTTTCGAACGATCAAAGGCAGTTCCGCTGGGTCCATGTCGCCGGGAATAGCCTCTCGGTTTGCCCGCGACAAGAGCAACACAGGCCACGCGAAACCTAGGGAAAAAAGCCATCTTGTGGCGAGCCGGTCCGAGCCGTCCAGACATACCACTTCGCATCTGCTGCTTCATTGGATTGGCCGCGCTAGATTGAACAAAGTATCTGGTCAGAATCGCGCCGTTGGCTCACGCAAGTAGCCAGAATAAAACGCGATACCATCCGCCAATTGGACAAAATATCTGGACAATATTTGGTCAAAACACGGGCGGGAACTGTCTGTTTCCTCTCCGCCTCGCGCCGACCAACGACATGCTGCCGATGGACTGCGCGCGCGCTTCGGTTGAGCGCCGGCGCGCGACGTTTACCGCGCCGGCTTGGCGGCGGCGGATTTCAGGCGCGCCACGACGCGGATCTCCACGATGCCGCCGTCGGGGAAAAGCGAGGCCGCGCCGATGCCGGTCCACGCGGGATACGGGGCGGACACGAACTCATCCTTCACGCGGCGAAACGCGTTGATGTGATCCCATTTGCTGCCCTTGAAATGCGGCGAGTCGAACACATGGAACGACGTCATCTCCACGATGCAGTCCGTCCCGCTGCCGGCCGCCTCGAGATGCATCTGGATGTCGCGCCACGCGCGGCGGAACAGATTCTCCAGTTTAGGGAGATCGAGCACGCCCATCTCGTCCGGGCGCTCGCCCGCGACCGCCGCCACGCCGGCCGCGTAAACCATGTCGCCTTCGACGCGCACCGGCGCGAAATGCCACTCGTCGTAGTAAACCCGGTGCAGCTCCGGGTTGGGAGAAACGACCTTGCCGTGCGGCGTGGCGATTTCCACGGGCGCGCCGTTGGCGCGGAGCAGAAGCATGGACAAGAGGCCAAGCGAGAGGAGCGAGGATCGGAGGAGCGAATTTTTCATCGGGAGGATCGTTGGATGTGGCGAAAGCCGGTTCGGCGATTCACGCGCCGGTCCGACCGCCAAATGAACGCGATTCCCCGTCCTGCGAGGCCAGACGCCTGCGACCAAGTGAGCGGAAACGTGACGAGTGGCGGCGTGCCTGGGTTCTGCACGGATTCACTCCGGTTCGGGCCAGACGCCTTCGGATGCCCGCCTGGTTCGCGCGAGGCGGGCGCTCCGCGTCGTTTCGCGGCGGCAGTGTGGGGCGCGAAATAGTAGCGGCAGCGTTTGACGACGCGGGGGCGGCGGTGACACTCAGCGCGCACCGATCCCCACCCCGCACACGCATGTCCACTCCGTCCGACTCGCCCTCCGATCCGCAAAAACAGAATCCTCTCCCGCCAGCGGGGCCGAGCGCGGGCGCCGTCGTAAATTTCGCCGTGTCCGTGGCTGGACGCCGCATGGCGGACGAGAGGCGCCTGAGTTCGATTTTGGTCGAGTCGGCGCTCGGAGCGGCGCCGAAAGCGCGGCTCGTTTTCGCGGAGGAGAATCCCAGCGCGAGCGTGGGCGACGAGATCGAAGTCAGCGCCGGCTACGATGGCGCGCTCCAGCCGATTTTCTCCGGGCGCGTTCACGCGCTCGAATTTCAATTCCAGCAAGCGACGGGCGCCACGTGCGGCTTTTCGTGTGTCGGCGCGCCGCTCCCGGTCGCGTCCGCTGGCGAGCCGGTGCTCACGTTGACCTATGGCCAGGACCTCGAAGCGGTCGAGCTCGCCAACACCACCGGCGCGTCGCTCGCCACGACAGGCACGCTGAAATTTCGCGGCTGCGCCGGCGTGCTGCCGGGCGACCGCGTCGTGCTCGCCGGATTGGCGGCGGCATTTTGCGGAGTCGTGCCGGTGCGGCGGGTCGAGCATCTGATCGCCGAGGGAAATTGGCTCACCACGCTCGAACTCGGCACAGCGGCAGTCGCGGTGGGTTTGACCGACGAGCACGGCAACAGCGTCCGGCTCGACGCGCAGGGCATTTCGCTCCACAGCGCCGGAGTGATCGCGGTCAACGGGCTCTCGGTGAATCTCGCCGCGCAGACCGCCTTGGTGGCGCGCGGGAGCGCGAGCGCGGAGCTTTCGGCGTCGGGTGAGACGGTCGTGCGCGGCGCGATGGTGCGGATCAACTGAGCCGCGCGGCGCGCGGACTCAGCCGCCGATTTGCACGGTGAAGTCTCCGAGCATGATCTGTCCGCCGTGCGCGGTCTGATCGCCCATGCGCGCGGCCGGCATGCCAGCGATCATCACGTTGGAGGAGCCTTTGATGATCGAATCGGGCGGGCCGACGCAGACGAGCATGTCGCCTACTTTGGCAGCGGGCAGGCCGCCGATGAGAACGGTCGGCTCGCCGGGGCCGATGATCGGTCCGCCGACGTGCGGGATGGGGGCGGGGAACGCCGGAGTCTGCATCGGGCATTGATGGAAATCCGTGAGGCGCGCGGCGGGAGGCATGGGACGAGGGTGCGAGGCGAGCGCTTCCGGTCAATGGCGCAGCTCCCGCCTTGACGCGCGCATTTCGCGCTAGCGTTTGACGATCGCCGGGAGTGCGGAACACTCGCGGTTGCGTTGTCCTCCGCTTCCGCATGCCCGTCCCATCCTCCCCTGTTTCCGCTGCGATCGCCTCCGCTCCGTTCGGTCACTTGCCCGACGGCCGCGCGGCCACGCTCCACACGCTGACCAACACGCGCGGTGCACGCGCTGATATCACCGACTACGGCGCGATCGTCGTGCGGCTTTTCGTGCCCGACCGAGCGGGGAAGCTCGACGACATCGTGCTCGGCTACAACCGCGTCGAGGATTACGTCCGCGCCACACCCTACTTCGGCGCGATCGTTGGCCGCTTCGGCAACCGCATCGCCAACGGCCTCTTCACGCTCGACGGCAAAGTCCATCCGCTCGCGACGAACAACCTGCCCAACGGCAAGCCCTGCCACCTCCACGGCGGCGATGCCGGCTTCGACAAGGTGCTCTGGACCGCCGTGCCCGAGGTGCTCGATGGCGCGCCGACGCTCACTTGCCGCTATTTCAGCCGCGACGGCGAGGAAGGTTATCCGGGCAACCTCGATGTCACCGTCGTCTACACGCTGACAAACGACAATCGCCTCCGCGTCGACTACACCGCCACGACCGATCGAGCGACGCCGGTGAACCTCACGCAGCATTCCTATTTCAACCTGAAGGGCGAAGGTCGCGGCGACATCCTCGACCACGAACTCACGCTCAACGCCTCGCGCTACACGCCGGTCGACGCCGGGCTGATTCCGATCGGCGAACTCGCTTCCGTCGGCGGCACGCCGTTCGATTTCACGACGCCGCATCGCATCGGCGCGCGCGTGAACGCGCCGCACGACCAGCTGAAATTCGCCGGCGGCTACGATCACAACTTCGTCCTCGACGGTCCCGCGCGGCAGCTCGCGTTCGCCGCCCGCGTCTCCGAACCGACAACCGGTCGCGTGCTGGAAGTGCACACGGAGGAGCCGGGCCTCCAGTTTTACTGCGGCAATTTTCTCGACGGCACCAACGTGGGCAAAAGCGGCGTCGCCTACCCGCACCGCAGCGGGTTCTGCCTCGAGACGCAGCATTTCCCGGATTCGCCGAACCAGCCGGCGTTTCCGAACACGATTCTGCGCCCGGGTAAGACCTATCGCACCACGACCGTGTTCACCTTCACCGCGCAGTGAGCCGGAAGTGGCTCCTGACGCGGGTCACGCCGTGGCCGCCGGCTCCATCGCGGCGAACAGCTCGACGTCCGTGAATGGCTTTCGCAGCACGGCGTGCGCGCCGGCACCGGTGGCGATCGAGAGGCAGTTTTCCGAGTCGACGTAGCGGCCACCGCCCGAGATCGCCACGATGCGGGCGATTTTCTTCCCGCCGCGCCGGAGTCGGTTGAGCAGCTCGATCCCATCGCCGTCGGGCATGAGGATGTCCGTGATCAACACGTCGACCGCGACGGAATCGACGATGGTTTCGGCCTCACGTCCGGACCGCGCGGTGACGACGGAGTGGCCCTGCCGACGCAGCAATTCGGAGACGAACTCCAGGATGGGCACGGAGTCGTCCACGATCAGCACGGAGAGACGTTTCACGCCGCTCATTTTTCGATCGCCTGCGCTGTGGGAGCCTGGATCACAACCCCGCACTTACCGCCGGAAGTCACCTCTTTGGCAAGCAAGCGCGCTCCTCCACGAAAAATTAGGGAAATATCCGGTGAATCTCGGGATAATGACCCGAAGAAGAACGGCGGAAGAGGTGGGTCAGCCCCCAGATGAATCAGTGGGCGGGTGCAGCGGCACCGTGAGGTCGAAACGGGTCCCGTGCGCGCCGGTTTCGACCAGCGTCAATTCCGCACCGATCTGGCGGGCAAGGAGATGACTGATGGCGAGCCCGAGTCCGGTGCCGCCGGTTTTGGTTGTCTGGCCCGGCGCGAACAGCCGTGCGCGCACGTTGGCGGGCAGGCCGTGGCCGGTGTCGGCCACTTGCACGCGCCACGCGTCGCCTTCCACTCCGATCGACACCGCGACCGTCCCGCCGCGCGGGCTGGCTTCCATCGCGTTCTCGATGAGGTTGGAGGCGGCGAGCGCCAGCAAGTTGGCGCGATGGCTCGGCAGGACGCCGGAAGCCTCCGCGGCGGAGAACGCGAGGGCCACACCGCGCGTCGCGGCGTTGGCGCGATGACGCTCCTGCAGCAGCGCCGCGAACTCCGTCGCACTGACGTCATAGGAAACGTGCGCGTCGCGCTCGCCGAGCATCGCGACGGTGTCCTGGATCATGTGTTGCAGGCGCGAGGTGTAGTCGGCGGCGGTTTGCCAGTCGTCGCTGGTTTCATCGCGTCCGCGCGATGCCATCACCGCGCGCAGGCCCGCGACGGGCGCCTGCAAGCCGTGCAAGAGGTGCGATGTGATCTGGCCGAGCACCGAGGCCTTGGCGGCGAGCGAGAACTCGAGGTTGGTGCGCAGCAGGCGCTCGTTGCGCTCCGCGATTTCGCGCTGGGCGTGCGCGAGCCGCCAGTAGGACAGGCCGACCACGAGGCCGACGAGCGCGATGCCGATCGCGAGCGTGGTCCGGGTTTGGCTGGCGATGCGCCGCTCGATCGCGGCGAGGTCCTGCGCGAGCGCGCGGGCATCGAGCCAGCACTGCACGACGCCCGCCAGTTGCGTGTCGCCGGTGCGATGCAACGGAAGCAGCACTTCGAGCACCGGTGCGCTCTCGAGCGGCGTGTCGTCGGGTCCGAAGGTGGTGTGCAGCATGAACTCCGGGTGATAGCGGCTGATCGGCTCGAGTTTGGTGAGTTCGAGGTAGTCGGCGGGCGGCAGGTCGACGAACGGCAGCGAAGCCGGCACGGCCTGCACGAGCGTGCCGTCGGCATCGAACACCGCCATGGCGAGCATCCCGGGTTGATCGGCGCTTTGGAGCACGGAGCGAAGCGCATCGGCGGGCGAGCCCGCCGGGGCGCCCGTGCCGAAGCGCTGCAAAGTGATCGGGTGCAGCATCGCGCCGGCGCGTTCGATCAGTGTGCGCTGCATCTCCTCGCGGAGCTCCCGTCGTGCCGGCAGGAGCAGCGCCGCGAACACCGCCGTCAACGCGAGCACCGCCGCGGCGGCGACGATGGCCGGCCGGGCGGTGATCGAATGGAGGAGCTGGCGGGCGACGGTTTTCAGCGTTCGGTGAGCGGCAGGTCGAGCTTCTCGAGCGCGGCGCCGAAGAGCAGGCGGCGTTGCTCGGGCGAGAGTCCGGGTTGCAGCACGGCGGTCTCGTAGTCGGCGTAGCGCAGCCAGTTTTCCTGCTGGCCGAGCGAGTGGCCGAATTCGACGAGGAGCTGGTCGATGCTCTTGACCGGGGCGCGGCTGGCGAGGCTGCCGGCGATTTGGAGGATTTCCGCGCTGACGAGTTCCTTCTCCTTCACGAGCGCGTCGTAGGATTTGCGCTGGCTGGCGTTGAAGGTGGCGAGCTCCGCCTGGGCGGCTTCACGCTTGGTCTTCAGCTCGGGCTTCGAGCGGCGGCTGGCGACGATTTGCAGCGCGGGGCGGCCCTCGGAGCGGGAGAATTCGATGCGGTCGTCGGGGAACAGGGCGCGCAGGGCGGATTGTTTTTCGACCATGGCCTTCTGCCAGGCGGCCTTCTCGCCGATGTAGGCGGCGATGCGCTTCAGGAGCGCGGGCGGCACGGGCAGCGCGGCGGGGCGCGCGGGATTCGGGAAGGCGGAAAGGCCGACGCGGATCTCCTCGGCGAGCTGTTCGATCGCGGCGAATTCAGGCGCTTGTTTCGCGGCGAGGGACTTGAGGGCGTTGATGCGGGTGGATTCCCAGAAAGCGCGGTCGCCGCGATAGAGCGCGTCGCGCAGCTCTTTTTTCAGGACGGTTTTCTTCGCACGGTATTCGTCGAGCTTCGCGTCGAGTTCCGGCGGGAGATTGGCCGGGAGGCGGATGCGGGCGGCGGCGGGCGAGAAGTAGAGATACGGTCCGGGCGCGTTGAGTGCGATCTCGGCATCGGGTGAGCGGAGGCTGTCGGACAACTCCATCGCGAGTTCGCGCAGGAGCAGGCGCTGGGGCGTGGAGAGGCCTTCCTGGAAGAAGACCGAGCCGGTGATGACCTTGATCTCGTCAGCCTGGGATTCCCAGCGGGTGTCGTCGCCGAGGCGCCAGTCGCGGAGGTTGTTCCAATCGACGCCGGATTGGAAGAGGGAGCCGTTGACGAGGTTGTCGCGGATGCTCTCGGCGGTGCTTTCGAGGGAGGCGAGAGCGGCGGCTTGCGTCGACGCGAACGCGGTCAGTTCGCGGCTGCGGGTGTCGGGATCGGCGCCGGCCAATGAGTCGAGCTTGGCGCGGAGCGCGGTCACGGCCTGCGTGCGCGCGGCGAGATAGGCGTCGAGCGTTTCGCGGCGTTTGCGCGAGAGATCCTCCGAGAACATCAGCGCGCTGAGCGGCGCGTAGAAGATTTCGTAGATGTAGCTGCGCAGGGTCGGAGGCAGCGTGAGGCTGGCGAGCGTTTGGCCGGTTTTATCGCCGCGCAAAGGTTCGCCGAGTGCGGGCGGGGTCGGAGGCAGGAAGATGCGCCGGCGCTCGATCTGGATCGTTCCCGAATAGCTGTTCATGAGCGGCGATCCGATGTGCGAGCCGTAGTAGGGATGATAGTTCGGGAAGTTGGTGTCGACGCGGTATTGGATGGTCGACGTGTGGTCGGTGTAGCTGCGGGGCGTTTCCCGCACGGTGTCGCTGGACGACGAGGGTGCTGGAGCGCTGGTTTGGTCGGCGGCGCCGGCCGACAACACGAACGCGGAGAGCAGAAGGGGCAGCGGGGAGAGCGATTTCATGCGGAGGACAATTGCCGGAAACGTGCCGTCCGGCGAAGAGCGGCACGAGATGCTTGCGGAAGATGAGCTTAGAAAATTTTTGGCGGAAAACGAGCCGCGCGGCGCTGCCTTCGCGCTGGGTGGCTACACCCAATCCCGCCGTGCCCGGGCGCGCACAGGTGGTGGTCAGCCCCCATTCGCCGGCGGCGTTTGCCGGCGCGCGGCGAGACGGTAGCGGAGGAATTCGCGGGTGACGCCGAGGCGGCGTGCGGCGGCGGAGACGTTGTTGTCGGTCTCGCGCAACGCGTCGGTCACGAGCGACTCGATCACGTCATCGAGCGCGAAGCCGTTCTCCGGGATGCGCCACGCGGGGTTGCGCCAGGTCGTCGTCGCGGCGGGGGCGTCGCCGGTTGCCTCGGCGGGCGCGCTGAGCGTGGCGAGGTCGAGCGTGGGACCGCTGCTGAAGATCAGGGCACGCTCGATCTCGTGCGACAGCTCGCGGAGGTTGCCGGGCCAGCCGTGGGCGACGAGCGCGCGCTCCGCGGCGGGTGAGAACGCGGTGTTGCCGCGGCGGTGGCGTTGGGCGAGACGCGTGAGCAGGTGGCGCGCGAGCGGCACGATGTCGGTGCCGCGCTCGCGCAGCGGCGGGAGCGTCACGTGCAGCAGATGGAGCCGGTGATAGAGGTCCTCGCGGAACTGGCCGGCGCGCACCAGCGCGTCGAGCGGCTGGTTGTTGGCGGCGATGAGGTGCGCGTCGACGGCGGTCTCGCGCGTGGCGCCGAGGCGGCGGATTTTTCCGTCGTCGATGGCGGTGAGAATTTTTGCCTGCGTCGCGAGCGAGAGGGAACCGATCTCGTCGAGGAACAGCGTGCCGCCGTCGGCCGCTTCGAACAGCCCGAGGCGGCCTTTCTTCGCATCGGTGAACGCGCCGCGCTCGTGGCCGAAGAGCTCCGACTCGGCGAGTTGCTCGGGCAGCGCGGCGCAGTTCACGCGCACGAACGGTTGCGCGGCGCGCGGGCCGTGGGCGTGCAGCCATTTCGCGAGCAGGCTCTTGCCGGTGCCGGTCTCGCCCTCGATGAGCACGGGCGGCAGGCGCTTTTCGAGGCGCGCGAGCGCGGCGAGGATCGAGTCGAGCTGCGTGCGGAGGCCGGCGAGCTTTTCGCCGAAGAAAAATTCCTCGGGCGTTTCGCGGTGCTCCTCGCGGCGCGCGGCGATGTGTCCGCGGCGACCGCGCAGGAGCGCGAGCGGCAGCTGGTCGAACTCGAAGGGTTTCGCGAGGTAGTCGCTCGCGCCGAGCCGCATCGCCTCGACGGCCTCGCGCACGCCGCCGAACGCGGTCATGACGACGACGGCGGTGTTTTCCGAAAACGCGCCGCGGCGGAAAAGTTCGAGCACGTCGCCGTCGGGCAGGTGCAGGTCGACGAGCGCGAAATCGAAGCGCAGGTCCGCGAGCAGGCGGCGCGCGCTGGCGAGATCGGCGGCTTCGGTGATCTCGCAACCGAGCGAACGGAGGTAGGCCGCGAGGCGTTTGCGCAGCGCGGCGTCGTCCTCGAGGAGGAGCACCTCGCTGCCGGCAGGGAGCGCAGTTTCGGAGCGCATCGCGGGCGATTGCCGGACGGATTGCGCGCGACTTCAACGCCAAAGCTCCCGCGCGGGCAGCGGCGGCTTGCCGGGCGGCCGGTCGCGTGCACGGTGGTTTTCGATGCCGGAAGCCTTGGCCCTCCTTTTCGTCGCCGTGATGACGACGGCGCTGTTGGTCGTGCTGCGTCTGCGCACGAAGAAGCCGCACGGACCGGCCGAGCTCCAACGACTGCGCGAGCACATCGCCTGGCTGGAGGACCGTCAGCTTCACGCCGAAGCGAAGCAGTGGGATGACACGATGAAGGCGCGCATCGTGTCGCAGTTGGCCGAGGCGCGTCGGGAGTTGGCGGAGTCCGAGTCCCGGCCGCCGGCGCTTTGAGGACCGGGCGGCGTCCCGGCCGAAATACGTATTACGCAACATCGGCTTTCGCGGACTCCCGGATGTTGAACGGCGGGCGCGGCGGTTCGGTTGACACGGCTGCGCGGGGTCGCGCATCCTCCGCGCCCTTCCCCCATGAGTGCGCCCCGCCCCGATGCCCCGCTGCGGTCCGTGTCCGCGACCACTGGCGTGCGGCTGTGGGTGTTCCGCGCGCTGGCACTCGTGGCGGTGCCCGCGTTGCTGGTGGTGGGATTGGAGATCGGGCTGCGCGTCGCGGGCTACGGGCGTCCGACCGGATTTCTGATCCCGGACCGCGAGCCAGGCATGTTTCGCACGAATCCGGACTACGTGCGGTTGTTCATGCCGGAGAGTTTCGACCTGCGGCCGCTGAACTTCCGCGTCGCGCGGGAAAAACCCGCGAACACGCTGCGCGTTGTGGTGCTCGGCGAATCGGCGGCGCAGGGCGTGCCGGCGCCGATGTTCGGTTTCGCGCCGCAGCTGCGCGCGCAGCTCCGCGCGCTGTATCCCGGCCGGCGCATCGAGGTTCTCAACGCCGGCGTCGTGGCGATCAACTCGCACGCGGTTTACCAGATCGCGCGCGGCTTCGCGGCGTTTTCGCCTGACCTCTTCGTCGTCTATCTCGGCAACAACGAGGTCGTCGGGCCCTACGGCCCGGGCTGCGCGTATCTGTCGAGTTCGCCGCCGCTGTGGGTCATCCGCGCGAGCGTGGCGGTGAAGTCGACGCGCACCGGACAACTGCTCGGCGCGCTGTTCGCGAAAGTCGCGACGCGCTCCAAGGCCGTCGAATGGGGCGGCATGAGCATGTTCGTGAACCAAGCCGTGGCAGGCGACGATCCGCGGCTCGAGACGGTCTATCGCAACTTCGAGCAGAACCTCCGCGACATTGTGCGCGTGGCCAACGACGCCGGAGCGCCGGTGCTGCTCACGACCGTCGTGGCGAACCTGAAGGATTGTCCGCCGCTGCTCTCGCTGCATCGCGCGGACCTCGCCGGCGACGAGCTGGCGCGCTGGCAACGCGAGTTCGATGCCGGACGCGTGGCGTGGAAGCTCGGCGACACGGCGTCGGGGCGCGCGCATCTCGAGGCAGCGCGGCAGATCGATGCGCACCACGCCGAGACGCTCTTCCTGCTCGGTTCGCTCGAGCTCCAAGCCGGACGCGAAAGCGAAGCGCGGAAGTTCTTCGTCGAGGCGCTGCACTGGGACGCGCTGCGTTTCCGGCCCGATCCGCGCGTCAACGACATCGTGCGCGCCGTCGCCGCGGAAGGTGGCAAGGTGCGGCTCGTGGATACGGCGCGGCTGCTCGGCGCCGACCCGGAGTCCACGGCGCCGATCGCCGGGCGCGAACTGTTGTTCGAGCACGTGCATTTCGATTGGGAGGGCAATTCCCGCGTCGCGCGCGCGATGGCCGAAGGCGCGGTCGCGCTGTTGCCGACGCCGGAGAATAAAGTGTTTCTCGACGCGAACGCCGCCGCCGCGGCGCTCGGCTACACGGCGCGCGAACGCTTCAATGTCCTGCAGCGCCTCGCGCCGATCGTGCAGAGCCCGCCGTTTCCCAATCAGGTCACTTACCCCGAAGACATGGCGCGCCTCGGCCGCGAGCTGGCGATGGCGCAGGTCGCGAGCCGAAGCCCGGCGGCGCTGCAGACGGCGAAGCGTGTGATTGTCGCAGCGGTCGCGTCGGATCCGGAGAGTGCTGATCTCGCGAAGCTCGAACAGGAAATCGCGGACGATCTCGGCGACTTGCCGGGCGCGCTGGCGGCGTCGCAGCGCGTGCAGAAGCTCCAGCCCTACAGCTACGCGCTCGCAGCCGACGAGGCCATCAAGCTGGCGCGGCTTGGTCGTTACGATGAGGCGGAAAAGCTGCTCCGCGCGACAGCCGCGCGTTGCACGCCGCGCGAGCAGGTGGCGCTGGCGCCGGCGTTCGGCGATCTCTTTGCCCGGACGAAGCGCCCGGAGGATTACCGGCGGCATCTCGACGCGCTGCTCGCGCTAGTCCCGAACGACGCGAACGCGCGGCTCTTCCGCGCGCGCGAATTGCGCGGTCGCGACAACGCCGGCGCCGAGCGGGAGCTGCGGGCGATTCTCGAGCGCGATCCCGGGCAGCAGGCGGCGCAGGAGGAGCTCGTCGCGTTGCTGCTCGAGACCGGAAAGCGCGAAGCGGCTGAGCAAGCCACCCTCGCGACCGTCGACCACCAATCGCGCAACCAGGCGAACAACCTGCGCGCGGCACTTTTCGCCGAAGCGCGCGGCGATGCCGAGGCGCAGGTGCGTTTTCTGCGCGCGGCGGAGCGCAGCGGGCCGGTGAATTCGGGCTTGGAGCTGCGGCTGGCGCGGCGGTTGTTCGATCTCAAGCGGCCTCTCGAAGGCCTCGAGCATCTCGCCGACGCGCGGCGGCTCGCGGTCATCGAGGGAGACGCGGAGACGATTGCGTCGATCGACGAATTGCTGAAACAACTACGCGGCGCATGACGGCGATCCTCGGCATCTCCGCTTTCTACCACGACTCGGCGGCGGCGCTCGTCGTCGACGGCGAGATCGTCGCGGCGGCGCAGGAGGAGAGGTTCACGCGGAAGAAACACGATGCGCGCTTTCCGCAGCACGCGGTGGATTTTTGCCTGCGGCGCGCGGGACTGACGGCGGCGCAGCTCGACCACGTCGTTTACTACGAGAAGCCGCTGCTGAAGTTCGAGCGACTGCTCGAAACCTACCTCGCGTTTGCGCCGCGCGGCTTCAAATCGTTCTTCCAGGCGGCTCCGGTGTGGCTGCACGAGAAGCTCCAACTCACGCGCGCGATGAACGACGGGCTCGGCGGCGCGTATCGGCGGCCCTACGTTTTCACGGAGCACCACGAGTCGCACGCGGCGAGCGCGTTCTTCCCCTCGCCGTTCGAGGAGGCGGCGATTCTCACGGTCGATGGCGTCGGCGAATGGGCGACGGCGAGCCTCGGCGTCGGGCGCGGCAATCGCGTCGAGCTGACGCATGAGCTGCGGTTTCCCCACTCGCTCGGGCTGTTGTATTCGGCGTTCACGTATTTCTGCGGCTTCAAGGTCAACAGCGGCGAATACAAGCTCATGGGCCTCGCGCCCTACGGCGTGCCGCGCTACGTGGATCTCATTCTGGAAAAACTCGTCGAGCTGCGGCCGGACGGCTCGTTTCGGCTCGCGCTGGAGTATTTCGACTATTGCACGGGGCTGACGATGACGTCGCGGAAGTTCGACGCGCTCTTCGGCGGGTCGCCGCGCCGGCCGGAAGCGCCGTTGACGGAGCGCGAGTTCGATCTCGCGGCGTCGGTGCAGAAGGTGACCGAGAAAATTTATCTGCGCATGGCGCGACAGCTCCACGCGCAGACCGGCTTGAAGAACCTGTGTCTCGCGGGTGGCGTGGCGCTGAATTGCGTGGGCAACGGCCGGCTGCTGCGCGAGGGGCCGTTCGAAAACATCTGGATCCAGCCCGCGGCCGGCGACGCGGGCGGCGCGCTCGGCGCGGCGTTGTTCGTTTGGCATCAGCTGTTGGAGAAACCGCGTGTGCCGGCCGCGCGCGACAGTCAGCACGGGTCGCTGCTCGGGCCGGATTTTGCGGCGGCGGAGATCGAGGCGACGTTGCGCGGTGCGGGCGCGGTGTTTCGGCGCGCGGCGGACGAGGCGGCGTTGTGCGAGGAGACGGCGCGGCTGATCGCGGACGGCAAAGTCGTCGGCTGGGTGCAGGGCCGCATGGAATACGGCCCGCGCGCGCTCGGCGGGCGCAGCATTCTCGGCGACGCGCGGCGCGCGGAGATGCAGTCGACGATGAACCTGAAGATTAAATTCCGGGAGTCGTTCCGGCCGTTCGCGCCGGTGGTGCTGGCGGAGCACGCGGCGGATCACTTCGCGCTGCCGCGTGGCGTGGAGAGTCCCTACATGCTGCTCGTGGCGCCGGTGCGCGAGGAGCGGCGGCGTGCGCCGGCGGGTTCAGCGACAGCGGGATTGGCGCGCGTGAACGAAGTGCGGTCGGAGTTGCCCGCGATCACGCACGTCGACTACAGCGCACGCATCCAGACGGTCGACATGGAGCGGCATCCGCGATTCCGGCGACTGCTCGAGGCGTTTCAGCGCGCGACGGGCTGCCCGGCGATGATCAACACGAGCTTCAACGTGCGCAGCGAGCCGATCGTCTGCACGCCGGCGGATGCGTATCGGTGTTTCATGGCGACGGACATGGATGCGCTCGTCGTCGGAGATTTTATTCTGCGCAAGGAAGAGCAGCCCGCGGCTAACCGCGTGGATGCGCGCGCGCACTTGAAGAACTTCGAAATCGACTGAACGCCATGGCCCTCGTCCGCATCGATCGTCAGCCCAAGCCGCGCCAGTTGCTGGTGTTCGCGGCGGCGTGGGCGGTGTTCGTGGGCGTGGCGGGCTGGCTGCAATGGCTGGAGGAACGGCCGAACATCGCGGTCGCGTGCTGGATCGCGGCGGCGCTGGTGCCGGCGGTGGGCGCGGTGTGGCGCGAGGGTCTGCGGCGGTTCTACGTCCTGCTGATGTGGGTGACGTTCCCGATCGGCTGGGTCGTGTCTACCGTGGTGCTCGCGGCGCTCTATTTCGGGTTGTTGACTCCGATCGGATTTCTCCTTCGCCTGCGCCGGCACGACGCCATGCAGCGAACCGACGCGTCGCGCGCCGATTCCTACTGGCACCGCCGGGATGGGACGCCGCGTGCCGCGAGCTACTTCCGTCAATACTGAACCGTGAAAGCCCCGAACGAATTCGAGCAACAGGCCGCACAGGAGCAGCGCGGGTTTTTCCGCGAGTTCTGGGATTTCGCGCGCAACAACAAGAAGTGGTGGCTCACGCCGATCATCCTCGTGCTGTTGCTGGCCGGCGTGCTCGTGGTGCTCGGCGGCAGCGGGCTGGCGCCGTTCATCTACACGATTTTCTGAGGAAGACGGCTGGATCGCCACGCCCGACGGTGTCGGGCTCGCGATGACAGGCGGAGAAAAAGAACCGGGGGGAAGCCGGCGCTACGGCGCGGTGAGCAGGAATTCGAGCGGGAGATCGACGCGGGCGGACCAGGCTTTCTCGTTGTGCTCGGCGCCGGGGAATTTCCTGGTGAGCCAGTCGCGGCCTTCGGTGTAGCCGAGCGTGCGCAGGGCGGCGTCCATGCGTTGCTGGAACGGCTCGTAGAGCGCGTCGAGCGTGGCCGTGCCGAAGTCGAAGTAGAGGCGGTGTGCGCCGGCGCGCGGGAGGTGTTGCGCGAAGTAGTCCACGACGCAGCCGTCGCCGGCGGGCCAATGCGTCGAGACGCACGCGGCGGCGCCGAAGACGGCCGGGTATTCGGCGAGGGCGTAGCCGGAAATCAGTCCGCCCATGCTGGAGCCGGCGATGCTGGTGTGAGCGCGGTCGGGAAGCGTGCGATAGGTGCGGTCGATGAAGGGCTTCAGTTCCTCGACGATGAATTTCAGGTATTCGTCGGAGCGGATCATCGCGGCGGGCATGCGCTGGTTGCCGACGCCGAAACCGAGGTCGGCGGTCGTGACCGCTTTGCGCGGCATGTATTCGGGGAAGCGGGTGAGGCCGTTGTTCCAGAGGCCGACGATGATCGCGCCGCGCGTCTTGCCGGTCGCGATGAGGCGGTGCATGGCCTCGTCGATGCCCCATGTCGTGCCGCCGTAGGCGAGGCGCGGGTCGAAGAGATTCTGGCCGTCGTGGAAATAGATGACCGGGTAACGCTCGGTGGCGTTCGCGTCGTAGCCGGGCGGGAGCCAGACGTCGATCGTGCGCGGATCCGCGTGGCGCGACGGAAACGCGGTGTGGCGCACGAGGCGGGCGGTGCCGACGGTGACGCGCGTTTCGGCGCTGAGCGTCGTGCCGGCGAGGTTGTGCACGGCGACGCGGTAGCTGCCGCTGTGCGCGGTGACGGCGTGCGGCACGACGTAGGTCGCAGCGGTGGCGCCGGGGATGAGTTCTCCGTTGCAGAACCACTGGTATTCGAGATCGCCGGAGCCGGTGGCGGCGGCGGTGAGTTTCAGCTCGGCGCCGAAGTCGACGGCGAGTTGCGCGGGCGGTTGGGCGGTGAAGGTCGGGCTTTGCGCGTGGGCGATGCCGAATTGGATCGGCTGGCCCTTCGAGGGCGCGATGGTGAGGTCGGAGATTTTCGTCGCGACGACGTGGCCGCGCAGGTCGTTCACGGTGGCGGTGAATTCGAGTTTCTCGTCCGGTGCGAGGTCGGCGGGCGGCGCCCAGAAAATGCGGTAGGGCGGCGCGTCGTCGGTGCCGAGCAGTTCGACTTGGCCGGGGCGCGAGGCACGCGTCAGGGCGAAGGTCACTTCGGCGACGCCGTCGGTGGTGCCGACTTCGGCGCGGATTTCGCGGCGGTTGGGGAAGACGAGGTCGTCGTTTTCGCGCGAGGTGAAGGTGAGCGCGGTGCCGCTGGCGGGCGTGACGAGGGCGATGGTCGGAGCGGTGGCGGGTGCGGCGAGGGGGCGGTCGGCGCGCCACAGGGCGAATTGGAGCGGGGCGAGCGTGACGCGCACGGCGCCGGTTGCGTCGGCGGCGAGCGGTGTCGATGGGTAGCCCGCGATCTCCGAGCGCGGGTTGATGGAGGCAGAGTTCGAGGCTTTTTCCTGAGTGGCGGGAGCACCCGCGCCCGGAGGTCGCGGGCTACCTGATTGCGGGCTACCCGAGGTGGAGTCGAAGACCGCAGTGAATTTCGCGCCGGCGGGCTGGCTTGTGGGCACAGTGACGGTGAGCGGCGTGGTGCGGGAGGCGTTGAAGGCGGCGAGGTATTCGATGCGTTCACTGCGCTCGACGCGCGAGAAGGCAAAGAGCGCCGGCTCGGCGGTGGGGCGCACGATCATGGCGCCGGTGCGGAGGGCGCGGTGGTCGCGGCGGAGTTGGCCGAGTTGGGCGAAGAGGCGGTAGAACGGGTGCGTGGGGTCGAACTTGTCGTCGGCGCCGGTGCGGGTGGTGGCGAGGAGCTTGGCGTTGACGTAGGCGGGGACGCGCGAGGGGAACATCGTTTCGCGGGCTTGTTGATCCCAGCCGCCGGCGCCGATCATGCCTTGTTCGTCGCCGTAGTGGAGGACGGGCATGCCGCGGACGAAATACATCAGGCCGTGGCCGAGGCGGGCGAGGTCGGCGAGTTGGTCGAGCGAGGTGCCGGGGTTGTCCTGCGAGAGGAAGTAGCCCCAGCGGGCGATGTCGTAGTTGCCGAGGAGCGTGACCGACGAGTGGACGTTGCTGTCGTGGTCGGTGTAGTAGTCGTCGCGGGCGAAGAAGTCCGCGAGGCCGGCGGCGGGGGCGCCTTGGGAGATGAATTTGCGGGCGGCGCCGGCGAACGAGAAATCGGTCGTGGCGTCGGCGGCCATGGTGTTGGTGGAGAACTCGGCGAGGTGCGCGACGTCGATGGCTTCCTGCATGACTTCGCCGAATTGGAGGAAGTCGGGGCGGCCGAGCGCGCGGGCCTTGGCGCGGAGCGCGGGGTTGAAGGCCTGCCAGAAGGCGGCGTTGACGTGGCGCATGGTGTCGATGCGGAAGCCGTCCACGCCTTGCTCGAGCCAGTGGCCGAAGACGTCGATGAAGCCGCGGACGACGCGCGGGTGCTCGGTCATGACGTCGTCGAGGCCGCCGAAGTCGCCGCGGCCGGCGCTCTCGCCGGCGAAGGTGGAGTTGCCGCGGTTGTGGTAGAGCGTGACGTCGTTGAGCCACTCGGGGTTTTTGAGGTGTTCCTTGCCGGGCGGGAGCACGGGCGGGCGGGCGAAGGAGGTTTTCGCGTCGAGCGCGGGGAACTCCGCCTTCGCCGAGGCTTCGGCGGGATTCGCGTCGTCTCGCCGTAGCCCGGAGGGCGAAGGCGGAAGGCCGTTGTAGGCGGCAGCGCGTTCGTCGAAGGGTTGGCCGGAGGCGTCGCGCGTGGGGGCGGTCTTCGTGTCGATGTAGGAGAACTTGTTTTCGGCGTTGGTGATGACGTCGCCGGTGTGGTTGACGACGATGTCGAGGTAGACGCGGAGGCCGCGCGCGTGGGCCTGCGAGACGAAGGTGCGGTAGTCGTCGTTGGTGCCGAAGTGGGGGTCGACGTTGAGGAAGTCGTTGATCCAGTAGCCGTGGTAGCCGGCGGAGCCGGATTGGACGGGGTTGTTTTTGAAGGGAGGCGTCGTCCAGATCGTGGTGACGTTGAGACCGGCGATGTAGTCGAGCTTGCCGATGAGGCCGGGGAAGTCGCCGCCTTGGAAATAGCCGGTGCGGGTCGGATCGTAGCCGTGCTCCTCGGGGCCGCCGGGGATGCCGCCGGTGTCGTTGGCCGGGTTGCCGTTGGCGAAGCGGTCGGGCATCAGGATGTAGATCGTCTGGCCGGCACCGGGATGGGTGAAGCGCGGCACGACGATCGGAGCGACGGTTTGGGCCGTGGCGACGACGGCAACCAAGAGCAACCACAGCATGGCGCACGCGCGCCACGGACGGAACGGGGGGTGGGACGTCATGGGGAGGCCTGCAAGGTCGCGCAGGCCGGTGGGGGCGTCAAACGACGCGGGCGCGAGAAGACTTCCAAGGCCGGGAAAAATCTTAGGAAAACGAGGTCGGGCTAACCGCGGTGGTGCAGGGCTCCCGCCGGGTCTCGTCGTGGCCGTCCGGGCGGTTTTCAGAGGGGAAATGGCCGCGTGCTCCTGTGCGAGGCTGGTCGGCGGCCGGTCTGGCCGTCACCTAAGAGTTGTCCGAACCATCTCGGTTTTCTGCGGCGAAACCCAGTCGCGAGCGGCGGCGAACCGGAGTTTTGTCGCAGCATCCAGAAAGGCGGTTGCTGTCCGCCTCTCGCTGTTAACCCCTCCCCACCCTTGTTGCTGTCGGATTTTTATCCCCCCACCATGCACACCCACAACCATCAGAAATCGCGCCGGTTCCTCTATCGAGGTCTGGTCGCCGGCCTGCTGCTCTCGCAGACGGCCTTGTCGGCTTACGCGCAAGCGGCCGCTGCCACTGAAGAAGAAAAGAAGAAGGACGACGTCGTCGTCCTCGACGCTTATCAAGTCCGTGCGGGCTTCAGCGGATCGCTCGCTGCCGCTGCGGACAAGAAGCAGAGCGCCGTCAGCATCACGGAAGTGATCGCGCCGGAAGACCTCGGCAAGTTGCCGGACGTCTCCATCGCCGACGCCCTCACCCGTCTGCCCGGCCTCGCGGCGCAGCGCACCAACGGACGCAGCCAGCAGATCAGCCTCCGCGGTCTCGCCGCCGACTTCACCGTCGGCACGCTCGGCGGTCGCGAGCAGGTCTCGACCAATTTGAATCGCGCCCTCGAGTTCGACCAATACCCGGCCGAGCTCTTCGACGGCGTCGTGGTCTATAAGACGCCGGAAGCGCGCCTCACCAGCGCCGGCATCGGCGGCACGATCGACATGCAGACCTACAACCCCCTCTCGAAGGGCAAGCGTCAGGTCAACATGAACGGCTACTATCAATGGAATCAGCTCGGCCAGCTCACCCCCGGCATCAGCGCCAAGGGCGAGCGTTTCGGCCTGACCTACATTGACCAGCTGGCGGACGGCAAGGTCGGCATCGGTCTCGGTGTCACCTACTCGAAGACGCCCTGGGCCGGTCAGCAATTCCAGGCGTGGGGCTATCCGACCGATTCGAACGGAGCGTTCGCTCTCGGCGGCACGAAGTCCTATGTCCGCAATTCGATTCTGGACCGCAAGAGCATGATGCTCGTGCTGGAGTTCAAGCCCAACGAGAACTTCCATGCGAAGTTCGACCTCTTCAAATCCGACTTCCAGGAAAAGCAGCTCCTCCGCGGCATGGAAATTCCGCTGGCCTTCTGGAGCTCCGCCTCCCTGCAGTCCGGCTACACGGTGTCCAATGGCCTCATCACGAACGCCACCCTCACCAACGTCATGCCGATCATCCGCAACGACGTGTTCGTGCGCGACGCTTCCCCGCTCGCCATCGGCGCCAACATCAAGATCAACGAGAAGTCCGAGTGGCCGATCGAGATCGACGGTGGTTACTCCAAGATCACCCGCACCGACCAAAACCTCGAGACCTACGCCGGCCTCAGCCAGCGCGGCACGCCGTTCACCACGGCTGATTCCGTCACGGTCAAGCTCGTCCCCGGTGGCATCCCGACGATCACCCCGACCAAGAACTACGCTGACGGCAGCATCCTCAAGCTCTCCGACCCGCAAGGCTGGGGCCCGGATTCCCTCCCCGGCGGCGGCATGTATGGCTACCTGAAATACTTCAAGTCCAAGGACGAACTCGGCCAGATCAAGGCCTCCACCAAGCACTCCCTCCCGGCCGTCTTCAAGGACGTCGAAGTCGGCGCCTTCTACTCCGACCGCTACAAGCGCGAAGGTGAAGGCCCCTCCGGCTACATCAACACGCCGAACGGTCAGGTCACCATGCCGCTCCCGGCCAAGATCGGCACCACCGACATGGGCTTCCTCGGCCTCGGTTCGATCTATGCCTTCGACCCGCTCGCCGCGCTCAACAGCAACATCTACGGCTTCACCGCCAACAACGACACCGGCATCGTCGCCAACCGCTACGACGTCGACGAGAAGATCACGCAGGCCTACGTCCAGCTGAACCTCGAGACGAACTGGGGCGGCATCCCGGTCACCGGCAACATCGGTGTCCGCGGCATCCACACCGACCAAAAGTCGAAGGGCTTCTCCGCCAGCGGCAGCAGCTTGAACGCCGTCTCCGCCGGTGCGACCTACAACCAGGCTGCCCCGAACGCGGCCCTTAACTTCAAGGTCGCCGAGAGCACCCTCGTCCGTTTCAGCGTCGCCCGCCAATATGCCCGTCCGCGCATGTATGATATGCGCGCCTCCCGCACCTGGGGCTACGACCCGACCTTCGCGTCCTCCTCGACCAACAGCCCGTGGAGCGGCGGCGGCGGCAACCCGGCCCTCAAGCCCTGGGCGGCCAACTCGATCGACGTCTCGATCGAACGCTACTTCGCCGACAACAAGGGCTACATCGCCATCGCCGGCTTCAACAAGAAGCTGACGAATTACATCTACGAGCAGATGTCCATTGCCGACTTCACCGGCTACCCGGTGAAATCCGGTCCGGAACCCGTTCTCCGCAAGGGCATCATCTCCCAGCCGGTCAACGGCACGGGCGGCTCGCTCCGCGGCGTCGAGGCCACCGTCTCGCTCCCCAGCGAATTGTTCTTCAAGGAGATCAAGGGCTTCGGCATCTGGGCCAACGGCGCCTACACCGACTCGAAGGTCAAGCCCTTCGGCCCCACCGGTCCCGACATGCCGATCTCCGGCTATTCGCGCAAGGTCGCCACGTTCACGGTCTACTACGAGCGCCACGGCTTCTCCGCCCGCCTGAGCGAGAAGTATCGTTCCTCGAACCGCCAATACATCACCACGTTCGGACCCCCGAGCCGCGGTGGTGACGTCAACCCGAACGGCGGCTTCTCCGTCGCCCAGCCGGAAAAGACCATCGACGCCCAAGTCAGCTACACGTTCCAGACTGGCCCGCTCAAGAACCTC